>JADBWK010000024.1 GCA_020404895.1 Pseudanabaena sp. M085S1SP2A07QC | reverse complement strand
TTGGTATTCTTAGAAGCACAAATGCAAAGTGACGATGATTTTTATGGTCGCTTTTTTGCAGGCATATTTCTTTATTTACGACAGTATAAGGTTGCTAGACCTTGGCGCGGATTGCTAATTTTGCGCCGCCGTAGCCAAAACTTAGGGGCTGATTTAGCTTATCAAGTTTTGCTAGGTACTTGGGTGCATCGACTTTACTTAGAGGATTTGATTGATGAGGTAAATTTAAGCCCAAATTTATCTTTGCTAAGGCTTTTGGTTATTCCAGAACAAGAGATGAGTGCATCGGCTCAGAAGATACTGAGAAATAGCAATACTCCAGCAGAGTTTCGGATGCGCCTAGACTTGGTAGAGGCTATACTGATAAATAAGTTTCCACAGTTGAGTATTGAGGAGGTCAGACTCATGTTAAATCTTAAAGAGACAGATATAACTCAAACACGCTTTTATCAAGAAGTTTTCCAAATTGGGCGACAGGACGGTCGCCAAGAGGGTCGCCAAGAGGGTCAACAGATTGGTCAACGGATTGGTCGCCAAGAGGGTGAAATTGAAATAGTGTTACGCATCCTTAACCGCCGTTGTGGGCAACTATCGATCGCGCAACAAGCACAAATAAAAGCACTACCAATAGCCGCTATCGAAAGTCTTGCCGAGGCTTTGCTAGATTTTAAGGGGATGGCTGATTTGGAGACTTGGTTGGATAGTATGGCTAAGGTTTAGTTAGAGATGCGATCGCAAGGTGTAGCCGAGCTGTTACCGTTGGTACAAAATACTATTTGCGATTTGGAAAACCTCGGTTACTTGATGACAGATAAAGCCTAAAATCCCCAGTAAGTTAATACTATGCAAACTAATTATCAATTCGGCGATCGCTATCTTGAGTATCTATTTGACAACTATCCAAATACTGATGCGAGCATTTTATCTAGATTAGAAGAAGTGATTGAGAATACTAATTGGGATGATCCAGTGAGTTCCCTAGATTGGAATAATTTGGCTGTAATCGATTTAATTAATGCATCTCAAGAAGAAGATTTACAGGTGAAAACGAGCATAGTTGCGGAAGCTAAGGCAAAGTTAGAGAGGGGATTTGCGCTTGATCAAAACTTGCATTGTGCGGCTCATTATATTTTGATCCAGAGTATGCTGGGAGGAGATTATGGGGCTAATAGTCTTGCCTTGCATACGGTGGTTAATCCGCCTCAGACTGCTGAATATGAGAAAAGTATAGATATGAGCTTAATCTATTTACCTGTGTTATCTAGGGGAAATAAAGAGTTTGAGCTAATGTTAAGTGCTGAAAATGGCTATCTACAAGCGAATATGCTCTTAGCAGAAGTAGTTAGGAGATCGCAATTTATTTTTTATAATCCTTCTGGTGTTAGATTTCTGAGGCTAGCTAATCAAATCTTCTCTGAAAATCTAGATGCTAGGCTGATGCTAGGTGTTGCGGAATTAATGGGAGGTCAAATTGAAGGAATTGTGAATTTGCATCATGCTAGACAGATAAAGCCAGCCTATGCACCAGTTTTGCAAGCATTATATTTGGGTTGCCGAGATGCTGGCAATCTCAGTAATGCCGACTATTGGCTCAATACAGCAAAAAATATCTTCTTAGAACAGGGTGGGAATTTAGCAGAATGGCAATGGACAAGATTAGACATAGATAGTGAGATTACCTATGTTTCTTTCGATCAGGATTTAGTGTTGGCAGTTGAGCCAAGTTTTCGGAGTATTGTGACAGGTGTTTTAGTCGCTCAAGGGGATTGGTTTGAGCGCGAGCTTGAGTTTTGGCGCAATGGTATTCAAGCAGGAATGACTGTGATTGATGTTGGCGCAAATGCTGGTGTGTATACTTTCAGCGCTGCTAAGAGAGTTGGCGAATCTGGTCTGGTTTTGTCTGTTGAACCATTTTCTCAATGCGTAAATTATCTCAATGAAACTTGTCGTATTAATCAGTTGGATTGGGTTAAGGTATGTGCAGGGGCAGCAAGCGATCGCAATGGCAAGGCAAAGCTATCCCTTAGTTCGGCAAGTGAACTTAATGAACTAATTTCTGAAGATGATGCTCAAGCCCGAAATGCAAGTAGTTTTGAAGAAGTAGAATGTTTTACTTTAGATAGCCTCATCGAAAAATATGAGGTAAGTCGAGTTGATTTTCTCAAAATTGATGCGGAAGGACATGAATTGCAAGTTTTGAAGGGTGGCGATCGCCTGCTGACAGAGTTTGCACCAATTATCCTTTACGAAAATATCGCAGGAACGCAAGGTAGTAATTTACCAGTAGCAGATTACCTAAGAAGCATTGGATATCAATTGTTTTGCTATCAGCCATATTTGCAGAATTTGCTTCCTGTAGATATTAGCAGTGATTTTCAAGGTGGTTTAAACATAATTGCCTTACCTCAGATAAAATTAGATTAGCTATGTAGACTTATCTACAATATTCGTAAACACGCAAAAGAATCTATTTTTGTATGTCATTATTTCTTCCAATTTTAAAGAAAAATCGTCTTTTAGACAATATTCACATGACAATTTGTAATGTGGGATCAAGAAAGATAGATAGTGATGATGACTATGCTAGCCGAGGTTGGCAAATATTTGCGCCTAACCTAAGTATTTATGGATTTGACGCTGATGCTGATGCTTGTGATGAGGCAAATATAGATCTCGAAATAAGACAAGTAAACTGGAATGAAAAGCATATCCCTGTAGCTCTTGGTAAAGAAATAGAATCAAGAACTCTTTATGTCACTAAAAATCCTATATGTAGTTCTTTGTATTCTCCTAATATTCCTTATGTAAAGAGACTAGATGGGCTTTCAAAGCTAATGAACCTAGATTTTAGTCTTGAAATTAAGACAACTACTTTAGATCATTTCTGTGAAGAAGAGTGCATTAATGAGATTGACTTTCTTCAAATCGATGTTCAAGGTGCAGATCTGGATGTTTTACAGGGTTCTCTTAAAACGTTAAATTGTAGTACTTTAGCTGTACAAATTGAAGTAGAGTTTTCACCTTTATATAACAATCAACCTCTATTTGCCGATGTCGATACCTTTTTAAGAAAGTATGACTTTTCTTTATTTGATATAGCTCCATCTTATCGACTCAGAGAGAATTTGCCAATCTGTTCAGATAAAAGATCAGGGCAATTACTGTGGGGTGATGCTTTTTATCTACGAGATTTACTTCGTGAAGATATAAATGAGCATTTAAAATCACCAGAAAAAATGTTGAAATTAGCTTGTATTGCCGATCTCATGAGCTTTACTGATTATTCTTTAGAGATACTTGTCTATTTAACTAGGCAAAATGGCGAAGACCCAAGTTATAACTTTGCCAATAGCATTATCGAGACTCTAGCCCAGTTTTCATATCTAGTTGATCATGGACTAGAATCTTTGCCTGTTGTGCAGCAAATGAGAGATTATGCTAGCAATTTGCATCTATACACCAACAAATAAGCAGGATGCTTACTAGTCCCTTACCGCTAAAGAAATAGACTGACAAAACAAAGAGTGAGCTTGGTATCGCTTTGCATCGCAGGGTCTAATCTTTAGCTGGGAAGGGAGTAGGATAAAAAACAATTTACTTATCACTATCAAATATTTTGATTTAAGCAAAGAGTTTCCAACAACTTATACATATCCTGTGCTAGTTTCTTCGGATTCCAGAGGGGTGCTAGATGATCAGGATTTTTAGAATCGATTAGATGTTGCTTAACAGAATTTCTCAAATTTGTGTCTAATCCATACCTTACACCCCACTCAATATATTCATTCCAGTTACTTGCAATCCCTTGATCAATACCAATAGCTTGCAAGAATGAATATCCCATTCTGGCAAAAGATTGTTCTCCTTTATGGGTAACTACGGGTAAATTGAACCAGAGAGCTTCTAGGTTATGTGTACCACCATTATAGGGATAGGAATCTAAAAAGACATCAGCAAGTTGATAAACTGAACGGTGTTCTTTTTCTGTTTTTGTAGCAGGTAAAAACTTAATTCTTTCAGAATTCACCCCAACAGCATCACATTCATTCTCAAAAATAGCTTTAACTACATCCAGATCAACAATACCTTTGTAAAGCAAGACTGAATTAGGAACTTGATTCAGTATTTGTGCGCCTGCCTTAGCCATAGCTCTATTAAATTTACGTCCAGGGGCTGCCATCAAATAGGTAACTTGGCTAGGGGTGATACCTAACTTAGCTCTTTCTTGATCGCGATCAATTTCTATACAATCAAATCCTGCAACTGCCATGTGGGCATTTGGTAATCTAACGATCTTTTCTACATAATACTTATCTATACCTACAGGATGGGTATATTGATCGCCTAGCCAATAATTATCAGACGAAATAAAAGGAGCATCAAACCCTAACCAAGATATACGAATAGGAGCTAGTTTGCGAGTAAGTAAGTGTAGATTAAAAGGATGAGTAATGGAGTCTAAATCAATAAGAATATCCAACTGATCGTTAAGAATGTCATTACTAATTCTGTTCAGTCTGGCATCATAGCTACTTTCTTCAGGAATAGCCAATTCCTTCTCATACCAATAATACTTGGTAACAGAGCTTTCAAATTCTCTAGATAAGTTGTCAGGTTTGCCTAAGCCTGTATTATACAAATACAGATGCGGTGTGAGTTTGCCTAACTCACGAATGGTGTCTAGGCTACACCAGCCGACAGAATGACGACCAAAATTGGGTGAGATGATACCGATGCGTAAAGGGCGATCATCTTGGGATGAATACTGCACTGTGTATTCTGAGTGCCAATCACAACGCTGTTCAATTAATGAGATTACTTCCTTAGTGAAAAGATTGCCTGCAAAACTATATAGATGAGAATTTCGCTCAAGGTTATCTCTAGTGCTAGAAACAAGGAATAGAAAGTTAGCATAAATAAGTTCTATTTCCAAGTTAGACAATTGTGATTCATGAGCAAGTATATGTGTTTCTAAATCTGCGACTCTCTGCTGGACTTGGTCATTCATTCCCGAAAAGATGTAATTGGTAAGGTATACCAAAGAGGATCTAATAGGATCATTTCCATAGCAGGTATTCAGAAACTGATCCGCTAGTTGCCTTCTGACAGGGAAGTTAAAATATAGAGGATGATTGACAAAAGAAACGATGTGATTGTTAAAATGCCAGTAAGCATCGGCAAAAGTCGGATCAAGTTCTAGGGCTTTGTTATAGAAGAAGATAGATTTGTCTGTTTCCTTCTTGAGCATGAAGGCGTAACCTAAATTACAATATGCTTGAGCATCATTCGGTAAGATGTTTAACCCTTCCTCAAGGTAAGTAATTGCCCGATCAACTTCACCCATTTCAAGCAATACAGCACCAATGCTAACTAGAGCAGAGCTTGACTTGGAATTGATTGCTAAAGCTGATTTATAGGCAGCTAGAGATGGCTTGAGTTGTTTTTGCTTAAAGTAAACACTGCCAAGCGCTAGATGGATATCGATATCTTCGGGACTAATTTCTAATGCTTTTTGATAACTGTGAATAGCATCATCTAGTCTATTTAGCTTTACGAGAGTTAGTCCTAAATTATATAGAGCTTCAGGGTAATTTGGCTTAAGTTTAATAGCTTGTTCAAAAACCTGTGCCGATTGTTCATAATCTTGCAATTGGTTATAGGCTGTACCGAGATTATAGTAAGCATCAACATATTCAGGGTCCCAATCAATTGCGGTTTGCCAACAAATGATTGCTTTGTCTAGTTTGTCATGCTGAGCAAACCAGACTGCATCCTCATTTTTGATTTTTGCCTCGGCAATAAATAGTTCTTTATCTTTCTGGCGATCAATTTCTAAGTCAGGATCTTCAGACTGTACATAGATATCCCACATTTGCTGATAGGCAGTTTCCATATCCTTAGCAAATTGACGAGCATTCCAGAGTGGTGCAGTGTGCTTAGCTTGGCGTAACTTAGCGATTACCTGCTGACGCAATTCTTGATCGATGCCCAGACGCACGCCCCATTCAATATATTCTTGCTCGGTTTTAGCAATGCCTTCGGTGATGCCTGCGTTGATCATCATGCTATAGCTATTTCTGGAGGCAAACTGCTCTCCCACCTGTGTTACTAGGGGGACTTCCATCCAGAGGGTTTCCATTGTATGCGTTGCGCCGTTGTATGGATAGGTGTCTAAAACCACATCAGCAATCCGCATATTGGCGCGATGCTCTTCTTCAAGATTTGTCATTGGCAAAAATTTTAGTCTATGCCTATCAATCCCTTCCTTTTCTAACAGTTCAACAAAGAAATTCTGCATTGCTTCTTGATCAGCATTCATACTTTTCAGAAGCAAATAGCTATTGGGAACTTGTTTGAGAATTTGTAACTGACACCAGATATTACGAGGATGGCGTTTTGCAACATTTTGGGCGCTGAGATAGACCACTGCGTCTTCAGGAATATCTAGCAGATCACGGCGAATGCTAGGAATCCCCACTTCAAATCCATCGACGGCAAGAAATGTCTGTGGTAATCGCCAAATCCTCTCGGTGTAATATTCCTGAGCATCGTTAGGCAGGACATAAGGATCGGCAATGAAATAGTCGATACTACTTAGACTATTAGCATCCCAACCTAGCCAAGTTGCTTGAATTGGCGCAGGTTTAAATACTAGAGACCCCGCGTGCTTACCAGTAACACTATCGAGATCAATTAAAATGTCGATACCGTCATTAATCACTGCTTCTAGATTTGTACCTGTAATAGGCTCTAAATCTACTTTTGCAAACTGAGAAATATACCAATTGCGAAGAGTTTCTTTTTCAAATTCATCACCTAAATATCCATGAATCATGAAATGCTTACGATCATGATGCTTAATCAACCATCTTGCGAGGAAACCGACTGAATGTCTACGCAGACATTGAGAGATATAGCCAATCCTCAAAGGGCGTTCAGGAAGATAACTCTGTTTCCTAATTAATAATCTTTTACGATATTTTTCAATAATTTCCCAATTGCCTGCAAGTATTCTTTGAGTGGCAAACTCACGCACGGCACTCCTCAATTGCAGATTTTCTCTAGGAGAATCTGCAAAATATGCAGAGTGAAAACCAATAACCATCATATGGAATGCAGCATCACGAGCAGAGAATTGCAAAAAATCTTCATTAATTAAATTATGTAAATGCTTATTTATCTCTTCATTAATTACAACAGCTTTATCCCACTCAGAGGGATTGCGAAGTATTTGAGAGATCAAGACGTTGCCAGCCATAAATTTAGCTACTGTATTCAGTCTCTGCGCTAAGATACAGAGTTGTTGTGCAACTTCAGTTGACTGAACAAAATTATTTTTTCTGGCATAGGCAATAGATAAAGCGATGTAAAAATCTATATCTTCAGGATATAAACGATTTCCCAAAGCCATTAAATGTATAGACTTATCGAGATTATTAAATAATCTATCTATAATATTTTTTAATCTCTCATTAATTAGAGATTCGTGTTGTGGATGGTATTGGCAAACTCGCTCAACTAGTTGAATAGCTGTTTCATTGTCAGAGTAACTTTCTAGTGTAGAGGTGAGGAAATCTGTGATTTGAGAATCATCTAGAGGAATAAACAAGTCAGAATCTAATAAAGAGAAGATATCTAATTCAGTGATTTTGTCCCGAATAAATTTTTGTTGATTTAAGGAAAGAAGAATAATACTAAGGAGATTTGAGAGGTAGTAAGGATTTATTTCACAGAGACAATCCCGAATTTGAATAGCTTTATCAATTTGTTCGTTTATAACCTGATAATTTGCTTCTTGATTAAGGAAGTGAGATAGTTCGAGAGTAATAGACTCAATATTTGTGAAATCATCTTCACCCTCAATTAAGGTTTGCCATGTTGATATAGCTACCTCAGACTGCTTGCCTAGCAGGTGGTTGAGTCCCAAGTAGAAGTGATGCTCTTGGGGAGTAGGATAAATACTCACTAATTGTTGATATAGCTCTACTGCAACTTGATAGTTACTTTCTTTATAAGCTTGATGGGCTTGTTTTTGTAGATCTATAGCAATAAGTGAGCAATCTTCTAAGGAGTCCATACTATTCACAGTTATATTTTGGTAAGGTCAAACAATAAAAAAGATGCAGAGATTATATATTCTCTACATCTTTTTTAATACTAAAATATTTAGACTCCTTACAGTGAGACTTCTAAATACTATTGAATGCCAGTAAAGCTTGCGGTGTTACATGCAGGCGCAGCAGTGGAGGAAAGTGTAAAGTCAGTGTAACTAGCAGTAATAATACCAGCAGTCAGAGCTTCACAGAGTACACTGAGAGTGTTATTGGTACTTCCAGTAGCAACAAGCTGAGAAAGAGCAGCGTAAGCTTTCAAGCTTGGTTCACGAGGAGTTGCACTTACAAAGCCATTGGCAGCAGTGCCAGTAGTACCACGAGATGCACCAGAAATTGCGTAGGTATAGTTTTCAGTCTGAGTCTTGATCGTACCTTGCTCTTGTCCAAGTGTGGTAAAAGCATTAGCGTAGGATTGCTTCTCTAGGTAGTAAGCTTCTTGAGCCTTGATCATAGAACCAACGGAGGTCTTAGCTTCAGACTGACGAGCTTTTGCAGCTTGGTTCAAGAAAGAAGGAAGTGCGATCGCAGCAAGAATACCGATGATGATGATAACAACGAGAAGTTCGATCAGGGTAAAGCCCTTTTCGCCATTCTTCTTGTTGAGCATGTGTTGGATGAGCTTGGTCTTGAATTCAGATTTCATAATTCTTTAATCCCGTGTATGTCAAGAAAGTTAACTTGTTGGGTTGTTGTGAAAGTAACTTACCCACAAAAAAACAGGATGATATCACTCTGACTAAAAATATTTTTGCGAACTTTACATCTGTTACAAATAGGTTGTTAATCTTGTATCGAAAAATTGGTAGGGCAAACCATAGTTTGCGCTGATACATCCAATGCTCCAGGAGGGATAGGGCTGATATTTATTACATTAGCAATACAAAAAACAGTGTCAATTCGCACTACCTTAGGGATACCCACTCCCCCCACAAAAGCCTTGGTCGCTGACTTAGGCGTAGCAACATTTGTGATCAGTTGCTTAGGTTCTTCTGGGGTAATGTTTCCGTTCACACTCCCCGCAAGTATGCTGTAAGTATGGGATGTAGAATTTGCAGCTACCCCCAATGTAGCCATATCAGTAGTAAAAGTTTGTTTTTCTAGATAGTACGCCTGTTGTAATCGACTCATCATCGCGACATATGACTTAGCTTCGGCAAACCTCGCCTTGTCAGTTTGACTCAAAAATGATGGCAATGCGATCGCGGCTAGCAAACCAATAATAATGATTACCACCAATAACTCAATCAGTGTAAAACCTTGTTCTTTTTGATTTACGTTACTAAAACCGCGATCGCGTAGCTATAGACTGACAATACATTCCAATTCCAAATTATTGAAGTTCACTTGCCCTCACCTACAGATAACTTTTACCCCTTGCCCTATAGATCAAGTTACCCATTTTTCCGAGATTTAAATCTCTCCAAAATGTTCCAAAATATTAAGGATTCTTGCTTCTAGATCGATCGCATTTCGCGCATTACAAAATACATTAGTCTTGAGACGGCGATCGCTACATAATCCAATCACTAAAATATTAATATGCTCAATATATGCAGCATTCAGCGCCGCCTTGCCCTCCTCATAAACAAGCGGGATACCTGGTTGAATAATGGCGAGATTTTGAAAAAATTGATTGGTACTAGCAAAACAACGATCTATATATTGACTTAGCAGGTCGAAATCCACCTCAGTTTTGCCTTGAATATCGCCGAGGGTGTAAGCAATCATGTCAATTGGGGTGCGATCGCTAATAAAAGGGCTAGCCGATTCTTGCCAAACCTGCTCGGCAGCATCCAAAACATGATTCTGCACAAACAGCCTTGTTTGAAAGTCCATTGGTTCCGCAGGATCTAAGCCAAGCTGTGCAAAAACTTGGCTGGTCGTAGTGCGGACAAAGGGGATATTTAGGAGTGAGGATATCGCGATCGCTAATGTTGTTTTGCCAGTCCGATGTGCGCCACAGAGTCCTAGATTGCCTTCAAGTTTAAACATCGTCTGGATCGATACCTAAAGCTCGTAAACGCTCAGCAAGGCGATTAGCACGTAGGCTTTCCTGCTCGGCGCGTAGGCTTTCCTGCTCAGCACGTAGGCTTTCCTGCTCGGCGCGTAGGCTTTCCTGCTCGGCGCGTAGACTTTCCTGCTCGGCGCGTAGGCTTTCCTGCTCGGCGCGTAGACTTTCTTGTTCAGCGCGTCTACGCTCTTGGGCGGTGCGTTGCTGTTCTTGCCAGACTTGGATTTCTGATTGCTGCAAACGTTGACTTAGTTCCACGGGCGACAAAAATCTCTGACCGTCGGGACGCGAGATGATTAAATCCTGTCCGATTGCCCAATCAAATCTAATTCCTAACAATGGACTAACCCAATTCAGCATTGATGGAATTTGGACTAGGCGATCGCCAACTCGCTGCCAGCCTTCTAAGATCAAATCATCGGGATCGTAAATGTAATATTCCTGAACCCCATAGGTTTGATAAAAGTCAAACTTATCTTCAAGGGAATCTTGACCACGCCGATCTTTATTACTGGGTGACAGGATCTCAAAAACGACCTGTGGGGCAATATTATCCTCTAGCCATTGTTTATAAGAACCCCTACGACCTTTGGGACGACCTAGCGCTACCATTACATCAGGTGCAACTCGTTTTTGAGTACGGCGCACTGGATACCAAAGTAAATCTCCCGCTACAAATACATTGGGGGCATCGGCATACATGATCTCTAGATTTTCTTTGATGATCACAATCCAGCGATATTGTTCGGTATTGTCAGCCATAGGATTGCCGTCACTGTCAGGATAATCGATCTCTGGAGCGATCGCTTCTTCAGATATTAGAGGTTGCAGAGTCATGGATTTACCCTCACCGAAACCTGTGCATGATTTATCCATTAAAACATAATCTTCCAAGCTCAGAAAGGCAGCCTTACTCGCCGCCACTTTAACTACGATGAACTTGCTTTTGCCAAAAACTTCTGAATTGGTAAAAGCATAATTGCTAATATCATGCCAATTTGATTCACATAATATTCTTGAGAATCAATAAAAACTCGGTTATCCCTCAAGATTAGAAATTTCCAGACTGTTCCCGTAGAGACAACTCCATAGATCTCTTCATAAGCCTGACCTTCTTGTTTATTAAAGATTTGTGCCGCCAACATTTCTGCAATACATTGCCCTAGCCCATTCTTGATATTTTCATTTTTTGCTTCCACGATCGCCATAATTGGTGCTCGAATAAAATACTGTTCTTTCGAGAAACTAATCAAATAATCACAGTAGCCTGCTAACCCTTTTTCCTTATCAACATTAAATTCTGTGCCAGAAAAGAGGCTGATTTGATAATTAGCTAAACGCCTCAACTCAGCAAGGATTGGCGCAATCAAAAATTCAGAACGTGATTTTTCTGTATTAATTGCTGTTGCTAGGGGTAAATATTCTGTGAGAGTTTGTTGCAAGTAGTCTGAAGGAGTAACACTTTCTAAAATTCCAAATAAATTGCAATCTTCTTCTAGAATTAAATTAAAAGCATTTTGAACCTTATCAAGCGTAGTAAAGTCACTGTAGGACATGATTTTAGCTCCTTTTGTTGGTTAATCCAAACCGTAGAGTCAGAACTCTCTAGAGCGCAACTTTACAGTTTGGGCGTTAGATCCCAAAAACTCTCTTAGCTCGGGACAGATAAGACTGGCGATCAGCTAAACCATTTGTGCCGCCATTGATGATTTTTGTGATTGTGAGGATATCATCACGATCAGCATGATTATTAAGTTTGCGAGTGTCCCAAAACCAGCCCGCACTGAGACAGGCTAGATCGAAATCTCCTAAACGCTGAGGACTGTTGATCAAATCCACGCCCAAGGCTCGACCACAATCAAGATAGTTGGCTCTTCCCGTAACTTGGATCAAGCCACGCCCCTTAAACCTCACACCGTCGCCAGCCTGAGTATTACCAAGATCCCTCCTTCCTTCATAGGCTGCACCAGAGGCGTATTCCTCATTAGTGTTAAATCCATCGCTTTCATGTCCCAATTGAGCAAGGAAATGCGCTTTACGCAGAGGTGTCGTGATTGCGTAACGCTGCATTGTGTTATTCAAGTGGGGCAGTAGCTTCTCAAGGCGATCGCGTCGGGAATAGGGGGCGATCACACTCAGTTGTTCTTGAGTAATCAAGCCAGAAGTTGCAGTTAGATTGGCTTCAGTAGTTCGGGGATATAAGCCCTCATATGGTTCTTGGTCGAGAAGACGGGGAGGCAAATTATTGAGAATCCGAATCGTGCTATCAACTAGTACATCCTTGGGGTTGAAATCATCTTTAAGTCCAGTAATCAATTGCTCTAAGCGCCGCGCTGCTAATTTGCGATGCTCAGTCAGATTCGGAGCTTGGTAAAGCCCTTCATAGGGATTTCGTAGAATGGGGCGTAAAGTTAAACCACTCATCACCCTGATTAAGTCATCAATGCGACCATCAGCACTATTATGTTTTGGATCAGTGATCTGAGCGATCGCTGCTACTAAGGTCTGAGCCGCTTGTTTGCGCCATGTTGATAAATCCGCCGCAGGGAAAAGTCCCGCATAGGGCGATCGCCCTGTCGGACGTGCAGGTAAATTACGTAAAAAACGAATCAAATCATCGATCGCCCCATCAAAAACGCTCCCTTCAACATCAGGGATTTTTGGCACGGAAGATTGAAGAGTTAACGCAGCTCGACTGCGCCATGTTGGTAAATCGGCTGCAGGAAGAATACCTGCATAGGGCTGTCGAGTTTCTGGACGTGCGGGTAAGTTATTTAACACGCGCACCAGATCATCCACCAGTCCATCTTTTTCATTAATCGTACTGCCGACAATTTTGGGAACCAGAAATCCAAGGGTTGCGGCTGCTTGCGATCGCCAAATCTCAACTTGTTTCATTGCCTTGATCGGGTAATTTCCACTTTGCGTAACACCATCATCTTATGAAACGCCCAAAAATTAATTTAACGAAGCAGGGATAACGGAAAAAGATTTTGCCTAATCCACTGACAATCCATTGGCGTAAACTAATGATCGCCACAGGCAAATATGGCTCCACCAAGGACTCAAGGTTAACGATGAAGCTATTTGCCCTTGCTTCGATAGGTACGGCAACTCTGATCGTAATCCAACAAAAAATTAAAAGGATAACCATAGCGATCGACACCAGCCGAAAAACTTTACTTTCTAGAAGATCGAGTAAATTTGTGAAAAATTTCTGGCTGGATTTTGGTAACGATGGCAAGGTCAGATTGAGTTTGGAATAAATCCACCAAATCATTAAGACCACAATCGGAGCAGCGCTCGCCATCGCCCAACATTGATTAGATAAATAAGCAGTTAAATCGGCTGAGAAACTAAATCTTTTCCCCAGATTTTGCAACGGATCACACCATGTAATTGTCGTTGTAAAAGATACAGCGGCGATCACAAAAGGACGTAATTTTTCTTCAACATAATTTGCGATCGCAGTTAAAAATTGCCGTGAAATTTGACTAACCAGAAAACTATATGTCCTTAAAATGCGATCGGCATGAGGATGTTTCAAGATATCTTGACAGACTTTTTGATTCAGATCGCCATCAATATTTATCAATGTTCTTAATATTAACTGCTGCTCAGCTTCAGGCAAACCAACAGTATTGTCAGAGTAATAAGTCCAAATTACAATTGCCCCTTGACGTTGGGCAGCCATGCCTACACTAGAAGCCAATACTTGCAATAATTCCTGACTATTAACCCGATAAATAATCTCATTCTTATCCGCTAAACCATGCGTATCTAGCTCTATCTGGGCAAGAACACTCGGGTTAAGCCATAGCTTAATTTCATCATCAACAATAGCCAACCAATTGGGCATAGCCACCATAATAAATTATCCAAATTTGTAAGGTTGCGCCCCGTAGGGAAGCAACCTTACAAATTTGGGTTTGTAATTAATTAAGTCCATCTGCATCCGTCTTAACGTTTCATTAGAGAACATGCCAAGCATATTCTCTAAAATTTATTTGGATCGGAATGGCATCAAGTCTTTGACTAGATTTACACAAGTCGTAATCAATCCTGACCATTGCTTCTCAGCATTATCAACCGCTTGATGATGCAAATCAAAAACTAGCTTTGCAATACTCGGATCAATTTTGCTTCTATTTGGAGTAAACAAGTCATCTAGAAATCGATTATTCAAATCGCCATCAAGTTGGAACTTAGTCTGAGCATAGATACGTTCACCATTCAAAGTAGACTGTTCAAACTCCCATAACTTACGAAGATATCGAATTGTTGGAGCGTCAGGAATTAGCTCGCCATCAGCATCTTTAGGTAGATCTATCTGGAGAACTTTTTTGGCAAGCTCCCCATAACAAACTTGTTCGACCTCAAATTGCTCTTTTTGTCTAGGATCGCTTAAATTTTGGCGATTACTGAATATACGTTCAGCACGCTTATAAATTTCTAGATCTCGATTGTATCGATCAAGCTCAGTCTGGGTAGCTGCCGAACCTTTTTTTTGTAGCTCTTTACTACGATCAAGGAGCACTCTTTTGATGTCTTGTAAGCCTTCTTCAGTCTTATACATAACATTTTCGAGCAGATCAGCATAGAACTGTTTTGCATCAAATCTGGCGATCGGAATATGGCTGACGATCATCGTATTTACTTCTAGCACCGTAATTTCTTCTAAAACATCTTTGATGGTTTCTCGAAATTTATGAAGAGTAGTACTTTCTCCAGCACCATCTTTAGTTACTGCTGTTTTAGAAGTCGTAGGTGCTAATTCCGCAGATTTACTCGCAGGCTTGCTACCAACAGCTTTAACATGATTAGCATCATCTGCGGCATTACTTTTATTGTTTGTAGACCGATCTCGCATACAGATTCCTCAGTGACAGATCGTATAAACCAGAAGCGACTAGACCCGACTAAAGATGCGATCGCTACTAAAACTAGCCGTATTTTCTTCAGGCTCTGATTCATTTTCACCATTTAACAGCCCTGTTACCTTTTGCCCAATATCGACAAGAGTCTTAAGATTATTGGCGATCGTCTCTGAACCCTTCTCAACTTGAATCTCATGGAAGCCGCGCAGTTCTGCATAGGGAGAACCCTGCAAAAAGTCGGCTCCTAGCTCATTTTCGATATCACCATCAATCAGATTAATCTTTGTCTTTAAGCGATTACCTGCCCTATGGGTCGTATCTCCTTCATGGGCAACCCAAGTCACAATTTCTAACTGCACAAGGTCAGAAAATATTTCAATCAAAGCATCACCAAAGTTTTTGGTTTCTTTGAGTTTGCTTTGAAAACGAACGGATGCAGTTACGGATACCGACGAGGAACTTGAGTACGTCATAGATGATACCTAATTATAAAAATCCTGATGAATTTTGATCAAGACAGATATTTGATCAAGACAGATAACTGACTATTATTTTAAGCACTTAAACATAGACTTTTTCACAATAAAATCTTTTGCTAAAATCTTTTATAAGTAAGTTTTCTATAAATCTTTTGTAAATTAGTTTTGACAAAAGTTATTTAAGTGATTTCACTAAACATCACTAAACAATTTTAATGATAGTCAGATAGCTCAATTAATTCCATTGGCACAAAGCTTTCTTGTGGCAGCAAAATCAGTTGAGAGTAAATAAGTTTGCCAGTCATATCTATGCGATTGATGGCTATTCCCATAGGTCGCGGTAGTTGCGCGGCATAGGAGTCAGCATAGTAGCGATAAATCTGCTTAGCAGCTCTGATAATCATCGGATCGACTTTTTTGATTACAGGTTCTGGCTGTCTCTCAATTTGTTCAAGGCGCTGGGCGGCATATGACACAATGTAAACCCCTTAAATTTGACTATTATTTGCCTTATAAAAAGCTGCATCAGGACTTTAGCTGACTTTGTTTTTTTTAGCAAGATTTGAGCTAAGGATTATACATGAGTTGATATTTTTTGGGTTGCTATATAAGCAAAAATTAGCAAAAGATTTACGTACCTTCGGTACTGGCTAGTTTAAGTCGAAACAGTTTACTGTAGAAGATTTGGGGGAAATCAACATAACCCTTGTCGCGAATATTGGAGACAACTTCAGTTAAATAGCCAACAAATTCTGAATTTTCTAATATCATTTCATAGCTCATGTCAGCATCACCCTCGAAGGTCAATCGACACAAAGCCAGATCGGACGGCAAGTTAGCCACGCGCCATACAGCCATAAAAGAAATAGGCGAGCTTCCTTCTACATGACGCTCGCCTGTAATTTCACCTTGTTTATATAGGGAAATCGCATAGGGGAGAGCTTGACGCTTGTTTGGCTCTCGATAGTAGGGCATGTAGATTGAAACTTCTTGCGGTGGAGCAGCTTTAAGTTCGATCGCCATAGATGTTAGCGCCTTTATTAATATATGTTGCTATGAATTTTTACAAAAAAGATTAGCAGGTTTTTGCCTTATTACAGCAATTAACGATCAAACGAACCACTAGAAAAATTTTGAAAGTGTTGCTTTGCAACACTTTCAAAATTTTTCTAGATTTGGGGTTGGGTTTTAATTCACAGAAGTGTGGCAATACTTTTGTGAATTGGTAATGACTGATATAGCAACGTAAGAGATAGATAGGACAATTCAAAACCCAAAAGATGGCAGAGCGAAGCTCTGCCATCTTTTGGGTTTTATGTCCTAAGCAAAGCTTACATTGCTATATTTATTAGTAGGGTGGGCATTGCCCACCCTACTAATAAATTAAGGGGAAACGCGATCAATTACAGTTATTTTGCCATCGGGTTGGACTTCCCAAACGTCATAGCTACCTTTGACATCGCCATATTCATCTAGATCAACATTGCCGCTAGCGCCTTGATAGTTAATGTCTGTACCAGCTTTGACCAGCTTGATCGCTTCGCAAACATCGCTGACCTCTTTGCCAGGGGCATTAGCAACTTCACGGATTTTGCTCTTGATGCCGTCGCCAGTGCCATCTTTTGCCGCTTCAGCCGCGATCGCAACTAAAGCCGCTGCGTCGTAGGAATGGGGAACAAAAGCGCCCAAATCTTGACCAGTTTTTTCTTTATAGATCTTGGTGAATTCGGCAAGAGACTTACCATCAGCTCCAGGCACAGTACCGATCGCACCTGCTAAAATCAATTTGCCTTCAGGGGTACTACCAATTAGCTTAGGAAAGTCTTCGGTCTTGACACCATCAGTGAGCAAAATCTTGACATCTTTGGTTAAGCCCTGCTCAAAAGCTGCCTTAATTACCGCACCGCCAGAATCAGGATAGAGAATTGCCGCAACTGCATCAGGCTTACTGCCAAATGCGCCCTTAGCCTCTGCTTCAAAGGTCGTAGCCTTTGGATCGTAGCGAGTCGGCTTACTTTTGTTGACAATTGTGCCACCGAGTTTTTCAAAAGCATCAACAAAGGCTTTCTCAAAACCCACGCCATAGTCATTATTAATTACGAGGGTCGCAACTTTTCGCGCTCCTTTTTTATAAGCAAGGTTCGCCAAAGCTAAAGCTTGGTATGTATCGGGTGGGGCAGTACGATACCAGTAACCATTAAATTCACCTTTCTTAGCACGTTCAGTAAAGACTGGGCTAGTGCTACCTGGAGAGATCATCACGACTTTATTTGGCACAGCGATCGCAAGAGCAGCCGTAGATACACTGCTGGCAAATGAACCAACAACAGCACCAACATTGTCCACTTTGACGAGTTTAGTCATCGCCTCAGCACCTGCTGGTGGATCGGTGCGATCGTCTTCTTTAAGGTAAGTGATTGGCTTCCCAAGCACACCACCGCATTTGTTGACTGTTTCCACAAGAAAATCAATCGATTTGATCATTGGTGCACCAATCGAGGATAGATCGCCTGTGATCGGAAGCAATGCACCTAAACGTAAGGTGTCTTTAATGCCACCACCACCTGAGCTTGTCGCGGGTGATGTGGCAGAGGGGGGGGTAGAATCAGTAACTGTATTGCTTGGCTGACAAGCCACAATCCAAATTGTGGTCACTGTTGCTAGCAGTGCTAGACAGAGTGTGGAGAAAAACCTTTTAGTCATGGTTACGATGGACTACGATCATATTTACGAAGTTGCTGTAATTGTATCTGCAAAAGTATCTGCAAAGTCTCATGACATCTACCATTGATCCACGCCGACAAAGAGAACTAGTCCGCTTGTTGGAGCGGATGGGGCTAGAGCAATCAACACTAGAACGAGTTAATTCCGCTGGATTTGATTGGTTATTAATCGATCAAGCTTTGGTACATCCCAGTTTCTCAAATGATTACAACAATGATCAATTAGAGTTTGTGGGCGATAGCGTGCTGCGCTTGTCTGTGAGTTTGTTTTTAAAAGAGCGTTATGGCGATCGCAAAGTGGGAGACTTAGCCGCTCTGCGATCGCATCTTGTCAGTGACAAAACCCTAGCTGAAATAGCGAGTATTTATGAGTTGCAAAAATATGTTGTGGTCTCTAATGCGGCGCGTAATGATCCTCAGGCTTTGCGATCGCTGCTGGCGGATGCCCTTGAAGCATTAATGGCTGCGCTATATATTGCGACTTGCGACTTAGCCTATATTCGCAAATGGCTCGATCCACATATGCAGCATTTTGCAGAATCATTATTGGCAATTCCGGCACTGGGAAATTACAAAGTTGCCTTACAAGAATTAACTCAAGGTCGCTGGAAACGTTTACCTGAATACCGCAACGTTGATGGAGTTAACAATCTTTTTTGTGTAGAAGTATGGTTTGACGATCGCTGCTGGGGCAAAGGGCAAGGCAAAAGTATTAAAGCGGCTCAACAAGAAGCTGCTGCGATCGCCCTACAAAAGATGTCTCAGTTATAAATTACAAACCTAAACCCATGAGGTTGCACCTCATGGGCAACCTTAGAAACCATTTAAGAATTACTTTCTGCGGTCAAAAGTCCTAAGAGATCCCCCTCAATCCCCCTTAAAAAGGGGGAAGAATTTAATTCTCCCCCCTTTTTAAGGGGGGCTGGGGGGATCTAGACAATTCTCAAATGGTTTCTTATAAGGTTTGGTTTTGATCGGGAATTGCTGTTGGACAAAAAAGGGCGCTTTGCAGCCTTTTTTTATTTTTCTTATTAAAGTTTACGGATAGGTGTATAAATACTTAGCGTCAAACCATAAATTTCTCTGCAAATACAGGATAAGCATCGTAATATTTCTTAGTGTGCTAATTTCGCTCGTCTGATCAATTTTTTAAGATTAGTGCTTCGTGTGGTAAGAAGGAGTCAAGAGTCATTCTGATACTAATATCGATCCTAGCCGCCCTAAATGCTGTGGCAGCAATGTGGCTACTACTGTATGGGCTTAATGCTTATTGGCTCACTGCTGTCCATAAGCCTAAGCTATCTCTAAGGAAACATCTGGTATTCTCGCGACTTAATCCTGCGAGAGAATACCAAACAGTTCAAGCTGCAACAACATCTTTGCCAAGTTCAGGCGCGATCGCTGTCAATAATTTTGATAACTTTGAGAGATTTCGCCTCGACAAGCCTCTAACTAACGGCTTTAGTAGTTATGTTTTGGCAGTCGATCCACCTGAACATCATGCGATCGCCTTAGAAGATTTACCAATTGTCACTATTCAGCTACCAATCTTTAATGAGCGCTATGTTTCGCGCCGTCTAGTAGATGCCGTCTGTCAGATGGATTATCCACGCGAGAGAATGCAAATTCAAGTACTCGACGACTCTATTGACGATACACAAGCAATTCTCAGCGAAACTGTTCAAGAATATCAAAATCATGGCTTTTGGATTGAATATATCCATCGCGTCAATCGGTCAGGATTTAAAGCTGGAGCTTTGCAGGATGCAATGCCGTTTGTGCAGGGAAATTACATTGCCATCTTTGATGCTGATTTTATTCCTTCCGTAAACTGGCTCAAAGATACTATTCGGCATTATGTCAATTCCCCCAATGCGAAAGTTGCAGTTGTGCAGACTCGTTGGGGACATATCAACTCTGAATATTCGTTACTTACCAAGTTGCAATCGACAGGAATTGACGGACATTTTGCGATCGAGCAGCAAGCTAGAGCAAATAATCGATATTTCCTAAACTTTAATGGTACGGCGGGAATTTGGAATCGTGAGGCAATTATTGATGCTGGTGGGTGGCACGCAGATACTTTAGCTGAAGATATGGACTTGAGCTATCGTGCTCAACTCAAAGGTTGGCAAGTGGTTTATGACAATGATATTGTCGCGCCCGCCGAGTTGCCTGTGGCGATGCTAGCCTTTAAGTTACAGCAATTTCGCTGGGCAAAGGGTAGTATTCAATGCGCCAAGAAGCTAATTGCCCCAATCTGGAAGGCTGAGGATCTTAGTCTGCTGGTAAAATTTCAAGCCACAATGCATTTGACAGGATATTCAGCGCATCCTTTGATGTTGCTATTGATTTTGTTGTCAGTCCCTCTAATGTTGATTACACCTGATGATGCGAGCGCTTTGCGCATTTCCTTTGAGAGCTTGTGGGCAATCTTTATGTTGCCTGCAACCTTTGGTCCCCCATTTTTATATGTCCATGCCCAACGAGAGCTTTATCCAAAGTCTTGGACTCGTCGCCTCGGTCGTATTTTCCTACTTGCCGTACTTGGCACAGGTATTTCTTGGAGCAATAGCCGAGCCGTATTTGCTGGTTTATCGAATACGGGTGCAAATTTCCGTCGCACTCCTAAGTTTGATATTAAGCACAAGAGCGATCGCTGGGAAAATAAAGCTTACAAAATCCCCCTTGATGCTACTGCAATAATCGAGCTAAGTTTGTGTATTTATAGCGTAATTGCTTCAGGATTGGCATATAGCAAAGGGTTGTATATCACTTTGCCTTTTATGGTGCTGTACGCGTTGAGCTATGGCTATGTTGGTGGTCTGACCCTATGGCAACATTGGCAACAATCACGAAATTAAAAAAAGGGGTGCTTTGCACCCTTTTTTTATGAATAAAATTAGAGATTGCAAAGCACCCTCTAATTTTATAATTATCAGTATGTGGTCAATTATTATCCCAACCTATAATCGCCTACCCATATTGCAAAAGTGTTTGCAAGCGTTGGAAGCTCAAAATTTTGCGCAACCCTATGAGGTTGTAGTAGTTGATGATGGCTCCACCGATGGCACGGTGGAATTTTTGCAAAACCATGTAGACGAGTTTCCTCATGTTCGTTTAATCCTGCAAAACCATGAAGGCGCAGCGATCGCAAGAAATACAGGAATCGATGTTGCTTTAGGCGAAACGATTGTCTTTATTGATAGTGACCTCGTCGTTACACCAGTATTTTTGTCTGCCCATGCCAAGTCTCTTGCAAGAAGCGATCGCGCATTTACTTATGGCTTGGTAATCAATACTAATAATTTTGAAAATCCGACCTCTGAAAAAATTAAAATCCAAGATATTTCCACAGCCTTTTTTGCGACTGGTAATGTGGCGATCGCCAAGCATTGGCTGATCAAAGCTGGAAAATTTGATACTAGCTTTCGTCAATATGGCTGGGAAGATCTAGAGCTAGGTGTGCGCCTCAAAAATTTAGGATTGAAATTAATTAAATGTCCCGATGCTGCTGGCTATCATTGGCATCCTGCCTTTACGATTGAGCAACTACCTCGACTTGTCGATGTCGAAGCCCAGCGCGGACGCATGGGTGTAGTTTTTTACAAAAAACATCCAACATGGACAGTTAGACTGATGATTCAGATGACATGGCTGCATGTAATTCTTTGGGGGGTATTGTCCTTGGGTGGTTTACTTAATGAGCGATCGCTTCGTCCATTGCTCAAGTGGCTGATCGATAAGGGTAAACCCCAATTAGCTCTAGAAATCGCTAGAATTTTCTTAAATTGGTACAACGTCAAAGGCGTATACGCCGCCTATCGAGATGATATTAACTCAATCCAAGCCAAATCCTGAAGTCAGAATTGAACAACCTCTAATTACATGGGAACAGTTCAAGCTGATTCAACGAGGTTTTGCGGATGCACGGGGAATTCGGCTAGCTTATTACGAGGGAATTTTAGAGATTGTGTCTACGTCAGTCGATCATGAGCTAATTAAAACGATTATTGGCGCATTGTTGGAATTATATTTCTTAGAGATGGAAATTGAGTTTTTCCCTATGGGGCAAGCCACTCAAGAAAAAGTAGAACAAGTCTCTTTACAGCCCGATGAATCCTATAGCTTTGGTAGCCCCAAAAAGATTCCTGATCTCGCTATTGAAGTAATTTTGACTAGCGGCAATACTGAGAAATTAAAGAAATATTATTTGCTCGGAGTCCCTGAAGTTTGGTTATGGGAGGATGGAGTTCTTGATATTTATCATCTAGATACTCAAAGCGATCGCCAATATTGCAAATCATCCACTAGCAAATTTTTACCCAACCTCGACATGGCAACATTGCAACGTTGTATTTTATTTACATCACCACTTGAAGCCCTAAAAACTTTTAGACAGGCTTTTCGGCAAAGTCTATGAAAGTTTCCTTAGAATTCCTCTACCATTTTCATTGCGATCGCTGTCGTAAATGGTGGAGCCGTGCGGACATTGAGCCACAAATTGGTGAGCAGGTTTATTGCCCCTATTGTGGTCACATTAATACAGTGGAAGCAGTGCAAACTTTTCGGAATGCAGCACGCGGCGGCAGTTGTCTTAGTCAACGCCCTGACGAAATTTAGTACTTTGCGCTTTAAAGTAGAGAGGTCGCTTTGCGTTCTTTCTACTTTGATAGTGAATATATGAATACTCCAAATATAATTCTGGCGGGATATCTTGCGGGAGCTACCGATTACATCCCGATCGCTCAAAAATTACAAAGTAAAAACTTATCGGCAACAGTCGTCCCTTTGAAATGGTGGGATTGGGTTCCGACTGTCGGCGGACGCTCGATCGCGCCAATCTTAGAAAAACTTGACCAAACCGTAAATCAGGAATTAGAAAAATCAGGTGCATCGAAAGTAAATATCATTGCCCATTCCGCAGGTGGCTGGCTATCACGGATTTATCTAGGCGATCGCCCCTATTACGACAAGGTTTGGAATGCGCGTTCTAAGGTTGCCAAACTGGTTTGTCTGGGAACTCCTCAACGTAGTCTCGAACCTTGGTCACTGCCAAATTTAGGTTTTGTCAATGACAATTATCCTGATGCTTTTTATGATGATATTGAATATATCTGTGTGGCAGGAAATGCGGTACAGGGCAAAAAATCTACGCCAAAAAAATGGCTTGCCTATAGTAGTTACGAACTCACGATTGGTCAAGGTGATGTCTGGGGCGATGGCATAATTCCGATTGAGGCGGCTTATTTGGATGGAGCGCAGAATATGGCGATCGATGGGGTGTATCATTCTCCGCGATCAGCTAAATGGTATGGATCTCAAGATGTAGTTGATATCTGGGCAGAGTATCTATAGATTTTGATATTTTGCTTTGAGGCGATCGCCTCTTTAATCTCTGTGAAAGTAAAGTGCGAGTGACCCACTAATTTATGATATTCACATGATATTGTTTGTATATTATTTTTATTAGACATAATTTTCATGGCAATCATTTCTTGCCCAGAATGTAGTAATCAAATTTCTGATAAAGCTACTTATTGTCCAAATTGCGGATTTTCAATTACATCTAAAATCGTTGATGCGGATAACAAAAGAAAACTACCTGTAATTTTCTGGGGATTAGGAATTTTGATGGTCTGTGGAATAATTTTTATATCAGCTAACAGCAATAGAAGATCACTAGAATGCGAGCAGTTTAAATCTATCCAAGAAGATAAATATCATATAGAAAATCCCAATTCGATAAAAACTCTAGCAATAGCTAAGGAGAAGACAACCCAAATTATCAGCAAGCTTGAGAGTCTTCAGATTTCGGATAGTAATCTAAAAGAAATTCATCAAAGATATATTACAAACTATCGGAAGTTGTCATCTCTATACTCTTCTGGATTAGAGATAGTAGAAAAAACAAAAAAATTAACAGATGAAATAGGGAAAGGCAAGCCTATTACACCTGAACTAAAGGCACAAGGCTCCAAAATTCAAGAGGAAGCTATATCAGAAATTAACCAAATCAATTTTGAGTTAAAAGAGACTAAATCAATTGATCTAGAGTTTGCAAAGATTTGTTCATCAAATTAATTTTGAATTTTTTGTCTTAATGAGAGCGCCTTTACTGCACTTATTCAAATAGCGATTTAGCTGCAATTTTATAAACCAAGCATTTGTTTGACATCATTTAAAGCGATCACACTTTCCTTTCAAGTAAATAGCGATCAATCTGTGATGTGATTACTTGAATGGCGATCGCTCATCTTAATGTTACAAATATTCCCAAAAATCAATATTCAAAATATCGTCAATATTGCTGCTAAATTGCCATTTATCGGGGAATTTCACAGATTTGTAGCCCTGATTGCGCCTAACTATGCGTAGAGCATCATCAAAAGCTTCTTGAAAAAGGTCAGGATTTTTAACGTAATTTTTCAAGCTTGGGGATTGTTTGAGAATATCTCTTATGGCATTGCGAGTACGATCAATGGTCTCTACCCAACCTGCATAGTCATACTCACTTTTGACATAGCAACGCTTTAATAAATGTTCGATTAGCGTTGCTAGTCTGGTTTTCAACTCCCGTCGATCTCGCCCTGCCAAGCCTTCCAACTCCTCTATCAGATTTTCAATATCGAGAGATTTTAAATCACCCGCTTTTAATTGCGCGATCGCTGTTTCTAACCAAAGATTAAGATCCCGATCATACAATGAGTTTTTTTGTGCAATTGTTTGAGTCATTGAGGTTGCTCCTGCGATCGCTCATCTCAATTTATTCTAAGCTCGATAGGACAAATCAAAACCCCAAGGATGAGTGACGTAGCAAAGCGCCGCCACTCATCCTTGGGGTAAGAAACTTTATTTGAGAGGCGATCGCTATGCAAGTTAAGGCTTTTAACCTCCCCTAAATGGGTAGCGATCGCTATAAATAGCCAATAAAAGTGTAAACATCAGCCAAAAGGCTTACAAAAAAAGCCAATATTGCCCGACAAACTAGTAGACATTTCGGGGTGAGGGATGTATAGTATAGAGGTGTGAGGAGCGAACAAAAGAAAAAGCCTAGGAACGAAACAGGGAAAGTAACCTAGGCTTTTTCTTTTGGTTACCGTTAATAAAAAAGAGAGAGTAGCTAATAGCTGCTCTCTCTTTTTTTCATAAATTAAATACACCACATCAGAATAAAAAAAGCCTCGCTTAGCGAGGCTTTTTTTATTCTGATGTGGAAATAGGGTCAAGTCTTACAAGAACAAATGGTGGCACAACAAGGCTAATAAACTCTTTTTCTTTGTTTGCATTCCAATCGCTAAGCTCCTCAGCCACAGGATGACGTATCCAGCCATCTTCGATCCATGATTGGACTAACTGCGTATTATCCTCAGTCAGCGCAACGCCCACATCGACAATATCCAGTTTTGCCCCAACTAAAATTACTCGCGCCCTTGCAGCATGGGGAGACAGCCAGTCCCATATCGCTACATCTACCATTTTGGTTAAATCTTCTTTTAAATTACTCACTAAAATTCCTCGTCATCATCAACTACGCTATCAGCACCAATAATTTCTAGATACTTGGCTTTGATCGCTTTCACATCTTGCCATGTTAGCCACTTCGGACTGCCCTGTTCGCGACTTTGATTTCGCAATAAATAAGAGGGATGGAATATTGGCATTACTAAACGCCCTTCCCACTCGTACCATTTGCCACGCACTTTAGTAATGCCTAACTTTTCGCCCAATATTGACTTAAGTGATGTTGCGCCTGTTAACAAGATAATTTTAGGATCAACGAGACGAATTTGCTCAAGCAAGTAGGGTTTGCAGGTGGTGGTTTCTATTTCAGTGGGGACGCGATTATTGGGAGGACGGCATTTGACGGTATTGCAAACATAGATATCTTTATTAGTGTCAAATCCCACTGATTCCAAGATTTTGTCTAAAAGCTGTCCAGATTTTCCAACAAATGGCAATCCTGATAGGTCTTCTTGTTCACCAGGCGCTTCCCCGATGATGAGGATTTTGGCACTGCGATCGCCTCTTTCGACGACAACATTAGTCCGTGTTGGGGCAAGCGGGCATTTCTGACAATTGCAAGCGGCTTCTCGTAATGCGTCTAGGCTAGCAAATTGCTCATGTACTGGAACGGCTACCGCAGGTGCAGGGGTATTGTTTTTAGAAGAACGCGCAGTCTTTTTCGCAGTCGGAGCCGACTCAGAGACATCTGCATGGGGAAGCTCTACCAAAGGAACCTCCGATGGAGTCAGATCAAACAGGCTCATTTGTTCTTTGTCAGTCATAGACAGGATATGCGCCCCAAATCAGTATTATTGCTAATATCTTACCTGTGTCAGGAAAGTATTTGAAATCACGTTGCGATAATTTGTATTTTAATTTCTTGACACATCCATAATTCTTTGGAACAGGATGAACTTAATGATGCAACTCTAGATAGTTTTCGGTAAAGTCGTAAGACCGATCGCATGGACAACATTAATCCTTGGCAATCGATTCTTAAACCCGCAGAGAATTTCCCATGAAATCGTGCTTAATAAATTTGCCCAGTCGTCAGCAGTGTTTTCAGATTCGCCACCTAAAAATGTCACTACATCGCCAACATTTACATTGGGAACATGAGTTACATCGATCGCACATTGATCCATCGTGATAGTGCCAATCTGAGCAACTTTTTGACCGTTTACTGCCACACGAATCCGATTAGACAAACCGCGAGGAATACCGTCTGCATAGCCAATCGCTACAGTTGCCATTTTCATATCTTGTGCGGCGATGAATGAGCGACCGTAACTAACGCTTGTCCCAGCCTTAATTTCTTTGACTTGAGTAATTCTCGCCTTGACAGTGAGAGCAGGACGTAGATCAACAATATTTTTGAGATGGGGCGCGGGATAAAGTCCGTATAGTCCCAAACCAGTTCGTACAATGTCGTAATGGATTTGGCGATCGCATAGCATCGCGGCTGTGTTGCAAATGTGAATACGAGGCGGATAGATCCCTTCAGCCTTGAGATCTGTAATTACTTGCTCAAATCTTTGGGATTGTAGCTGCATGAAAGTGCGATCGCTGTCATCGGCAGTAGCAAAGTGCGAATAAACGCTCATTATTTCTAAATTAGGCAAATGCTGCACTAGCTGAGCAAAGGCGATCGCCTCCTGCCAATTTACCCCTAGCCGTGACATACCTGTATCAATTTTGAGGTGGACAGGAACCTGATCGCCAGTTTGAGAAAGTACTTCGTGATAGATCAGAGCTTGCTTGGGATTACAAATCGTCGGTTGTAATCGATACTCTGCGATCGCTTTAATCTCATCAACGCCATTAGTCGCACCTAAAACCACAATTGGCGCTGTAATTCCTGCTCGACGCAACTGAATACCTTCAGGAATTGTGGCAACGCCTAACCAAGTCGCTCCTGCCTCGATTGCAGTTTGACTAACATCAATCGCCCCATGTCCATAGGCATCAGCCTTTACAATCGACATTAACTCGGTCGGAGCAGTCAGCAAGGATTTTAATTGATGTACATTATGCTTAATTGCTGAGAGTTCGATTTCCACCCATGCTCGATGGTTTTGCTTGAGCATTACAGCGCACTCCTCATACGTTAATCTGGTTTGCAGCACCTACGATAATGCAAACCTCTAAATTATTTCTAGCTTACAAAACGTTATATTAATTTGATTCGGCAAAAACACGCTTGTCTTTCTAGCAAGATCTGTAACAAACTCAAATCAGCCTTTGATAGCTCCCTTAATTCTCAGGATAGAAGCTAAATCTAAGTTTATCGAGTCTTATTTAAGACCAGTATCGCCAAAACTAGATTTAAAATGAGAATTGCGATCAGTATTTTTACTTAGTCTAATTATCTATACTTATGCGACTTATGCAACTACCAAGTTTTATGCCTCAAGATTGGCGAAAACATCAATTTAGTCATAATCTTAGACATATATTTAGGCAAATGTTGCGACCTCGCAAACGTTCTTTGTCATTTCTTTTTGTCGTAACTTTTGCAACCACGCTACTTTTACATAGCCTGATCCCTTCATTGCTAGGCAATGATCAAGCGATCGCTCAAATAAACCGACAAACAAAACCGCAAATAAAACTACTAGTCCCACCGTTAAAGCAACCTGTTGTACCTCCCAGTGCACTAATCAACCAACCCATAGACAAGCGTCAAGAGATTCGTGGGGTATGGTTGACGAGTAATGACTTTGCAATGTTTAGCGATCGCAAACAGTTGGGTGAGGCTCTGCAACAACTAAAGCAACTCAATTTCAACACTATCTATCCCGTTGTCTGGAACTCAGGCTATGCCATGTATCCCAGTACTGTCGCCCAAGAAGCAGGAGCGCAGCCTTTTGTTTATCGTGGGTCTGAAGGACACGATATTGTTGCCGACATCATCGCGCAGGGACATAAAAATAATTTATTAGTGATGCCTTGGTTTGAGTTTGGATTTATGGCTCCAGAAATGTCTGAGCTAGCGATCGCTCATCCCGATTGGCTTACCCAACAACGCAATGGCGATAAAACTTCGATCACGGCTGCTGGTGAAGTTGCATGGCTAAATCCTTTTCATCCCGAAGTGCAAAAATTCTTGACAGAATTAATATTGGAAGCAGTGTCCAATTACGATTTGGATGGCATTCAATTTGACGATCACACTAGTCTCCCTAAGACCTTTGGCTACGATCGCTACACCCTCAATCTTTATCGCCAAGAGACAAAAAAAGAGGCTCCTGCTGATGTCAATGATCCTAATTGGGTACGCTGGCGTGCTAATAAAATTACGGCTTTTATGGCAAGACTTAGTAAAGCTGTAAAGCAAAGAAAACCCAATGTGATTTTCTCGGTATCTCCTAACTATTACGATTTTGCCTATAAGCAACAGTTGCAAGACTGGCTTGGTTGGGTACGTCAAGGTTTTGTCGATGAATTACTGGTTCAGGTATATCGTAATGACCTAGATGATTATCTTTCTCAAATTAGCCGTCCTGAGATTGTGGAAGTCCAAAATAAAATTTCCACAGCGATCGCAATTCTCTCTGGACTTCGTAATAGTAATGTGCCGATGTCTAGGGTTTATTCCCAAGCTATAAATGCCCAAAATAGAGGCTTAGGTGTTTCGTTTTTTTATTACAAGAGCTTATGGGGCTACGGACCAGAAACAGTTGCTGAACGACAAAAAGAATTTCAATATCTATTCCGAACTCCTGCACCAAGGTTTGCGAATAGATATCCATAATTTGTTGGCGATTACGAAGTTTAGCGATCGCTGATTCGGGTTTGAGTGTGCAATTAATTAAGCGGGTCTACTTAACTACAAAATAAAAAACAAGGTGAGACAATCTCACCTTGTTTATAGGAAATATTAAATTTTCTTACAGCTTAATTAAGCTTCAGCAATAACTTCTTCTACTGTTTCGGGTTCAGCGACCACTTCTTCAGGGATTTCAGCTTCTTCCATAGCATCGGGAACTTCATACTCTTCTTCTTCAACTGCTGCTACAGGAATTTCCATTACCGCAGGAGCCGCATTGAGTTGTTCTCGATACTTAGCAGCCATCTCTTCAGCTTTAGCGTAAACCAGTTGAGGATCTTTGACCATATCACCTGGCTCGGCTTCAAGTTGCTTAGTAGAGAGTGAAATGCGTCCACGCTCAGCATCAAGGTCGATGATCATGACCTTCACTTCGTCATTGACATTGAAGACATTGTGAGGAGTTTCGATATGCTCGTGGGAGATTTCGGATATGTGGAGCAATCCGCTGACACCACCGATATCGATAAATGCACCGTAGGGCTTGATGCCACGTACTACGCCGATGACGACTTCGCCAACTTCGAGCTTGTTCATCTTACGCTCGACAAGGGCGCGGCGATGGCTGAGGACGAGACGGTTACGGTCTTCATCCACTTCCAAGAACTTGAGTGGCAATTCTTCGCCAACCAATTCTTCCTTAGGCTTGCGGGTGCTGATGTGAGAACCAGGGATAAATCCACGTAGTCCTTCAATTCTGACCAGAGCACCACCACGGTTGGTAGCAAAAATAAGCGATCTCACGGTTGCGTCTTCTGCTTGCAACTGACGCACGCGCTCCCATGCTCTCATGTACTCGATGCGACGAATGGAGAGGGTTAGTTGTCCTTCTTCGTTTTCATCAGCGAGAATGAAAAACTCACGAGTTTCATTGTTTTGTAAAACTTCTTCAGGCTGATCAACACGATTGATCGACATTTCCTGAATCGGGATGTAAGCTGCTGTTTTTGCACCAATGTCAATAAGTGCGCCTCTTGGCTCAATGCTAAATACTGTGCCTGCAACGATGTCACCAGGGCTGAAGTGATAGTCGTATTTGTCTAAAAGCTTTGCGAAATCTTCATGAGTGAAGCCGACATTGGTAGCTGTGGCAGTTTTGGCCCGATTGATCATAACTAAATTTTTCCTTGTTCCTGTTTTGAATTTATCTGGTTTCCTCCCAGAAATGTAAGAGCAGTAGCCATTAAAGCTTGTTGCGGTTTACATCCTACGCCTACTAATGTTGTTAATATGTTGTTGATATTTAGTAAAATGTATAGGCATAGGTTTGTAATTGTAGCGCACTTAAGCTATATCTCGAAAGTGTTAGCAAATATTTTTTTTCGATAACCTTGTAAGCGATCGCCCTTTGAATTTCGGTATCAACTTTTAATGCTCCTTCCAAATTCGTATTGCAAAGAACTACCACAAATTCCTCGCCGACATACCTTGCCGTTAAATCGGTTGGACGTTTGAGTATTTTGGCGATCGCCTGTGCGTCTTGAAGCTGAGTAACGTTTAGCTAGTCTATTTTAAAGATCCGCAATAAGTTGAGGGCTAAGATTCTTCGCTCCTTTCTTTTTCTGTTCTACGTTCAGTTTCAATAGTCCTAGCAATCATCTGTTGACGATATTCTGAGCTAGGAAAATAACAAAGCTTTACTGATTCGTTGTCAGTAAAAGGAAAATTGTTAGCTTTGCGGTCTACCTTGATGGGTAGCTCAGTTTGTTTGACCTGCTCTAGCTGCTTAGTATCGCTGTAAGATCCTAAGCCACTCAGTACAAATCTTTTACCTTATCTTGTATCTATTACCTTAACCATCTAATGATTAGTTAATAGATACAAGATAAGGTTATTGCGGCTTTTACTGCGACTTTTTTAGGGTTTATCACACCTGTTAAGCGGCAAAACCTAAGCCCTCAACGGGATTTGAACCCGTGACCTTTCCCTTACCAAGGGAATGCTCTACCCCTGAGCCATGAGGGCGTTTTTTAACGCTTTGCAATTATGACACAGTGATGTGCATTTTTTACAATCTCAGAAAAATTTCTATTAGGCTAAAATAGCTCGTAGCTTGATCAAGTATATACTGACTTTTTTATGAATACAGCAAAAGCTTTATACGAAACTGACTTTAATCTTTGGCTGACGGAAACTGTCAATCTATTACGCAAAGGAGATATCGAGGAATTGGATTTGGAGAATCTTGCTGAAGAAGTTGAAGATATGGGGAATAATCGCAAAGATGCTTTAGAAAGTAATTTGATTAGGGTTTTGCAGCATCTACTCAAATGGAAATATCAACCTCAAAAGCGAACTAATAGCTGGAAAGCATCTATTACTGAGCATTCTCTCCGTTTAACTAGAGCTTTCAAAAAAAGCCCTAGCCTTAAGCCTTATTTTGAAGACGTGTTTGCGGAATGCTATCAAGATGCGAGATTGATCGCGGCTCAGGAGACGGGGCTAGATATTTTGGTGTTTCCAGAAATTTGTCCATTTGAGCGATCGGATGTTTTGAACCCGCAATATTTACCTGAAGATTGAAACAATAGAACCGTAGGGGCTTAGCATTTGCGCCACAATTTTTATACTCTCCGCCATCATCTCGATACGCAAATGCTCAACCCTTTGTGCTTTCACCAATACATTGTCCCTGCGTTGCGAGGTTAGGGCTTAGCCCCTACAAAAAATAAAAAACAGCCTTGGAAATATTTCCAAAGCTGTGAAAAAGGGAGTGTAAATGAAGAAGGAAAACGCAAAGTTTATTGAACCTTACGTTGGTTGCTGTCTAGAACTTTCTGAACCTCTGGACCTGGCTGATAGGTATAACCCCAGTTTGCATTTTGACTGTCATCAATGATGCGAGGAGTGACGATAATAATTACCTCAGCACGGCTGTTTATAGATTGTGTATTGCGGAATAGTGCGCCAATGATTGGTAAATCACCCAAGATAGGTACTTTGCTTACACTTTCACGATCGCTATCCTGAATGACTCCAGAAAGGACTAAACTTTGTCCATCACGCATTCTGACTTGACCAGATCGAATAGCACGTTTTGTGAGTAGATCAACAGCACCAGTGAACCCGCTAACGACTCCATTCGCATCAACTGTTCTTGTATCAATAGTTCTCACACCTCCAATTACACTGACTTCAGGTAGAATTGATAAACTAATAAATCCATTGTCATCAATTTTGCTGATGTTAATAGAAAGCTTTAAACCGGCTGTACTCTTCTGAAGAGTACCAGTCTCATTAATCGTTAATATCTCATCACCAATGTCAATTTGTCCTTCTTGTCCTTCTTGAACAACTAGTGTAGGGTCAGAAACAACCTTGGCAGAACCAGACTGTATTTGAGCAGTGATGAGAGAGAAAAGACGTTGAGGATTAGTAAAGATTGATGGAGATGCTCCTAGATTATTATTATTAAAGTTGATAGATAATGCACCTTGATCTGAAGAGAATGCTGTACGTGTACCACTGCCGTCAGAATTACTAGCATTGAAACCTAAGAGGGAACCAACTGTCTGATCTTTATCTAATGAGACATCCACAATCCTTACATTGACTGCAACTTGAGGTCTACGCAAATCAAGGCGAGCAAGCTGAGTCTCAGCAAAAGTAACTTGCTGCGGCGTTCCAATCAAAGTAATTGAACCTGAACGTTCTTCAGCGATTACTTGCAGACCTTTCAAAAGAGGAGTAGCTCCTGTCTCTGCGCCAACCGTAATTGTTTCCAGAGTTGGTACAGCTTCAGTAGGTGTGTTGACAACAGTTGTTCCTGATGCTACAGATGCTGCCTGTGCGCCAGGGATTGGACGCTGACGATTGACAACGCGCGATGCCCCTAAACCAAGTAGATAAGCTGACGCTTCACCAACTGTGATTTGGTTCAGACGATAGCTTTTTGTAACGAGGTTCTTCAAAGTTACTGGCAGCTTCGTGGCTACAAAGATGGTCTGACCAATCCGATTAGCTTCTAAGCCAGAAATCCTTAATACGTTATTGAACACATCTTGAGCAGTTTCATTCTCAATCGAGAGACTGACTGGCTGCCTTAATCCCCTAGCAGCAACAGTTGTTGTCGGAGTAGCAGCAGCAGTACCAGTAGTAGATGGAGCTTCGGCGGAGACAACACTCAAACCAGCCACACGACCGATCAGAGTCAAAACCTCGATCGCAGGGGCATCGCGCAAAGTGATTCTTGGTACACGTTCAGCCGTACCAAGCTCAACGATATCAGCACGAAGCTTAGAAGTTGTGGTCGCAATATCGCCAACAGGAGGCGTTTTAATTTGGCGGAATGGTGGTACAACACCAGGAACACGACCTGGTAACTGTGGCGTGACTGGATTCGCAACAGGTGGTAGCACAGTATTTGAGGTTGTGTTTTGCGCTACGCGAGTCTTCCCATCAGGATTCGTGATCGACACCTTCGGCTCAAACAATGGCTTGCCAATAGAAGAGCTAGTAGTATTTTGGGCAATTAAAACTCGATCGGGATCAGCAGCATTTTTATTGATTACCCCCGATTCAGGCGCATTTGCCGATGAGAGCGTACTAGATTGAGTTGCGGAAGGCTGCATCTCTAGGCTAAATACTAGACTGTCACCAGTATCCTGTCGCTTGATCAAATCCTTGAGCATTTCTGGATCATTAGCAGTCACCCGAATACGAACTTTATTCGCTGCGTATTGAGTCGCTTCGATCGCCGTAATTCCTGGTGCAGGATTGGTCTTAGCATAGCTAGCATTACCATTGCCTAGTTGCAACTGTGCGCCATTTAATACCGCCACCCAGTTCTTGCCCTGCTTTGTATATGAGATTTGGGGGCGATCGCTACTGGCAAAGTTTAAAGTGAGGTTGAGGCGATCGCCTGCCACATCTGTATTGATGTCAGTAATCCGACTCGCCACCGCCACTACATCAGTTTGATTTGCAGAAATAGGGCTTTGGGTAGCATTTTGAGCGTGACTAGGCGCGATCGCTAAAACCTGTGGGCAACTCGCCGCAATCAGAAACCAGCAAGCCAGAGACTTGCCATTCCAATTCCCATTCAACCTATCATTCAACTTAGCATTCATAATTACACTCCTCTTGTCCCATAACGGAACTCAATACACTTAATCTTTAGTAGTAAATCTGTAGAAACTGGAACATGCCCTATCTAAAAGAACGACATAACCAAGGCAGAATTGACGCGATTATGGTGCGAGATTATACCACGCTTTGTCAATTTTAAATCAAAAAAATAATAAGACACTTAATCAACCAAAATTATTTGGCACTGCAAGATTTCTATGTCTTTCACAGCAGAATGTCACTACTGGGGGCGAAATTTTATTTTTTTGGTGGAGCAGCAGCGGCAGCGGCAGCAGCCTTCTTCAGCTCCTCTTCGGTTTTAGGGACAAAAGCTTGCAAAGTAAAATCTGCGCCAATTAATGGTGGTAAGATATCCAGAATTTCTTTCTCTTTACCAACCACGATCGGTCGAGAAAACTTAAAAGTAGCAGTTGGCAGAGCCTTTTTCGTTAGTTTTAAATCTTTGACTACTAGTAGAGGCTTTAAGCGCTCAATTTTTTGGATCGTATTCAATACATCTTCAAACTTTCCATCAAAGCCAATCGTGAAGGAATAAGTATCATATTGCGCTCCTGCAACTGGGGTAGAAGGTTGGAAATTCCGCAAGGTTCCTGCTAATTCATAGGAGAAATCTGGCGGCAAAGCAATCACAATAGTCTTAGGGATCTGCTCTTGAATATCGCGGATTAGCGTATCAATATTGTCTACATTTGGTAAAAGCGATAGAACAAATTTATTCTGTTGATTTGCCTCCTCAATCTTTTGAGCAATATTACTTTTACTCGCCACTTGACCTTTTAATTGCGTGACTTTAGTCGTCTTGTCATCAATATTTTTCTGTCCAGATTGGACTGAATCCCAGATTGGCATGACATAGGTTGTAGCTGCATAAGCAGCTAGAGCAACCCCACCAACTCCGAGCAAGATTCCTAAAATCTTTGATGTTAAGGTGAGTCCAAATAGAGTTACACCACCTGCACCATCTTCAATTCCTGAAGCAGCTCCAACGTTTGTCATTTTATTTGATAACTCCCTGTTGCTTTAATAGATTGACTCGCGTAACTAACCCGTCGGCTCCTGTCTTTTGGAGTGCTGGTAATATATCGGCAGGGCTTTTTGTAGTAACAGCCGTGCGAATTTGAAAGTTGACCAATGTAAAGTTTTTATCAGTAGTGGCTGGTTGCAAAGCTGACGAGACTAGGACAGTCTCTTTTGCTTCTAGTAGTGGTGATGCTTTGAGCAACAATAGAAAGTCATTCAACTCATTGTAGCTAGTTGCTTTTCCTGTGAGAGATATTGTCGAACCAGCAGGAGATTGAGCGGTTGCCGCAGCCGTGGCTTGGGTGATTGCTTCCACTTGAACAGTAATAGGAGTTCGTTTTCTAATATCGTCAGCGATCGCACTGACAGGCAAATTACCCACAAACAGATTAACAAGTTCTCCAGTTCTAGCTTGTATCGCTTGAAGTTCAGTTTCTTGACTTTTCAGCGCTGTAAGCTTGCTATTTAGTTGTGACTCCTCAGCAGTTAAAACAGAAAGCTTTTGTTTGATGCCCCCATTTTGCGAGTTTAGGACTAAAAAAGCACCACCAACTATGGCGAGAGCAACTACAGCAGCCGCACCTCCATAAACTAAAAACTGCGAATCAGCTATTGGTTGACGTTCCAATGCTTGAGATTCTTCAACTGTGCGATCGCTTAAAAAGTTAATATCAAGTGTATACATAACGCCCTTTTAAACCTCCCTCAAACTTAGACCTAGAGCAACAGACATAGCCATGCGTTCCTGAATAGGAATGTCACCATCGACAGTTACACCAACTGCAGTGAGTGGATCAACTGCCACAGCAGCAATACCAAGACGTTGACTGAAGAACTCATTTAATTGACCAATACAAGCGCCAGGTCCTGCAATCAGCAACTGTACAACATCCGAACCAGGAGATTGACTAGTATAGAAGTCAATTGAACGTCTTAGTTCATCGGAAAGATCGCCAACAGCCCTCATAATTGCCGCATCCCCTGGCGTTCCACTACCACCAGCAAGACTTGCTGTATCCATAGACTGAACAGGAACAACAGTTGAACTCAACATCTCCATATCCGTTGTCCTACGTGGAGGTAGGTTCATGGCTCGCAATTGAGCATTCTGAATCTGAGCAGTACCAATAGGGAACGTTCGAGAAAATTGCGGCACTCCATCAACCGTTACCGTAATTTCGGTACCTTCGTACTCGATATCGACGATCGCTACGGCTTCCGCTAATGTGCCAAATCGAGCTAACTCATTGCGCATAGCACGAATGAGAGCAAAGCTACTAATCTCAACAACATCAACCTCTAACTGCGCTATTTCTAGAGCCTGCATATAGCTGTCTGTGACTTCTTTAGGTGTTGCCACCATGAGAATTTCAATCCGTTCAATGCCATCATCATCAAGAGTTGTACCCAACTTTTGATAATCAACATCCGCGTCTTCACGAGGAAAAGGTAAGTACAGACTTGCCTCTTGATTAAGAACCATTTCGCGTAGTTCTAAGTCAGGAATTTCCGCTGGAAGGCGAATTAGACGACTCACAGTCTCGCGCCCTGGAAGAGCTGTGGCAACCTTCTTAACTTTTATTTTTTTGTCTGCTAGCAAACTGCGAATAACTTCTCCCAGCGCTACAGGGTCGAGAATACGTCCTTCTTCAACAGTACCTTCAGGAAGCTCGACGCTACCATACGTCACTAGCTTGTAAGAAGATTGCCCCTTGCGGCGCAATTGAACTAGGTTAACTTTCTCGGAAGTGATTTCAATTCCGATGCCTTTCTTAGACTTTCCGCCAAATTTTAAGCCGAACATAAGCGTGTCTTTATGAGTTTTGTAGCTTGTGTAGCACTGGGCATACTAAACAATGGAGGGATTATAGACTGTAAGTGACCATTGTCAATAGGAGAAGAAAAAATAATCATCACGAATGTCGTAGATGTCTAATTTTGCCTCGTTTCTTATAGACGATTTTGGTCGTTTTAGCAAACAAAATAAAAAATAGTTGAATTTTGGTGTGATCGTTACAAAAAACAAAAACGAGAAGCAAAGCTTCTCGTTTTTGTTTTGGGCTTACAAAAAATAACGCAATGTAGGGGTAATTCATGAATTACCCCTACATTGCGTTATTTTTTCTTTACTTGTTACCGCGTAATTGCATCTGCTTACCCTGGATTAAGCTTCTAAGACGCGGATTTTGCTTCTGCTCCAGCGTAATTTGATTAAACTCTTTCGTGGTAAATCCATTACGGCAAATTTCTTCTTCGCTATAGGTTCGTAACTGGTTGCAGAGCGATCGCAAAAATTCTGGCGGATTAGTGAGATCGCAGACCTTAGTTTGTTGCGATTCTGCGAGAGTAGCAACATTATTCCAATCAGGGTTACTTTTAGCCTCTCTAAAAATCTCTAGACGTTTGTTTTCGATCGCATTAGCAGCTGCTGCATAACGAGTAAGATTGTCTTCGCCAAGAGACACTTTGTTGAGAAAATTTTGTAAATTAGATGGTTTTACACAAGTTTCAGCCGCCGCAGATAAGCGACTACCACTAATCATCGGCTCAACAATGGTGACTATAACCACACATAGACCAAGTAAGCTAATTGCGCCTAATCCCTGACCTAAGTATTTTTTGAAATGATTTTTAACATCACGTTGAGGCAAACTATTCATAAAAAACACTAAGGACGTAACTTGTTAAAAATATTGACTCAAACAGGCTGATTTTGTTGCCTTAAATATGACTGAATAAAAGGAGCGAGGTCACCATCCATCACATTTTGAATATTCGTGGTTTCTTCACCTGTACGTAAATCTTTTACTAGTTGGTAAGGGTGAAACACATAGTTACGAATTTGGTTTCCCCAAGCTGCTTCCACCATATCGCCACGAATATCAGCGATTTTCTGAGCGCGTTGCTCTTGGGCGATAATTAATAGCTTTGCTTTCAGTAATCGCATGGCATTTTCTTTATTTTGTAATTGCGATCGCTCTTGCGTACAGCGTACTGAAATTCCTGTAGGTAAATGAGTAATTCGCACGGCAGTTTCTACTTTGTTGACGTTTTGACCGCCCTTTCCACCTGCTCTAGTTGTTGTAATTTCTAATTCTTTCGGATCAATTTCGAGATCGATATCCTCTTCGAGTAATGGCATGACTTCTACACCAGCAAAACTAGTTTGACGCTTATCATTGGCATTAAACGGGGAAATTCGGACAAGACGATGTGTGCCTTTTTCAGGAGCAAGGTATCCATAAGCGTAACGCCCATGTACGAGCAAAGTTACTGATTTGATACCAGCCTCTTCACCTTCGGAAATTTCAGAAATCTCCACTTTGTAGCCTTGTGATTCACAAAAACGGGTATACATCCGTAATAGCATCTCTGTCCAGTCTTGGGAGTCAGTTCCACCAGCGCCAGCATTGATTGTTAAAACTGCATCATATTTATCATAGGTTCCCGACAGTAATTGCTCAAGATCCCAGCGATCCATCTCTTGCCGTATTTGAGTCAGGCTTTGTTTGGCTTCATTTGCTAAAGCAGGATCGTCCTCAAGGGCGAGTAACTCAGCGATCGCGTCCAGATTTTCGATGGTTTTCTGCCAGTGCTCAAACTTTTCGAGGTAAGATTTCAGCGCATCTAGTTCGCGCATTGTTTTTTGGGCTTGGTCGCTATTCTCCCAAAATTCGAGTTGGGCGGCTGTTTGTTCTAGGTCACTAATTTTTGCTGCGATCGCAGGTACGTCAAAGATATTCCTGAGCAATGCTCAGGCGCTGAGATAAAATCTGGGTCTGGCGTGCGATCTCCGTACCGTCCACTAAAGTATTTCTCCGAAATATATAGAGTTTCAATTGAATATTGTATAAGTACCTCGGCATAATTAAAAAAACAAAGCCACGATCTGTACTGCCCACGCAGCAGGCAGTGCAAATCGTGGGAATTAATTGTATAGCTGTCGCCATTCTTGTTAGGACATAAAACCCAAATAGTGTGAGGCGGAGCGAAGCTCCGCCTCACACTATTTGGGTTTTGATTTGTCTTGATAAAAGTGGCTAAGGCTATAACTATTTAGAAAGCCGATCCAAGGTAAGCCTTTTACCCTCATCCCAAAGGTGCTTGCTTTCACCGTTAGCTCCAGATTAAGTTAAATGAATAAAATAAGAGTAATTGTAAAAATATGACAATTACAACTCAAGAAGAGTCTGAAATTAGCATTAATTTTTCTAGTGAACACACGTTGGTAGTAACTGACAACAGTGGAACTCGTAAGATGCAGCTAGTTGAGAATCAATATACAATTGGTCGCGAAACCGATAACACCGTTCACCTCAACTCTAATTTTGTCTCGCGGTATCACGCGACTCTGAGGAAAGTTCGTCATCGCGATCGCCTTGATACTTATCGGATTATCGATGGTAGCGACTCAGGTAAACTCAGTAAAAATGGGATTATTTTAAATGCGATCCAAAAAGTTTCTTCCCATGATCTGCAAGATGGTGATATCGTCACGTTCGCGCCTGAAGTGCATACTCTGTATCTTGCGCCGAAGTTAATTTGAAAATCAGCTTTTTGAAAATCAGCTTGAAGATTTAAGTTTGAGTATGTGCTCTAAATATACAAAGAATAAACAAGCTACAGAGATTCACTAACTCTTGATAAAAACTCTATTATTCAATTCATTTGTAGAGTAAAGTAGAGCAAGATTAAACTAAAATGTCTGCCAGTAGCATATACTTTTCGCTGGTAAGCAACATCTACTTCTTTTTTTGGTGAGCTAATGAGCGAAACACACGTTAGTCACACACTATTAATCAATGATGCGAGAGGTAGTAGAAAACTCGCACTTGATGGCTTAAAGTATACGATTGGGCGGGATGTGAATAATAATATTCAACTTTATTCGCGATTTGTCTCTCGACAACATGCGGTATTGCTACGTGTGCCTGTGGAGGGTGGGCGTTATTTGTACAGAATTATTGATGGAGATCTATCTGGTAAGCCGAGTGTGAATGGGGTAATAATTAATCATCATATGAAGATTGCCTCTTCTCACGATCTATGTAATGGTGATGTGATTACGCTTGCTCCAAATGTGAAATTAACTTATCTCAGCAGTCAACCTTGAACAATCCACCAAAGACATTTGGTGGATTGTTCAAGGTTGACTGCTGTAGTTTATGCCTGAACAAAAATCAAATCCAAGATAAAGAAGGTCAGCACGAAGTGCCGACCTTCTTTATCTTGGATTTGATTTTCATGTTTTTACTGGCACTTTTACTGATGATTTCTAGTTCGTGGATTTTTGGGCGAGGTGAAACAATATTGTGAAATAAATTCGCAATTTGACTTGATTGCAGCATATATGGCAATTGTCTTATCCCTTCAAGAAAACATGGACTTGCTGCTAATTTTAGTCAAGTTAGCGATCGCGTTAGGCTCAATAGCCATTACGTTATTACTGCTATTTTGGTTGCGACTTAAGAAAATTGAAAAACGTATATATCAGAAAAGAAGACAGCTAAAGTCGAGATTTAACCAAAATATCACGCCGAAAAGCTCACAAAAAATATTGCCAAAGCCTCACCAATCTCTCGGCTCGACCCAAGTTATCCCTAATCGATCAATGGGTAATTTGACCGCAGTCAATAAGCGATCGCCAAAGACTCAGTTCTACATAACAACTGCATCCCCAAAGCTTTTACCAAAATCAAAGAGACGCTCTGGTCGAGTTCATTGGCATTGGTTATGGGCAATTATGATTGCTAGCATGACAGGCATGGCGATCGCTTTGATGCAGTTAGGTAACAGCTTTATTAGTCCTGTATATATGCCAATTGTTTGGTTGTTAATTGGTGTAACTCTAGTGCTCAGCGCCACATTTATCGAAATTGCATAGCGTTATAAAACCCAAAGATAAGTACAGCCCGCGCATCGGGCTGTACTTATCTTTGGGTTTTATATTTAATTATGCTTGGCTACTGAAATACGCGACAATTAAGACTCCGTGAGAATTGCGGCAAGGTTAAACAGTATTTGGGATAAGCAATATGCGACGTGCGGTTTTATGTGGATATTACGGAATGGGCAATGGTGGTGATGAGGCGCTACTTGCCACTTTGCTGCAAATGCTGCCCAAAGATATCCAACCGCTTGTCTTGTCTGCTAGTCCCAGAGCTACCGAAAATTTGCATCAGGTCGAAGCTAGCGATCGCTATTCAGTATTTACATTGATTAGTGAATTAAAGCGATCAGATCTATTTGTTTGGGGAGGTGGGAGCTTGATGCAAGATGCTACTAGTGCGAGAAATCCGATTTATTATGGCGGCATTATGGGCTTAGCTCAGGGTTTGGGATTGCAAACTTACGCTTGGGCACAGGGGGTGGGACCACTAAAGCGTAAGTTGAGTAAATGGATTGCTAGACGCGCTTTTCAGGGATGTACATCGGTGTCAGTGCGCGATCGCCAATCAGCCCAATTATTAGCAGACTGGCAAATTGAGAGTGTGGTTGCCCCTGATCCAGTATGGGCTTTGGATGCAACTCCCATTAACATGCATCGTGATTTATCAAAACCTCGTGTTGCGGTGGTTTTGCGATCGCATTCTGCGCTGACAACCTGTCATCTTGCCACAATTACTGAGGCTTTGCAAAAGTTGCAATTACAAACTAATGCTGAAATTTTATTGATCCCATTTCAGCCATCTCAAGATAAGGCGATCGCTCAAGCAATTTGTGATTCTCTTAATGAAAACATGCCAAACCGCAGTCAAATCATCATTCAAAAAGATCCACGTCGCCTTAAGGGGATTTTCAATGGTGTAGATTTGACGATTGCAATGCGGTTGCATGGATTAATTATGGCGGCGGCTGAAGGCAGTAATTGTTCCGCAATTAGTTATGATCCGAAAGTTTCTTATCTCATGCAGGATTTAGGGATTTCTGGCTGGGAGTTAGAGGCTTTACCAGACGATGCGCAGTCGCTTACGGACGCTTGGGTTGATCAACTCGAAAATCGAGATCAATTTTTAAGCGATCGGGTACAGAAACTCAAACAACAAGCTTTAATTCATCAAAAAATATTTGGCTAACGCCAATTTCACCAAAACTGATTTTGGGATTTGCTGCGCCTTTGACGCAGCAAATCCCAAAATCAGTTTCATAATCAGAATTGTTGGTTTTTAAAACCCTTACAGGCAATGATCCATATAAAATCAAAAAAATAGCATCGGGCGAAGTCCGTTGCTATTTTTTTTGAGCGATTATTTTGTGTAAGTCCCTTAGAGTTATCGCAAAGTGTCACCTAAGACGTATTGGGCAAGTTCGGAGATCGCCCAAAATTTTCAAAAAACTGTGTACATGGAATTGTGATAACTTAGAGTACTGTAAACATTTTAGAAATATTTTCGAGAGATATTTTCGGCAACGAGCAAAAACTCCTCGCTCCTCGAAATGTTGCCCTAGAAATCCAAAACAAGCTTACTTAATATGGCAGACATTACAACCCAACAAATTCAAGAGCTACGTGCGAGAACTGGCGCAGGTATCAAAGACTGTAAAGCAGCGCTCGTTGACTCCAGTGGTGATTTTACCAAAGCAACCGAATACCTAAGACAAAAGGGGCTTGCCTCTGCTGTTAAAAAAGCAACCCGTGAAGCATCTGAAGGAATCGTCCATAGTTATATTCACTTTGGTAGCCGCATTGGTGTGCTCGTCGAAGTTAACTGCGAAACTGATTTCGTGGCGCGTCGAGAAGAACTTAAAGAATTAGCTGATAGTGTAGCTAAGCAAATTGCTGCTTGCCCTAACGTGGAATATGTCAGTGTTGCTGATATTCCTGCTGCTTTTGTAGAAAATGAAAAGCAAATCGAATCTGGTAAAGAGGACTTAGCAAGCAAGCCTGCTGCCATTCGCGAGAAGATCGTACTTGGTCGCATCGAAAAGCGCTTGAAAGAATTGTGCTTACTAGATCAGCCTTACATCAAAGATCAAAGCATCACCGTTGATGAATTGGTTAAACTAACTGCGACTAAGCTTAGCGAAAATGTTAAAGTTCGTCGCTTTGTACGCTTTGTTGTTGGTGAATAATAAAAAAAATTCGATTTTTTTAGCTCCTATGGAGCTAAAAAAATCGAATTTTTTTTAGCTAGATTTAAAAAAATAATGTGAACTACGATGCTGGTGCGTATTGATAAAGATATTCAAAATATCCAACAGGCGATCGCTGATGTGATCAGTCGGATCGATGTTATTCATATTGAGTATTCACAAGCGATCGCTCAAGCAGTTCAGCAACAAATTTTGCTCACAGTATTTAAGTTTTGCACCAAAAAATGTCCTGACGCATTTCTAGCCCTATCTCTATCAGCTCGGCAAAATTTGCAAGACGCACTGCGGCAGAGGATCAAATCGCTCTGTGAGCAGATGCAAAAAACTCTCGAAGAATGCGATCGCGACAGTCGCACAAATCAAGAAAATCTCGATAATTTGTTGAGTAAGCTCCTCAATGAAAGTATGGAGAAACTGAACCAGCTTTTAGTCGAGCATAAAGTTTTAAATCCTCAAGAAAATAAGGCTAAAGACGATAAAACTGCACAGATGAGTATTCGTCTTGCTGAAATTGAGTTTACAGATCGCAAAGTGATGTCTCATCGTGGGGAGTTGCGCGTTTTATCGGCAAGACTAGCGCATTTGCACAATGAGCTAGAAAAGAAATATCAACAAAAGACGATCGCTGAAGCCGAATTAGCATGGCGATCGGCATGGGTGGAATAATAATTTTATTGAGAGGGTGGCAAAGCCACCCTCTCAATAAAATTATTGGGTTTTATTAATGATTAGTTACAGCTATGACCAAAAATCGCGTAGTTTACCGTGAGTTCGGCACACCTGAAGAAGACGATTCTGAGCAAAAAGAGATCGATCTGCCACCCCAGCAACAAAATCCGCGCATTCAAGTAACGCGCCGAGGCAAGGGTGGCAAGACGGTAACTGAGATCACAGGTTTTCAGACTACAACCGAGAATTTGGCAAAACTGACTAAGCAGTTAAAAAATCAGTGCGGAACGGGTGGTACATGTAAGGGGCAAGCGATCGAAATTCAAGGCGATTGTAGTCAGAAAATTTTGCAGATCTTGCTAGGTTTAGGCTATAAAGCCAAAATAAGTGGTAAATAAAAAAGAGGTCGCATTGCGACCTCTTTTTTATTTACCGTTGTAAGCATCCAAAAACTTGGTTGGCTGTTAGTTGTAATGACATCTCATCTAAACAAATCAGAGGATGATCGCCGCTAACAAGCTGGAACGGATGATTGGGGCGAAAAATCATGATTACTTGTTCTTGGCTATCAATTAACCAACCAAGTTTTGATCCTTCTGTTAGACAAGTTTGAATTTTTGAGATTAGTTTGGTTGTGCTTTGATCAATCGAGAGAATCTCAATTAGCCAGTCTGGAGCGCCTTGAATTGGCTCATTACTGGATGGGATACGACTTTGATGAATGATAGTTATATCTGGAACAACCGAGTTTTTGCTCAAAATACAGCGCAGTTCTGGAAACGCTTCGTAGGTGCTATTAGTATTGTCGATCGCTCTAACTAAATACTTTTGCAAAAGGCTATGGTAAAAAGTAGGCATTGGCTTTTGCAATACTTGACCGTTAAGAAATTCCCAAGCTGGAGATTCTTCAATATTGGGAAGTTGAGAAAACTCATCTAAGGTAACTGGATGAAGGGCTGCTAAAACCATAAGCCACTTATCTCAAGACTAACAATCTAAACTTTATCACATCCAGAATGCCCTGCACTCAAGTGCGGGCTAAGAGCTAAAACCCATTGAAATGGGTTAATTAACAGTATTCAGTAGTCCACTGAAGTTGACTTTAGCTTTTAGCCAATAACTTGAGTTCTTGGCTTATTTACTTTATATTCCAACATTCACGAGCAATTTCCCAATCTTCTTGGGTATGAATTACTAAAACTCGTACTGACGAATCAGGAGTAGAAATATCTACATCCATCAATCTCTGATTGTTCTTATCTAAATCCAGTTTCAGTCCTAAAAACTCAAATCCTGCACAAGCTCTCTCCCTAACTAAAGGAGCATTTTCGCCAACTCCTGCGGTGAATACTAAGGCATCTAATCCGCCGAGACTCGCTAACATTGAGCCGATATGCGATCGCAGGCTATGCACATAGACATCAAAGGCTAGTTGCGCTTGCTGATTGCCTTCTGCGATTGCCTTGAGAACTGGGCGAAGATCCGCAGAAATTCCTGAAACACCTAACAAACCTGATTCTCGATTTAATAGGCGATCGAGTTTCTCAGCATCCATATCAGGCTGACGTAATAAATGGATGAGAATCCCAGCATCAATGGAACCAGAGCGGCTACCCATCACCAAACCTTCAAGGGGAGTAAATCCCATCGTCGTATCAATACTCTGTCCATTCCGAATGGCAGCTAATGAGCATCCATTGCCTAAATGACAGGTAATCAAGCGTAAATCTACGACTTTGCGATTGAGAATACTTGCAGCGCGATCGCGACAATATTGGTGACTTATACCATGAAAACCATAGCGCCGAATCCCTCGCTCAGTATATTTTGTAGGGATTGCGTAAGTATAGGCGGCAGGAGCTAAATGAGCATGAAAAGCCGTGTCAAACACCGCAACTTGCGGGACGTTCCCAAATACTTTTTCGGCGGCAATAATCCCTTCCAAATTGGCGGGATTATGTACTGGTGCGAAGATGGCTAATTTTGCGATCGCCTCTTTCACCTCGTCATTAATGATCGTACTGTGGCGATATTCTGCACCACCATGCACCACTCGATGCCCGATGACATCTACTTCTGAAGGGCTCTTAAGAACTGGAGTTTCACCACTCCACAGGGTTTCGAGCATATGCGCGATAATTTTAGGACGGGAGGTTGCAGCAATTTCTTCTTCTAAAACCTGCCCATGTTGAGGTTTAACCCTTATTTCCGCAAACCCATCATGATGTGTCCAGTCGATACTCGCTTCCCAAATTGCTTCTGGTGGCGTATCGGGTAACACACCTTCTAAATTGTATAAACAACTTTTTTGACTGCTCGATCCCGCATTGAGAATTAGTATCTTCATTTTTTGATTGTGCAATGCAAATTTTAAGTTCCTGAAAGCGATCGCATCTCAGCATCCATAAAACTGCGATCGCCTAACACCTTCAGCATTGGTCCCAATGCGCCAAACTGCACAATACTCAGTGAAGCCGCAGGAACATCAATGCGATCGCGATATCGCCCCATGTCGATTCCCAATAAACCGCACAAGATGACGCGAATTGTTGCCTTGTGCGAAACGACTAATACATTACCTGATGGATACATTTCTTGAATTTCGGCAACTACAAATGAAGCTCGACTGGCAAGCTGTACTGCGGTTTCGCCGCCCGTGGGGGGATTCCACGCAGGTTCCGTTAACCAACGGAGATAATCATCACTATAATTCTCTTTGACAAACTCGTTGGTTAGTCCTTCCCATTTGCCATAACGTAATTCTTTCAAGCCATCTCGAAATTGCATTTCCATACCGATCGCTTTGCATAATGGCGTGGCTGTGGAGATCGTGCGTTTCATGGGGCTGACAAATACGGCATCCCATGCGATCGCTTGATGAGCTTGAGCAAAGGCGATCGCCATTTTTTCACCATTCTCAGTTAACTCAGGATCAAGCTCTCCACAATAGCCACCAGTGCGACTATAGGCAGTTTCTCCATGACGAAGCAGGTATAGTTTTAAGCTCATAATTCCTTATTGATTTGCTCCCCTCTCCCAATGGGAGAGGGGCTGGGGGTGAGGGCTTAATGGGGATAACGCCAGTTCACGATTTCAGGCATATCGATACCATGCTCGTAAGCATATCGACGACAATCAATTTGTTGATTGAGCAAAGCTTCCTTCGCATGAGAGCCGATATTTTTGAGCTTTGGCACACGATCTATTACATCGATCGCCAGACTAAAACGATCAACTTGGTTATTGATCGCCAGTTCCAAAGGTGTGTTGATATTACCCTTCTCCTTGTAACCGCGCACATGCAGATTTTTGTGATTGGTACGGCGATAGGCGAGACGGTGAATCAACCAAGGATAACCGTGGAAGTTGAAAATGATTGGCTTATCAGTGGTGAACAGCGAATCAAAATCGCGATCGCTTAAACCGTGAGGATGCTCAGTATCAGGCTGTAACTTGAACAAATCGACAACATTGATAAAACGGATCTTCAACTCTGGGAAATGCTCCCATAACAAGATTGTGGCGGCTAAAGCCTCTTGAGTGAGAATGTCTCCACATCCTACCATCACCACATCAGGTTCCGCACCTTGATCATTGCTTGCCCAGTCCCAAATACCTAAGCCTTTGGTGCAGTGCTTAACCGCATCTTCCATATTAAGGAATTGTAAATGCGATTGCTTATCGCAGACGATCACATTCACATAGTCAGTACTACGCAAACAATGATCGGAAACCGATAGCAGTGTATTCACATCGGGAGGCAAATAGATGCGTGTTACCTCTGCACTCTTGTTTACCACTACATCCAAGAATCCAGGATCTTGATGGGTAAAGCCATTGTGGTCTTGTCGCCATACTGTTGAGGTAATCAAGAGATTAAGCGACGCGATCGGCGATCGCCAAGGAATCTCTCTACTGATTTCCAACCATTTACAATGCTGGTTGATCATCGAGTCGATCACATGCACAAAGGATTCATAGGTCGAGAAGAATCCATGTCTTCCTGTCAGTAAATATCCCTCTAGCCAGCCTTCTAAGGTATGTTCGCTAAGGATTTCCATCACGCGACCATCCGTAGCTAATTCACCACCATCAGCATCTTCAGGCAGATATTCAGCTATCCAGAACTTCTTACTGACTTCATAAATCGCTTGCAGTTTATTAGATGTGTTTTCATCGGGACCAAAGACACGGAAATTATCCATGTTTTGACGCATCACATCGCGCAAGAAAACACCTAAAGGTTTGGTATTTTCGGCTTCAATCGTCCCTGCCTTCTCGATTTTTACGCCATAACTGCGAAAATCGGGCATTCTCAAACCACGACGAACTAAACCACCATTAGCGATCGGGTTCGCGCTCATACGGCGATCGCCTGTGGGAGCAAGATCCTTTAATTCAGGAATCAACTTGCCTGAAGCATCAAACAATTCATCAGGTTTATAGCTCTGCATCCAATCCGATAACATTTTTAAATGTTCGGGATTATTATGCATTCCCGACAGTGGCACTTGGTGCGCTCGCCAAAAGCCTTCGACTTTATGCCCATCTACTTCCTTGGGACCTGTCCAGCCCTTGGGAGTCCGAAACACGATCATTGGGAACTTTGCCCTTGTGGGAACACCTGTACTCCGAGATTCCATTTGAATGCGTCTAATCTCGTTAATGCAATGCTCAAGGGTAGCGGCGATCGCCTGATGCATCGACTCAGGATCGGAACCTTCCACAAAGTAGGGTTGATAACCATAGCCAATGAATAGGCTTTCTAGCTCTTCATGGCTGATGCGCGATAGCACTGTCGGATTGTTAATCTTATAGCCATTCAAATGCAGAATTGGCAATACCGCACCATCACGGATCGGATTGATAAACTTGTTTGAATGCCAAGCAGTGGCGAGGGGACCAGTTTCTGATTCACCATCACCGACCATCACTACCGAAATTAAATCGGGATTGTCAAATACAGTTCCATAGGCATGGGAAACGCTGTAACCGAGTTCTCCACCCTCATGAATCGATCCTGGAGTTTCAGGGGTGCAGTGGCTACCAATTCCACCGGGAAAAGAGAATTGCTTGAAGAAGAGCTTCATGCCATCTTCATCTTCGCTGATGTCGTGGTAAACCTCGGAATAGGTTCCTTCCAAATAGACAGGACCTAAAATACCTGGTGCGCCATGTCCAGGTCCTGCCAAAAAGATGGCATTCAAATCGTATTTCTTAATCAGACGATTTAAATGCGTATAGACGAAACTCATGCCAGGGCTCGATCCCCAATGTCCGAGTAGGCGATTTTTGACATGTTCTGGCTTGAGAGGTTCACGCAAAAGTGGATTTTCGCGCAGATAGATCATCCCGATCGCGAGATAATTACAAGCCCGCCAGTAGGCATCGGTTTTCCGCAGTTCTTCGGCACTGAGAGGGGTTCCTGCAAGAGTGGAGCGTGCAGAGCCATAGCAACTAATTGCTGTAGTAGCGGAGTCTGTGTCAGCCATTTTGAGAGGAGTTGTTACCATAAAATTACGATTTGTTCCTGTCGCTAAATAGTTTTATAGCTTCTGACTTCACAAGTCTACATGAGATTGCAAGAATTCTGAGGGATGTGTATATCTCTTTTAGATTAGCTAATTAGGATCGCATATCCCTATGTCTGGTTTAGATTTGCGGTTGGGGATCGCTTATACTTCTATATAAGGTTTCATAATAAAGAGAAGACAGAGCGAAGCTTTGACTTCTCTTTTATTTGTATTTTTATTTTTGAGAAATTTGCACTGAAAGCTCCAAAATCGATTTTTATAATCAGAATTACGACTCAAATTCAAAATTTATTGTCAAAAAAAGTTAACATTAACTTAATAATTCTAGAAATCTTAACCAAGTTATTTTTCCATAGCTTGTAACAATAAATTACGCTAATTCACAAAAATATTAGTATATTTTTGTGAATTAAAAGCAAGTTCAACAAGATTTTTAAAAGATGAAACGGCTAAGCCGCTTTAATCTTTTGGTATAACCTTAAACTTCGCTAAAAACTAGAATCTTAGTAAATCAAACCCTTTGAACTCAAACGTCATGGCTCGACAACTCAAAAACATTGCACCGCATGGTGGTCAACTGATCAACCGCATGGCTACAGAAGCCCAAAAAGAAGTTTTTTATAGCAAAGCTGACCACTTGCCAATTGTGCAACTGACTGAGCGATCGCTCTCCGATCTTGAGCTAATAGCGATCGGTGGATTTAGCCCATTGACAGGCTTCTTAGGCAAAGCTGACTATGAGTCAGTAGTTTTAAATATGCGTCTCGCCAATGGCTTGCCTTGGTCGATTCCAATTACATTACCTGTCACTTCTGAAGTTGCCGACAACTTAAACGTTGGTAGCCTTGTCCGTTTAAATGACACCAATGGCATATTTATCGGCGTATTAGAACTAAGCGAAAAGTATAAATACGACAAACTCAAAGAAGCCCTCCATGTCTATCGCACCAACGAAGATCGCCACCCAGGGGTCAAGGTCGTCTATGCCCAAGGTGATGTATATCTGGCTGGTGATGTCTGGCTATTAGAACGTCGTCCTCACCCACTTTTCCCCACTTACCAGATCGATCCTGTAGATTCTCGCGAATTATTTATCGAAAAAGGTTGGCGCACCATTGTCGGTTTCCAAACTCGTAATCCGATCCATCGCGCCCATGAATATATCCAAAAATGTGCGCTCGAAATGGTCGATGGTTTGTTCTTGCATCCTTTAGTTGGCGCAACTAAGAGCGATGATGTGCCTGCGGATGTGCGGATGCGTTGCTATGAAATCATGCTGGAGCATTACTTCCCATTGGATCGGGTAACTCTAGCGATTAATCCTGCGGCGATGCGCTACGCTGGCCCCCGCGAGGCGATTTTCCATGCTTTGATTCGCAAAAACTATGGTTGTACTCACTTCATCGTCGGGCGCGATCATGCAGGTGTCGGAGACTACTACGGAACCTATGACGCACAACATATTTTCTATGAGTTTGAAGATGGCGAACTAGGAATTATTCCTTTGATGTTTGAACATGCTTTCTATTGCAAACGAGTTCAGGGCATGGCAACCACTAAAACCAGTGCCAGTCTTCCCGAAGAGCGCGTCCATCTTTCTGGTACAAAAGTCCGCGAAATGCTCCGTCGTGGTGAATGTCCGCCGCCTGAATTCTCACGTCCTGAAGTAGCGGCGGAATTGGCGAAAGTGATGCACAAAATGGCGATCGAAGAAGCTGCGACAGGCTTTGAAATCTAAAAAAGAGGCGCTTTGCGCCTCTTTTTTGTTTTACCGATCGCTGATCGACTGTTCTTTTTGCGATCGCAGTTCTTGAGCTCTAATCCGCTGCCAGACCTTGAAGCAAGCGTAAGCCATCAATAAAGTACTAATTGCCGCATAGGTTCCCCCCGCAGGCATCCCTGAAACCGCCATCGCGATACTGCCAACCCAGAGGGTCAGGGCATAGATAAATAAAACCGTGAGCCTTTTTGATACACCTGCTTGGACTAAGCGATGGTGCAAATGATTCTTACCTGCGGACATTGGCGACTCACCTCGCCTAATTCTCTGCAAAATTACTGCTGTCGCATCCACAATCGGCACTGCAAGAATCATGTAGGGCATAATTAGCGCCACCGTCGCCACTGCCTTGACCAGTCCGATGACGCTCACCCCTGCGAGGGTAAACCCCAAGAAATAAGCACCACCATCACCCATAAAGATTTCCGCAGAGCCTTTAGGCTTGAAGTTGTATCTTAAGAAGCCTAAACATCCACCAGCTAGCGCCGCAGCAATCAGAGCCGCCGCAGGTTGCTTCATAAATAAACTAGTGATTAAAATTACAGCGGCTGCGATCGTGGTTACTCCTGCGGCAAGTCCATCAAGTCCATCCAACCAATTGATCGCATTTGCCATGCCCGAAAGCCAAACCATCGTAATTGGCAAGCTAAACCAACCAAATTTGATAATGCCGATAAATGGCACTGAAATAAAATCTATTCTTACACCCACGCGCCATGCGGCGGCGGATACTGCTAACTGAGCGAGTAATCTGGGTAATGGCGGCAAATTAAACAGGTCGTCGGCAAAACCAATTAGAAAAAAGGCTGCGCCACCGATGGTTACACCCCAGACTTCATATTCTCTAGTCTGCGGTAATATCCCAAAGTATCCGCCTACCCAAATTAGCAGCAAGGCGCTGACACTGCCCAAAAAAATTGCTACCCCACCAACACGCACAACTGGGGTTGTATGCATTTTACGATGGTTAGGTTTGTCTACTAATCCTGCTTTAAGACCAAAATGGCGAATAATCGGAGTACTTAGCCACACCACGATCGCAGATACTGCAAAGGCGACCAAGTAAGGAATGGCAGTTGGATGCAGCATTACAAGAATAAAATTAAGTGTTGGGATTGAGCAAATTTATGCTTGCAAGCATAGCACTGGATTGGCTAAACACAACTACATTAAAGCCAATTTTTAAAGATAGTGCATAGCACTATCTTTAAAATTGGCTTTAATGTCTGGTCAAAAATCATGCTAGGATTAAAAGCCGTGTCAAAAATTTTGATCATCAGTAAACGTTAGGCATTAGTTCATGAAAGTTGTTAGCTCCCTCAGATCGGCAAAAACTCGCCATAAGGACTGCAAAGTTGTGCGTCGTCGCGGCCGAATTTATGTCATTTGTAAGTCAAACCCAAAGTTCAAAGCTCGTCAAGGATAATCAACGATTTTGCGTTATTTATCAATAAAGAAAAAAGCACGTCATACGACGTGCTTTTTTCTTTATTGATAATTGGGTATCTGATTGATCCGACAACAAAAAGCGGCGACTTGCGCCGCTTTTTGTGTCTAACGAACTCTTACTCTAAATCTCACAAATCCATAGGAGGTCGGAGGTACACCTGCACCTGTAGCATTAGGAACAGAGGGAAAAGTAGGTGCACCTGTGGTGCGAGTAACATTAACTGCCACAAGACCATTGGGATTAGTAGTAATTGGAGCAGCAGGATTATTAGGATCAGGGCATCTCTCTAGTCCTGCTGCCGCAGGTACTTCTCCTAAAGCAGGATCGTAGTATCGACCGCGATCGGGCGCATCGTTCGCACCTGTCAGAAAACGGCGATCGCCTAATGCCGTACCTGTCTGTAAGGCAATACCTAGATCCACAGATGATCCGCCGTCAGTGGGAGTAGAACCATTAAAGGCATTGGCAATATAGACCGTATTCGCTGGCACAGGATCGCAGATTCTTAAGTTATTGGCATCATTTAAACCAATATTCAAATAGTAAATTGTGTACTCTAACTCATCTTGCGGACGGACATTAGTTTGCAAGATTACTCCTCTTAGCGATTCAGCCAAAGGTGTCGGCCAGTTTGTGCTGTCATCATCAGTAGTACTAGGGTCATTCTCATATCCATTCAGATCATTGCTATTAATGCGCGTAATTCGTTTTACTAACACCACATTTGGCGGTCCACCTACTGTTAAAGTGGCAGTTGCGGGACTGGGGTTATTGCCAATATTAGTTTGTAAAGCTCCTGCGGGAATTGTGTTTACATACACGGCATTGGTTGCTGAAGTTACCTGCACCGTAATCGTACAACCGCCATTGGGAATCGTGGAACCACTGTTATAAGTAACTGTGCCTGCATTAGCAACCACATTGGCAGTTGTACAGGTTCCGCCGATATTAGGTGTGGGGGCAACCAAAACGTTGGCAGGCAAGGTATCAACAAAGGGACTGGTTAAGGTAATAGCTGCGCCAGAGGCATTGCCAAGCTGAATCGTTAGGGTTGAGATACCACCTTGACTAATGGTATCAGGCGCAAAAGACTTAGCAACTGTTGGCAAAATCGCCGCAGTTACTGTCGCCTGAACAGGATCAGGATTTGTAAAACTGGGGTTGCTAGAGATACTATTAGCAGGAATGATGTTGGTATAGGTTCCCACAGCCCCCACTAAAACATCGACACTAAAAGAACAGGTTGTACTGTTATTAACGGTTGCGCCAGTGAGGGTAACACTATTTGCCGTAGTGGTAACCAAGCCATTAGGACAGTTAGTAGTTGTATTGGGAGTTGAGGCAATAGTTAGTCCTGCTGGTAAAGTATCGGTAATGGCTAAATTGGCTAAGTCGACTGGTCGTGAGTTAATGATCGTAATCGTTAACCTAGTCGTATCGCCGGGATTGACCGTTGAAGGGCTAAAGCTTTTGCCAAGCCCAAGACCAGCTAGGTTAGTCAATGTCGCCTCTGCTGGTTGCGTATTAACTGCACCCTGAAAACTTCTGACCCCTCCCACAGGAATTATGTTAGTAAGGTTGCCCGCGCTAGAAGAAGTGACCCTAACTGATACGGTACAACTTGTATTAGCAGGCATTGATGCTCCTGACAAATTGAAACTGCCTGCTCCCGGTATTGCCGTAATGATGCCAGAGGCACAGGTAGTAGTAGCATCTAGTGGCGACGCAACAATCATGCCAGAGGGCATATTGTCTGTAAAGTTTACACCCACATAGTTTATTGCCGAGCTGTTTGTTAATTGAACGCTTAACAATGATGTAGAACCACCTGAGACAGTCAGGGGATTAAAGTTTTTATTAACTAAAATTTGTAGAGGTCCATAACTAAGGGTTGCTGAAGCAGGAGCAGATGTGGTTACCCCCTCAGTACTACTAAAGTTAGCGACTCCCGCAGGAATAGTGTTGACAATGCTGCCACTAGAAGCCGTACCAGTCACTTCGACTTGGAAGGTACAGACCCCAGGTACAATACCGACAGAGGCAGGGACAGTGGCTCCTGTGAGACTAAAACTCGTGCCACTTGCCACAGCGTTAACCGTACCACCCGCGCAGGTTGTGCTGCCATTAGGGGGATTAGCGATCCTGATCGCTTGATCAGCAGGTGTTTGGGGTAAGGGGTCAATTACTTGAACGTTAGTGAGGTCAAAAGTCGCACGGTTAGTAATCGTTACGGATAAGACACTGCGACCCCCAGGAGCTATCTGAGTCGGGAAAAAGGATTTGCTAATTTGTGCGGATACTACTGCTAGGGTTGCATTAGCTGGACTAGCGTTAGTCCTAGCCTGCTCGGTGACGATTGCGCCTGCGGGAATGGTATTAGTCTTATCGCCAGGCGTAGTTGCGACTGTATTTACCTGGACTGAACAAGTATTATTTTGATTGATGCCCACATTTATCCATGTAATCGTATTGCCAGGGGCTGGTGCGGCGATCGTTCCTCCAATACAGTCAACACTGCGAGTTAAGTTGGGAGTACTAGAAATTTGTAATCCTGCTGGTAATGTATCGGTTAAATTTAAGTTCGTAACATTTCCCGAATTATTTGGAATCACTAAGTTTACAGTCAGTCTGCTGGTTGCACCAATGTTTACGGGGCTAGTCGCGAAAGATTTATTGACAATAATATCAAGATTTCCGACAGTTAATGTGGTACTTGGAGCTACCGCAGGTACATTTTGGGCATTGGTAATGTTGTTGGCAGTAAAAGCATTAACTTTATTGTTGATTGTTGTAGGGGTCAGGTTTAATGTGAATGTGCAAGTTTGACCAATGTTTAGACTGGCTCCAACCAATCTAAACGCTGTCTCCCCCCCCGATAATGGTGTGACACCATTGTCGCGGGTGACACTCCCGCCTGTACAGGTTGTGCTGGCATTAACAGGATTTGCGACAATCAAGCCCGCAGGCGGCACATCGGGAACAAGTATATTTGTAAGATCAATTCCCGATAAATTAGCGACAGTAATGGTCGCTTCGGAAACTCCATTTACAGGAACTGTAGAAGGAACAAAGGCTTTAGTTACCATAACACCCACTGAAGTTACTGCGCCTGAATTGATCGCACTAGCATTCCTTCCGCCTTGGAACGTAGTTATCGAGTTAGCTGGTAATGAGTTGGTAAATGAGCCGCCACCAGGTGATGCAACTACCTCAAAAGTAATTGTACAAGTAGCATTTGCATTTAGTAATCCGTTGGTCAGTTCTACTCGATCAGGATTTGCATCAACGATCGCCAAAGTTCCACCGCAGCTATTGGTGAAAGTGCCATTAGTTTGGAGAAAGTTGTTAGGGAAAGTATCTACAAAGGCTAATTCTGTGTAGTTAACCGCCGTAGGATTGTTTAAAGTAATTGTAAATCTGCCAACTTCACCAGCTATCAATTGGGACGCGCCAATATTTGAAGGAGCAGGCGTTGTCACCCGTGCAAAGGATTTAGTGCCAGTGATGTTGAGGGCTTGGAAGTTGACGCTAGCATTAGCCGCAGTGCTAGGTACTCCTTGAGCATTACCAACATCGTTGGCAGCAATTGTATTGGTTCTGTTGCCAGTGACACTAGAAGTTACGGTCGCGACGATTGTACAACTGTTATTTCCCAAAGTGTTAAAGGTTAATGAGCCACCTGTTAAGGTCACACGATCCGCGAGAAAGCTTGCAGTACCGCCACAGGATGAGGATGTGATACCTGTTACAGTGGTGTCAGCAGGCATAATATCTGTAAGCTCAAGCCCCGTAAAATTTGAACTAGTGGTGGGGTTGGTAAGGGTAATGGTGAGATTACTAGTGCCATTAACAAAGGGATTATTGGGGGAAAATGCTTTGGCAACGGTGATCTGTCTTTGTTGGACTGTGAGGGGCGCTGTAGCTGGACTTGCATTAGAAACTCCCTGCGTGGAGCTAATTGCGCCGATGGGAATTGTATTGGTATAAGGACCGCCGACTACTGATGAAGTAATTGGTACAGTGACGATACAAGAGCCGCTTGGTGGCACTGTTGCGCCTGTGAGAGTGACGGAGTTGGCAGTAGTGCTTGGGGTGGGAGCCAATGTACAGTTGGTACTAGCAGCACCTGCGATCGTTACGTTGGTTGGTAATGTGTCGGTAAAGGAGACATTGGTCAAGGGGATGGAGAGATCGTTGTTGTTTAGGGTAATAGTTAGGAGCGCACTATCGCCACTACGAATCGTATTAGGGTTAATAGTCTTATTCAGACTAGGGTTATTCATTGCCCTGACTTGTAGGGTAGCGCTGGCAGGTTGGGCATTTCTTTGATTTTGATCGTTGTTTAGCCCATTAACTGGAATTGTGTTAACCGAGTTGCCTTGAACTGTCGTGACAACATCCACGGTAACAATACATGAACCATCATTCCCACCTGATGCGGGGGGAACAGTACCGCCTTCTAATAAGAATAACAATGCTCCCGCCGATGTTGTTACAGTGCCCCCGCAACTATTGACTACATTGAGTGGATTCGCAACCCTCATTCCTGTGGGCAAGTTGTCTGTAAAGGTTGAACCAGTTAGGGGAGCCGCGCTGGAGTTAAATAAAGAGACGCTAAGGCTGGATACTTCGCCAGGGTTAACAGTACTTGGCGAAAAACTTTTGTTAATGCCAGCAACAGTCCCCTGTGATTGAGCAGGTGGCACGGTGTGGTGATTGCCAAAGAGAATGATGCTAAGGGTGATGATAAAACTTACAAAGGGAAGCAGATACTTCTTAATTTGGCGAAGAGTTGCCAGAGAAAAGGAATTAAATAATTTCATAATCGTACTTTGCCACTTCTTCGACATATTCAAGTTACTTCCCTTATTTGGCTCTATTTATCTTCGATTTGAATATCTTCTTGTTGGTCGATTAACTGAATTTCGATTCCTTGAATATTAAACAGGAAGAACTCCACCCGCCGATCGCGAGCATAGTTAACGACATCGGTTTGATTGGTGAGTCTTTGTCTCTCCCCTTGCGATCGCACCACGATCCTTTCGGGGGCAATGCCTTGGCTGCGGAGGTAGCGACTCACCGAGCGACTGCGGCGGAATCCAAGTTCGATATTGTAAGCATCGGTGGCTCTGGGATCGGTGTGACCGACTAGCTCAAGGGTGATGCTGGGATAGGTTTTGAGCGCCGTTACAATTTTGTCTAATACCTTGACGGAGGCATTGCTGATGAAGTCCTCATCGAGGGCAAAGTGGACTTGGCGCGGCAGTTGTAAAGTGGGGGGGGCTGGCGGCGGCGGTGGTTCGATCGCTATGGGGGGCGGGGGCGGCGTGGTGCATTGGGGGGGCGGAATGGTGTCGGGCGGCATCACAGGGACGGGTTGATTGAGTTCGGCGATGCGGACATGGCGAGCAGGCTCTGATGTACCAAACTCAAGATCGGTAGCGATCGCGCTGAGGGTATCACCAGCTTTAAGGTTATCTAAGCTAGTACTGAAGTTGCCTTTAGCGTCAGTTTTGAGTGTGGTTAGCAACTCATATAGCCCACCACCCCGCAATCGATAGAGATCAATTTCTGTATTGGGGTCAGCGATGCCATCGATGCCAACCTTGCCATCAATGCGACTAAATCGATCAGCGCGAAATTCGGGAGCATCGATCGCTCCATTTGCCGTATCAACTCGCCAAAAATGGGAATCGCGTTTAGGGTTGCGCCCATCCCCTGTACGAAAATCCTTTTCACTAACATTGCGACGAGAGATCAAATCAATATCTAAACCTTCAATGAATTGAAATTGATTTTGGCGAATCAAATTGCGATCGCTAGTAGGAAAAGCTGCCACGGTTACACCAGATCCCGCTTGATTGCTAATGCGATTATTGCTAACGATATGTCCGCGTCCCATTAAATAAATAGCAGAGCGGCGAAAGAAACGGGCGTTAAAACTCACAGTATTATCTTGAACCTTAATTGCACCTTCTGGCTTAAATAAAAATACCGCTGAACCAGCATTGCCACAAATAATATTCGATCGCACCTGCATTCCCGCAATTCTTCCTTCAAGCCGAATTGCATCAGGCATTCCATCAAAACCATTGCCCTCAATTACATTCTCTTGAATGACAGAGTTGCGAGTGTCAACGGCGGTGATAATGCCACTGCCTTCATGATTGGCAATCCGATTGCGGCGAATATTCGCATCAACACCATGAAATAGATATACCCCAAAAGCAGAAGGCTGTGAGGGCATCGATCCATCGGGAGGAACTCCCAGCCAATTATTTTCGATCGTCACACGAGCCGCAGGGCGATCGCGATCGTAAAAGGAAAAGTCTTTGGCAGGCTGTTGCTGTTGGGTCGTGTCTGGCGGTGGCAAGCGATGGGAAATGAAGATATCGCCTAGAGGAGTAACAGCGGTTTCAACGTGCCGTGAGCTAAATCCGTAGATACTCAGACCACGAATCAAGACATCATCGCTGGTGATGGTCAAACCCCGAAAAATTTCTGCTCCAGCCGCAGGAGTAATCGTTACTACTGGGACTGGGATCGGAATTTCTTGGGCAAAGCTTGTTTCTTCTTTATAAGCGGGATGAGTTGTTCCATCAATCTCCATTGGCACAAGTAGCGGGGGCAAAGCACTTGTTAGCTGAATCTTAGGAATCTCAAGATTTTGAAATCGAATCTGGTGGCGACCTTTACGGGGCAAGACTTGAGCAAGTTCAGCAGGAGTAAGCTGGTCAGTGCGGAGCGTCCCATTGGCGATCAGAATTGCTTCATGCAGAGTCAATTCGCGATCGCGCAAGTTGTCATCTCGATTGCTATTAACGTTAATCGTTAAAAATGATGGAAGTGATGATGGCGCTGGGTTGTCTGGTGAAGCCTGTGGCAATGTCTGCGCCATCGTGAGCAACTGCTCATTTAACGACAGTGCTAGAAACTCTGCCATCATCAAAATAACGAGGGTAAGTCTTCTCTTCATGGTTTGCCCTCTTCAAATAGTTCAGGTCGGATAATTTCGCCACGCAGCTCAGGTTGGCTCTCGTTAAGCGATCGCAGCAGAGCTGTCAACACATCGCGATCGCGACTGAGCAGGAAGTTCAAGGCTGACACTAAACGGCGGGTATTTGAGTCACGCTTAGTGTCTTCAGCAATCAAATCAGGTTGTCTCTCAGGCGCTGCATTTGGATCAGGGAATAAGAGAGATAAAATTTGAGCTGAAGGAATAGATGACCAACGCGGTGCAGTTTCAGGCAATGGGAAACCAGATAGGAAGGTTGAGAAGTTAGTCGATAGCAAAGTTGGTTGAGCTTGCGGTTCTAAAAGCATGGTGAGCAGTTGTGGACTAGGTAATAATCCGATGAGCTGACGGCGATAGTTCTCAGGATCGAGAAGTTGACTGAGCAAGGAGGATGAGGAAATAGTTAGTTCACCCAGATTGAGTCCAGACTGATTTAGCCCTGACAGATTGAGACTGAGACGATTATCATTATTTTGTTGCGCGATCGTTCTCGCAGGCGTAGAGCCATTAGGCAATTGGGCGATAGGTACTCCTTCCAAATTTGCAAGAGTGAGCGTAATACTATTTGCGGTATTGCTATTTGCCGTATCGCTATTTGCAGGACTAATCAAAATGCGATCGCTCGCGATGCCCTTTTGAATTAGATAGCTGCGTAGTCCCATCAAACGATTGATTTCGAGTTCTGAGCCATCGAGATTACCTTGCAGCTCGACTGCTACCTCTGGATTGTTGACAATTCGACTAATCAACAAATCAAGATTGGCATTACTAGGATCGGTCATTTTGCCAACTGGGGCAAACTCAATCCGTTGTGAGATAGCTTGAACTCGCAGAGGGCTAGAAGCAACTGGTGAATTAGAAGATACACTTGACAAGTCACTAGGTAGAACATTCTGAAGAATGCTGCTGCCATTGCCTTGCTTGATCCGATCGGATATTTGCGTAAAGGTCTCTCTTGTGCCACCAAGAGCAAGAAGCACTTGAGGCTTGTCGTCAATTTCTGGAGCACCCAGCGATCGCATCGTAATCCGACCACCATCAATGCCTTGGCGCATTAAATATGAACGCACTTTACCCAGTCGCTGAGCATCAGGACTATTGGCACTTGCCTCAGTTAGAGATGCCAAATGCCCCTGTACATCAATATTTAAAGCAGGATATTCGCGTAACACTGTTACTAAGTTATCCAAAACCAATTGGTTAATTGGGGACAAATTAACTTGAGATTTTGGAAATTCTACGGGCTGAGCAAGCGACACTCTGACTACTTCAGACAGATTACTAGGAACCGATGCTGTCGTAGTACCAGCTTTCTTCGAATTAACGGGTAATTCAATGGCGACGCTAGGATCAAGCGGTTCTTTCTGCTGAGGTGGCGCAATCTTCTGTAGCCCAAATCCGTCAAATAGTTCATTGAGTTTGAAGGTTACCGCCGCATAAATTCCACCTGCTGAACGTGTACCACTGAAGTCTCGGTCATTATTGACTGCACCAGAACTGTAGCCCAGAGCAAATCGCAAGTTGGGCGTAGCATAGTAACCGAGTTCGGTAACAAAGCCAACTTCATTAAATCCTGCGGTCGGTTGGTTGATCAATCTGCCCTCAGCCGACACATCGAAGTTATAGCCCATTCGATAGGTAGCACGTAACTGCGCTAAATTAATCGCCGAAGTTCCAATTAAGTCCTGAGCCAAGTAGGAAGTATTATTGCGCAAAGCATACTTCCCATAAAATTCCCATTGCCAGTTTGGCGAATAGATAGCTTCAAGTGCGAGAACATGCTCTTCTGAGCCTGAGCCAATACCACCAATAAAGCTTTCAGGAATACTGCTAGGGTTTTGGCGATATTCATAGCGTAATAGAGCATTAAGGGCATCATTAGCAGGATCTCGATAGGCTAGCCCCAAACGTAAACTAGAGGTATCACCAAAATTGTTAATCGTTTGGTTAGCAATTCCCGATCGCTGATAACGCAGTAGCCCAGTGATCGAAGGGCTGATCTTACCGAGGGCAGAAGCATTAATCACTGAGTTTGCGCCCGCCGAAGACATCCGATATTCGTAACGCACACTTGCCTTAAAATCAGGGTTATCAGTATATTCAAAGCCAATGCTGTAGTTATCACCACTTTGAAGAGCAAGGGAAGAAGTATTAGAGCCAGTGGTTAGAGGCTGTAACACCTGCGTCACTCCCGCCGAATTCCGAACTTGGTCATTGCCAAAAATCCGTTCGTAACCGAACTCAATCCTTAACCCTGGGAAAACGCCCCAGCGCTGATTTAAGCCGATCGCTCCTTGGGTGGTGGTGGTATTTGCGCCACCCACCAAAGTATATCGACCCGAAAGCGTGGTGTCAGGGAATACTTTATAATTTCCCACAACTTCGCCAGTCGTAAAACTGCTGCCAGCAAGCACACCGCTACTAAACCACTGCTGTCCTACTCGTAAACTAATCCCTTCAATGGGCTGCCAATCTAGAACTAGGGCTGTACGGTCAGGAAGAACTGTATCAGGCGAGTTAGATAGACTAATTTCATTCTGAGCAATAAATTTTAAATTTTCGAGAATTGGCACAGTTAGACGCGATCGCAACTGGCTTGAAGCCCCAGAAAATGTTGTGTTTAGTCGATCTTGGCGATCTCGCAACAGAAAGTCGAGTTCAGCAGTTGCCGAACCTAGCTTTTGTAGAACTCCTAGACTAAGCGTGCTGAGCTGGTTGTCAACGGGATTGCCGGGCGTAGATTGAGGGGTGAGGCTGAGGAAGCTATCAAGTGTAAATGGCTGAGGAGCGACACCCCGATTCTCTTCCCGCTCATAGGAAGCCCTAATCGTCGTAGCATCGGAAACCTTCGCATCAATACTTAGCCCTAACCTTGTCTGCCCTGGGACAAAACTAATCGTGGCATTATTGACAAAACCAGTATCGGTCTGACGATAAAAAGCTTTAGCTATAATTCCTTCCACAAATTCGCTAACTGCTTCAAAGCGTAAAGCAGACCCAGAGACAGGTGCAGGTAAGTCACTGGCGTTATTTTGCGATCGCGCATATTCCGCAATCACATAAGAATTTTTGCCAAAGGAAACTAGAGCATTAGCTCCATAAAGCTGAAAGTCTCGTGCTCCTTGATTCTCTTTAAAGTAATTAACGCCTAACCAACTCTCTGCGCCAAGCTCGCGCTTGAAGTGATAGCGCAACTGACCTGCATAGACACTATTGTTATTACTACCGTTGCTAGTGCCACCTTCATTGTCATATTCATAGGAGACAATAATTCGTCTAACTAGGGTTTCACCGCCTGCACCAATATCAGTTTTGAGAATTGGCTGCCGAAATTGCAGAGAGCCGCGATCATAATCAATCTCATAGTCTTGACTGCGGTTAAGCTTGACTCGGCGCACAATATTTCCGGGACGCAGTAGTTCTTCTGATTCGATAAATACATTTTCACTGCCAGGGGTGACTAACCGCCGAGAGAGAAAGAAGAACCCACTTGTACCATCGGGCGGAATAATATCACGCTCAAACCCTCGTGTAGTGCTGCTATAAAGCCCTGTAGCTTGTAAATCGCCAAAGTTATAGTTGAACTTTAGTCCATTGAATTGTCTAGTAAAGGCTGTAAATTCTTGAGAACGACTGGCAAATTCTTCGGTACGGAAGTCTCCCCACATTAAGAAATCAGTACCTGCATTAGGCACAGGAGAAGTTCGCTCCGCTCTCAAAAAGATACTAGTTAAAGAGGGTGTCTCAGTGGTTAAAGTTGAGCTATCTCCATAGACAGGATAATTTTGTTTGCAAAACTGAATATCTCGAAATAGTCGGCTTCTACCTTCACAATCTTCGTTAAGCGTCCGACGGGTATTAAATGCTCCCGTGATCAGCCATTCTCCAACTTTGCCAGTCCCAAAGGCTGCTGCATAAAAATCAACATTAGTGGAATTATTACCGTCAGTAGGCAAGAAATCTCGAAAGCTTCGATAGAAATCAGTGCCTCTTGCTCCTATACGAAAATCAACTACCCCAGTGAGGATAGAAGGGCGCAGGTTAGTTTCTAGTTGCAGTTGGGTAAAGGCTTCAACTTCGAGATTATTAATTACGGAGCTAGCTCGAATGATAGAATTGCCAGAAGTAAGTCCAGAACGCAGAAGTGCAGTAAATTGACCTTCTCTTGCCTCTACTTGAAAGCCTGGTTGATCAGGTCGAGCATCATTTCCTATAAATTCACCTTCACTGGTGGTGAGGGTAACAATGGCACTACGATTGGAGCGATCGCCTTTTTCGTCTAACAACAGACCCTGCACTGTAGCGGTGGTTCGGGCGTCGGCAGGAATACGCGACTCTAGTGTGCTTACCTGAATTTTTGTTGCCGCGCCGCGCAAGCGCACCACAACACTTTGACTAACTTCACTGCCAACTAACTTAGCGGTAATCCTGTTTTCACCTTCATTCAGAGCCACACCATACCAAGTCTGGGTTACGATGCCAGCATTAGTGTCAACCTCAGAACGCCCGATCGCATTCGCATCTATCTTTTTCCCATTAACTGACAGCTCCACTTCTGCCCCAGTGGGAATCCGTAAAATAACCGTAGTCGCAGGGACATCAATCAAGGATTGGTTTGCAGGAGAGAGAATAGTCACTTGTGGTGCAACTTGATCTTTCTTTACCGCAGTAGGAGGAGTCTTGGGTGGTTCAGGAGCTGCCGAACTGTTCTCTGGTTGAGTATTAGTTTGGACTGCAATTTGTAGAGCTGGTTGGGTACTTGTAAGATTTGGTTTAGTGTTTGGTTTAGGGTTTGAGTCAGTTACTAGCGCTAGTTGATCCGCAGGAGGAGATGCTTCTAACGATCTTGCGTCGTTGACGACGGACTCGTTTGAAGCGATCGCACTAGATGCGTTCATGCCCAGCCACAAACCAAGTAAGCCAAGCAAATGCAACCACAATTTAGCTTTAGATACAGATTTCATTATTTTTGCCCTCCCACACCTTTAAATGCTGGAGTTACAGCAAAATTTGCTCTAGCCAAACCACCTGGGGATAGTCTTACAAGTCGAGACTGACTGTTGCGTTCGATAAAGTATAAGTTGGGAGCTAGAGTATACCCTGACAAAGAACTTATATCTAATACCAAAGTTCGCGCACCTGGAATGACATTAGCAACTGAATATAGTCCATTTGCATCAGTAACAATGCGATTTCCATCATCCATGAACACTACAGCATCTGGAATGCCCGGCTCGCCATTCTGTTGTTCTCCATCAAAGTTTTTATCCACAAATACTCTTCCAATTAAGGTGGCACAATCAGTAACGATGCCAGGACGGATTCTCATCGTAAAAATGGCGGGCCCGTCGCGAACGGTGTAATTGTTGTCGGCTCTAACTGCCGAAACCGCAGCGGAATTCCTTCCTGTTCCCCTCACAGCATCGGGAGTAACAGTCACCGCATAGGCAACCAAAGCGCTTATGTTCCCAGCAGGCATCTGTGCTTGGAGCGCAAAGGATAAATTATTGCCATTTTCCTGAACCACAACTGGGACAGGATTTCCATTAACAGATGCTCTTGCAGAATTTGGCACATATCGCAAGCCGATAGGCAAAGAATCTGTAATAACAGGATTGATCAAGGTCGTAGTTGTGAGATTTTTAATCGTTAGACGATAGGAAGCAATATCGCCTGGCTCAGCAGCAGCGCGATCGCCTGTTTTGATGATCTGGATCTCACGAGCCTCGCATACAGACAAAGCTGAATTAAGCTGCAATGCGTTTAGCGACAAGGCATTCTGGGCAGCATTGTTGACAACTACGTTTTCAGTAACCGAGAAAACTCCGTCAATTCCAATGGGTCTGCCATCCACTGCTGTAGCTGTATATGGCAAGACCAGTCCATTTTGTGTGCCAATTACGATCCTAATTCGCCGTTGTCCGAGTCCAAGGCTAGGAGGGGGACTCACAACTAGGATATAGGTGCTGCCTGGAGCTCTTTGCGCTCCATTTAACAAGAAGTTATATATCCCGCGTCTGCCATTTACCGCTGCATTGGTGATCGAATATGGATTGACGTTTAAGATGTTAGGGGCAAGTCCTTCTGGCAGGACTGTGTTTGGCGGATTAGTTGGGGTTAAGGCAATTGGAGCGCCGATTTCGCCGCCACTGCCAATAGCTTGATATAGCCCCATAGTAAAACCAGTGTAGTCGGCAAACTCCCTACCACCACAATCGAGTATTTGACCTAGAGGATCGATGAGGCGATCGCCATTAATAACGTTTAAGGGCGAAGAAGTTTGAACTGGCGCAGCTACCCCTGGAGTGCTATAGCTACCGCTTGCGCGATTTTGAATTCCATAGGTTCGTGCTTGACCGAAAGCAGCGCCATTCGCGAAGCAAAGACATAACGCTAAACTTCCTAGCCATAACCAGAAAAAGAAAGCATATCGCTTGATTATTTTTTTGAGCGATCGCATGTTCATTAAAGTTCTATCAATCTAGATATTCAATCGGGATAAATTAGTTTTAATCATGGGTGATGATGCACCGTAAAAAGTGCGGTGCATCATCTTAACTACTTGACACGAACCTGATAGGCAACCATTACCTTAGAATTTGCAGATAAAGCTTCGCCAAAATCCCAGCGTACATGGGTATAGGCATCGGCTGGAGCAGGACGCTCCTCGATGATGCCGCCACGGGTACGCACGCGAACAATTGGTTGAGTTGTAAAAGTCTTACTTCCATCAATGCTAAATTCCAATTTAGCGCCTGGGGTATTTAATGCAGTTGCGGATGGGATGATGTAGACCATTCCATTAGGAATCGGCTGAATCACCGTAAGATTACGCATATTACGGCTAGTGTTATTTTTGGCTGTCACTGTGTATCGCAAAACACTACCAGGAATTACTTGGGAATTAGAAGGGAGGGCATTCCAAGAAATTTTTTCTTTGCCTGATTCATCACGGCTGATTTGGCGTTTTTCAGCTGCTAATAATAATTCCACAGGTTGCTGCTGTTGAGCTACCCGTGAATCTGGCTCAGAAACGTTAGTAGAACTATTGTTACTTGCGATCGCAGTAGACAATAGCAACATAGGCAGTATCACAGCACTAACAGCTAGATACAAGGGTTTAATTTCAAAATTTTTCATGATCGGCTCCAAAACTTCGATAAATTCTTATCAGTCTGTCTATATTTAAAAAAAGAATTGATTCTCTTTTCTTGATCTCTTGAGCTGTATAGGGATTTTCAATTTGTCATAGACAAATTGAAAATCTCAAAACTTTAATGAGCTTAATTTCCCATTTTCAAATGAGCAGAAGCTCATTTGAAAATGGCGATAGACTCAGATGCTATTGCAACTGGCGATGGAAGCGGAAAACGCCTTGGAAGATAGCTGGATTAGTTGCGGGTTGAATCGTGCCGACATTATTTACATAAGTCGTGATGGCAGTTCCTGTGGCTGGGTCGGGAATGGCTGCACCATCATAGGTAACCGTACCTTGTGTCGCAAAGGTATTTTGAGCAAATCCGCCAACCACTGCGGGATTGTTGAAGTGCAACGATACCCCTGCCCAGTTGTTCGGTGCAGTTGCTCCATTTTCTGTAATCACCAAGTTCGCAGCATCTAGAACTACACTACCTGCCCCTGCAAGAGGAGTTGAGAAGTTGACATACTCAACTACATAGCGGACTATATTGCCTGGCTCTGCGGTCTTGGCAAGTTCGTCAAGCGTGCTATTTGGGGCGATAACAGGGCGTGGATTAGTGCCTTGCAAAACTTGAGACTGCTTCCGCAACCTTACATAACCTGTATAACCGCGATCGATTGTGATATTAAAGATCGCATCGTTCGGTGGAGTTGCTGAAAAGTCAAAGTTTCCATCAATATCGCTATCCACAAAAGCGACAATCGGCACATTAAATCCTGCGCGAGATGCTCCCGTTCCGGGTGTTGCAGCCTCTGCTGTCACAAAGCGGTCAACGGATAGAAGTGTATTCTGAGGTCCTAGCGGCAAATCAAGGGTAACGGTATAGTTATTCAATACCCCAGGCGCTAGACCATTGACTAACACACTTTGAGATCCAGGCAGCAATCCAGAACTTACTAATGGGTTTGGGTCGAAGTTGTAGACACCTGCGTTATATACATAAGACGCGATCTGGGTTCCAAAAGTAATCGTTACTCTAGTGCCATCGGGAATATCACCATTTGGCTGTCTTGAAGCCAATGGCACAGATAGATCGCTTGGAGGCAATGGCAACAGGCGAACTGTATCTAGGTTGGTTGTATTGCTGGGCGGGTTTTGGAACGTGTTGTTAAAAATAATCGGCGGTGGATCGAACAACACTCCGACGGGTTCCCCTGGAATTGACTGAGGTGCAGTTAAGCCCGTGGAGCGATTTGTAAAGTCATCGTTGTTATCAGTTCGACCGATCGCACCAGGGACATTGTTTGGTCCATTGAGAATGCCACCTGTTGGAACAATTGGGAAAATGTTAACTTCCCCACCAGAGCCTGTACCAGTGTTGTTATTGTTATTGTCAGTATCTTGAGTGGCTGGATTAGGAACACCATTGTCAGGAGTTGCGCCATTGGGGGTAAAGAGTGATCCTTCAGGGGCTGGAGGAATAGCTCCTTCAAAGTTATTGGGGTTTTGGTCGCCTGATTCATCATAGATCACGCGATTGGTTGGGTCACCCACAGTTTCGCCAAATATTTGAGCAATATTGTTAACCACGCCGCCACCAGCTAATCCTGTGGTGACTACTCTAAATTGGAAAGCATTGGCAACTAATTCAGTGGTAAACCCAGGAGCCAGAGTCCCTGTAAAAATATAGCCAACACGAACAACGTTAGGCGCAGTTCCAGCATCTGGAGCGGTAGTTAACCATGCTGCTGCTGGCAATGCTCCACCTACGGCGCTAACGATGGGAATCGTAGCTGCGGCAGTTGGTGGTGCATATTGATAGACTGCTTGCCAGCCCGCAGGTAAATTTGCGGCTGCATCAAATGTGCTATCAATTGTGGTTCCTGCGGGAATTACGTCAGAAATTAAAATGCGAGTTTGGTTGCCGCCATTAACGTTAACCGTAGTTCCTTCGAGGGCTGTTGGCGTGAATTGAGCAGGATTGGGAGAGGTTGCGGCAACTCTTAGGTTTAGTCGATAGGTGAGGCGATCATCGATTAAGGTATTAGCAACTCCTGGGTCATAACTTGCTCTGGCCTTTAGGATAGTTGCTAAGGCTATATTACGAACAGCCGTAGCAACCGTGGTTGCTTGAATTGCGGATGCTTCACGCTCACCGTTAACAGGCGCATCAGGTGCCACGTTGACAGTACGAATCTCGCCCTCAGACCCAGCAGCACCAGCCACTGGATCAGTTCCTGTTGTAAGTGGTGGCTCAGCACCTGAGTCTGGTTGGTTTTGAGTGCCTGCTGTGTTGTCATTAGCCCCAGTATCACCCAATCGGACGCTGACAGGTGCGCCTGCGGCGGCGGCTGTTACCGTGCCAACAACTCTGACTCGCACAGAGCTACCCGCAGGAATTGGTGTGGTGGTGGTAAACGCTCCAGCTTGCAAAGCTTCACCAGCATCGGCAAAGTCACCATCATTATTTAGGTCTAGTTGGTACTGCAATGTACCAGGACCAGGAGCAGTGCTTAAACCTACAGTTGTAATGTTTGCGACTGCTGGGAAGACGATATTGCTAGGAGCATTTCCTGTGTTTGTAACTAAAAAGTCAAAGTTAACTACGTCACCTAGGGAGACGCTACCACCGTTAACATCGATAATCCCCGCTGGCACATTCGTAATACCTGCTACCTCTGCAACGGTTACCGTAACTGTATTAGAAGTGGCGTTAATCGGTATGAGAGGATTATTCGGGTCTACATAAGTACCAGATGCGCGGTTGAGGATTTGGGTATTTGCTGGCGTTGGCGGCACAACCTGAGCTATTGCAAGATAGGGCAGTAACGATGACACTCCACTTATTGTCAATGTTGCTGCTATCAACCGATAGAATGAAGACTTTGAGTTAGTTTTTTTACTATAATTACCCATATAGTTCTAATTTTTCTGACTAAAAAGCAATAATGTGTTTCCGTAAAAGGCAATGTTGAAAACCACCAGTTTTTGGAAGCAGCGAACTATCCGTAATTATTTCTAAAATAGATTGTCAACTACAATTTGAGCAAAATATTTTACGTTTCAATTAAACAACTAAGTAGAGACTCAAAATTATAGGCTACGATCTTTACTTGGTTTTGAATTGAGTTCAAAATTTATTTTCAAATAATAGGATTTAGTTGCAAAAGTTGATTATGAAATCTAGAAAATCGCAGTTTGGGGACTCTCCCAGATTCTACAAATCATTAATTTCTCCCTCGAAATTTCTTCATCTTTAGGAATGAAAAATCAACCAACAAACAATACTAGTGAACGCAGACGTTACGGCAAAATTTAGATTTTCATTATTTAAATTTTATTGAGTGTATTTTTTGTTCGATACGTAATATAGCCTACACTATGTTGATTGTTTTGTACAAGACTTACACAATTATGTCCGTTGATTATTTATCTCAAGACATATAATCTAGTAGCCAATAAGCACTACAATCAAGTCTCTGCCTAATTAATTGGCAATTAGTTTAGGTTTTAGATCTGGGTTCCTAAAACATATATATACCTGTATATATATGTTCTAATCATGTTTGGTTTGGATGCGTTTAGAATAAAGACATGACTAGTAATACTCGCAAAGCAAATCTTATTAATGCGATCGCACCTGTGAATCGTGGCTTACAAATGTCCGAAAATCAGCGTAAGGCGATTTTTTCGGCTGTTGCGTACCTTGAAGAATTAAATCCTAACTCTTCACCAAATGACAATCCTGAACTACTAGATGGCAATTGGTTACTACTATTTACGACTAGCCAAGAGCTCTTGGGAATTGATCGATTCCCGTTGTACAGACTAGGTAATATATATCAATGTTTGCGTGTAGCGGAAGGCAAGATTTTTAATGTTGCTGAGATTAAAGGGCTGCCGTTACTAAGTGGGATAGTGAGTGTCTGTGCAAATTTTACGGTGGTTGATGAGAAACGAGTTAAAGTGAATTTTGAGCGCTTGGTAGCTGGTTCACAAAACTTAATTGGCTATCAGAATATAGATAGTTTTATTGATACTTTGCGATCGCCTAAGAAATTATTTGCGATCGACTTCCCAATTAAAAGAGAAGATCAAAAAGGATGGCTAGAGACAACCTATATCGATCAGGATTTGCGAATCGGTAGAGGCAATGAAGGGAATCTATTTGTTTTGAGAAAGATTTAATCAATGTCCAATCATTCAGTCAAATCCAAATTCCACTTTTGGAAAAAGTGTTTACGTACTTCTGTTTTATGTATTTTAGCGATCGCTCTATCACTATCTTTTTCGTCTAGTCAAAGCGCTTGGGGGCAATCTGAATTTTTTAATGGGATCGCTTTGTTTGGTCTAGGAGCCTTAGCAATTCTCTCTGCTATAGGTTTTGACTTGATTCCATTATTAGCAGGGGCGGGAATTGTTGGTATTGCAATTTCTTTTGCAGCTCAGGGGCTGATTAAGGATGTAATTAATGGATTTTTGATTATTTTAGAAGATCAGTATGCTGTCGGTGATGTGATCATGGTAGGTGAATTGAGAGGGTTAGTCGAAAATATGAATCTACGAATCACTCAAATCCGTAATAACGAAGGTCAATTAATTACCATCCCAAATAGCTCGATTGCGATCGTTCGTAACCTTAGGTTCTTGGGATTGATGATTTACAGCAATCAGGCATTTTAATCCGTATCTGGATTAAAACACAACCACTTCAGCAATGGGTCGTGGGAAGGGAATTCCGTCGTCGTCTCAAGTTGAGAATGGAACAAGAGGAGATTACGATTGGGACTCTTTGATACAGTTGACAAGTAATTAGAGAAACATTGCACTTTGTGCAATGTTTCTCTAATTACTTGGACTTACGCAAAAATGCCCTGAAAGCCTCATTTTGCCGTAGGGGCAATTCATGAATTGCCCCTACGGCTCGTTCTTTTGCGTAAGTCCTAATTATTTGCAACACTTCGCAAAATTGCGACAGTCTCTTGATGATTGCCGTCCCATGCCCACATCATCGCTGTCCAGCCATTGCGGTCCTGTGCATTTAGTCGTGCACCTGATGCAATTAGCGATCGCACAATTTCGCCAAAGCCTTGCCCCGCTGCCCACATCAGTGGAGTCCATCCATACTTATTGCGTGTATTGGGATTTGCGCCTGATACTAACAACACTCGCACCACATCAGTATGTCCATTCATTGCCGCCCATAGGATTGGTGTCCAGCCATATTCATCGCGGACATTAACATCGGTTGCTTGAGAAATTAGCGATCTTACTTCCTTGATGTTGCCATTTTGAGCAGCTATGAGTAATTGTGCATTCAGATTTTGCTTGGTTTTCTCTTGCTTAATCTGCTTGTTTTGGATATTAATTAGCTTGCTTAACTCAGAGCTATGCGGTAATAAATTATTCGCATAGAGATCATTAGCATAGACATTGCTGCTAAAGCTAAGAACAAGGCTACAGGCTAATAAAAAGTTTGAGCTTTTCAAAAAAATATTCATAGATCTACTCGCATCTCAAGTTAATATTCTTGGTTTGTTTTGTTGCTGTGCTTTGCACAGCAACAAAACAAACCAAGAATGATTTAGAGTTTACGAACTTGTTTTGCGATCGGCTAGCGCAATTCTGCGGAAGTTTATAAATAAAAGACAGTACTTTGTGCTGTCTTTTATTTAAACCTTTACAGCATAGGGCTTTCTGCTCTTAGTGCTAAAGTGAATAGTAATATTTTTTCTTGATTTTTAAAATTTCAATCGTAAACGATGAATAACCAAGTGGATACTGCAAATTTAGACGAACAGCCGCCTAAACTGCCACTGATCCAGATGTTTCGGATCGGATTATTTCAAATGGGCTTAGGGATTATGTCTTTGCTGATTGCTGGGCTTCTTAACCGCCTAATGATCAACGAATTGACAATTCCAGCTACCCTCGCCGCAGGGTTTATAGCCATGCCTCTATTTGTATCACCGACGAGAGTCTGGTTTGGGCAGACCTCCGACGCTAAAACCATATTTGGAACTCATCGCTCAGGATATGTCTGGATTGGAGCAGTAGTATTTGCGATCATTGCCTTTTTACTTACACAGGTAATGTGGAAACTGGGGCTTAGCGTTCATGAGATTGGCTGGAATGGTGTTACATATGCGTGGGTAGGGTTACTTGGTGCAATGTTCGCGATTTATGGAATGGCAATAAGTTTTAGTTCCACTCCTTTTGCAGCATTGTTAGTAGATATATCCGATGAAGAGGATCGCTCAAAATTAGTTGGGATCGTTTGGTCGATGCTCATGGTGGGCATTGTGATTGGCGCGATCGCTGTTTCAAGACTTTTACCCTGTACAGGTGCACCGCCTAGTGAGGTGTCTATTTATGCAAATAGCGATCGCCTTGCTCAGCTCCAAAAATCAATTAATTCTGTCTTCATAATCATTCCTGTTGCCGTAGTTGGACTGTCTTTTTTTGCAACCTATGGCGTTGAGAGAAAATATTCCCGTTATAAATTGCGCGTCGCTCAAAATCATATTCTCAATGGAACTACTGCAACAGAAGATAAACTTAGCTTAGGTAGGGCTCTGCGCGTATTAACTGCAAGTAAACAGACTGGTTTATTTTTCTCGTTTTTGCTAATGATGACCATCGGTATTTTTATGCAAGATGCGATTATGGAACCATTTGGGGGTGCTGTATTTGGAATGAGCATTTGTGCGACGACCCAACTTAATGCAGCTTTTGGAACAGGTACGCTCATTGGTTTAAGTTCTTCAGGATTTCTAATTGTGCCCCGACTCGGCAAAGAAAATTCTACAAAATTAGGTTGTTATTTAGTTGCAGCTAGCTGTGCTCTCCTATTGATTGCAGGCTTCACTCAAAAAACTGTTGTTTTGCAAGTAGCTCTCACTCTCTTTGGATTTGCTTCAGGAATCACCACTTCAGGCGCATTAAGTCTCATGCTCGACCTCACAGCTGCCGAAACCGCAGGCACATTCATCGGTGCTTGGGGTTTATCTCAGGCGATCGCAAGAGGTATTGCCACGCTTTCAGGTGGCATCGTGCTGGATGTTGGTAAGATGATCTTTAGTACGGCGATCTATGCCTATAGTTTTGTGTTTGTATGCGAAGCTGCTGTAATGATTATTGCTGTAAGTTTACTCAGCCTCGTGAATGTGCAGGAATTCCGCTCTGATGCAAAACAGGCGATCGCAGCTGTATTTTCCAATGAATTGGACTAGAAATGTTAGGGGCGAGGCTCCCTGTACTCGCCCCTTTATCGCAAATCTCAGGAGGTTTGTATTGTATTAAGTACCCAGCGAAAGGCGTATCGCCATTTGAGCGAGAAATTAATCAATCCTGCGGATTCAGCAATGCTTTTTAATTCAGAAGATTTAAAGCCGCGCAAAACTGAAAGCGGTGCATCATTGCGAACCATTTGCACAGCAGGCAATAGCCTTGTCAGCGCATAGATTCCATAATAGGCAAAAGGATGACGATGTAAATCATTAATTAGAATCCCATGCTTCGAGATTCGTTGCATCGATCGCACAATTTGCACGGCATTCTCATGGGCAAAGTGATGCAAAAACATTGCGGCGATCGCAACGTCGAACTCCTGATCCGCATAGGGCAGAGCTAAAGCATCCGCAACTTCCACTTTGATTTTTGCTTGTAGATCCGCTGGCAATCGCTTTTTTAACGCTTCATGGGCATAATCCACCGTAACAGGATTAGCATCGATCGCTACGATCTCTACATTAATTGCAGGAGATTGAGCCGCCGCCCAACGCACGATGTACTCAGGGAAATCGCCGATGCCAGTGCCAATATCGAGAATGCGTGTTGTTTGATTTGATTGCGATCGCGCTTTGAGAAAGGGCGCGAGAACTTCCATCGTCGTCGCATATCCACCCAATAGTTGATTGATCGGACGTAGTTGCTCCAATGCGTCAGTGAGTCGTTCATCCTGAATTGAGAAATCATCCATCAATTCATCTTGATTAGTGCGGATTTGAAATGAAGGCATATATGTTCCTAATTGTGTGAATTGATGATTAGAACCCATTTATAGAGTTGTCTAGATCCCCTTCAATCCCCCTTATAAAGGGGGAAGAATTTATAATTTATATTCTCCCCCCTTTATAAGGGGGGCTGGGGGGATCTCTTGGAGCTTTTGAACGTAGACAGCAATTCTTAAACATGTTCTTAGACTTTTTGAAATAGACAACCTTCAATTGATAGCCCAGGACCAAAGGCTAAGGCTATCCCATTTTGAAAGGGCGCAGACGCTCCTGATTGATGCTTATCTAAAATCTGTTTGAGAATAAATAGAATTGTCGGTGAACTCATATTGCCATAACGGCGCAAGACCTCAAAAGAATCAGCCACCATGCGATCGCTAAGTTCACAAGCAGATTGAATATTTTCAATAATCTTTCTTCCACCTGGATGAATTGCCCAAACGTCTAGATCATGTGTAGTGAGATGATGTTGCTGTAAGAAAGCTTGTAAATAATCAGGTAAATGCGATACTACTACTTCAGGAACCTTTGGTGATAAGCCCATCAAAAAACCAGTATCACCGATTGTCCAATTCATTAGTTCTTCAGTGTTTTCGATCAGCAAGCTATATCCATTGGTATAAGCAAGCTTTCCTTCAGCCTGAGCAAATGGACTCGAAGTCAGAATAGCGGCAGCAGCTCCATCGGAAAAAATGGCATTGATAATTGTATTCTCTAAGGTGTCAGCGACTTGAAAATGCAATGAACATAGCTCAACGCAGACTAAGAGAACTTTAGCTTGGCGATCGCTTTGACAGATGGCATGAGCAGTTCTGAGTCCATTAAAAGCTGCATGGCAGCCCATAAAGCCAATCATTGTACGCGAAACAGTATAGGAAAGTCCCAAATGCTTGATGAGGTGAATATCAATGCCAGGGGCAGAAAAGCCAGTACAACTGACGACGATTAAATGGGTGATGTCTTGAGCATTAAGATTTTCGGCTTCAGCGATCGCTTGTTGTGCTGCTTGCAGAGCAATTTTTGGTGCATAGGTTTCATATTTTTGATTGCGGCTAAAGGTTGTTGGTGTGGGCGTGAGTTCCCAATTATGAGGATATAATTCAAAATTTTGGAGATCGCCACCATAGTCTGAAATACAGCTAAAACGATAATCTATTCCTGAATTTGCATAAATTGCTGGAATTCTTTTTCTAATGGAAGCGGATAAACTTTCTGTCTTTAACATAAAGTCCGCAGCTTCGGCCTGTGTTAGTTTATAAGGTGGATTCGCAGTTGCGATCGCTTCTAAAACTGTATACATTTAGTTAAGCCTAATATAACGAATATCAAATTACATCACTTTGCCATAGGCAAAGTGATGTAATTTGCTTTACAAATACTTTTATAGAAACAAGCTGAGAGATTACAGAAATTACCGAGCAAACGAATCACAAGAAGTTTTTTGAAAGTGTTGCCAAGCAACACTTTCAAAAAACTTCTTGATTTGGGTTTGAGCGCAAATTGCTGTAAGAACCCATTTCTTATAGCTGTTTACAATCAAACAAAGCTCAATAAAACTTTTAACAGTGTTGCGAAGAAACATTGCTAAAAATTTACTGGTTCGAGCTTAATCGCAAAGAGCTGGAAGGAATAAATATACAAATCAATCGTTAGGTACATTAGCCTTACATTGTATATCTTTCTCAATATTCCTGTCTGAGACTTCTTACTCCCACAGATAGAGATGTCAACAAGTTCTTGGAAATCGATAGCCAATATCAATCCAAAATAATTTTTGAGAAGTACGTTCGTAGGATGTGCTGCTCAAAAAAGCTCAAAAGTCTATAATTAGGTGACTTTACTGGCGATAGGCATTCTCCAGCCAGAGCCAAAAGCACGATTAGTTATTTTTAACCCTGGGGCAGCTTGACGGCGTTTGAATTCTGCGATTTTGACTAAGCGCACTACGCGATCGACGATCGCTGGATCATGCCCTGTGGCACTAATTTCCGCAGCAGCGAGATGTTGGTTAATCAGCTTATGCAAAATATCATCAAGGATGTCATAGGGAGGAAGAGAATCTTGATCTAATTGATCGGGTTTCAGCTCAGCGCTGGGCGGCTTGGTGATAATATTCACAGGAATTACTTCGCTATTCTCTTGCTTAATCATCAAAAGAGAACTAGTACGATTTAGCCATTTACAGATAGAAAATACTCTCGTTTTAGGGACATCAGCGATCGCAGCAAGCCCACCATTCATATCACCATAAAGTGTGCAGTAACCCACTGAAATTTCTGACTTGTTACCTGTAGAAAGGAGTAAATGACCAAATTTGTTAGATATTGCCATCAGCAAACTACCGCGAATCCTCGACTGTAAATTCTCTTCCGTGACATCACTAGTTTGTCCCACAAATAGGTTAGCAAGACTAGCGTCAAAGGCTTCCATCATTGGCTGAATCGGAATTGTTTGTGTAGATATTCCTAAATTATGAGCTAAGGCGATCGCATCGGTAATCGAATGTGCAGAACTGTAGGGAGAAGGCATCAGCACGCCCAGCACATTTTCTTTCCCGATCGCCTCAGCTGCGATCGCGGCTACTAGAGCCGAGTCGATGCCGCCACTCAAACCAATCACCACCTGACGAAATCGACATTTCTGGACGTAGTCACGCACACCAAGCACCAGAGCCGCAAAAATTTCTGCGTCATCACTTTCATATCTGGATGAATCAAGGCTTACCTCATCTAGATTAATTACCAGCAAGTCCTCTTCAAAGCTCTTCCCACGGGTAATTATTTTGCCATGGCGATCAAATGCCATACTCCGCCCATCAAAAATCAGATCGTCATTTGCCCCAACTTGATTGGCGTAAAGCAACGGCAAGTTATGCATGATCGCACTATGACTTAGCATCGATTCGCGTAACTTCTGCTTACCAACCGCATAGGGTGAAGCCGATAAATTGAGCAGCAAATCTAATTCATGATTCGTAGCTAGTTCAGCAACAGGATCATCAGCATAGTTACGCTTTCCCCAAAATTTTTCGTCATTCCAAATATCTTCACAAATGGTTACACCTATATTTAGAGAGGCTCCCCCTTTCAGATTGAGTGTAAAAACATTGCTCCCATTTCCCACCGCAAAATAACGATCTTCATCAAATACATCATAGGTTGGCAACAACCGCTTACGAAAAACTTGCTGAACCCTGCCATCTTGCAATAGGGCTGCACTATTAAATAGGGGTTTTCCTCCCGATTGATTAGCCTGAGGGTTTACTGATACTGTTCCCACTAGTACAGCAATATCGGGGGGGAGTTTACTCGCAAGCTCAGAGATCGCAATTTCCATATCGCGCACAAATTGATGATTCATCAATAAGTCACGAGGTGGATAACCACAAATTGACAGCTCAGGTGTCAGTACTAGCTGCACCCCTTGCTTAGCTAATTTCTGGACAGCAGTTAAGATGCGATCGCAGTTACCGAGCAAGTCACCAATTACGGGATTAAGTTGTGCGATCCCAAAAAATGTAGGTGACATAGGTGTTTTATCTTTTTGAAGTTATTAGCGACTGATCGTTAGCTTTTAGCGATTAGCTTGTCCAAATATATTTTAAAAGCCCTGCTTTGCAAGGCTTTTAAAATATATTTGAGTTTACCAAAGATTGCAAAGCACTCTAAACAGCTAATCACTAACAGCTAATCGCTTTTATCTTAAGAAACAAGCATGAAGCCACATCACCAACAAAATAATTACTGTCTGGATCGGACTAGGAAAAAATCCACCTCCTACCAAACGGGATACTATTAAAACTTGATTAGTTAAAGTTGCTAATAATACTCCGACAGTAATTCCTGATAGGGAGATCAGCAAAGCACGTCCAAATCGATTTTCTTTGCGGGTTAGCAAAATAACACTGGCAATCAACCCAAACGATAGCCATGTAGTCGTGACTGCGGGTATGAAAAAGCTGACTGCACTAAGTCCCGCAAAAATTCCTAGAGAAATATAAATATCTTTTTGGCTAGGGCTGTCCCATAATCTCGACAGCCAAGATGGGGCGCGATGCTGTGTATTATTCTGGAGAGAAGCGGGGATCGCCGCAGATAGCCGTTCGGGATATCGAATGCGATCGGGGACAGCGATCTTGCCTTCTTTTCGGGCGCGTAGACGATCCATGAGGATGGCATCGTAAGCAACCTCGATAATTTCTTGTTGAGACTCATCCCCCTCATTTTCGCGCAATAGGCGATCGCGTGCATCGCGCACTTCTTCAAAGGAGGCTTCGTCGTTGACTCCTAATTTTTCGTAGGGAGTTGGTTCGCTCATTTTTCCAACTATGAATGTTTAAAGGAAGGTAAGCAACTAAATTAGAAAATAGTTTGCTAAAAACAATATGCAGTTTAATGTCTAAAGATAGTATAGCGCCTCATTTAAAATACTCATCGAATTTTATAAACCCGAAAAGAGAGTTGAGGTGTTTCGCGCCGCAACTCTCTTTTCGGGTTTTAGAGTGCAAAGTGCTGTAATAGCCATGCCCCTACTTCAGATTGAGATTTTTCACGGCTGAGTTTTAATGCAGCTTCGATATCAGCGATCGCTAGTCCACCTAATAATTTAGATGAGGTAATTTGACGACTGCCACCATTTTCCAACATTTCTAAGGCGATAATTTTCACCTCTTGGACATCAATCACCCAATATTCACTAGTACCTAACTGCTCATACAGCAAGCGCTTCTTTCCTAAGTCATCATTGATCGTGGAACTAGATATTTCAATCACCAAATTCGGTGCAGGCGATTCATCGAGACTGACGATGGAACTACTGCGAGGTGCGCGGGCTGAAACTTTACCAATGTAGTACGAGATGTCTGGCTGACAGCCTTTACATCCTGTTTTGACATAGCTGCAATTGGTCAAACCTCTCGCAGGAATATTTTTTAATGTGCAGTATAAACTAATCGCAAAGATGATCAGAGTATTGTCATCAGCATGTTCTGAACCCACAGGCATAGTTTCAATCCTCATTTGCTTAATTTGATTAGTGTCGTAATAGCAACGAGATTCTGCATACAGAGGATTTTCGAGAATCTTTACAAACTCGTCCCATGTTGCACTAATCCACTGATCAGTGATGAGTTGCTGGGATCGTGAATCTGCTAAGTTTTCCTGTTGTTTGATGGGGGGAGGAGCGATCGCTGTCATTGTCAAATATTCTCCCAAAACAAATACTTTTCTTTATGATATCAAACCCGAAATGCTAAAAGCGTTGCTAAGCAATGCTTTTCAGCAATTCTAATTATGAAAACAATTTTGGTGTTTCCATCGCCTTTGGCGATGGAAACACCAAAATTGTTTTTTGAAAGCCCACATCACATTAGAGGCTTTCAAAAAAATAATTTTGTTAATGAGAATTGCAGTCTGTCTTCAGTCTTTCGGATTCAAGGTGTGTTTCTCATAACGCATTTCCGATAGCGATCGCCATACAATTCTGTAGACTGACATGATGTACGAATTGTTTTAAGAAAATCCTTTTATTTTTAATGGATCTGTCCAAATGGATTTAGACCTAATTGTTTCTAATATTCTCAACCCGCCAATCCTGTTCTTTTTTCTGGGCATGTTAGCGGTGTTGATTAAATCAGATTTAGAAATCCCGCCGCCAATTCCGAAATTATTTTCACTATATTTACTGTTGGCGATCGGCTTTAAGGGCGGTGTTGAGCTAGTTAAAAGCGGTATCAACCAAGAAGTGATTTTGACGATGGCAGCAGCAATCCTAATGGCTTGCATCGTACCTGTCTATTCATTTTTTATTCTCAAGATCAAACTTGATTCTTACAATGCGGCGGCGATCGCGGCAACCTATGGCTCGATCAGTGCCGTTACCTTTATTACGGCAAGTTCATTTTTGGGGCAGTTAGGTATTTCCTTTGATGGCTATATGGTGGCAGCTTTAGCACTGATGGAGTCTCCCGCCATCATTGTCGGACTCATTCTCGTAAGCCTATTTACGGCAGAAGAAAAAGCCAAAAAAGGTGAAACTAGCAAATTTGCATGGTCAGAGGTGCTACGTGAAGCTTTTCTTAATAGCTCAGTATTTTTGCTCGTCGGTAGTTTACTCATTGGCTGTTTGACTGGCGAAAGAGGCTGGCATGTGCTGTCACCTTTTACTCAAGACATGTTTTACGGTGTGTTGACCTTCTTCTTGATGGATATGGGTTTAGTTGCGGCGAAACGCATTAAGGATTTGCAAAAAACAGGCTTTTTCTTAATTGCTTTTGCTGTTTTGATGCCGATCTTGAACTCTGGTGTTGGCATTGCGATCGCTAAGTTAATTTCCATGTCGCAGGGAGATGCACTATTGTTTGCAGTGCTATGCGCCAGTGCCTCATATATCGCTGTACCTGCTGCGATGCGTCTCACAGTGCCAGAAGCCAATCCTAGCCTCTATGTTTCAACGGCTCTAGCAGTCACCTTTCCCTTCAATATCATTGTGGGGATTCCTTTGTACATGTATGTGATTAATATGTTTTGGGCAACAACTTAGGCGATATTGGCGGCTCAACCTGTCGCCAATTCTGTTGATTATCGGTCAAAAAATTTGGCGAAAAAAATTAGCAAAAATTTAGTAGAAATTTAGTAGAAATTTAGTAGAAATAAAATTATGCAAGCTGTTAAAAGAATCGAAATCGTATCTGATTCTGTTGAGTCATACAAAATTATCAAGGTTTTAGAAAAAGTTGGGGTTTTAAACTACACCGTGATTCGTAATGTCGTTGGTAAGGGAGTCAGTGGTACAAATTCGGGTGATCTAGATATGAGTATGTTGGAAAATGACTATGTGATTGCTTTCTTTTTAGAAGACAAAACTAAGACTTTGGTTGAAAAGCTGAAGCCAGTTACCAAAAAGTTTGGCGGAGTTTGTTATATCTCGGATGCAATGGCTATTAATGCGGCAAGTGCTACCTAATACCAATTCACAAAATGGCATAACTGGCATAGCTATAGTTATGCCAGTTATGCCATTTTGTGAATTGGTATAGCCAAAATAAAGAAGGACGGAACGAATCTCCACTTTTCTTTATTTGCCTAACGTGAAAACCGATGCTTGATTTGATTGCTGATGGCTTTGAGCTCAGGGATTTTCATTTGGACTGCGATCGCGCCAAAAATAGTGAACCCGATCGCACTGGCTAGCAATAAACCACCCAACTCTGCACCAAATCTTTCCACAGCGCCAAAACTATCAAAACTATGACTGAGCAAATGATAAACGCCCCAACTTGCACCACCTGCGATCACGCTGGCGATCGCTAAACCCAAGAGGGTTTTGCTCCAACTTTTTAGGGGCATTCCATTCAGACGGCGATCGAGGAAATACATCATCGCTAGCATGGAGATCACATTCACGCCAACGGTTGCCAAAACTATTCCTGCTGCTCCAAATCTTTGGACTAACAAATAATCAAATAGTCCATTCAGAAAAATATTCACAATGCTGATCTTAAAAGGTGTGTCGCCATCGCCAAGGGCATAAAACACCCGCACCAAAACATCGCGACCTAAGTACACAAACATGCCCACCGCATAAGCCATTAAAACTACAGCAGTGAGCCGTGAAGCCTCAGCATCGAAAGCATAGCGCTCATAAACCACCTGAGAAATCGGCAAAGCCAGTGCTACCATCACTGCACTAATTGGCAACATCGTAAGAGCCGTGAGCATCAGTCCTTGACGAATTCGTTGTTTCAGTTCGTCCCAATTTTCGGGATCAGTTAGCTTAGAAAGAACAGGAAACAGCGGTACAAGGATCACATTCGACAAAATTCCCAGAGGCGTTTGCACTAATAACCCCGCATAGCCCATTGCCGACACTGCCGCCGCTGCATTGGGAATGAAAGAAGCAAAAAACAAATCTGTCCAGACATTAATTTGCAGCATCCCCGATGAAAAAGTGGCGGGGATCATAATTTTTAAGACTTCTTTGACTTCAGTGCGCTGAAAGTCAAACCTTAGCTTAAATCCACCCATACCAGCTTTGAGCTGTATAGGTAATTGCACCAGCCATTGCAAAACTGCTCCTGCTAGAGTTGACCAAGCAAGCACCGCACCGCCTAGCACCGCATTTTCTGGTAGTAAAATCTTGCTGCCCACTACCATGTACAAGCCACCGATGCCAATGAGCACTGTCAAGCTAGAAAATATAGGGCTGACCGAAGGTAGCCAATAAGCATCAGCAGCATTTAAAGCTCCAAAGCCGATCCCCACTAGTCCGGCCAAAACTGCCATTGGAGCCATGATCTGAAACTGCTGGATCGCAATGTCCTTAGTAATCTTTAGGTTTTGAATGGTTTCAGGGGTAATTCCTTTGGCGAGTAAATCTGCTTCTGGGATAAATAACCCTGGGGCTACTAGATGCATCAATGGTTCTGCAAAAATTACTAGCGCAACACTCACCAGCAAGAGAATCCCCGTAACGATGGTGGTGATGCTATCGATGATTGCTGCAACTTCTTTGCGATCGCGTTTTGCTAAAACACTAACGATCGCGCTGTGAAATGGCCCATTAATGCCGCCAAGTAAGATTAGCAAGAAGCCTGGAATCACGTAGGCGAAGTTGTAAGCTCCGTAGGCAGTACCGTTTCCAAAAGCTGCCGCGATCGCCACTTGACGCAGTAATCCAAATATTTTGCTCAACAAAGTTGCGATCGCCACAATCGTAGCGATATTGAGTAGCGATCGCTTAGCAGATTTTGCAGTGGATTGTAATTCCTGCATTTCCATGTCGATTTCTTCTTCGTTGCTAGACAAAATTGGTGATGCCTCTTTGCAGTTTAGACTTTGAGAAATGTATCATCAAAATACCACTCACGTTAAAGCTTGCATCAAAATCTAGCAATCGCTGTATGAAACCAGTTTTGTGTTCTTCAGCGCCGCAGGCGCTGAAGAACACAAAACTGGTTTTCTGAAAGCTTGTTTGCGGAAGGCTTTCAGAAAACCAGTTTTCAAAATAAGAATTAATGAAAAAGCTCCGAGCGTTGCATATAAAGTACTAGCGATCGGAGCTTTTAAAAAATTTATGAAAAGAAGCGATTAGTAGAGAGCTTCTTCTTGGTGAGTCAAGATTTCACAATCAGACTGAGCATAGGTTACGCACAGGAGAGCGTAGCCAGCTTCGATTTGCTCGTCATCCAAGAAGGACTGATCGCCTTGATCAATCTCACCCTTAACGATTTTGCCAGCACAAGAAGAGCAAGCACCAGCGCGGCAAGAGTAAGGAAGATCGATGCCTTGAGCTTCAGCAACATCAAGAATGTACTCATCAGAAGGAACTTCGATAGTTTTATCAAGTCCTTCAGCTTCGTTAATCAGTCTTACTTTGAAGGTAGCCATGTATGTAATAAACCTCTTAAAGATTGCAGCCAAAAAAATAAACGATCGCCTGAACCTATACCTAGTTAAAGGTAATCAACCAAGTTACGTTTATCTCAATTACCCACAAGGGTATCAACACGCATCATATCGTTCTTGGCAACCAAGCGAACAATTAGCTTTTTATTTCTACCATTGGTTATAGGTGATAGTTATCGATCGCTTTCATGACCACTTAAATGCTTTAAATCCTTGTTGAGAATGGGCTGGAGGTGTTCTTGTGGGCTAACAAAATGATGAGTTTTCGTTTGTATTTTGATTTTTTTAATAAGTTTTTTTTATCTTATCCGCAGACATAATCACAGAATAGTTTTTGATATGAAAATTCAATCAATGAGTATTCCGCACTATCACTTCAAAATCATCACAAAGTTTATTAACAAGATCCTCGGTTTCCTTGAAAAAGTAATCTCCGACAGTCTTTCTATTTAAAATTTTGTACTTGGTGTAGATTTTTGCAAATTCTTCATAAATCTCTTCTTCTGGGACATAGGAATTGATTTTGACAACTAAGCGTCTACCTTCCTCACAATTTTGGACGTAAGAGAAGAATTCTACTATTTTGGTTGCAAATTCTTGGATGCGATCGCCTTTTAATTTTTCTTGATCGTTACGAGCTTCGAGAATCGTCAGAATATCAAATTGATGAACTGTAAAGGGCGGTTTACCCTCAGCTATTTTGGGCGACTTGGGGATCTTGGGTTCTTTGGGATGGGTTTGGACTTCAATAATGCCGATTTGATTGTCAAAATAGACTTTGATCGCATCTTTAACTTCATCGGTGCGATGTAGTTGGTTGTATATTTTATTGAATAGGCGGAGGAAATTTAAAAGATTCGATTCGCTGTATTTTGCCTCTAGGGTAATCACATACTCGATGCGATTGAGTATGGTGAAATATTGGGCGGTTTTGGCTTTGGTGTCGGCGGTGGGTTTAGGATTAGCTTCGATATATTTTTCGATGCTACTTTCTAAATCTAGGTGGTTTTCGGGATTATTTTGTTTAGTGACATCATTAGCGATCGCCACAAATATATTGAAGAACTCTTCGTAGACATCAGATTTTTTCAGTATTGTGAATAGCAGTTCTAATATGCGTTTGTCACTGAAGGGATCGAAGTCACTAACGACAACATCGGAGAAATGCTCAAAGGCTTCTTTGATATTTTGAACGTTGACGTTGTTGTAGGAAAAATCAACGATTTTGCATTCATTTTTATGTTTAGCGGTGCGATTAACTCTAGAAATTGCTTGAATGGCGCTAATGCCTTTGATCTCTTTGTCTAGAAATAGGGTGTGTAGTCTTTTTTCATCGAAGCCTGTTTGCAGTTTGGCGACAACGATAATCAAGCCATTTTTCTCGAGGGCAAAGTTTTCTAAGACTTTTTCTTCGGTAAGTCCATCATTTAGTCCTGTGGCGCTTTGTTCGTCTTGGTTGCTGGAATAGACGATGTGAATGGGTGCTTTGGCATATTTAGCGTATTTATTTTGTTTGACGATTTCTTGGAAATTTTTAGTGATGGCTTGTTTATAGGCGATCGCTGCTTTAATTGAGTACACGGCGAGCATGGCTTTTGCCGTGCCGCGAATTTTAGGATAGACATCTTTTACGAGGAGATCGGCGATGTATTTGGCGATCTCTTTGATTCGTTCGCGTTCTTCATAGATTTGCTTTTTATCGACATCTTTGTAATTAGGTTGCTCGAAGCCTTCCTGTTTATTGCTTGGAAGGTTAAACCCTAGCTTGGAAGCCACGGGAATAATATTTTTGAGCGGATTGAGAACAAATTTGTCTTTAATTGCTTCATTCATGGTGTAGGAATCGAAGGGAACCCAGAGCTTTTCGCTTTCGGCATAGCCGCTAAATTCACCAAAACGTGCGAGGGTATGGTCGTCAGGTGTGGCGGTGAAGCCGATAATTAAATTCTTTTTGGTACGGAATAGGCTGGTTTGAGTGTCAAAGGGTGTTTGCAGTTCATCGAAGATATTGACCATTTCTTCATGTTGTTCGCCACTATTGGAACGGTGGATCTCATCGATTAGGAAGACAATACGCAATTGCGAAAGTTTTTGCATGGTATCAGGAGCAAGCATTTCTGCAACTGCGCCAAATTTTTGGAGATTGACGATCACGAGGCGGGTATCGGATTCAAGGGCTTTTTGGAAACTTGCCTTATTATTCGCTTCAACATACATCCGATTATCGATGTTCATGTTTAGCATCTTTGAGTCGATCTGGCTGCGGAGTTGGAGGCGATCGACGACGATCATGATTTTGTCATAGACATATTCACCATTGCGGCGCAGGTCTTTGAGTTGCAGTGCTGTCCAGCCGATGATGTTAGACTTGCCAAATCCTGCGGCGTATTGCAGCAGGAGCGAATAAATATTTTTGTTATTGGCGTAGGCTTTACGCTTTTCGATGAGTTCGGCGCGTTTGCTGGGGGCGACATGGGCGAGTTTGTCTCTCGTTTACTCACTGTTGTTTCTTCTCTGAATCTCCAAGAGCGTAATATTCTTGATTTTTTGGCTGAATCTATCTTGGCTGCTCGTTCTGGGCAAATTCCACCTTCTCTTCTCCCTTAGCCCCCTTGAACTTCTACGTAAAATTTTTAGGATTGCCTTCTGAGTCAAGTGGTCTTTCACCTCTTAAGATTGGACGCATATCTACAGACCTCTTGCCAAGCGTTCCATTTTTAGAAAGGCATGATAGGCAGGATTGTCACTAAAAGGCATAGATAGCTCGTCGAGTCTTTGTTTTAATACATCAAGTTCTTCCTGTTTATCTTGCCCAAGGCTTTCCGCTTCTTGTAACACTCTGTAGTATTCCTCAGCAGCATTTAGCATCGCTAGTTTTCTGCGACTATATTGTGGTAACTCAATCCCCATAATATCTTCGATGATGTCCTCAATACTTCTACCTTCATATTCTGATGGTGGAGAACTATTGAGATTAATTAGCTTGCCATTATGTAGAGATTGAATGATAAATGGAGAATGTGTTGTAACAATAAACTGGATTTTTGGAAACGTTCTTCTAAGATCTTCGACCACTCTTACTTGCCATTTTGGATGAAGATGTAATTCAATTTCATCAATGAGAACAATCCCAGTAGTTTGCTCTATAACATCAGCTTTAAGATGAGGATTAAGTGTTGCAGCACGATATGCGATATCAGCGACCATTGCCAGCATATTCCGAACACCGTCACTCAACATCCGAAAAGGCAATATTTTCCCATTATCAGAAGTTGCCATTAAATCATCTTCATGAATGTCATAAAATACTGAACACCAGTTTTCCATACACTCACTTACAGACTGTTTGAGTGCTGAAAGTACATTAATTTCACTTCCTCTCTGTAAAGATGCAATTTCCATTGTTTTCATCCATTTGAGAAGTTGTTTTTGATTGGAGGCAGGATCTAAGCAATCCACATATCCATAGCGTCTTGCTCTCGGTGGTAATGTTTCAATACTCTTCTCCTTCTTTTGTGACCAAAGGCGACCTGTACCATAATAAGAAATTAGTGGCAGAATATCGGATTTTCATGTTAGTCCTCGTGCGATCGCCTTCACCCATCCCCGAAACTCTTTTAAAGTCTTACTTTCCCCTAAGAGTAAGCGCTTCTGCACATATTCCACAATAATTGCGGCGGGTAAAGTCGGAAACGATAAACTATTTTCTATCGCCACATATCCCCCATTCTGCAAAGCTAAAAACTCTAAACTATAACCATCGTAACGCCAGACTTCAGGCACACCAAGGAGAGCATAGATCGGTAAACGGCGATCGCTAGGATTGGTGATATCTACTTCTAAAACCAGATCGGGAGGAGGATCTTGTCCAACGATGACATTTTCTTGAGCGCGAATAGCCAACTCATTTTTGATGTAATAACAGGAATCTGGCTCCCCACCAATTTTTAATTCTGAGCTTTTCATTAATAGCGAGCCTAAACATCGCATATCGATATCCAGTTCATCAACGAAAATAGTCAATAGCTTATCGAAAAACCGACTGCTTCCTTCATGGAGTGAGAGCGGAGACATAATCTCTAAATTACCTTTAATATAATTGAATAGAGTTTTACGGCGATCGCCAACATCTGCAAGTAAGCACTCAAAAGTTTCCCAACTCACCCCATGAAGCAAGACCCGATTTTCAGATAAGGGTCTGGATTTCTCTGTTTTTTCACTTACTGATGTCGCAGATTGCTCTCTTGGTAAGGTTGGAGTATTCATCATGATTGTTTAGAGAAAAATACGGGCAGTTGTAAACTTAGATCTTTAGCTCTGAGATGAGATCCAAAAATTTAAAACCAAACTTAGCTTAACAAAGATCATTATAGCGATCGCACCCATGCCCTACATACAGCTATATATAAATACATAGCGCAATCAACATACGTGCTTTACAAAACTTATCGTGTCTTTCTGGTTGAAATACCTGTAAATGCGGCATTTTCTGATGAGATAGAGATATATATTTAAGTTGGAAAACCCTATACTTGGGTAGATATTATTTCGACTTTTTACATACCCTTTAAAGATCTCAAGGCAGACACATGAGCGTAACAGCGTCAAGTGGTGCAGTAAATGCCCGCCCCAGTCTATATCAGACCGCTTTAACTTCCACAATTTCTCAGATAGAGCAACAAGATCGCTTTGCGACTCGTAGCGAATTAGATGATTTATCCACATATTTTCAATCTGGACTAAAACGCCTCGAAATTGCAGAAATTTTGACAAAAAACTCTGACAATATCGTATCCAAGGCTGCTAGCCGTATTTTTACGGGTGGTTCAGCAATGGCATTTTTGGAAAAACCCAAAAATTCCGAAGCCTTGGAGGTTGATCGCGCTGGTCGAGTAGTTGATGTCAAGATCGGCATGGAGCTTGGTACAACTACTTATACTGAGGCAAGCGAAGGTGGCTTTTTAGGGACAATCAAGAATTTCTTCAGTAATACAGGCATTACTGGCGTTGTTGATCCTGTGCCAGCTAATTTCCGCCCCATTAACATTTCTCGTTATGGCGCAGACCGCATGAAGAAGTCCCTGCGTGACTTGTCATGGTTCTTGCGTTATGCCACCTATGCAATTGTTGCAGGTGACCCAAATATTCTTGCCCAAAACGTGCGTGGCTTGCGCGAAATCATTGAAGCAGCATGTTCCACTGAGGCAACCATCGTTGCACTGCAAACTATGAAGCAAGCCGCAGCAGGTTATTTCCTCAAAGATCCTGCGGCGATCGAAATTATCAAGCAATACATGGATGTAGCGATCGCTGAATTCAAAGCAGCGACTCCTTCGCCTAAAGTCCGCCAGCGTAACTCTCCCGACTTGCAAGGCTTGGCACTTCCTCAAATTTACTTCAACACTGCTGAGCGTCGTCAGAAGTTTGTAATGAAGGCTGCTATGACAGGCGCTGAAAAAAATGGCGTAGTTAAGGCTGCTTATCGCCAAGTTTTTGAGCGTGATATCGCTCGTGCGTACAGCCAAGGTATTTCTGACCTTGACTCTAAGGTGAAAAATGGTGAAATCTCGGTGCGTGAGTTCGTACGCCGATTAGGTTTATCACCTTTGTACCGCGATCAATTTTTCCTCCCCTTCATTAACTCGCGTGCTGTTGAGTTAGCCTTCAAGCATTTCCTTGGACGCTCACCTGAGAGCCGTGAAGAAGTGGCAGCTTACTTTGCGATCGTCTCCAAAGGTGGTTTGTCCGCACTAGTCAATGCTCTAGTTAACTCCAGAGAGTACAGCGACTACTTCGGCGAAGAAACTGTCCCTTATCAACGTGGATACGGACAGGAAGCTCAGACTGCGCGTAACTGGGGCGCACAGTTTGACTTGTTCAACTATTCAGCTCCTTTCCGCAAGGTTCCTCAATTTATTACCTTGTTTGCTGCCTATGAGCAACCATTGCCCGATCAGCATGTTTACGGTGCTGGTAATGATCCGCTCGAAATCCAATTTGGCGCGATCTTCCCTAAAGAAACTCGTAATCCTAGTGCGTCCCCTGCTCCTTTTGGCAAGGATACCCGTCGGATCTTGATTCGCAATGGTGCTGGTATCACCAACCAACTTGGTAATCCTGCGGCAACTGGCTCGATTGATTCAATGAGTCCCAAGGTATTCAAGCTCGATCAAACCCAACGCGATAGCGTCAAGATTGGCAAAGGAGCTAGAATCAGTTCGATTAAAGGTCAGAGTGTTAACAACTCGGAAAGCTCTACCCAAGCTGTGATTCGCGCAATTTACTTACAAGTCACTGGCTACATTCCTTTTGCAGGTCAGCGCCTCACGGCAGCCGAGAGCAAGTTGGAAAATGGTCAAATCTCGGTACGCGAATTTGTCCGCATCTTGGCTAAGTCGCCTTTATTCCGCGATCGCTATTGGACGAAGCTTTATGTCTGTAAAGCGATCGAATATACCCATCGCCGTCTCTTGGGTCGCCCTACCTATGGTCGCCCTGAAATGAATGCTTACTTTGATCTTGCATCAAAGAAAGGCTTCTATGCAGTCGTTGATGCGATCCTTGAGACCAAGGAATACGAGCAAGCCTTTGGTGAAGATACCGTTCCTTACGAGCGCTATTTGACTCCCGCAGGTGTATCGCTTCGTCAAAATCGCAACAGCACCTTGGGTGAAGAAAAAGGCACTAAGGTCGTGGTTGAACCAACAGCTAAGTTCATCGAACTTGGTCAAGTCACCGAAGAGCGTTCTTCTGTATCGATTCGCGATCGCATTAACCAAGGTGTTGACAAGAAGCGCGAACAACGCAAGATCTTCAAGCTCACCACCACCGATCCTGTGGAAACAGGCGCTTTGGTTCGTGCTGCTTATCGTCAAGTGTTCGAGCGTGACATGGATGCCTATGTTGCTGACTCACAGTTCAGCCAATATACTTCCAAGCTGCTCAACGAAGAAACCACGGTCAAGGAATTCATTTTGGCGATCGGTACATCCGACCTCTATATCAAGGAATTCTACGCCCCATTCCCTAACACTAAGGTGATCGAATTGGGGACAAAGCATTTCTTAGGACGTGCGCCTCTCGATCAAGCTGAAATCCGCAAATATAACGTGATTTTGGCAACTAGTGGTATCAAGGCAATGGTCACGGAAATGGTTAACAGCCGTGAATTCCTCGATGCTTTTGGTGAAGATGTAGTACCTTACAACCGCTTTGAAACTTTCCCTGCGGCTAACTACCCAAATACCAAGGAGCTATACGATCGCCTCACTAAACAGGACAAGTCGATCGTTGTACCTAGCTTTGCAACTGTTAAATCGAAAGTTCCCACGACTGTTTAGCTAATAAAAAATAGATGAAATATGCCATGCATATTTCATCTAAAAACCAAAAAGGTAGGGGCAATTCATGAATTGCCCCTACCTTTTTGGTTTTTATTAAGATTTCAAATTTTGCTTTAAGAGAGAATAAATTGGTGACGGTTTTTCGGTATCATAAGCATCAGATTAAAGTAAAAAGTTAAATTTATATAAAGGGCGATAAGAAGTGACTATCAGGGTAGCGATTAATGGATTTGGGCGCATCGGACGTAACTTTCTCAGATGCTGGGCTGGTCGCTCAGAGACAAACATAGAACTAGTTGGACTGAACGATACGTCCGATCCCCGTACCAACGCTCACTTGCTCAAGTACGACTCCATGCTCGGCAAATTTGCTGGTGAAGTTAGTGCTGATGACACCACAATTACTGTTAATGGCAAAACCATCAAAACAGTTTCTGATCGCAATCCTGACAATTTACCTTGGAAAGATTGGGGCATTGATTTAGTCATCGAATCTACGGGTGTATTTATCGATAAAGTTGGCGCTGGCCGACATATTGGTGCAGGTGCTAAGAAAGTTCTAATTACTGCCCCTGGTAAAAACGAAGATGGTACGTTTGTCGTTGGTGTGAATGATAAAGATTACAACCATGATATTCACCACATCATCAGTAATGCTAGTTGCACCACCAACTGTTTAGCCCCTGTTGCTAAAGTATTGCTAGAAAACTTTGGCATTGTCAAAGGTGTAATGACTACCACCCACAGCTATACTGGTGATCAACGCTTGCTTGATGCTAGCCACCGTGATTTGCGTCGTGCTAGAGCTGCTGCTTTGAGCATTGTACCAACCTCCACAGGTGCGGCAAAAGCAGTTGCGCTCGTATTACCACAACTAGCTGGTAAATTAAACGGCATTGCTTTGCGAGTGCCAACTCCTAACGTTTCAGTCGTTGACTTTGTGGTCGAAGTGGAAAAAGCCACGATCGCTCAAGAAGTTAATGAAGCATTCCGCGTTGCTGCTGAAGGATCAATGAAAGGTATTTTGGAATATAACGAATTGCCTTTGGTGTCAATCGACTATCGTGGTACTGATGCTTCCTCAATTGTTGACTCTTCATTGACAATGGTCATGGGTGGCAACATGGTTAAGGTTGTGGCTTGGTATGACAACGAGTGGGGCTATAGCCAACGTGTTGTTGACTTAGCTGAAATTGTTGCTAAGAACTGGAAATAATTTCTCAAAAAAAGAGTCGGCGCTTTGCGCCGACTCTTTTTTTGTTCACGCAATTTCGCTGATGTATGAGTATCTAGCGATGTAGATAGAATATTGTGGAATCAATGTTCTTATAGCGATCGCCATGAAACTTCCTACCACTTTGGTTAATTTCGGAGCTTTTTGTAAACGTAATCATCAGCAATTAGTGGCTGGATTGATCACGTTTTCATTGTCTTTGGGGGTATTGGGCTTAAGGGAAAATGGAGCTTTTAAGGAAGTGGAGCTCTGGGTCTATGACAGCTTGATGCGATCGCAACTTAACGAACCACCCGATCGCCGTGTTGTGATTGTCGAGATTTCGGAAGCAGATATTCAAGACTTCTCTAAGTTGTATTCTGAGCGATGGCCAATTTCGGATCGCTTATTTGCCAGACTGATTAACCAAATTTCCGTAGCCAAACCTGCTGTGATCGGCATTGATAAGTATTTGGATTTACCAGTTCTGGAAGGACGTAGTGAGCTGGTTGCAGCCGTTAAAAATGCTGGAAATGTAGTAAATGCTAAATTTATTGCAACGGTCGAAGGTCGGAGTGGCGTTGATCCTGCTAAAGATCTAGAACAAATCAGCAGCTATGGATATGTGAATTTACCCACAGATAAAGGGGCGCTGGTGCGGCGAGCTTCTATTGTTGGCGATTCAGGGTCTTTAGCCTTTGAGATTGCCAACTTGTATTTGAAAAATTTGCATAGTAAACAACTTGTATTTGACCCAGCCGCAATTAAATTTACGGCTGGAAAACAAATTATTCCGAGAATAACGGCAAATTACGGTGCTTATCGCAAAGAGGATGATAGCGGATATCAAATGATGATTCGCTATCGAGGGAAATCAAGAGCTTTTGAGCATATTCGAGCGACTGATGTACTTGAGAAGCGAGTTGATCCTGAGAAACTGCGCGATCGCATTGTCCTTATTGGGGTGACTGCGGAAAGCCTCAAAGATAGCTTCCCCACTCCTGTCAGTGTTGATGGTGATGTGATGTATGGAGTGGAAATCCATGCAAATATTGTCAGCCAGTTGATTAGTAGTACTTTAGACGATCGCAAATTTATTCAGGTTTGGTCAAACGATATTGAAAATATTTGGATTTTGTTTTGGGCGATCGCTGGTGGTGCAATGGCAGTATTTATCGCTCATGCTGGCAAAAATATTGGACTTTTAGGTTTCTGCACAGGTGGTTTAATTTGGGCTAGCTATTTTGCCTTTGGTCAGGCTCTGTGGATTCCATTATTTTCGGCTCTATTGGGTTTAATTGCTTCAAATGTATTAGTCATGGCTTATCAGCTTGCGATTCAGCAATCAGAGCGCAAAGTGTTGATGGGATTATTTTCGCGACATGTTTCCAAGGAGCTAGCTGATATTATTTGGTCAAATCGCGAAAAATTTCTGCAAGAAGGGCGGATTATTGGACAAGAAGTATATGTTACGGTCTTGTTTACGGATATGAGAAACTTTAGTACTGCGGTGGAGGCTCAAGCCCCTGGGGAGACGCTAAATTGGCTTAATAATTATTTGGGAACGATCGCTAATGAAGTTTTAGCATATGGCGGAATGGTCGATAAGTATATTGGTGATGCGGTGATGGCAGTATTTGGTGTGCCTATTCCCCACAGCAATGAAATGGAACGTACGCGCGATGCTCAATCTGCTGTGGCTGCGTCTTTAGCGATCGCTCATAAATTAGCGGAAATGAATGAGATCTGGGTAGCCCAAGGGCTACCTCCCGTTTCGACAGGAATTGGCATTAACTCTGGGCTTGTGATTGCAGGAAGTTTAGGAAGTTCAGAGCGACTGGAATATTCTGTATTAGGAGATGCAGTGAATGTTGCTTCGCGCCTAGAGAGCTTTAATAAAGAAGTTGATGGTGGACCACACCATATTTTGATTAGTGAAGAAACGCATCGCCATTTGGATAATAATTTTCAGACTGAGTTTGTGGGTAAATTTGCGCTCAAAGGAAAAACGAAAGAAACAGGAATTTACCGAGTGTTGGATGTCAAAAAGAAACCTATTCAACTTAGTTCCACAAACTCATTGGAAAACAAATAAAAAGCGGCGATTAGCGCCGCTTTTTGTTTATTTTTTAGTTAACACTTTAATTGGTGATGTTGTAGTTGTAGACAAATCCGTTAATGCTGGAGGCTTGTCTGTTGATTTAGCGTCAGATTTATTTTCTGAGATGTCTTTGGTCTCGGAAGACTTATTTACAGGTTTTGTTTCTTCAGTTTTAGCTGGAAAAAATTTACTTGTATCAAAGTTGAAATTTTTGAATACATCTGTTGGAGCAGCAGTTGGTTTGAACTTCTTCGGTTCCTTCTCAGGTAAAACATCTTTGGGTGGTTCAGATTTTGGTGTTACCAGAGTTGTATTTTTAGAGACTTCTTTGGCGGCTTCCTGAGGCGCTTCTTTAGGTGTTGTTACTTGAGGTGAGACTTTGGGTGCGCTCGGTCTTCCTGGTATTGCAATAGGGGCATATTTACTCCTAATTGGAGCAGGAGCGCTCTTGTCTGGTTCTACAACATTTACAGGCTTAGCCTTGGCAGATTCTGAAGTGACCTTTTCTGACTCAGTAACTGGTGTGTTTTTAGTCTTGATGGGCGCAGTTTTTACAGGTTCGGCAGACACAGGAGCATCTTTGACTTTAATTGGTTCAACTTTGACTGGTTCTGGGACTGGAACTGCCTTAGTCGGGATAGGTTCAACCTTGACTGGCTCAGCTACTGGTGATGATTTTGTAATAATTGGTGCGGCTGGAGCAACAGGAATTACAGGAACTACAGGAACTACAGATGATGCTTTATCAACAGGTTTAGTCTGTTCGTTGGGTGCAGCTACTGGCGTAGATGTGGGGCTAACAATCTCAGTTTTAGATGATTCGGTTGGCTTTTCCGTAGGAGTGACGACTGGTGCGACAGACTCAACAGGCGAAGGTATAACTTCAGGAGCAGGTGGTACATAGTCTGGGTTAACGATCGCCTCAATGTTGGCAATCTTTTCACCACGGACTAGACGCGCTAGGGTGTCAGTTCCATTGGGTTGATAGTTAATGACATGGGCAGTGCTGTTAAATACATTTGCGATCGCATCGCCATCTGGTTCTAGCAATTCCAGTTTTACCCAGTTTTGTCCAGTTTTAAAGCCTTTGAGATAGATTGGCTCCCAGCGATCGAAGGTAAAACTTTGTCCATCAACGGTGGCGCGAACCTGCCAATCATCGATCGCCTCATCATCTTTGCCGAGCAAATGCAAAGGTGCATTTTGGAGATAAAAATCAAGCATGATTGGCTCAGCACCATAGGTTCCAACAGGACGGCTGTAGGTGAGCAAAGGTGTTTTTGCTTCGGGAGTATTTTCGCCAGTTTTGGTCAATACATTAAAGGTCGTCTGTGCATATGCACCTTGGTTTTTGAAGCTTTCATGCCAAGGGCGAGAAGCAAAGGCTCGAATTGTATGAGTTCCTGCGCTGAGGTGATCAAATGTTGCGGTTTGATTAAGGTCGTAAATTGCTTTGTATTCTTGGTTGTCCAAAGTCACATGGATATGGGGACCTAAACCGAAATCAGCATTTTTGAAAATTGGCAAATTTTTGACATCAAACTTCACCGACACTTGAGTGTCATTTAGTATTTCATCAGGTTTTGGGCTGATGATAATGACCTGTGGGGCATAGCTATCAAGTAGGCGACTGAGTCGTTGAATTTCCTTGGGTGGAGAGACTTCGGTGATGTTAATGCTCGATACGACTTTTTTGTCAGGGGCTTTACTGACTGGCTTATTGTCACCACCGCAAGCTGTGAGGTAAAAGCACAGGGCGATCGCCATGACCAAACTGGATAACTTTTTCCAAGGGATATTTCGCCAATAAGATTGAACTCGCGAAGTCTTTGGCTTGTCTTCGGGTTGGTTAGAGTTTGCGATCGCGCTCATAAAAACTATGCTCAACTCACATTACACAGGCAAATATACCGAAAAATGAGCGCTTTGCTTGTAAAGAAACCTCATAATTTATAAAGTAATTTGCTAAAAAGTAACCATAGGCGGCTTTTTGATAAATTGCTTTATGCTAAAAACTATACCTTTACACGATCAACCAAGTTCTCATCAATGCAAGTACGCCGCCAATCTGAAACCGCTAGTAGCAAAGGCTATGCGATCGCTGCCCTAACTGAAGCGCCCCAAAACATTTTAGAAAAAATAGTTTGGCATAAGGAGCAAGAGGTTGCGCAGATGTACGCAACTGAGCCGATTGAGTCAATTAAAGCTAAATTAACTAGCGTTAGTCCGCCGCGAGATTTTTATGGCAGTTTGCAAAATTCTTATATCAAACCTGCGCTAATCGCCGAAGTCAAAAAAGCCTCACCTAGCAAAGGTTTATTTCGTAAAGACTTTGATCCTATAGCGATCGCCCAATCCTACGAACGAGGCGGAGCGAGTTGCCTCTCGGTACTAACTGATCGAGAATTCTTTCAAGGCGGTTTTGAAAATTTGCAACTGGTGCGCCAAGCTGTTGAATTACCCTTACTTTGTAAAGAATTTATTATTGATCCCTATCAAATTTATTTGGGGCGATCGCATGGTGCAGATGCAGTTTTACTAATCACCGCAATTCTTACTGATACTGAATTAATCTCATTGCAATCATTAATCCATGAGTTAGGCATGGCTGCACTAGTTGAAGTGCATACTCAAGCTGAGCTAGATCGTGTTTTACAAATTCCTGATGTGCGCTTAATCGGGATCAATAATCGCAATTTAGAAAATTTTGTCGTAGAGCTTGAACAAACTAAAATTTTAATGGATAGACTAGATCAAGCAACTAGAGATAAATATCTTTGGGTGAGCGAGTCTGGCATTTATACCCGTCAAGATCTAGACTTTGTGCAAAGTTGTGGAGCAAGATCTGTGCTAGTTGGCGAGTCTTTAATCAAGCAAGAAAATATTGAAGGTGCAATCACAAATTTGCTAGAAAAATAAATCTCTAATCTTAAGAGCTAGGAATTAATGGTCACAACATTAGCAATTTCTAAACATGTTAATAGTTTGCTGGAAGTAGAAACTAGATTCTCAGCACAACAAGCTATCGGCGATCGCTTTTTCAGTGAATGCTATGAAGACTTGCCAGAGTTGACGGAACTTGAAAAAGAACGCTGCGATCGCCTGAAGGAGCGATATCTTTACCATCGTCATCATGGACATATCAGTGAAGGGTTAATTAATCAAATTGTGATCGCGCCTTTATTGGAAATGGCAAAATTTTATGATCCACCTTTTGATATTAGATCTGAGTATCCTGTTCAAATTGAATCTATAGAATTTGATGTAGACGAAAACGAACAAACTATTTATCAAGGTCGTATTGATACGCTTGTGATTCACAAAAAACTATGGGTGCTGGTAATCGAATCTAAAGGTCAATCGTTTAGTATCGAATCAGGCATGGCGCAGGCGCTTACTTATATGATGAGTAGTCCCAATCAATTGCAGTCAACCTATGGATTTATTAGCAACGGTGGGTTTTCAATTTTTCTTAAGGTGACTCAAGCAGAGGTTTTTCAATATCAATTCTCTAATGATTTTTCGCTATACAATCGCAATGCAAATGAATTTTTGACTGTACTTCAGATTCTTAAAAAAATCGCTCAGTTATTTCAGTAAAAATGAACCCGAATTTACAGCCAATATTGCAAATATTACAAAAGTTTTTATTGCCAGTAGTTCGCATTCTTGTGCTTGCTTATATTGGCTTGGCGATCGCTTTATATCTCGGACAATCAAACCTAGTCTATATGCCGAGTCAAGAGCTAATAGATACGCCTGCAACCATAGGCTTGAAATTTGATGATGTACAGCTCACAACTAAAGATAATGTCAATTTAGATTCTTGGTTTGTGCCAGCTAAAGATAACGATCAAATTGGTAAAGGTGTGATTTTGTTTTGTCATGGCAATGGTGGCAATATTGGCAATCGTGTTAGTTATTTACCAATTTTTAAAGATTTGGGGCTTGCTACTTTCCTGTTTGATTATCGTGGCTACGGTAAGAGTGAGGGTAAACCCAGCGAAGAAGGAACCTATAGCGATGTCGAAGCTGCGTGGCAATATCTCACTCAAGAGAAACAAATTCCACCTCAAAAAATTATTATCTACGGTGAATCATTAGGAGGTGCGATCGCCTCCTACATTGCCCAGAAAACTTCACAGCAAGATGCAAAAAATTCAGCAGGTGGTTTGATTCTTGCTTCAACATTTACCTCGATTAGCGATCGCGCGGCTGAGCTTTATCCATTTTTGCCAATTAGTTTCCTGTCGCGATTTTCCTACAACTCCATTGATCGCTTACCCAGTATCAAAATTCCTGTTTTAATTATTCATAGCACCGATGATGAAATCATTCCCTTTCATCATGGCGATCTCAATTTTCAAGCAGCCAATCAGCCCAAAAAACTAATCACACTACGTGGAGATCATAACGGTGGCTTTTTAGACTCTCTCGAAATCTATCGCAATGGGCTTAAGGAATTTATCCAAAGTATATAATTGTGGACAGCGTAAACAAAAATTACGAATTACGAATTGAAATCTCCTTGATAATTCGTAATTCGTAATTATCAATTCAGGAATATCTGTGCTGTTAGGTTTCGATCCAGGAAAACAAAAATGTGGTCTTGCTGTCATGGGCTTAGATCGCAAGCTTCACTTTCAGGCTGTCATCCCCAGCCAAGATGCGATCGCTAAAGTTGGCAGCTTATTAGATAGCTATCCCATTTCGCTGATGGTGATGGGCGACCAAACTGCCTCTAAGCAATGGAAAGCTGAACTACAGTCAACATTCCCTGATTTGCGAATCATCACTGTAGACGAGCGTTATAGCAGTGAAGAGGCTCGCCTACGATTTTGGGAGGTTTATCCCGCTCAGGGCTTAATGAAATTAGTCCCGCTCGGAATGCGATCGCCTGATCGTCCAATCGATGACATTGTTGCCATTATCCTAATTGAACGTTATCTCAGCCGTCTAATTAGCTCATAAGTACTAAATTACCCAAACCTGTAAAGTTGCGCCCCTGCGGGGCGCAACTTTACAGGTTTGGGTTTGTAATTAATTATGCCTAGCTACTTAGACAAGAAAATATCTTGCTTCACGAGATATTTTCTCTAAAAGTTTTGTCAAGCTTCGTAAAGTAACGTTAAGTAAGCTTGAAGCAGGGGTATATAGAAATGATATCTTTGCTCTTGATATCAAAAGCATATACGCAATTTGGGAGAACATCTCAATGTCAGAAGAAACAGCAACCTTTACTGCACCTGCCCCTAAAGGCAAAACCCCTATCTGGGGTGGTAGCACAGGTGGTTTGCTCAACTCCGCCTTCACCGAAGAAAAGTACTTAATCTCTTGGAATAGCCCAAAAGAGCAAGTATTTGAAATGCCCACAGGCGGCGCTGCAACTATGGTCAGTGGCGACAACTTGCTTTACTTAGCTAAGAAAGAGCAAGCCCTTGCTTTGGGTACACAGTTGCGTAAATTTAAGATCACCAATTACAAAATTTGGCGCGAATTTCCTAATGGCGACCAAGTTTATCTACATCCTAGCGATGGTGTATTCCCTGAGAAGGTGAATGCTGGTCGTGTTGCCGCTAATAGCGTCAGCCGTAAGATTGGTGATAATCCTAATCCTATAAGCGTCAAGTTTACTGGTAAGGCAACTTACGATGTCTAATTAATGGCCTTGGCTATTAATATCGCTCTCATTTATTTTTATTTTCACAAAAGCTAATGCGATCGCTAGATCTCATTAGCTTTTGTGTTTCATGACAGATTTTGAACAGCCAAACCAATAAACTTTTGAAAGCGTTACTTCGCAATGCTTTCAAAAGTTTATTGGTTTGGGCTTAAATACAAAGCGCTGCGAGGCTCTATAAAGTAGATAGGCGGCATTTGTACTAGCTCCGTATTTACTTTTGTAATAACTCTGATAGCTTTAGCGAATCTACCTTGAGTGGTATAGCTTATTAAGAAATATAAAGTAATATTAATTTAACAAAAGATTTCTAACGTTTAGAAATTTAAAAACAAAGGAGATAACTGCAATGTCCGATTCTACAGAGCCTAAATTTGGTTTTAACAACTTCGCTGAAACTTGGAACGGTCGTCTTGCAATGCTAGGATTCGTTATCGGTTTGGCAACAGAATTAATCACTGGACAAGGCATTCTTACTCAAATTGGCTTGATGTAATTTCATCACATAAGCAAACAAAAAGGGAGCGCTTAGCGCTCCCTTTTTGTTTGCTTATGCGCATTCCAAATATCTTAAAATCTTTTGGAAAAGCCCTATGATCGGCTCTTCTCCATTATCTCGAATAAAAATATCAAAATTTGGATGCGAATTCGCCTCAATCAGCCAGTACACGCCGCGATCATCTATTGCAACATCTAGCCCTACATAAGCGATCGCAGGCATCTTCTGGAAAATTGGTTTGATAAACTCATCGATTGCAGTAATCGTTTCGTGATTACTAACTTGTTTCGCGATCGCCCCTTCCCAATGCAAAGGACTGAGATTTCCTGTAAACTCAGCCTGCGAAATATCTTTGTCATACAGAACTATTTGCTCATGATTGAGACATACGGAGCGATATTCTTTAACGATATTAATTGGCTCTTGTACTAGAGCAACATAGTCATAGTTTTTGCTATTAACATTAAAAATACAATCTAAAGCACTCCGAATCTGTATCAAATCAAAGCACTTAAAGACATTATTCCCCCCCGATCCCCGATTCCGCTTTACAATGATTGGCAACTCAAAGTTGCTTTCAATCTCTGCAATAATTTCCTCGATAGTCGAGAATTGTAAATACTCTTTGTATTTCTGATCACAATAGGGTGAGATAAAAGACAACGTGCGGGGCATCTTCACGACATCTTGAAATACTTGATAAAAATATTGCTTATCCTTAAAGATTTCCGCTATAGATTGCGGCGTGAGAGGGGTTGAATAGTTGGTAAAGTAATATTCGCGATCGCTGAGTCTAACCTTAACTAGATTCTGATTCGGATGCAAAATCTCGTATTCTACGGATAACTTTTTGCAAGCCTCCAATAACATTTTGATGTTTGTCAACATAACTTACTACAGCCCTTCCCTAATCATTTTTAAATAAGGTCTTAGTAATGTGTCGATCTGATCAACTAAAACCGATTTATCTCTATTCTTTTGGATCTCTTCAATGATCAGTGGTTTGAATTCCCTTTCATTAAGGAAGGAAGGGGAAATTTTAAATTTTTGTACTAAATGATCTAAAAGAGCTTTGAAAGCTTCTTTCCCCTGAAAATATTTTTTCCCATCTTCAAACAATAGAGATTTTGGATCTTCAAGCCAATTCTTCCAATTGTACTCATCTAATACATCATCAAAAATATCAAGGTATTTCTCAGACTCAATCTCATCTTTAGAAAATTGTGCTTGTTTTGTTAATTCAGATTCATACCATTGTTTTAAATGCTTAATATCTTGGATCTCTTTATATTTCGGATCTTCTAAGCGAGGATATTTTTTGCGTAGATCTCCAAATCTAAATCTTATACATTGTATGAATTCTGTTTGAATTTGAATTTCATTTTGAAAGTATTGCAGTAAAAACTTTTCAATATAATCTTTCTGAACCATATCCTGCCTTATTTTATTGATTTGAGAACTATTTAAAATATCAGTAATAATATCTAACTCATCAAGCAAAAAATTTTCCCATTCGTGTCTTTCTAAATATATTTTTTGAGGCTTCTTTTCTTGAATAAGATCATTAAATGTACTATCGGACTTATCATCAGTTTTAGGATATTTACGAAAATCATTATCTGTAATTGCTAATACTGGTATTTTGTGATGAATAGATTTTTTCCTGTCTTGAATTTTGTTGTATATCAATTCTGAAACTATATTAAAACTACCACTCCCTCCAACTTCAACAAATTCTAGAGGGACTATATCATCAGGAAATGACAATTGCTTAAAGAATGAAACTTCAGGACTATAAGGCTTTCCTTCAATTAAAATATATAAAGCATTTTCTCTAATAATCATTACTAATTACTCCAATAAATCCCCAAGATAAATAATTTCTGAATCATAAAAAAGACCCATCACGTCAGGGGAGTGAGTTGTAAAAATATATTGATTATTATCTGTATCATCTCTCAATGTTCTAATTAATCTTTTCTGCCAAGTCGGATGCAGATTAAGTTCGATTTCATCAATTAAAACAATTGAGTTCTTCGCTGTTGCCGATGCTAGACCAACTAAGATCCGTAAAATTTGATGCTCACCAGAACTCATCTGATATAGATCATAGTCAACGCCATTTTTTCGCAAAATAAGAGTATCTGAATCTGGTCCTGACTCTAAACCGATGAATTCAGCAGGATAGCAAATCTTATTAAAAAGGCGTTGTATCCTTGTCCAATATGACTCGCCATATTTTTCTTCGTTCCATATTATATGTTTTTTATAGTAAAAATAAAGTCGCGAAAGTACATCATCAAGAGCTAAATTCTCTTCTTTGCTGTTAGATATACTTTTGTCTAAGCTTACTATTCTGCGTTGATCTAAGTAGCAAATTCCTCCAATTACATCAAAAATATTTGAAGATTCTAAATTTATGGCAATCGCTTTTTGAGCTATTCCTCTTGCTCCTAGACAATAAATTAAATCTGGTGATTCGTTCTCAATATCACAAGGATACTGATTAAAGTTTTTTGAGGGAAATGACCACCTAATTTTAGAGATATCTTTAACTGCAAATTTTTTGCCTTTTTCCAATTGTTCAGATATTGGAAAACCCATTTTAGAATAAACCTTTATAATTGCTTTTTCTTCATCTTCATTCAATGAATATTCAAATCTAATATTAGAATGACATCCAATTCCTTTGATAATTTGCTGAGGTGACAAAATTAACCCATCTCTTAATTGTGGATTTTGCCCATCTTCAGCCGTCTTAACAACAATATCAATAGCGTCAAAGATAGAAGTTTTACCTGAGCCGTTAGGACCAACAATTAAAGTCATTAATCTTGGTCTTGACAATTTGTCAGTAAAATCTAATTCAAGATGTTTTATAGCTCGAAAATTTTCAATTTCTAACGAGTGTAGTTTCATGGTTAGACTTCTATCTTGACTTAAGAGAATTTCTAAGGATTACCGAGAGCATGTCTTAGCTGAGTTTCAGCAGCTTCTAGAGCTTCGGGCAACTTACTGGCATCTTTCCCACCTGCTTGAGCGAGGTTGGGACGACCGCCACCACCGCCGCCACAGATTTTGGCGATCGCACCGATAAATTTACCAGCTTGTAAACCCTTAGCAATTACTTCCTTACTGAAAGAAGCAACCAACGTAACTTTGCCATCATCAGTAAAAGAACCTAGTACTACTGCACTATGTCCAAGTTTTGCAGAAAGCTTTTCGGCAGCCGATTTCAATGCTTCGGCTTCGATATCAGGAAGCTGAGCAACCAGAATCTTAAATTCGCCAACAGCTTCCGCTTCATGGATGAGAGAATCCGCTTTAACTAGGGCTAGTTGCTGTTTGAGATGTTCGACTTCCTTCTGAGCATTTTTTAGCTCATGTTGTAAGCCTGTAATCCGATCGCTAATTTCTTCGGGCTTGATTTTAAAGCGATCGCTTAAATCTTTGGCAATATTGTCACGCAGGGTGAGATATTCGAGTACAGCTTGACCTGCGATCGCTTCGATCCGCCGCACGCCAGAGGCAACACCTGCTTCAGAAATGATTTTGAATAGTCCAATTTCACTCGTGTTTTTTACATGCGTTCCGCCGCAAAGTTCCATTGATACATTAGGAATATCCATAACCCGAACTTCTGCGCCATATTTTTCACCGAACATAGCGATCGCACCTTTAGCTTTTGCTTGGGAGATTGGTAATACTTCGATTACTGATTCATGGGCTTCGGCGATCCAGTTATTGATCTGCAATTCGATTTGCTTAAGCTCTTCAGTAGTGACCGCTCGATTGAGATTAAAGTCAAAACGCAAGCGATCGCTATCGACTAAAGAACCTGCTTGAGAAACATTGGAATCAACGATTTTCTTCAATGCTGCTTGTAACAGGTGTGTGGCAGTATGGTGTGCCTGAATGCGACGACGTTCAGATACTGCAACTTGAGCATTGACGTTATCACCAACAGCAATTTTGCCACGTTCTACTTGTCCAATGTGGATAAATAGATCGGCTTGCTTCTGGACATCATTAACCTTGGAGATCGCTTCACCAATAGCGAGATAACCCGTATCACCAACCTGCCCACCTGATTCTGCATAGAAAGGAGTGCGATCTAAAACAATTTGAACTTTGCTACCTGCGATCGCTGTTTTTACCAATTCACCATTAACAAGAATTGCTTTCACGGTCGCAGTGCTACTCAGTTCTGTATAGCCAAGAAATTCAGTCTTCCCAATTTCTTTAGCAATATTCACCCAGCTATCTTTCGCCATGAGATCAATATCTTCATGGGCGGCTTGCGATCGCTCCTGTTGCTTCTTCATTTCCGACTCGAAGCCGACCGCATCAACAGTAAAGCCTTCTTCTTCGGCGATTTCTTGGGTTAATTCAAGTGGAAATCCGTAAGTATCATAGAGAGTGAAAGCATCTACGCCCGAAATCGTCTTACCAGATTGCACTTCAGGTTTTGTAAGAATCTCTTCAAGCAGCTTTTCTCCACGTTCTAGGGTTTGTAAAAAGCGAACTTCTTCGATTTTGATCTCATCTTTGATTATTTGCTCTCTTTCACGAGTATTGGGATAAACGGATTCTGAAAGTGCGATCGCAACTTCAGCCACTTCAGACGCAAATGTGCCTGAGATGCCTATCAATCGTCCATGACGAACTACTCGGCGCAAGAGACGACGCATAATGTAACCGCGTCCAACATTCGAGGCATTGATGCCATCGGCAATCATATGAACAACGGATCTCACATGATCGCCAATCACCTTGAGCGAAGACTTTATCTTCTCATCGCTCTGGTGATAATCAATTCCTGCAATATCGGCGGCTTTTTTGATGATAGGGAAAATTAAATCTGTTTCATAGTTATTAGGAACAGCCTGTAAAACCTGAGCCATCCGCTCCAAGCCCAAGCCCGTATCAATATTTTGTTTTTTTAGTTTTGTAAGATTGCCCTCAGCATCTCGATTCAATTCCATGAAGACCAGATTGTAAATCTCCAAGAATCGTGAATCATCTTCTAAATCAATCGCATCGTCACCCAATTCAGGATGAAAATCATAATAGATTTCTGAACATGGGCCACAAGGCCCAGTCGCACCCGAAGCCCAAAAATTATCATCCCCCATCCGTTGAATTCGATGCGCTGGAATTCCGATCGCATCGTGCCAAATCGCAAAGGCATCTTCATCGGTGTGATAGACACTGACAACTAGGCGATCGGGCGGTAGTTGAAATACTTTAGTGACTAATTCCCATCCCCATGCGATCGCTTCTTTTTTGAAATAGTCACCAAAACTGAAATTGCCTAACATTTCAAAAAATGTATGGTGACGCGCTGTTCTGCCGACATTCTCAATGTCATTGGTACGGATACATTTTTGAGAGGTGGTAGCGCGAGGAACCTCAGGCTCCTGTTGACCTAAAAAGATTGGCTTAAATGGTAGCATACCCGCGATCGTTAGTAGCACTGTAGGATCATCTGGTACGAGTGAAGCACTAGGCATTACCTTGTGACCGCGCTCTTCAAAGAAATTGAGAAACTTCGCGCGAATTTCAGCACCAGTAAGAGAGGGAAGGCTAGCCATAAAAGTTTGAATTAATGCAGACAGTAATATAGATTCAGGAAAACTCAACAAGTTTGCAACATGAAATGAATATGTTGGGCAAACCTAATATAAATTCTTACAAATTTTAACAATTTTCTACTTGTATTATAGCGATTAGGGCATCCTTGCCCAAAACTTTGGCGATAATACCAATCCTCTAAATGGTGTTGCCATTTAGTTATGCCTTCTTCCTGATTATCGTGAAAAGCTAGAAATCTCCATAGTCAACTTGTAGGCAAGTTAAACCCAGATCTCGCCAAACTTTGACCACCTGATCGCGATCATCTAATACAAACGCCACATTGTATTTATCAAGAATAAATTCATCATAAATCTCCTTCTTAACAATGCTGTCTTTTCGCATATCACCTGACTTTCGCATATGCAGAGCATCAAAACATATACCATGCTTCTCTAGCCATGCCAATGTCTGAGGCTTGGACTTATCCTCTCTCCCAGACACAAATACGATCGCTTTTCCTGCTGTCTGCAAAATTGATCGCACGGGTTCATTGACCAAATCTTTCTCACAACTGGCGCTATCATAGGGGCTGCGATCGCCAATCAAAGCAAGAGTTCCATCTAAATCACAGATAATCGCATCAGGCAAGTCTGGATTATGTGCAGGTTTCGGGTTTCTAGGCGGTGCGATAAATTGGTTGTACATATCACGAATCACCTTCTCCCCAACTGAGTTAAATCGCTGCAAATCACGCTTAATGCAGGTCTCTAAATCTACATGCCGAAAGTCTACAATCTCTAATACTGCCAAGCCCTTGATCAATTCTCTAATTCTCGCTTCGTGTTTAGGAGCAAGGTGCGTATTATCCACAATTACATGCTTCCCTTCCTCTAAAGCTGCTTTAATAATCTGATCTTGAATATTTAAAACAAATTTCTCATTACCTTTGGAGAAATAGGAATTATCTAGCATGGCACGAAGTTCGTCTTTATTCACCCGCTTAATTCCATTGGGTGATTTATCTACTTTTGCCTTAGCCCATGTAGATTTGCCAGAAGCAGGCAAGCCAATTGTGAAATAAACTGTCAACATTTATTCAAAAATCTCGGTGAGCTTACAGACGAAATCTGGTAATAGAAGTGAAGTTATCGAATCATTCTCAATCAGAAGATGTCCAGCGTACTTTGGCGATGTTAGCTTCTGTCGTAACTGCCATGATTCTCTTCCTCTCGATTATAAAGTTTTGGAGATTCTTCAACTACTATTTCTTGAGATTCTTGTGAATTAGGCAAACCTAAAGACAACTCTAATTGATCACTTGTTTGCTCATTTAACTCTTCTAATTCTTCATTGATAGGATTTTCTAATGCTGTGTCAGTCGAAACTAAATCAGAATCATCGACAATATTTGTGATAATGGTTTGGGATGTATCAGTTTCTTCAACGCGATCATTGCTCCCTTCGTTTTGATTGTTATTAGCAGCTATTCTTATTTTGCTGGTTACTTCGATAGTCTGTTCGGCAATAACCGCAATGCGCTCGGAAGAAATATCTTCAGTTGTAGCTTTGATGTTTTCTTTTACAATGATCGCATCAAGAGCATCCACGGCAGATTGATCCATTTCTAATGCTAAGGAATCGGCGTTACTTGATGATGAAGTTACTTCGTCAGTGGGTTCATCAAAGAGACTAACTAGATTGGGCAGTTCTTCACGCACCATCCGAATCGGCAAATTGGCAATCAATGCTGTCATCCGTTTGTCAGACTCTAGGCGAATATCCAATGAGCCTTCGTCAAGTTCTACATACTTAGAAACTACACGCATAATCTCATGGCGCATATTTTCAAATACCTGTGGCTCGATCGCAGCCCGATCATGGGCAAGGATAAATTTCAAACGCTGCTTGACTTTTGCCCCACTAGGGACATTACTTCTTTGAAATAGGCGATCGAGCAGTGTTGAAATCATCTCTAACCTCAGGAGTTACCACTAATCCAATTTGTCAGACGAGCAAAAAATCCTTTAGGAGGGGCTTCGAGCTTTAAAAACTCAATATTTTTTCCTTCAAGGCGTTTTGCCACATTTTCATAGGCAGTGCCTGCCAGCGATGGCTTATCTGACAACACCAATGGTTCCCCTTTATTCGTAGAAACGATCACCTGTTCGTCATCAGGAATTACGCCAATCAATTTGACTGACAGAATATCCAGCACATCCTCGACATTCATCATGTCGTTGTTTTGTACCATCGCAGGACGAATACGATTTAGAATTAGTTTAATATCCGTAATTCGATTGGCTTCGAGCAACCCAACTACCCGATCGGCATCGCGCACTGCCGAAATTTCGGGAGTTGTCACGACGATCGCTTCTTTCGCGCCAGCGATCGCATTCTGAAATCCTGACTCAATGCCTGCGGGACAGTCAATCAAAACATAATCAAAATATCTGCCTAAAACCTCCACCAGTGCCTTCATGTGGGCTGCCGTAATCGCCGTTTTGTTGCGAGTTTGGGGAGCCGCCAATAAAGACAGGTTGGGTTGCCGCTTATCTTTGACTAGAGCTTGATCGAGCTTACATTCTCGCGCAATAACTTCTAGAGCCGTATACACGATGCGATTTTCTAATCCCAATAAAAGATCGAGATTGCGTAAGCCAAAGTCAGCATCTACCAAAACCACTTTGCGTCCCAGTTTGGCGAGAGCCATGCCGAGATTTGCTGAAGATGTGGTCTTGCCGACACCACCTTTACCAGAGGTAACAACGATAATGCGACTCATGTTTACGAATTACTGATTTGCGAGGGATAGTTGAGCGAAGAATGACTAAATGCTGAAAAATCAACAACTTGGACAATTTTAATAGCAGGCGTACCTTGTGTACTTACAAATGCTACTTCTGGACAGAAAGATGTGCTCGGACTCTCAACACGGGCAATAAAGCTGGCAATCCTAATTTGGGTTGCGTCTAAGTGTAAAGCCATAACAACTGCCTGAGCGTTGCCTTTCGCCCCTGCATGAGCCATGCCTTTTAGCTTGCCACACACAATAATGTCGCCTTCAGAGATAAGCTCTGCACCAGCATTGACATCACCGAAGATAATAATACTGCCAGAATGCCGAATTTCTGTACCACATCTTACCGTCATCTTAATGTATAGCGGATCATCCGTTGGTGCATTAGGAATCGGATTAAATCCTAGCAGTTCACGAAAGACCGTACCTTGCTCTACGCAGAAGCCCATGCTAGCAGCATTAACCGCAGTTTGGCGACGATTGGTGACAATACAATGTAGCAAAAGTTGATAATTTTGCAGTGACTCGGATAATTCTTGGAGTTGGCGCGTGTCCAAGAGGCGATCGCCTGCTTGCAAATACACCTGCGTGCGAGGCTTCCAATCATGACCACTCGCCGCCATGCGTTGCTCTAACTGAGAAAGTATTTCTTCCCAACTTAAGGTTAGCAGCGAAGTCTCAGAATTATCCGAATGAATATTATCTAACTCAACTGTTTGAAATTCACCATTATCGTTTGATTGCTTAAACGGTAACTTGACTTTTTTGTCAGTTGGTAACAACAGGTTCAGTTTTCCATCAAGCGTTTTAAAACGAACCTGCGAGATTTCTGAATCGGTTTCTGGTTCGGGCTGAGTTTTTTTTGCAGGTTTGCTGGTGGTGGGAATAGGTTTAAGTTCACCCCCCTCGACATCTGCGACAGTCAGCGGAGAAGGTACATTACCGATATACTCGTCATTTTGAGGTAAGACAATGACTTCAGGCATCTCCGCAGATGACAAATCCCCTGCGACCGACTGTAATTTTGTAGGAGGCAGAGGATTAGATTTCACGGCAATATTACGCTGGTTGGCATTCATGAAGCTTGTTTTAAATTTAGCGCTATGCAAATTACCTACAACCAGACAAAGGCAATCCCTACGCTTAGCGCAGGGATTGCCTTTGTCTATCTTAAGCTGATGGCAGCAACTGAAGGTTATTTTCAGAGCCGCTTAGAGCTTCTTGTTCGATCACCTTGACCTTGCCATCGTCATCGACATCAACCTGTACAGATGCACCTTCACGCACTTTACCTGTGAGGATCTCTTCGGCAAGAGAATCTTCGAGCAAGCGCATGATCGCTCTACGTAATGGACGTGCGCCGTAGCTGGGGTTGTAGCCTTCTTGGACAAGCAGCTCCTTAAATCGCTCAGTTACCGTAAGTACTATATCCTTATCAAGCATCCGCTTGAAGAACTCATTAAGCATTAGATCGGCAATTTCCTTGACTTCGGGTTTCGTCAACTGACGGAAGACGATGATTTCGTCAAGACGGTTGAGGAACTCTGGGCGGAAGTATTGCTTGAGTTCTTCGTTAACTAGCGATCGGATGCGGGTATAAAGTGCATCTTCTTGACTAGCAGCGAAGTCAAAGCCGAGTCCACCGCCACCTTTTTCGATTACCTTAGAGCCGACGTTGGAGGTCATAATCAATAAGGTGTTCTTGAAGTCAACGGTGCGACCCTTGGAATCAGTCAAGCGACCATCTTCAAGTACTTGTAAGAGTAAATTGAAAACATCGGGGTGAGCTTTTTCGATTTCGTCGAATAGCACCACGGTGTAAGGACGACGACGCACAGCTTCAGTAAGCTGACCACCTTCGTTATAGCCAACATATCCTGGAGGTGAACCGATCAATTTAGATACGGTGTGACGCTCCATATATTCAGACATATCGAGGCGGATCATTGCATCTTCAGATCCGAAGAAGTAAGCTGCAAGAGCCTTGGTTAGCTCAGTCTTTCCAACGCCTGTAGGTCCTGAGAAGATAAAACTAGCGATCGGACGGTTGGGGCTCTTAAGTCCAACACGTGCACGACGGATCGCACGAGAAATAGCTTTAACAGCCTCATCTTGTCCGATTACGCGGCTATGCAGAGTTTCTTCCATCTGCATGAGCTTGACAGATTCAGATTCAGTGATTTTAAGGACAGGTACGCCAGTCCAAGAACTGACGATATAGGCGATGTCTTCTTCGGTTACATGAATCTCAGGTGCATCTTCGGCAGGAGTTTCAGCCTTTTTGGTTTGGCTGAGGGCGCGAATTTGTTGCTTGAGATCGATTTCCTTGTCTCGCAATTCGGCAGCTTTATCAAAGTCCTGTTTACGAACAGCATCATCCTTATCTTTGAGAGTTTGACGCAATTCTTTGTCTAGTTCTTTAGCTGCTGGAGGTAACTGCGAGTTAATCAGGCGTACACGAGAACCTGCTTCATCTACCAAATCGATCGCTTTGTCTGGCAAGAAGCGATCGCTGATATAGCGATCAGCTAGTTTTGCGGCGGCAACTAATGCCGCATCATCGATCTTCAGCTTGTGATGCTCTTCATAACGTTGACGTAAACCAATCAAAATTTCGATGGTTTCTTCGACGCTAGGCTCACCAACCATGACAGGTTGGAAGCGACGTTCGAGAGCCGCGTCACGTTCGATGTGTTTGCGATATTCGTCAAGGGTTGTAGCGCCGATGCATTGCAGTTCGCCACGAGCAAGGGCTGGCTTTAGAATGTTAGCGGCATCGATCGCACCTTCAGCAGCGCCAGCACCAATCAAGGTGTGAACTTCATCAATTACCAAGATCACATTGCCAGCAGTGCGAATCTCTTCCATGATCTTTTTGAGGCGTTCCTCAAATTCACCCCGATACTTTGTACCCGCAACTAGCAGACCGATATCAAGAGTGACAACTCGCTTTTCTTGCAAAATGTCAGGGATGTCACTATTAGATATGCGCTGAGCTAAACCTTCCGCGATCGCGGTTTTACCTACACCAGGTTCACCGATCAAAACAGGGTTGTTTTTGGTGCGGCGACCGAGGATTTGGATTACTCGTTCAATTTCCTTCTCGCGACCCACAACAGGGTCGAGCTTGCCATCTTGGGCAAGCTGGGTCAGGTTTGATCCAAACTCGTCAAGGGTTGGTGTTTTGGTGCGTCCCGATGAACCTCCACCTGCTGAGACTTCAGCAGTTTCACCTAACATGCGGATTACTTGTGTGCGGACTTTTGACAAATCAACGCCCAGATTTTCTAAAACTCTAGCGGCAACACCTTCGCCTTCGCGAATTAGTCCTAGCAATAGATGCTCAGTACCGATGTAGTTATGTCCCAACTGGCGAGCTTCTTCTAAGGACAACTCTAGAACTCTTTTGGCGCGAGGTGTGAAAGGGATTTCTACCGCGACAAAACCAGAGCCGCGTCCGATGATTTTCTCAACCTCAATCCGTGCATCTTTGAGGTTTACACCCATCGACTTCAGTACTTTGGCGGCAACGCCAGTTCCTTCTCCGATCAGACCCAATAGAATTTGCTCTGTGCCGACAAAGTTATGACCGAGGCGGCGAGCTTCCTCTTGAGCCAGCATGATGACTTTAATTGCTTTTTCTGTAAAGCGTTCAAACATGGCGTTTCCCCATACTTTGCTGCGTTCTGGTTAAAGTTAATACTAGCACAGCCTTAACAGCATTCTGCGTGTACGGATCTCACTCCTTTTAACCAAAACTTAAAGCTATGTCTTAGGGATAATTTTTTGGTTTTGATCGCCTATTTGCGTATTATTTTCGGATAACTAGTTGTTTTTTTGTTATTCAGAGAACAGATTAAATGACCTTACAATGAATTACCAAACTAGCTAATCTCATTCATACGGGTTATGCAATTTAATAAAGAACCAGATTTTTGATGGCGCGGCGAAGCCGCGCCATCAAAAATCTGGTTCTTTATTTTACCGACGCAGCTTTACCAAAGCTAAAGCACACTCAAAAATAAATTCCTTTGTTGCCAGAGCATCCATGCTCCCCCAACTACCATGAAGGCTAACACAAGTTGTCGAAATTGATGATGGCTCATCCGTTTGAGGATCGCTTTGCCAATAAGATTGGCAGGTATGGCTGCTAAACCGATCACTAATCCTGCCACTATTTGATCCTTGGACATAGCCGCAAAAGCACCGTAGGTAATGATTTTGGCTAAATGAATAATTGTCATGTGGGTCGCTTTGGTGGCGAGCATTTGCTCTTTGACTAATCCATAGTGCAAGTAAAAGGGATTAAGTACAGGTCCCGTTGTCCCCACTAAACCAGACACGTATGCCTTGAGGAAACCCGCAGGCATAATATGCCATGCTTCTAGCTGAAATCTGGGTTTAACAATTGCGGTGTCTTCAGGTTCTCTAAAATCATTGGGTTCGCTAGATTCACCAAATAAGGGTGGAATTAAATCGCCACTAGCTAATTCAAGAGACTCACTAGATGGAATTGCCACAGTTGTGTCTGAGCTTGCGGCAGTTTTTTTTTCTGGACTCTTCTCTAATTCAAATAAAAATGCACTGACAATTAAGAAAATTGCAATAATTATTTGCAACCAGTCAAGATGGATTTGGGTAAATGTGTATGCTCCCAGAATTCCCCCTGCGATCGCTCCCGGTGCGTACCAAGCAGTTAATTGCCAATCAATCTCGTGCCAAAACAGGAAAACTCGATGGGCATTACCGAAAAACATGCCAATTGTAATTACAGGTGGAACCGAAGAGGCTCCCATTAATAAGTTAATAAGAGGGATTAAAACAAAGGGACTTCCCCCGCCTGCCAGCGTACTAACAATCCAAGCAAAAAAGCTAACTACACTGAGATATACAATTGGCATGAGTTCTGACATTGATCGATAATCCGTTTGTATCAGGCTAGTTATACCAAATTAAAAAGTGGCTACACCATTTTTTAATCTTAAAAACCTTTACTAGGTTTGGCTTTCAATTCACAAAAGTGTTGTCATGCTTTCATGAATTGGTATTACGGCGCGTTGTGCCTCACATTCCGATGAATCTTTAGATAATTACAACACATGAGCCTATCGACCCGAATCTATCTAAGTGAGATTGATCAAAATTTTTTATCGCAGCTATTGGCGATCGATTGTGCATGTCTTGGCAATTTCTGGAGCTTAGAAGCCTATCAGCGCGAAATTGACAATCCCAGCAGTCTTGTATTGGGCTTAACTACGGAAAATCATGAATTACTAGGTTTTGGCTGTTTGTGGTCAATTCTTGAAGAAGCGCATATTACAGTATTAGCGGTGCGTCCTAAATATCAAGGTCAAGGCTTTGGTAAGTCACTAGTTTGGGGTTTACTTAAAAAAGCCCACGATCTCCAATTAGAATGGGCAACACTCGAAGTTCGTGAATCTAATCATGTCGCGATCTCTCTATACGAAAGTTTTAGTTTTAAGGAAATTGGTCGAAGACCGAAATATTATGAAGTGACTGGCGAAGATGCGTTGATGTTGTGGTGCAAAGGCATACATACAAAAGAGTTTGGATTACTGCTAGAGCAGTGGCATGAGTCTATATCTTTGCAATTATTAGCCAAAGGCTGGAATTTATAAAACGAGAAATTAGAGTTGCTGTGCTTTGCATAGCAACTCTAATTTCTTGGACTAGATTTGTGGTGGCGCAGCGAAGCCGCGCCACCACAAATCTAAAACTAAACCACATCTACTTATTGCTATATAGCAACGTAAGAGATAGATAGGACAATTCAAAACCCAAAAGATGGCAGAGCTTTGCTCTGCCATCTTTTGGGTTTTATGTCCTAAGCAAAGCTTACATTGCTATAGAATTTAATTTGGGTTCATGAGCAATTAGGTCGCTTTAGGGTTATGAGGTCTAAAAACGATGAAAATATCCGACTGGGCAAAACAAGCTATTAGTTTGGCGATCGCGAGCTGGGGGGGTTGGAATGTGGCGATCGCAAATGCTAATGCCCAATTAGGCAATGTTGTTGTCTATATAGCAGGCAATAACCCTGTAACTCTCAATATTGCAAGGCAAGTTGTCACTAATCCTGTGGTTGCTTCGGTCAATGGTCAGACATCTATCGTTGCAGGAGCCTTTGACGCTATGACTGCCGATTTTGTGTCTAGAGAATTGCAGCGTCGCGGTGTAGCTGCACAACAGGCTTATATTTCCCAGACGTTTCAGACTACTCCAACTGTTAATACTTCACCCTATGTAACATTGCCAAGTTATTTACCTACTAATATTATTGAGAGCTCGGCACAATATCGCTACGTTACCGCAGTTCCCTTGAGAACGATCACAACTTTAGATCAAGTTAGACAGTTTATTCCTACTGCATTTGTGGCGCGATCAGGTCGTGGCAACTATATCTACGCTGGAGGATATCCAAATCGCGATGCTGCCGAATCTTTGAAACATTTTTTGCGATCGCAAGGAATAGATGCTCGTGTACTCTATTTCTAGATTTTGAGCCAATTACGAACTATAAACTTTGGGCTAATTATGGACTCGATATTAAGACAAGGTAGTAAGGGTAGTGCTGTCGCTGAGTTGCAGCAACTTCTCCAAAGTAAAGGATTTTATAGTGGCAAAATCGACGGTGATTTTGGTGCTGGGACAACAAATGCAGTCCTGAAATTTCAAAAAGAGAATGGATTAGTACCTGATGGCATTGTTGGTAGTTCTAGCTGGGCTAAACTGCGTGTGGTGGTGATACCGACTTCAGCTCAGGGCTTACCAACATTACTGCCAGGCTCCAAAGGGGCTGCTGTTTCTCAAGCGCAACAACTACTTAAAGATAAAGGCTATTACCAAGGTCGTATTGATGGTGATTTTGGTGTAGGTACAAGGGATGCGATCGCTGCATTTCAACGCGCTAATGGATTGACTATTGACGGCAAAGTGGGCGAGCAAACATGGAAAAAATTGCAAGTACCAGCGATCGCTGATGTGACCCCGCCAGTTACGGTTGTGGAGATTGTCCGCCCATCATCGCCAACCCCAACCCCTGTAACTCCATCGCCAACACCAACACCTTCGATTTTTGTCCCTTCTCCAACAATCTCTGTAACAGCTAATAATCCAAGTGTTAGCACACCATTACCAGTTCCATCTGCAAGTGCGATTAGTCTAGTCGATGCGGCGAATAGTTATAGCCGCGCTAGATTGCCCAATCAAACTGCCGCGATTAACAACTTACAAGCAAGTGTTACCCCAGAAATATTGCAACAATTTTTTCAGCGTTGGCAAATTGCTTCGGGACAAGCAACTACCTCTACATCTTTACAAGATGCTCTCGGTGGTTACAACAGCGCCCAAATGCTCAATCAAAATCTTGCCTTGCAGTGGTTACAGAGCCAACTCTTGTCACAGTCGCTCGCGCAATTTCGTCAAGATTGGTCAAACCTTAATGCTGGAACAGGTACAGGTACAACTACTCCATTTACGCCAACACAACCTACTCCACCTCCAACTAACAATCCTCAGCTCCAACTCATCAATCTGACTGCTGCTGTAAAAGTTTATACGCGCACTGCAAACCAGCTAACTGCTTTGGAAAATCTTCAAGCTTCTTTACCATTACAGACTATGCAGCAGTTTTTCCAACGTTGGGCGCTTGCCTCAGGACAAACCGCGATCGCCATTTCTCTGGTGGATGTGTTTCAAGACTACGACAGTGAGAAATTTTCTAGCCAAGTTACAGCCTTGCAATGGCTAGAAAAAGAGCTAACTACAGCCAACCTAGAAAAATTCTCAAAAGATTGGCAAACAATCTAAACCAACAAAAAAGGGCGCTAAGCGCCCTTTTTTGTTAAAAACTAACAGCACCTTGGCGACGAACTACCCAACCCGTCTTCGTCCATTCCACTACAGTTGACGGTAATCCACTACCAGATCGCTCATTAATGTCGATCGCTTCGCCCAAAGTCATTACTGATGGGAAAGCATCATTAATTTCAATCATTTTGCGTAAGGGCGGCTCGTTACTTTTATTGGCACTCGTAGTTAGCATTGCTCCTGTCTGTTGCAAAATGGCGATCGCTATTTTACTGTCAGGAATTCTCACACCTAAAGTGGTAAAGCCTTGATTTAATAGACATCCGCGATCGCTAGCAGGCAAAACTAGAGTCACCGCGCCAGCAAAATATTTCTGAGCAGTTTGTTGCCAAGTCTCAAGATCAGGATGATCTATATCTAGAAATGGGAGAAATTCTTGCCAACTCGCCGCCATCAAAATTAACGGCTTATCAGGCGATCGTTGCTTGAGCGTAAAAATATCGGCACTGCGATCGGGGCGCACCGCCAAAGCAGGCACAGTATCTGTCGGGAAACTAACTAATTTCCCCGATCTTGCACTCGCTACTAAAGATATCAAAGAAACCAAAGCCACTGAATCTCTCTTTCTCCAAATTGCTTAATTAAGTACTAAATAAAAAGCCATTTTTTGGAGTGCGACAAAGACACGCCGCGAAAAAACGGCTTTTTATTTCACCGAAATCAACTTTAAATCAACTTCCTTATTTTCTAATTCTGCAACAACAGCCACAATTCCAGGACCGAAAAATCGCGTTAATTTGTCTTGTTTTTGTTGCCAAGCCTCAAAATCTAGCAATGGCGATCGAAAACGTAAAACTAAACTATAAGCTTCTTTAGTTTCTGCGGATTGCGAAATTTCCTCGTAGATGCCTACCAAGACGGGACGCTCCTCATCAGTAGGACTCATCCCTAGCTTTTCTAAAATTTCATCTAAATGCGCCTTGATACCGTAACGATAGCGGGTTACATCTTTGCGTAACTGCTTTTGCGTTGAAGTTTCTTGTAAATTACGCAAAGCTAGAACTGCTTCAGATTCAGGAACAACTACAGGTATTGGTGTTACTTCTGAAGATTTAAAAGCAAATGCTCCCAATAAAACAGGGAATCCATAGAAAAAGCCTATCAGGTTTAATGTGGAATTTCCTTTAGCATAAGCCCAAAATCCCACTGCAAATAGAATTGAGCCTACATATAAACCAACTGAAGCTAGAGATATTTTATTAGTCTTAGGCATAGTCAAAATTTAATAATACTTAATAAATGTATCTTTTAACTGCATCGATTTTTTGAAGATATTTTTAGCTGATCACCATAAATGACGAAATTCAAAACCAAAAAGGAGAGAGTCGGCGCAAAGCGCCGACTCTCTCCTTTTTGGTTTTATGGCTCAACAAGACTGGTAGCTATAGCTCCTAATTTTTTGTGGCGAAAAAAATTTTATAGTCGGGGTTACCATCGTTAGACTATAAATATATAAGTAGGAATTACTCTAGCTTGACTGAATTCAAGAATTGTAAATTAACCCTTAGATAGGTTTTTTGTAATTCTAAGTAGCCAAAACCACCATTTTTAGATTTGGCAAGCTACAATCATCTAGGTGTAATTCCCCGTAGCACAAAGTTTTAGACAGTACGGATCTGAGGAATCTGGCATGAGCAAAACAGCCATCGACCTACCTATTGAAATCAAGTTGCCTGTAGGCAAACTTGGCGGAAATCTTGAAGAAATTGAAGAAGACCTTGAAGACCTAGATGATGATATCGAACTCGAAAAGGACGATTTAATTGATGACTCAGATGAAGACGCTGACCCTGATGATGATCCTGACAAAGCTGGCAAAGCAAGGGGGACTAAAAAACGAGCTAGCCAGACTAAGAAAAAGCATTTTACTGAAGACTCGATTCGCCTCTACCTACAAGAAATTGGTCGTATCCGCTTACTCAGAGCTGATGAAGAAATTGAGCTTGCCCGAAAGATCGCCGATCTCTTAGAGCTAGAGCTAAAGCGTGAAGAAATAGCTACTGAGGTTGAATGCCATCCTGATGACGTAAGGGAAGCAGACTGGGCAGTCAAAATGGATATGCCCCTCGGAGAGTTTCGCAAACGCCTCCACTCTGGTCGCAGGGCAAAAGACAAGATGGTGCAGTCTAACTTGCGACTTGTGGTATCGATCGCTAAAAAGTACATGAATCGTGGATTGTCTTTCCAAGATTTAATCCAAGAGGGCAGCCTGGGCTTGATCCGTGCCGCTGAGAAATTTGACCATGAAAAGGGTTATAAGTTCTCGACCTATGCGACATGGTGGATTCGTCAAGCAATTACTCGTGCGATCGCTGATCAATCTCGTACGATCCGCTTACCTGTCCACCTTTACGAAACAATTTCCCGCATTAAGAAAACTACTAAGTTGCTTTCCCAAGAAATGGGGCGCAAGCCAACCGAAGAAGAAATCGCCACTCGCATGGAGATGACGATTGAAAAGCTACGGTTTATTGCTAAATCTGCGCAGTTGCCGATCTCTTTGGAAACTCCCATTGGTAAAGAGGAAGATTCTCGACTCGGTGACTTTATTGAATCTGAGGGTGAAACTCCTGACGATCAAGTTGCTAAGAGCCTATTAAGAGAAGATCTCGAAAGCGTTCTGGGCACTCTTAGCCCCAGAGAACGCGATGTTTTGCGTTTGCGTTACGGACTTGATGACGGTCGCATGAAAACCCTCGAAGAAATTGGACAGATATTCAATGTTACCCGTGAACGCATCCGCCAAATCGAAGCTAAGGCTCTCCGCAAATTGCGTCATCCTAACCGTAATAGCGTTTTAAAAGAGTACATTCGCTAGTTTGTTGAGCAGTACGCTATGACTCAAGCCTTACCCAAGCCTTCTAAAACCTCACTCTACGATCGCGATCTTAATCTTTGGTTAGAAGCAGCGATCGCCCAGTTAAAAGCTGGTGATTTTCATAATCTTGATGTGGAAAACTTAGTGGAGGAGTTAGAGGGCTTGGCTGGTAGGGATAGACGCGAATTAGAAAATAGACTAACCACTTTGCTAGAGCATTTGCTCAAACGGTGCTATGTCAAAAGCGAGTATGACTATGCAGGATGGGTCAGAACCATTAATAGAACTCGCATGGAAATCCGCAAAATCTTCAAACAGTCACCTAGCCTTAAGAACTATGCAAATAGTTCCGAATTGTTTCAGGATGCTTTTGAGGACGCTCTCCAATTAATGAGAGCAGATCCAGATTACAAATCCGTAAATTTTCCCGATACATGGCAGTTTAGCCGTGATATTGACTCACTGTTAACTATCGATTCAGGGCAACCGCATAAAAAAGTGAATAAAATAAGGAGACAATAAAGAAGTCAACCCGTAATGAATAGTTCTATCACAGTTAGTTTACTGAGCCACTTTGAGGGAGTAGAAGATCCACGAGATAACCGAGGGAAAGAGCATA
>JADBWK010000023.1 GCA_020404895.1 Pseudanabaena sp. M085S1SP2A07QC | reverse complement strand
TTTCTGCATGATTGCTTGCTAAACGTTCGGCTAGTTCTTGGACAGTAATTTGTATGATAGACATACTCACAAAATATTTTTTATATATTTTAGACCAATGAGCCAGCCCATCGAAGAATTGTTGCAAGACCTCAAGAGCGAAGATGAAGCTACCCGCGATCGTGCTACTCAGGGACTCTGGGAAATGTGGTTTATGCAAAAGGGGATCCATGGTTTACAGGTTTTGCGCCAAAGTCAGATGATGTCTGATAGCGGCAATATTCGGCAAGCTGAGTTAATTCTCACTCAACTAATTCATGCTCAGCCTGATTTTGTGGAGGCATGGAATCGGCGGGCAGTATTGTTTTATATGCAGGGAGATTACAAGCGCTCAATCAATGATTGCCAAAAGGCGATTTCCCTTAATCCCTATCATTTCGGGGCAGTGCATGGCTTAGGCTTATGCTACGCTGCAATCGGTAATTACCATGAGGCAATCATAACTTTCCGTAGAGCCTTGCAAATTCAACCCTATTCAATCACTAATCAAAAATTAATTCTTGAGTGTACAGCAATGCTTAACTAACTCTAGTTGGGGATAATTTAAAACTGTCTTTGAGAGAGGGTTTGCTACGCAAACCCTCTCTCAAAAAAGCCTTGCTTCGCAAGGCTTTTACTTGTAATCTGTTGAAATTTGCTAGCTTAACTCGAACTCACTTTAACTAAAGGAATCTCAAAGCATTTCTTTTGTTAGTTACTATGCCACAGGGGTGTGCGACGGACAAAGGCAAAAATGCAGACTCCAATGCTCATGCTCAGCCAACCGCAAATTAGCGTTAGCAAAGGCAATATTTGATTTAACGAAAGGCTCGCTCCAGTAGATCTGGCAGCCAAAAATATAGAAATTAGTAAAAGTGCAAGCCCCATTTCCCAATGCTGTAATTTGTTTCTATGATCGCGATAATCGCTGTCTAGACTATTCGGGGCGACTAATTTTAGAAAAAATCTGGCAATATCAGGACTAATAACACAAACTCCTAGCCAAGCGATGACATTTGCTGTGGATAATTTTGCATCAATGGGGAAAATTATCAAAGCGAAAATACCCACAATCGTAAATGCTGTACCTGCCAAAATTCCTGCCCCCTGCGGTAGCAATACATGGGCTAAGCCCAAACTATCACATGCAGTTTCTTGCTTAGCCAGATGAAATTCTTCACGGAGCGTTTGACCTAACTGCTCATAGTCATCCTCTTTCTTATTGATCTGATCGACTAACATTGTCATTGACAAGGGAAGTGTAATCTCGCTAGTGCTCCCCGCCAATTGCATCCAGCTTAACTCGCCCCCTGCTTCTTGCAGCTTGACCAAAGACAATCTTGAAAAGGGACGTAAATTGATTGCATATTCGGCGGCAATGCCCCACAACCCACTAAATCGCAACTGCAAAATCTTTTCAGGCGATCGCAACTGCACTTGCCATGTGAAGAAACCTGTTAGTCCTGTAATCGTAAAAATAATGACAATGATTGCCCTAAAACTGTTAGCAAAATCTAACATTGTCCAAAAGAAAAAGCCAATGACAATTAGGACAATACTATTAAATTGTCTTGGCTGCTGCGCCAATGAAGAAGGGCTAACTAAAACTGTCTGGTCAGAATATGTAACAACATTTAAAGCTTCAGGATGAGGGTTTGCTAGAGATATTTGAGCATTTGTTTTTGTAAATTGTGACTTGATTGATCGAATCATCAAATTGCTAGCAATACCGATCAAAATTGCCGCAGGCACAATCCACCAAATGGCAACAAAGGTTTGATTAGTTAACGGTGAATCATTACTAAACCCTGCGATCAAAATTAACCCATAGCTAACCATAGCAATCACTTGCCATTGGGAGAAAGCATAATCAGTGTTTTGACGGCATACTTCCACAACTGACTTAGACGTGTAAATACCAAGTAAAAATCCCAAGCTAAATAGTAATCCTGCGATCAATAAAACAATGGGATCATTTAATGCAAATAATCTTCCAAATCCGCCTAACAGGATTAAAAAACCAGCAAAACTAAAGTTTGCACAAATCGGATAAGTTGCTTGCCGCCATCCCCACCCAACTTTACCTGATACCAATTGCCGTTGTGAGCGGGAAGGCGAAACTTGCATATTTACTTTTTCCTTTTTCTTTAAACTGTGGCGATCGCTTCATGACGAGCAAAGATCATTCGCCCTGCGGAGGTCTGCAAAGCGCTAGTGACAATCACGATAATTTGTTTACCGAGATATTCACGACCTTCCTCAATGACTACCATCGTGCCATCTTCTAGATAGCCAATCCCTTGAGAAGCTTCTTTGCCTTCCTTCAATACCTTTAGCTCTAAAGAATCTCCTGGTAAATAGGTGGGTCGCAAAGCTTGGGCAAGATCGTTAATATTTAAAACTTCAACCTGTTGCAAATTTGCAACTTTATTGAGGTTGTAATCATTAGTAATCAATGTACAGCCCAACTCTTGAGCAAGACGTACTAACTTAGCATCAACGGTATGGAGATCTTCGTAATCGGCGGAATGAATGGTGATGCGATCGCTATATTGTTCGCGCATATTATTCAAAATGTCCAATCCTCTTCGCCCTCGGACACGCTTTTGATCATTGGAGCTATCCGCGATCGTCTGTAATTCTTGAATTACGAAATGGGGTATCAACAATTGCCCTTCCAAGAAGCCAGTTTCCATCAAGGTTTGAATACGTCCATCAATAACCGTACTTGTATCGAGAACTTTAGCTGTAGCAGTTCTTAAAG
>JADBWK010000022.1 GCA_020404895.1 Pseudanabaena sp. M085S1SP2A07QC | reverse complement strand
AGAGATAGATAGGACAATTCAAAACCCAAAAGATGGCAGAGCGAAGCTCTGCCATCTTTTGGGTTTTATGTCCTAAGCAAAGCTTACATTGCTATAGCTTGTAGTAATCTCGACTTAACCGCATCTGACATCAACACAATCTATCAAAAACGATGGACAGTTGAAGAATTTCACAAATCACTCAAATCTAATCTCGCTTTGGCTAAGTCTCCCACGGGTATTCCACATACTCAGAAAAATCATATCTTTGCTTGCTTTTTCGCTTTTGTTAAGTTGGAGCGTCTCCGCATCAAGACTAAGCTCAATCACTTTGCTCTCAAGGCTAAACTTTACCTCAACGCCATTCGGGCTAGTTTCTCTCTTCTTCAAAAAATGTCCATTCCTTCCACGTAACATCAGTTATAAAGTAATCGCTTTCCTAAATATCTCAAATTCTAAAATATTCAAGCGTCGATCGCAGTTCTAATTGTTGATTTTTAGCTGGTGCGATCGCCCTCAAAACTGCCTGAGATTTCTCAATATTTGCAACGAACAAAGTTCTTAAACTACAATAAAATCAAACATACATTGCACTTCCAAAGCGATCGCCTTACTCAATTCGATAGTCCACTGCAAGGAGCACCAGACTGGCTGATTGAAATTCGTTCCCCCGACCAAAACACATTAGAGCTACAGAACAAAATCCTACACTGCTTGATAAACGGCACTCAACTCGCTTGGCTAATTGATATTCAGCGAAAACAAATTGGGTTTGGGAATACTCAGAACTGCCACTAGTCTATTCTGGAACCGATATACTACCTACTCTTGGTAATATCTCAGACCTCTCTGTAGAAATGGTCATCGCCATGACCCAGCATCGATGATGCTAGAAAAATACTTTCTATATCTTCCTTTACCTCTTGAATAATGTAATTATTTTGAGTGAGAAGAGATTATCAAAAAATCAAAAATCGCAAGGTGACATATATGGCAGCAACCACAAGCTGCAAGATCATTACAGGAATGCCATAGTGCAAAAATGTCTTAAATGAAATTCTTCGCCCATGCTGTTCCGCAACACCTGCGGCGACAATATTGGCTGAAGCTCCTACTAAAGTTCCATTTCCACCAAGGGTTGCACCATACATCATCGCGTAAAACAGAGGTAAAACGATCGCTGGTAATTGTCCTGCAAAATCGGGAGAGATAATCTCCGAACCAGCTAAACCGACATTAACCACATATTGCTTGAGTAAGGGAACCATCGCCACCACGAGAGGAATATTCGGGACAACACTGGAAATTAATCCTATAAAAAAGATCAGAATAATCGAACCAAGGGCAATATTTTTTCCCAAAAGCACTCCCAAAAATCCTGACATACTGCTGATTACACCTGTTTTTTCGAGTCCTCCAATCAGCACAAAAATACACATAAAGAAAATTAAAGTACTCCAATCCACATCCCTCAAAATATGCTGCACTGTGTCAATTTTGCTATGATGCGCTAGCATCAACGCAAGAGCCGAGCCCAGTAAGGCTATGGTTGCGGGAGGTACAGGAATCGGGAGCGATTCACCAATTACAAAAAATAGCAGCACAAAAGCAGTGATGATTGCACCAACGATCAGGGTACGAGGGTGATTGATCTTAGGATGAGGAAGACGCTCAAGGTTTTCTAACTTTTTGTTCCAAATTTTGCGAAATAGAAATGGCAGTATGGCAACAATCACGCCAACAGCAAGCGCCCCACCAAGACTGAGTTTGAGTAAATAATCGACAAAGCTCATATTGATCGCATCACCGACAATATAAGTCGCAGGATCGCCAACAATAGTTAATAAGCCTGAGCTATTTGCCACAAACACCATCAAAATTAGTAATGGTACAAAATCCACCCCAATTTCCTCAGCCATTGGCGGAATGAGCGGGGCTAGTAGCATTACAGTTGTGGCATTAGGGAGAACTGCACAGATTGGAGTAGTAATGGCAACTATGCCCAATAACAGGCGATCGCCTCTTCCTTTAGCCAAGATCACCATCTGAGTAGCAAGATACTCAAAGACTCTAGTTGGCTGAAAGGCACGTACCATCACCATCACTCCGAAGAAAAGCCCTAAAGTCCCATGACTTTTACCAATATATCCAAGGGCTTCGGGCATAGTCAGCACATTCAGGACTATTAGAATGAGAGCGCCTAAAAATGCGGCGATCGTAAAATGTAGCCACTCAGTAATCAGTAGAAAAATCACACTGATAAAGGTAACCAGCGAAACTATTGCTTGCCAAGTTGCCATTCTAGTTAAATCTGTATAGAAATAGATCTGTTGTCAGTAAAGGTAATATCACTAACCTAAAGTAAAGGTGGCGCGTTGCGCAGCCTCTCACTATTTGGGTTTTGATTTGTCTTGATAAAAGTGGCTAAGGCTATATCTTTTAATGTTGCTCTAAAAATTAACATAGATAAGCCTCTAACAATTAGGAACGGTGCAAAGCGCCGCTCCTAATCTATTTAAGTAAGTTGTTTATATGCACTAAAGGGAATGCCAGTACGCTTTTTGACATCCATAATCGATTTAAATTCGCCTCTTCGTTGTCGCTCTTCGGCGATCGCGATCGCTATGTTGGATTCTATGCCAATCGCCATCAAGTCGTCGGCAGTCATGGAGTTAACTCGCTTCCATGAATAGCCTGATTCTTGGCGATAATCATAGCTAAAAACAACCATTGGCGCGATTTTTTGCAGAGTTGAGTTGGGGATTTCGAGAATGTCGTGGAGTTCTTCGAGACTAGTGAAGATATGCCCTTCTGCTCTTAATGAGTCAATATCATTGGCATAAACAATCGGCAAGCCTAAAACATTAACTAAGTCATTTTTAGAGCAACTATTGATTTCAATTTTGGGACGATTAGCTGCGATCGCCTTAAATAGTCTTTCATCTTCAGGCAATGGTAAATGCTTTGGATAAGTCTTCGCTAAATACTCACGTTTTAGGGCAAAGGCGGTTGAAATTTGGGCAAGCCAAACAATCGTCGCAAAGCCAGAAAGATATGGGGATGAGTAGAAAATAATTCCAGCCGTGACGAAACATGCACCGATACCAATCCAAATATTTGAGCCAGACTTTACACCAGCATAGGCGATCGCGCCACCACCCAATGCTGGTACAAAAGACCACCAAACCCAAGATGGTGTTTGATCAAACCATGAAGGTTGAGACATAATCTTAAATATTTTTTCTAAATATTTTTAAGTAGCTTTTTTCGTTTTTCTTCGTACTCTTCAGCTGTGATTATACCGTCATCATAAAGTTTTTTAAGATCTCCCAGAGCTGCGGTAGAGTCTCTAACCGATGCTGTCGCTTGATTTGCCCCACCATTAAATCTACGGTTGAATTCATTATCAGCCATTAACAACAGCATAATAAACTCAATAAAAGCAGCAATAGAGGGGATACCAGTCCAGAAAAACAGTAAGTAAACGATTCCCCAACCAGATTGCCCTAGATAAAATTTGTGCGCTCCAAATGCTCCTAGAAAGAAACACCAAAGAATTGCACTAGTTCTAGTCCTCATTACTATTTTCCTCTTAAAACTTGGTTAGTGTGTAACTACAGGCTTATCTTACAGGCTTAGAAATCTTCTTAGCTAGTAAATATACTATGAGGATTCCCAATTTTGCCTCTAGTAAAACTATGGAAATTTGCAGATAAGGATGCATATCGGGATTGGCGTTAAGGGCAAACACAGTTAGCCCAACGAGAACCAAGGGGAAAAATCTCAAGTTTTTGACTATGGGTTTCACGCTCAAATGTTTAAAACCAGATATCATTAGCTTTTTCTCTGCAAGAGCAATCTCTAAGATCATGCCCTATTTATATCTAAAACTCAACACCTCGATAGATTTCCGCGATTCTGCACCCGATAGCTATCAAGTACTTACCTCAGAAGAAAAAGCCGACTTGCGAACCCGTCTAGGCGATTACGTCAGAACCTATGCCTTTTTAGTGCAGATTATTACTTTTACAGATGCCGATCTCGAAAAGTTTTATCAGTTTTAGGACTTACGCAAAAGAACGAGCCGTAGGGGCAATTCATGAATTGACCCTACGGCAAAATTAGGCTTTCAGGGCATTTTTGCGTAAGTCCTAACATTTTGTAAATTGGTAATAAAGATTTGAATAGCGATTTAGTTGTATAGCGCGATCGCCCAAAATAAAGGTAGGATTTTCGATGGATTACTAACAACACCGCAACCGTCATGGATCACCCAAAAAAATTGGGCTACGCACAGCCAGCCGAATGGCAACCACACCAAGCCTGTTGGCTAGCTTTCCCCAGCCATCGCGACCTGTGGTTAGAATACCTCGATATTGTTCAAACTGAATTTGTCGCTCTCGCAAGAGCGATCGCCAAATCCGAAAAGCTAGAAATATTGGTATTAGAAGAAACTGCCGCCCTTGCCAAAGAACTTTTGGGCGATTTGCCAGTGCGTTTCCATCAGATTCCTTTTGGAGACATTTGGATGCGTGATATCACTCCCATATATATCAAAAATGCTGAAGGAACAATTGGAGCATTGCAATTTCAATGGAACGGTTGGGGAGGTAAATATATGCTCGAACATGATGATCGCGTAGCTGCGAATATTCTGGCAACCCTTGACATACCTAAATTTGAATTTGATTGGGTGCTCGAAGGTGGTGCGATCGAGGTCGATGGCGAAGGAACATGCCTTACTACTAAGCAATGCCTACTCAATCCCAATCGCAATCCGCAGATGGATCAACAGGCGATCGAGTCTGGATTAATAAATGCTTTAGGTGTAGAAAAAGTTCTGTGGATCGAAGAAGGGCTTCTCAATGACCATACCGATGGACATATCGACACGATCGCGCGTTTTATTGCACCGCATACCGTCATGTGTATGCAGTCAACTTCTGAGGACGATCCTAATTATCAAGTTCTCAACAATATTGCTGCTCAATTAGAAGCGATGACCGACGCTCAAGGGCATAAATTAAATGTAGTTAAAATCCCTTCACCAAGTCTCGTTCTCGATGATGAAGGGGAGATCATGCCCGCTAGCTATCTCAATTTCTATATTTCCAACGACAGCGTAATCATTCCTCTTTACGGTTCTGCTAATGATGAGCTAGCAGTTCAAGCCATCGCCAAGCATTTCCCAAATCGTCAAGTGATCGGTCTATCAGCCAAGCATATTCTTCTTGGCGGTGGCGCTTTCCATTGCATTACTTCTCATCAGCCCAAATAGTAAGTTCGGATAGCCCTAAAATTGCTATTCTATCGCACAGGGCTGACTACCGAATTACAAACTTTTGTATAGCAAAAAATGTAGGGGTAATTCATGAATTGCCCCTACATTTCGTTCTTTTGCGTAAGTTCTAATCTTGTTTAAAGCTCTAGGTATCTAGCCCCCTAAATCCCCCAATTCTGGGGGACTTAAATATGGTTCCCCCCAGAATTGGGGGGCTAGGGGGGCAAGAAGTACAATTCTTAAATGAGCTTTTAGAACGAAAACGTAGTTCTCAAAGCACCAATCGTGATTGTGTCGCTACTTGCCGTATTGCCAGGACTAAACACAAACACTACTCCTGGAGTAATAATGATGTTTTTGGAAATAGGATAGCGATAGAACAACTCAAGATGGGTTGTGGTCGCAGGTTGAGAACCAGTGATACCACCCGTGCCACTGAGCAAACTAGGGAAGTTGATATTTCCACTCAAGTTACTGCTAGTGATGCTAGGTGGTTGCCCGACATAAAGCCCAAACAAATCACCTTCTTTGAACAGGTCGAGCAAATTGGCATAGGTCATCCAATTCCAATATTCACGTCGCCAGAGAATCCAGCATTCTGAATATTGGAATTGGTGAAGCCAAGCCATCCACCAAGATTAAGTTGATTGCTTGCCAATTAAGCGATCCACCAAAAGCATTGGTGTTAAACTTCGAGGCGACATTGGTTGGGAAAGTGATGCCCACGAAGTTATCACCAACAGCACTGCCGAGCGTACCGTTATTGGTGTAGGAATTGAGGTAATAGATTGCAGCATCGACGCGCTCAAAGATAGTGGCTGCTAACTGCACACCAATCGAAGTCGGTCTACCAAACAAACCACCATCATCAGTCGCCGCCGCATTACCTGCCGAGTAGACACCCTGCAAGCTAAAACCTTTGGCAATCTGCCAGTCAAAACCTAAACCAGTCTGTCCAGCATTAAGGCTAATGATCGGGTTGCGCTGAGCAAAGAGCGAAATTGGGCAACTCCCTGCACTCTCAATCCGATTTGCGCCACGGAATACGTTGACTGCACTTATACCTTTAGGTCCTACAATAATCGCAAGGCGATCGCCTAGATAAAAGCGATAGTTGAGATCAGTTAGCCTAAATGTATTACCTGTATTGCCTTCATAGGCTAGACGAGTAAAGCCATTGTTGAGCGCATTAAAGCTGGTAAATGGTGCATCAGTGGAAATGTTCCCCGCTTGCAAACTTGTCAAGAGCAAACTGCGATCGGGAAACTGCGTTAGTAAACTAAGTTGAACATTTGCGCCAAATGTAACACAGGAATAGTTTTGTCTAGAGGGATCTTTACCATTCCCAAACCTGCTAATAATTATTAAAGAAGCTTTGTGTAATGATTTCAAAGACATCATTTTTCATAATGAGAATTGCTGATTAAATGGAAAGAAACCAATTATGTCATGGATAGAATTGAGCCTCGATACTACTAATGAAGCCGTGGATTGGGTTTGCACATTGCTTGCTAATGCGATCGCAGCCGAAGATATGCATATTAGTGAATATCGTGATCGCTCAGCCAAATGGACATTCACTATTCAATTGTATTTACCTGAAGACACCCAAATCTATCAACGCATAGAAGCGATCGATTCCATCCTAAAACCACTCCATCGCACAGGCATGACTACCGAGTTACAAACTTTTGTAGTTGCTCAGAAGCCCCCTAAGATAGAATATAATCCCGAAAATTCATTGATTCGTTACATAGGCGATCGCTTTGTAATTCTATCTGCTGACTCTGATTATCAACCTAGCAATTCCCAAGAGATTGTTCTCCGTCTCCAAAATAGTCTCGCCTTTGGAAGTGGTCTCCATCCCGCTACCATCCTTAGTTTGCAACTAATAGAAAGGCACACTCAGCCATCATTTTATGCCCTCGATCTTGGCTCAGGCTCAGGAATCCTGAGCGTGGCTTTAGCAAAACTTGGAGCAAAGGTTTTAGCGATCGATAACGATCGCATTGCTGTATCCGCCACTCAAGACGCAGTGGAACGGAATCAAGTCTCATCACAGGTAACAGTCACAGAGGCAAGTCTAGGCAGTGCTAGTCAACTAGGACATTGGATGGGTGGTGATAGCATTGAGTCAGTTACCGAGATCAAGGCTAATGGACAATTCGATCTCATCGTGGCAAATATTTTTGCGCGAGTGCATATTTCCCTCGCCGCTGAATTTAACAAAGCTTTACGTAATACTTCTACACATTCAGGAATCTTAATCACCGCAGGTTATACCAGCGATCGTGAAGAGGATGTAACTTCCGCAATGATTGAAGCAGGTTTTGTCATATGCGATCGCGCTCAGATTGATGAATGGATTGCGATCACTTATCACACTTTTTAGAAATATTATTGCTGGTTAATAAAATGTGAATGTAAAAGCAATTTTTTGCTATACAGGTTTTAATTAATAAACATTAATTCTCACAAGCATCATGAACTATCTAAAAGTATTACCAATATTGAGTATTTTCGCTTTTCCTGCGATGGCTATGGCTCAATATCCGATTATTTTTAATCACGTAAAATACGTTTCTATTAGTCAAGAGTCATGTATTAGAAGAGCAGAAATAGCCGCCAAAGATTCTGGCTTCGATAGTAACTTTGAACCTCTTGCTAATGGGGCTTTTGGAGTCAATGGCAACTACAGCGTATCAATACGCTGTGAAGCAAAACGGGGAGTTGTCTTTTTTGCTGTAGCAGGTCCTGACAATCGAACTGCAAGCAACCTCGTAAAAAGGGTACAGCAGACTTTTTAAATCTTTCCCTTCTAATGCCAAAGCACAAAGTGGCTACGCCACTTTGTGCTTTGGCATTAGAACACGATTGCATCGAGTTGAATTGTAATTGAACGTAACAATTGTCGAAACATGGCTCAATACAAAAGATCAGCTAAAGGTTGATAATAGAAACAAGCTGAGCTCGTAGCGATCGCTACCAACACAACTTATGTCTTGACTAGACTAATACCAGTTTAGAAATAGCTGGTACTATTTCTAAAATTTAAATCATCCAGAGGAGTTGGAAAGTATATGGTGTACACCCCTTTGATCGGTTTCACTCTATTTATCACCCTGTTTTTAGGAGCAGCATTTACGCTAAGTTATTTCTGGTGGGCGGATCGCTACAAAACGCCAGAAGTCATTGCCGCAGAAGTTATGCAGTTCTCAGAGCAACTTACCAACGCTTTGTCAGTTTTTGCCGTTGGAATGCTTGCCTTTGGCATCATGCTAATATTTCTAAATTTTTTCTATTAAATAATATAAAGGCGGGTGCTATGCACCCGCCTTTATTTATAAAAAACCTACAGCTCCACCCAGTAACATGCTCATCAAAGCGATCGCTATAGGGTGAATTACTAAAGCCCAAATCATGGGAATTTTAATCCCTTCACAAAGTGGAAATACTAGGCGAGCAATCGTTGCATTAATTAACAAAAAGCAAACAGCCCATAAAGGAATCCAGCGCAAATTTAATCCTACTAATGCAATCCAAACAAAAATATTTGCGATCACAACTATCCCTACCCCCTGCACCCATGCTTTTCCAGATTCAATTGGGTGATTAGGTGACATCCATACTAGCCCCATCCATGTTAAGGCTGCCAACAAACCGCAGGCGATCGCATCGAAAAAAAAGTGCATAGATTTTTGCGTCTCGCAAGTAACTTATCATTGCTAAATTGTGGAAGCACAAAGCGCTTTTACAATCTAGCAAATCTTATTCAATTCTGGCTGGAATACCCTGACGGCGTAATTGCTCAATTCTTTGCTGAGCCGCATTAGCATCTCGATAAGAGCCAACTTGCACTTGTCCATCACTAGGGCGCACATAAGCATCTCGCTCAACCTGTTGAGCACTTGCAGCATAGCTATTCTCGACAACTACCCGATAGCTGCTACTTGGGGCGGGAGCCGCAGGAGCAGATGATAAAGGTGCAGCATATTTCACAGCAGTATTGCTACGCGGAGTTACATACACTGTCGTTGGCGCAGGATTGTCAGTAGGGCTGGTAGAGTTTGGAGGAGTCGATCTAGCGGGACTTGGAGAACTATTAGCTCTGCTAGTTGAAGGGCGGGGAGCGGGAGGATTGTAGGAGGGCGCAGGAGCCGAATCGTAGTTTCTGCTAGGAGGACTATAGGTACGCTCCGCAGGCGCAGGCGCTAAAGCAGGTGGTAGTGGGGCAACTGAAATGGGCGGTAATGCAGTTGATGGCACAGTTCTTAAAGGTGTGCTGGGAACAAAGGCGCTATTTGGAGCGAATAAACTTGATGACTTTGACGATGGGTTATTTAATGGATTTTTGGGCGCGATCGCAGAATTAGCTAACGATTTATTACTATTTGTCAATGTATTTTTATCGCCAGCAAAAGGAACAAATGATAAACCTGCATCATTTGATTTTTGTTGCTGATTTTGGAGATTAATATCACTACCTAAATCTGAGTTCTTGACATCATTTTGCGAAGATTTTTGTTTTGATTCAGGTTTAAAAAGTTTCATCACCCCAGATGGATCGACCATCAGATAGCCGATCGCCGCACTAGAGCAAAGTAACAATAACAGCGAAATAATCCCCACTGGATTCATTAAGCTGCGCAGGGCACTCTTTTCGTTTGGTGCGCTGGGAATCGGATACGCAGACTCTTGTTCAATGGGTTGTTGATAGGAATCTGCATAATCATTGGCAAAGCTTTGCAAAATCTCATCATCGTCGGGTTCAGGTACTCTTGCCATCGTCGGCGAAGCCATACTGCTTGACTCACCATAGCCATTCATATCTTGAGCATAGGGCGAATCTTGCTCGAAGCCTCTGCCACTGAAACTTTCAAGACTTTGCAGAGATTCTAGCCCTTTAAAGTTATGTAACTCGGCTGCCGAAATATTAATTGATGAATTTGCTGGTAATCCTGCGCCCATCGGTGGCATCACAGGCATTTGAATTGTCCGCCGATCGCTGGTAGTTGAATCAGTAATTGGAGCGATCGGGGAGAGTGCATCGGACAAACTTGGTGATGTCCAGATCGACTGCGTAGAAACAGCACGAGGTCTAAAGGGATTGAGATATGAGATGGTTTGACCGTTGTCTTGCCAATGGCGATAGCGATCTAGCTCATCATTGAGGCTCGCATCCAAACCAGCCAAAGCGGTTTGCAAGACTGAAGACTGAGCGATCGCAGGCAAAAAATCAGTCTCTGCGTCAGTACCCCTTGGGTTGTATGTTCTGGAAATAGTTGGAGAGATGGTGGGACTCAATGTTTGCATAATCTTTACCTCAGGCAGTAACGGCAGTTTGAGCTAGGTAAATGTCTCGGATATCTTCGGGAAGGGCATCTTCTAGGGCGTGATATGCCTTAACTAGAAGTTGTTTAACATCACTAGCAGAGATGTTTTCGCCTTCAGCATGTAAGTAAGCAGCGATGCGCGTATGGCTCCACCGAAAAGTTTGAGACAACAATAGTATCAGACGTAGGTTTCCTGCCATCTGATTTAGCGCTTGATTAAGGTAGCACCAAAATACTGGCGGTGTATCTTTAAGTGAATATTGGATCTCTTCAACAGGAGGGATTTCAGCGCGATTAATCATCATGGCAGCAATATTAATCAGCCAACTCTGCAAGGATAGGCGCGGCGTATTCGCCCGCAAGTCTAGCACTCGCATCTCGTGGTAGATATATTCCCAAGTTTTGACAAATAAGTAGTCCGATTGCACTGGCGATCTTGTGGCTGTACCAATTAGGGTGTACAGCACTTGTCCATAGCGACAAAAAATCGCTGCAAAATATTGACCCTCTTCAGGATGTCTTTGAAATAGCGTCACGAGTTCGCGATCGCTCTTCTGAAAAAGCGCCTGAATCTTAGGGTGATGAATTTCGGGAAGGGGGGGAAGCTGCACGGTCACGGCTATTGCTAGCTCACTTTATAAGTTTTCAATTTTGATGCACACATACTAGCAGCAAAGTATGATAATGCAACCTGTAGTTCGTACTAATTGTTTTTAGCACCGTAGTGTAATACTAAAACCCTTACTGGATTTGGTTTTTAATTCACGAAAGTGTGACAACACTTCTGTGATACACCCAGTAAAGAAATGACTACGCCATTTCTTTACTGGGTGTATCCCTAAAAAGAGATGCGGCGCGAAGTGTCGTATCTCTTTTTAGGGTTAGATTTTGGTATCTTATGAGATAACTTCGCTCCAAAATTATGGAATAGCTCGCTATGCTCACCAGTTTTGAAGGTCTCTACCGTAATGGACAGATCAAGATCACCGATCTACCCACAGGCATACCCGATGGCACAAAAGTTATCGTTACATTTCTAAAGTCAGATGAGATTAATTTAGAATCCCTTGGTATTAATAGATCCGACGCACAGATACTACTAGCTAGTTTATTTACTTTTGCAGAAGAGTGGGATAGCCCCGAAATGAGTATTTACGATAATTACGATGTCGCCAAAAAACATTAAACGCGGAGATGTTGTTCTTGTAGTTTTCCCCAACTCAGATCTGGCTACAGCCAAAACAAGACCAGCAATAATTGTCCAAGCTGATAACTTGCAAACAGGACTACCACAAGTAGTAGTTGCGATGATTACTAGTCGGATGATCAGGAGTATTCATCCTAGTCGGGTATCGGTAATGTTGAACACGATCGCAGGAAAACAATCAGGTTTGCTCACAGACTCAGTGATAATGACCGACAACCTAACAACGATCACAACTTCCGCAATTTACAATGTGATCGGTTCACTACCAACAACTGAAATTGATCAAGCTTTGAGACATACCCTTGGAATCTAAATTATGATTTATCGCAGTTTGGCTGATATTAATATTTATGATTCGCCAAAGCTCGATCGCTTAGCAACGCAGATGGCAAAGGGTAGATATTTACAAGTATTACAATCTGAGCCAAGTTTCCTCGAAATCCAATTACTCGAAGATCAATATACAGGGTTACTTAATCGTCAAGATTTTGAGAAGTTAGAACTAAGCGATCGCCAAAGTTTTAGTGATAATTTGCTGCCATCTCTGAGTGCTCAAGAAATAAGCGATCGCCTTACTAAGGTAATTTCTTTTATTCAAAAGTCTATGGCAATACCAAATGAGTATTTGTGGGGAGGTACAGTTGCTCCAAATTATGATTGTTCGGGATTAATGCAAGCTGCTTTTGCGTCGGTTGACATTTGGATACCTCGCGATGCCTATCAACAAGAATCATTTGCAAAGAATGTAAATATTAAAGAAATCCAAGTTGGTGATTTGATTTTTTTTGGCAATCCAACAAAAGCAACCCATGTTGGCATCTACATCGGCAATGGTGAATATATTCACAGCTCAGGGAAAGAGCATGGACATAACGGAATCGCTATTAGTGAACTATCAGGATTAGATCAAGTTTCCCAATGGTATGCTAAGCAACTCCGTGGTGTAGGTAGAATTACAACATGTTAATAAGAACCAATTTTTTGCGGCGCGGCGAAGCCGCGCCGCAATATTAGCAAGTTGGAACTCTCGATTTAGTTTTATGTCTTAACTAAAGGCGCGATCGCTATACTTAGAGAGCAGATATCAGGAGCAAGAATCATGTTGCAAATTCGACTTGGCTTAATGACTGTGATGGCAAGCCTTACGTTTATTGGGTGTAGTAATCAAGATCCGTCAAAATCATCACCGTCACCTAATAATTTAACGACAACAACGACAAATACTACTTCCAAAACGGTTTCTCCCTCTCCTGATACAACTCCAACACCTACAAAGCCAGTCTCTATAGCTCCAAACACTTCTACAAAGGCGCTTGCTATTGGCGATATCAAAGAACTTGAAGGCGATATTATCTGTGGCAAAAACAAGGTGATTTATGCCTATGGAGAGACTTCCAATTATCGAGTTTATATTTGTGCCGACTCAAAGGAGCCTGATCGCCCTAGATATTACATCAGCCGCAACAAAGATGGCAGTGGCGGTTTGGACTTAGAAGCAATGAATTATAATCCTCAGAAAGATGGGGCGATCGAGTTTAACAATGATGGATATATATATACTCTCGAATCACCTACCACTCAAAATCCTGAGCCCGTATTGCGGGTAACTTTCCCGAACAAAAAATTAACTGAAGAGCAATTATTGCGATATCTGACGCGCTCAAATCCATCTAAGCCAGCAACTACTAATGCTGCCGCAGATTCATTGCAATATGTGCTACAAAACCGCGAAAGTTTAGGGGTTTGCAAGGATAACTTCCGTTCAGAAGATGGACAAAGAGGAATGGGTTCTAAAGCATTCCAACTTTCTGATAAAAAGTACTTGGTGCAAATTCAGTGTTTCCTAGCAGCTTATCAAGGAAACTTTGAATATGTTCTATGGATTGACGAAGCTCAAAAACCCCGTGCTGTCCCTCTTGAATTTGATAGTTTCCAAGAGCCAAAAGCAGGTGAAAAGCCGCTACGGGTTACTTTCAGGTCGATCGCAGGTTTGCCTAGAGTTAATGTGCGATCGCAAACCATGACTAACTTCACTAAGTTTCGAGGTATTGGTGATTGCGGCTCATCAGCTCTTTATAAACTAGAAGGCGATCGCATGGTTTTACAAGAATATCGAGCTAAATATGCCTGTGATGGCAATTATGTCCAAGACTTTCCAATAATTTATCCATAAAAGTAAAGGCTGCGCAATGCGCAGCCTTTGCTTTAAGTAAATTTGTATTTAAGTAAATTTATATTTAGCAGTCACAAGACGATATATGCCACTAGCAGGATCTTCAATTGGTTTGAATTTGTAATCCTTAGCTGCTTCTCTAGCAATATCATCTAACTCAGAAATTCCACTTAAAACAAGAAGAACAGTATCCTCTACGATTTTACCGTTAGGATCAACTAACCACATAAATGTGACTGTCCCACTTTTCCCAGAAGTATTTGCTCGTTTGGGCGGAATCCATTCCACTCCTTTTTCTCGTCTACTGTTATCTAGATCCGATAACAAAGCTTCTGGAGGAGCAATTTCTGTATTTCTGAGTAATTTTCTGGCAGTCAAATCAAGAATTTTGGGATTAGTTATGTAAGCCGTTGCAAGATTGTCAATCGATTTCTCGCGGCGATCTCCATTGCCACCAGATTGATTTGTTGCAACTTTCTGAGGGACTTTATTATTGTCATTATTTTTGTTTGGAGCGATTCCAACATCCTTGAGATTGCCATTTTTAAACTCAGGCTTCAGATTATCCGCTGGCTTCACAGGAGCAGTATTATCGATCTGTCCAGACTGAGTAAAGCTCTGTGGTGGCTCCTGTTTAGCTGTTGTAGGCGCAGGAGTTTGTGTTTTCACAAACTTTGCTGTATCAGTATCATTGGTTAATGGAGGAACCGAGTACCGTTCTGTAATTGGTTCTAAACCTTCAAAACTGCTAAGGCTATCTAAGTCTAAGGTGGTTAACGGACTACTAGAAATGTCAGGAAATGTACTTTGTGGGGAACCAAATTTTGGCATGTTCTTTACGAATAAATTATCTATGGGCGATTTATTCGATTTTGAGACATTTGGTAAAGGCTTAGGAGGTAGCTTGACTACTGGAAGGGTTGATACTACGACTTCGCGGAGCTCTTCTTTTTTGATTGGATTTGGTGCGACTAAAGCAAAGACAGTATGGATTCCAACAGAAGCTGCTACAAGCAACCAAAAAGGATGCTGCATAAACATCTGACCTGCTTTATTCGCAAATTGAAGCACAGTATTCTTAGAAACTATATGCGCGGATTTAAACATAGTGTTATCAGCTTTACTTGCATTTAGTTCGCTTTTGGGTTCAATTGGCAACATTGATTTGTACTTTTTATAAGTATTTTGTTTTTGCAAGTATAAATTTACGAAACAAAACAATCGAATCAAGACCTAGATGTCGCGATCGCCACCCGATTACCAGCGATCGCTCTTAATTCTGATAATCGACTAATCACAATTTGATATGAGACAGTTGAGTCATCAGCACTAAGTACAATCATGCCTCTGGTGGAAGCGGCTAAAAACCGAGTGATCTCTTGTGACAACTGCTGAGGCGGTATAGATTTTCCATCTTTTAACATTTGACCCGCAGGATCAAGGGTGATTACAAAAACATCTTCTGGTTGAAGATCTCCTGAATTTGATTCACCCTTACTATTGCGATCGCTAATTGGTAAATCAATTCCCACCCGACTTGGCATAGTCAGAGCGGCTGATAGCAAGATAAAAAATGCCAAAATCGAAAACACTACATCTAACAAAGCTGTTAGATTGATCTCAGCATTAGTCGATACTTGGTATTTCTTACGGATTTTCATAAAGCAACTGCAATTGTTTAAATGTGACGCATCTATAGCTAAATTGTTTCTTGTGGCTTTGTGTAATTTACTTCCACAACTGTATGCACATTACCGCGAGGCGTAAAATCTCCTTTGACATTAATTCTCAAGGGATCGCCTGCCTTCACAAAATCATCAAGAATTTGATTAACCGCTTCTTCGTGGGAAATAAAGAGATCACGATAGCTATTGATGTACAGCTTGATTGCCTTGAGTTCCACCAATAACAGATTGGGTGTATAGGTAATATAAATTGTGGCAAAGTCGGGATAGCCTGAAAATGGACATTTGCTAGTAAATTCAGGAAGAGTTATTTGAATTTTGTAATCTCTCCCGATTCGAGGATTCGGAAAAGTGGTTAGATTTACTTCTGCGATCGCTTGTTCGCCGTACTTAACAGTCATGTCTGCTCTGGTATAAAAAATAAAACTGCGAGAAATTTGCTTTAGTCTTCTAGCGTAGCAAATTTAAACTCAAAAAAAGGAAGGACGCTAAGCGTCCTTCCTTTTTTGAGGAACTATTAGCGTCCTCTTCTGAAGTTTGTCTTAATTTTTTTTGACATCATGAGGTTGAATTACGCCATAACCGCCATGATTTCGCTCATAGACAACGTTGATTTCCCCCGTATCAGAGTTACGAAAAACATAGAAGTCATGATCTATTAAATCCAGACGTTCAAGAGCCTCATCGACAGATAGTGCAGGCATGGCAAAGTACTTATTTCGCACAACCTGATTTGGCAACTCAACCACACGATTGCCATTAGGTAATGGTATTGGAGGTTGCTCAACCACGGCAACACTGGTTTTTGCCGCAGCGCGATCGCTCTTGCGCTCCTTAAATTTCCGCAACTTGCGGGAAATCTTGTCAGCGACTAGGTCGATACTTGCATACAAATTCTCGCTCTTTTCCTCGGCGCGGATCACTGATCCATTGGCGTACACTGTTACTTCAGCCGATTGGCTAGAAGCAATGCGAGGGTTACGAGCCACAGATAGATGGACATCTACTTCTGTGGTTAACGCTTGGAAATGGCTCACCGCTTTGTCGATCTTTTGCTCGACGTACTCGCGAATGGCTTCCGTGACTTCAATATTCTTGCCTTGAATTACAAGTTTCATCTCTATGACCTCGCTTCTGAGTTCCAAATCAGCTAAAAAATTTGAAACGCGCAATCTTGTTTTTAATTACCCCACTGCGCCGAATAGCTGATTTGGCTATGAGATCACCATAACACTTTGCAGGTATTAGCAACCCAACTTCGATGCACTTCTTAACGTATGCTTAACAACTGATTTTGGCGTTTTTATCGCCCATACCACGAAAAACACGAAATACAAAAAATCTAACATTCAAAGCAGCAATTCTCATTTTATAGCCTTAGCCACTTTTATCAAGACAAATCAAAACCCAAATAGTGAGAGGCGGCGCTTTGCGCCGCCTCTCACTATTTGGGTTTTATGTCCCAACAAGAATGGCGACAGCTATAAAAGTCAATTTTTTGAAAGCTAAGTAGGCACACTTAATTAATTACATATCCCACCCCGTAAGGTTTTGCCCCGCAGGGTCAAAACCTTACGGGGTGAATTTATTCTGCACAGGTACTTATCCTGCGACTATAGCAATGTAAGCTTTGCTTAGGACATAAAACCCAAAAGATGGCAGAGCGAAGCTCTGCCATCTTTTGGGTTTTGAATTGTCCTATCTATCTCTTACGTTGCTATAGCTTTCAGAAAATACGCTTAATGAGAATTACTGAAATCTAAAGTTGATCGCAATCTGTAGGAATATCAGCAACAAGGTTGCTAATTATCACTTACGATTGGTTTGGTGCGTAGCCAAAGGTTATGTATATTTAAGCTATTCACATTTACAACAATTTGTATGAAGTTTTAACACAATATTTTTGTTGAAATGGTTACTTTGCAACCCTTTCAACAAAAATATTGGTTTTTACATCAGCGCAAAGCGCTGTAAGCTATTCACAAAGAGCAAAGTGAGGTTCGTATGAGTTCGGCTGTGGAACTGTGGCAACGTTATCAAGACTGGCTGTACTACCATTCAGAGTTGGGTCTGTACGTGGATATCAGTCGGATCAGGTTTACGCCAGACTTTGTGACACAGATACAACCTAAGTTTGTCAAGGCTTTCGCCGATATGAAAGCTTTAGAGCTAGGAGCGATCGCCAACCCTGATGAGCAACGGATGGTGGGGCATTATTGGCTGAGGTCGCCTGAAATCGCCCCTACAGAAGAATTGCGCAGAGATATTACAGAGACTCTTGATCGCATAGAAGATTTTACAAATAAGGTACATACGGGGATCATTCATCCACCAAGTGCACCAAAGTTTACAGATATTCTTTCGATTGGCATTGGTGGATCAGCCTTAGGACCACAATTTGTTGCCCAATGTTTTGCTAAGGCGGATGTACCCCTCAAAATTAGCTTCATCGACAACTCCGATCCCGATGGGATCGACTTAGTGCTTGACCTATTGGGCGATCGCCTTAGCACTACATTAGTGTTGGTGATTTCCAAGTCTGGCGGTACTCCTGAAGCAGCAAATGGTATGAAAGAAGCTGAGTTTGCCTTTAAAAAAGCAGGCTTGGATTTTGCGAAACATGCGATCGCAATTACAGGTGTCGGTAGTGCATTGGAAAAATATGCGATCGCTAATGGCTGGATCGCTCAATTCCCCATGTATGACTGGATTGGCGGCAGAACTTCGGAGCTCTCGGCAGTGGGCTTAGTACCTGCGGCTTTGCAAGGCATTGACATTCGTGAAATGCTCCGTGGCGCAAGTTTGATGGATGCCGCGACACGCATTGAGGATATTCGACAAAACCCTGCGGCGCTTCTAGCAATGTCATGGTACTTCACAGGCAATGGTAAGGGTGAAAAAGATATGGTTGTCTTGCCATATAAGGATCGACTGTTGTTGTTTAGTCGCTATCTGCAACAACTGGTGATGGAATCTCTCGGTAAAGAGAAAGATCTTGACGGCAATACTGTCTATCAAGGGATTGCGGTCTACGGCAACAAAGGATCTACTGATCAACATGCTTATGTGCAGCAACTGCGCGAAGGTGTCCCTAACTTTTTTGCAACTTTTATCGAAGTTTTACAAGACTCGGCAAAGCCACATCCCGAAGTTGAAGAAGGTGTTGTCTCTGGCGATTATTTACTAGGATTTCTTCAAGGTACTCGGAGTGCACTGTATGAAAATGGTAGAGACTCAATTACAGTGACGATCCCATTTGTCTCTGAGCTTACGGTAGGAGCATTAATTGCTCTGTATGAGAGAGCTGTTAGTTTTTATGCTTCATTGGTGAATATCAATGCTTACCATCAACCTGGTGTTGAAGCAGGTAAAAAAGCTGGCGCAAAAGTACTTGCTTTACAAATGAAGCTTGTTGAAGCTTTGACAACTTCAAATGTGTCTCTCTCTCTCGAAGAAATTGCCATCAAAATCGATGCTCAAGATGAAATTGAGTCTTTGTACCACATTGCCCGACATCTTCATGCCAATTGCAAAATCCTATTTGAAGGAGATTTGTCTAAACCAAAAACCTTGAAAATGATGTTGATTTTGTAATTGAATCTCCAAAAAAATGCGGCTCTTAAAGCCGCATTTTTTTACTTTTACATGGTTTATTTATTAGTCCACAAAAATATTGTCACATTTTTGTGAGTTGGAATAGATATTTGAAAATAGTATTCTTAAATTTTTTGATTAAGAATACTATTTTTACGAAAGAATCTGCAAAAATATGACTTCTTAAGTTTTATCCAGTTACCGAGGTTAAATGTGAAGAAAATTTTACTTTTCTTTAGCGAACTCAATAATAGTGACCTTGACTGGCTTGTCCAGAAAGGTAAAAGTGAGACAATTGGCCCAGATCGCTTACTGATTCGAGAAGGTCAGATTAGTGAAGCTCTGTATATCGTTGTAAGCGGATCGTTCAGTGTAGCTATTGAATCGCAAGATCACAAAGAACTTGCCAAAATTTCTGAAGGCGAAATTGTTGGTGAAGTATCTTTTATTGACACTAGACCTCCTCTTGCTAGTGTGCGATCGCTAGAAGAATGCGTCGTATTATCAATACCAAGAGTTCAACTCTTGTCAAAACTTCAACAGGATATAAATTTTTCATCGCGATTTTATCGCGCCATTTGTCTTTGCCTTTCTGATCGTCTGCGCGGTACAGTTAGTCGTCTTGGATATGGCTACGATATTGACAACTTAGAATCACATTTTGGTGGATTTGGTCAATCTATGTTGGGTAACTTAGAATTAGCCGAAGCAAAATTTAATTGGCTGATTAAAAATGTTCGTAAAGCTTAGCCTTTATAAAGATCAAATCTTGATTACCAAACAGGTGAACGGCATCAAGATTTGAACATCAACAATCATTTAAAAAAACATGAAAAATGGTAACACCTTGGACGGCTTCGACGACTGAGGCAATAAATAGCCCTGTGCAAAATCTTCCAATGTTTTTACTAAATCCCAACGCATTGTCTTCGCGGCTTGCTGTAAAAAACATTGACCAAGCTTGAGTTTTACTTAAGCGAGCAAATTGATTAAAGTCTTCGCGAAAAGCGATCGGTGTAAAAAGATTTTTGCCATTAAAGTCAAATTTGGTTTCCATGATTTCCTCTGAAGAAGTTATACCAAAACACAAAATGGCGTAGCCATTTTGTGTTTTGGTATAACTTCTTCAGGGTTTGGTTTTTGATTTATAGAAGTGTTGTCACACTTTTGTGAATTGGTATTACTTAATGTTTGATGAAAATATCGTAATAATTGTTTACAATTAAAGGTAATATCTCTTAGACGTGCGTTTGCCATCAGACATAGAAAAGGCGGCACAAAGTGCTGCCTTTTCTATGTCTGATGAGTAAATGAAAATAATCTCTTCTTTAATTTGCTTCGATTCGCATTAAAACTTGACCATACTCAACTGGTTGAGTATTTTCTACCAAGATTTCTACGATTTTGCCAGAGGCTTCTGATTCGATCTCATTCATTAGTTTCATGGCTTCGATGATGCAAACAGTGTGACCTTTTTTGACGATATCGCCAATCTCAACAAACGGAGACTCGTCGGGACCTGGAGAACGGTAGAAAGTGCCAACCATGGGAGATGTGATTTCTATCAGTTTTTTGGAAGGAAGAGAATCTGCGATCGTCGTGGTATGGGACACAGTGCTTGCAGCCGTATTCTCGATCGCTGTTAATGGCACTGGGGTAACAGTAGCTGTTGATATTGCCAGAGGTGCGACAACTCTATTTTCGCTTTTACGTATGCTCAGACGGACATCGCCTGATTCTAGAGTCAGTTCGGTAATATCTGTCTTATTTAGAATCGTGACTAATTCACGTACTTGCTCTAAGCTAAATTCCACCTAATTTTCACGCCCCAAATACGTGTCTTCACGAGTATCAATTTTAATGCGATCGCCAATATTCACAAATAAAGGAACATTAATTGATGCACCAGTTTCCACTTTTGCGGATTTGCTACCGCCTGTCGCTGTGTCACCCTTTAAGCCTGGATCAGTTTCGATCACTTCGAGGACAACAGTATTGGGCAATTCCACTTCAATGATTCTTTCACCCCAACGTACGACATTGACTTCCATCCCTTCTTTGATGTACTTGACGCGAGTACCAATCTGGGCAGTAGTTAATGTAGCTTCATCAAAGCTCTGCATATCCATAAAGACGTAATCATCGCCTTCTTTATAGGTGTGCTGCATTGAGCTTTTTTCTAGAACTGCTTGAGGGAGTGTTTCGCCAGCCCTAAAGGTTTTTTCTAAGGTCTTACCTGTCATGGCGCTTTTTAGCGTGGTGCGAACAAATGCGGAACCTTTGCCTGGTTTTACGTGTAAAAATTCAACTACACGCCAGACTTCGCCATCAAGTTCAATTGTTACACCGGGTCGGAAATCGTTACTAGAGATCATTGCAGGTTGAGTAATAGCCAGTGACAATTTTAGCCTAGCGATGTAACCTTTGCGACAAAAAATATTAAAACCCACATAAAAATAGGCGGAACATATTAAGTACTTGTGCAAAAACTACCAAAACCCTTAAAGTTGAGCCCCTGCGGGGGCTCAACTTTAAGGGTTTTGTATCGGCTTCATAATGAGAATTGCTGTATTGCGTCTCTCCTACTTTTATGGCAATTGTTATAGAATTGAGTTTTTAGAGGAGAGATCGCCACATGTCAGTAAAAAAGCAATTTGGTAGTTTTGACGAATTGTTGGAGAGTTCAGAATTGCCTGTACTTGTAGACTTTTATGCACCTTGGTGTGGTCCTTGTCAGCTCATGACAGGGATTTTGGACAAGGTTAGTGAGAGGATGAAAGATAAAGTTCAGATCGTAAAGATCAATACTGATAATTACCCCGATCTCGCTTCACAGTATAAGGTTTATGCTTTACCGACGTTGGTTTTGTTTAAGGATGGAGCACCTGTTGACAGAGTTGAGGGGGTAATTCAAGCCGATCAGTTATGCGATCGCATAGCAGTTCACGCATAAACCAAAAAAGAAGCACCTATGAGAGTACTTCTTTTTTGGTTTATGCCAATTCACAAAAGCGTAGCAACACTTCTGTGAATTAAAACCCAAGCCCTGCAAGGGTTTTAAAAACACAAAATGGCGTAGCCATTTTGTGTTTTGGTTTTAGACGAGACAGTCTGTAAGTTTTGCTAGTAGTTCTTCACGATGTAAATTACGACCAATGATCACCATCTGATTGTTTAAAGACTTACCGCGATCATCTGTCTTGAGTTCATAACGTTTACCACTGAGTTGAAAGACGTAACGACTGTCAATATTCGTGAACCATAAAATACCTTTGGCACGGAAAACATCAATGGGCAATTGCTTATCCAGAAAGTTCTGAAATTTATCAAGATCAAAGGCACGATCGCTTTGAAATGAAATTGAGATAAAACCGTCGTTTTCTAGGTGATGAGAATGGTGATGATGATCATGGTCATGATGATCATGCTGGCAATTTACATCATGGCTAAGTTCATCGGTGTGAGCATGGTCGTGGTCGTGGTGGGCGTGATCGCTATGCCCGTGATGATCATTAGACTCTTTAGTGGCAGCGATCGCTGATTGGTCGATCTGAATATCCAAAATTAGCGGTAATGGGACAACTCCTAGATGCGATCGCAAAATTCTGGCTTTCGTCTTGTTTTTGTTAATGTAAGTTTCTAGCTCTTGTAGTTTTTCTTCGGGAACTAGATCGGTTTTATTAAGAATAATAATATCGCCATACATGATTTGAGCATAGGCTGCATCACTATTAAAGTGATCAGATGTAAAAGCTTCGGAGTCAACTACAGTCAAAATCGAATCAAGACGAGTCAAGTGCTGTAGCTCAGTGCCTAAGAATGTTAAAGCGATCGGTAAAGGATCGGCAACCCCAGTAGTTTCGACAATCATGTAATCAATGCGATCGCCTTTTTCAAGGACACTATAAACAGCATTAACTAGACCATCATTGATGGTGCAGCAAATACAGCCATTGCTTAGTTCCATCATATTTTCATCGACAGAAACTAACAATTGACTATCAATGTTGATATCACCAAATTCATTTACTAAAACAGCGACCTTTAAATCCTGCTGGTTTTGTAAAATGTGATTAAGCAAGGTGGTCTTGCCACTGCCTAAAAAGCCTGTAATGATCGTAACTGGCATCCCGCGTTTGGGGACATCTACATCAATAATATCTGGGGTAACTTCTTGTTTAACAATGCGATCGGAAGTGATCATGGACTTTAGGCAAGAATAACTTTGATTATCATTTTAGCTGATCATCACATAGCTCATCAAAACGGATTTGAGGGATTTCAGAACCGTAGGTTCTGAAATCCCTCAAATCCGTTTTGATTAATGCCCGTCGTCGGCAAACTTTTATCAAAATCATTCTTTAAAATGAGAAATTCCGTAAAGCCCAGCATTTGTCTTTACTTTCTGAGTTTTATATCTTAGTTTTACTAAGGAATGAAAATTAATTAAAACCAAAATTTATTGGGGCGGGCTTCGCCCGCCCCAACAAATTTTGGTTTTAATTGCACAAGTTAATTAATTTTCATTCCTAAGGATAGCTTTATCAATGCATATCATCATGTCAGTTTCCGAAGCTCGCATTCCCTTTAGTTTAGACAATATTTTAGCCGCCTTAGAATCGCGTCTAGAATTGGAAGAAGCGATCAATAAGTTGCCACTAACCCATGCATTAGAGAAGTGTTTGGCATTTGCAGATACTAATAACGCTATTGAGCTTTCTACGTTCATCAAACAAGAACTATATGGTTATGGTAGTCAAACCCCTAGCTATCGATATTTACAATTGAGCTATTTCGATGCTGGCGGACAGTTTATCAATGGATTAAATCAATACAGTATTTACCCTGTAGTTACAGGAGCTTGTAAACTAGAACTGCATCTTAAAAATGGACTAACATTGATTTTGCCAAAACAGATTTTGAAATTTTTGTCGCAGGTTTCAGGTCGCGAGGTTGATACTGGTCATATTTCACCAGACTTAATCCAAAATCTTTTAGAGACTATTCGCAAAGAAACTATTATTAAACTTACAGCTATCGCTTCTTAATCTAAAAAGCAAAAAGACCAAGCACCCGCGTAGCGGGCGCTTGGTCTTTTTGCTTTTGGTTAAACCCATTCCAACTTAATCGCAGGCATTAGTCTTTGCAAGTTTTTCAAGGATTTCCCCTGCCAAGGTATACTTTCAGAGCCTTGCACCGTGATCTTAATTGTTTCTTTTTGACGAACTTTGATCACGAATTTAGATAGGACATTAATACCTGAACTATTTAAAAACTCTAACTGGCAAAGATTTAAGCTGATCTGTCTAGGGTTTTGCGCAATTACATTTTCTAAAACTTGCACAATTGGAGCATATTCTTCTGTCCCTGCTAAACGTAAAGATCCTTGGCAATAGATAACTGTATCTGATTGTTCATACCAGACACGATAGTCATCTCCTTTAACTTCCATTATTTAAATTCTCCTGGCAAAAAATTTGATTCATATTTTTTAACAACTTCACTAGGGATTAACCTAATAATTTAGTGGAATATTCGGCTACAGGGGCAACTGCACCATTGTTGTAACTATTATGGCTGGCGTATTAGAAATCTGTTCAAGCTTCCATCCTAGAACCGCATCATAGTCCATGATCATCGTCAAATAGCCAAGCCCAGAACTTTTAGATTCATCATTGTCAGAACTTTTCTCGACTTGGTTTATGTACATTTCACCAATATCACTAGTAGTAATTTGCTGCAAATAGGTCTGAAAATCTGCGATCGCATCTTGGTGAACACTATTTTTTGATACAAATATTAGGTGATCGCTAAAGAGGTGTAATTCTAGGTTGACTGGCTGACCAGCACCTTTATCGCTATATTTCATAGCGTTCTCAAGCAATTCATTAGCGACAAAGCTAACTGCATGACGGACTTCAGTTTGTTTGTTTAAAGCAGCACGAGTATCTCCCGGGAAAAAGTTCTTGACATAATCTCCCAGAAAATCAGCAGAAAGTCCGTTTGTTCTCCAACGTAGTTGGATTGGTAAAGATGATGGAGAGAAGCCTAGAACCAAAAATTCGCTTCTTTCAGAAAAATTTTCTGTAAATTCTCCAAAGACTTGCGCCGTAGTTAACGCCATTTTTTAATATTTGTAGTTAATTAGTATTTCTTAAGTGGTCTGCAATATATTACAAAAGCTTAACAAATCTATGTTTTCTTTTACTACGTTTAGGGACGCGATGCAACCTGTTAAATTACATAAATAATAGAGTTCGTCTTCGGTAAACTTTAGTATTTATGTAATTTAGTACTGTGATAAATCCTATGTCAGCTCAAATTGACAACTCAAAAGGTCTCGGTGATCGCACAGATTCAGAGCAATGGTTCATTAAAAGCGATCGCAACGACGAAATTCTGGATTCTGTGGAAACTTGGGGTGCTTTTGCCTCTCAGAGTGAAGCGATCGCCAAACGAGTCGGACTAATTCGCGCTGGAAAATGTACCCCACAATAAATTCAAGTCAGCACTAGGGTATGACTTGAATTTATTGTGGGTTGCCCCGCCTTTGACTTCGTAAAAATCGGTTTTTTGCGCCTTTAGCAGGGATCAGTAACAAGTAGCCATGAGGCGTTACTATAATACGGGACTACACTTTGTGGGAAATTTTACGTCATGATATCCGTTTCCGCTCGATTTGAAGAACTGCGAGCTAAAGGGCAAGCCGCGCTAATTCCATTTATTACGGCTGGCGATCCTAACCTAGAGACAACTGCAAAAGCTTTGTGGGTCTTAGATCAAAACGGTGCGGACATGATAGAGCTTGGGGTTCCTTACTCAGATCCATTGGCAGATGGACCTGTAATCCAAGCTGCGGCAACAAGAGCATTGCGAAATGGGACAACGCTGGAAAAAGTTTTAGATGTTGTGCGAAACGTTGCTCCAGAGCTGCGATCGCCTATTATTTTATTCACTTACTACAACCCAATTTTGAATATGGGTGTAGCCAAGTTTTTGCAAACAATCTATGAAGCAGGGGTTCGCGGTTTAGTTGTTCCCGATTTACCCTTAGAAGAATCTCATGTTTTGCTAGAACCTGCTGAAAAAGCTGGTATTGAAGTGATTTTGTTGATAGCTCCTACTAGCCCACCTGAGCGCGTAGCAGCGATCGCAGAGAAGTCACAAGGCTTTATATATGTAGTTAGTGCTACGGGTGTTACAGGCGTGCGCACCGAAGTTGCTAAGGGAGTAAAAACGATGATCGAGCAACTGAGGGTCATTACAGACAAACCGATCGCCGTTGGCTTTGGCATATCGCAGCCTGAACATGCCAAGCAGGTCATCGACTGGAACGCGGATGGCGCGATCGTTGGCAGTGCGATGGTCAGAAAGCTTGCTGAACCTGATGGTGGCTTACATGCGATCGCTGAACTTTGCAAAACTCTCAAGCAATCTATTAGTAGGGATTAGGGGTTGGCGACCAATTTTTTGTAAAGGGTTGCAAAGCAGCGCCACAAAAAAATTGGTCATTACATTTAGGGCTTAAAGGGCTTAAAGATTAGAAAGTAGGTATTTAAGGCTTATGAATATTTTGATTGGTGTGAGTATTGCGATCGCAGTTTTGTTAGGTTTAGTTTTGCTTCTGTGGTTATTGTTTGAGTGGCAATACAAGACTCGCCAAGGCAACTTACTAGAGTTTGATAGTGGGCTGTGGCAATTTTTGACCTACGAGCCAGAACAATATCGCATTGAGTTATTGCTCACAGCAACCAACAAAACTCGAAATTTGGATGTATTTCTAGTCGAAGTAAATCCTGTGATTTCGATGCTGTCTAGCGATAGCCTTAAGGGCATCAATAGCAAAGTTGAGTTGCGATCGCGTCATCCAAATTCTGCTAGTCGTAACGATAACTATTGGGAGTCATATATTGTTACTCCCAATCACAGTACAGGTGTTGAGATTCAGGTTGACCTAAGTGGCAAAAACTTAGAAGAACTGAAGACTGTATGGGTACGAGTTCATTACACTATCTACGGGCCAGCAGGACGCGAAGAAAAAGTCAAACATTGCATTATTCCCTTACAGTTTCCTGATGCCAACCAAAGGGAACGTTGGCGACCCACCCCTGATGCAGATGTATTACCCATCCGCACACATATTTTGTCAGCAGGAGATAATCCAGTTGAAGTGATGCAGCGCTATGTGATGAGTCATGCTCAAGCAGGTGATGTCGTCACGATCGCTGAGACTCCGATCGCGATTATGCAAGGCAATTTTTATCACCCCAGTGACATTAAGCCTAAGTGGTTAGCTAAGCGTCTTTGTTATTATTTTAAAAGCACTTCTAGTCTCGCCACTGCTTGCGGTTTACAATCATTGATTAATGAGTCGGGTGCGTGGCGAGTTGCTTTTGCCTTTATTGTCGGTGCTTTAGCCAAAGCATTTTTGCGAGTGCCAGGGGTGTTTTATATGCTGGCTGGTGATCAAGCAAGACTGATTGATGATGTGACAGGGACTTTGCCTCCCTATGACCAATTTATTGTTCTAGGACCAAAAAATCCTCAGACGGTAGTTGATGAAATCAAGGCAGGGACTGGACTAGAAGCAGCGATTGTAGATGTAAACGATTTGCGACGTGTGAAGGTGTTAGCCTCGACTTCAGGTGTATCAGAGAAACTTCTCAATCAAGCTTTGTTAATGAATCCTGCGGGGAATGCTGCTGAACAGACTCCTATCGTTTTGATTCGTCCCAATAGTGGAGCATAGCTTCCTTCAAGACAATTGAGAATGCTAAGCAACCATATGCAACCAATTTTGGTGTTTTGAGAACCAAAGGCGCTAGAAATGACAAAATCGTTTTTTTGAAAGCCTAACTACGGTGGACTTTCAAAAAAATGATTTTTATAATGAGAATTACTGACTGAATGTAGGTTGGTAAAATTCTTCATTAGAAATTGGTATAAAATAGGAAAGTCCGATGCGATGAGAACTTTATGGAGTCCGATCAATTGCCTGTAGAAGAAAATTTAAAAGAAAATTTAGATCAATCTCACCAAGGAGAAACCCCTGAAGCGATCGCATCATTAGGAAACACATCAGACAATGAGCTCGTTGAAGTCGTTGGTGAGTCAATAGATGAAAATATCCACACAGAGCAATCTCTATTTGACAATCGAGGCGAGTTATCGACTGAAGATAATGGCGATGCCATTGAATCTAAAAGCTTGCAAATTAAGGCATTTATCCCAGAAACTGAACCAGAGCCACAGCCACAAGATAGTTTCAATGCTTCAGAAATACTAACCATCATTAATCAACTTAAGCAAGAAGAGTCTGAGCTTAGGAGAGAGCTAGAGAGCCTTAAAAATATCAAGTCTAAAATCCTACAAGACCAGTTAGACGATTTACAGGCAGGGATTATTCGGTTAGCTCAAGCTGATGTCGCTCGGCTGGAATATCAAAAGCAAGAACTCCAATCTGCGATCGCAGTTCTTGAGAAGCGAAAAGATCGTCTTGACAAAGAAATGACTAGCACCTACGCAGGTATATCTCAAGACATCGCTATAAGGGTTCAAGGTTTTAAAGACTATCTGGTTGGTAGCTTACAAGACTTAGTGGCAAGCGCTGAAAAACTAAACCTTGTAGCAGCGACCTCTCCTCAGCCTGTTGCCGAAACTGTAGCTCCAGTAGACAAACAACCAGTTAAGGCAGCCGAGCCATTACGCCTATCGGAGCAAACATTTGCTGAGTATAAACAAAGAGTCGATCAACTTTTAGAGCGTTACCGCACCTTGCCTGATTACTATGGACTAGCATGGAAGCTCAGACGCACCTTTGAGCAAGTCCATGCCGATCGCGTTTCTAAGTGGTTTTTTGAACAATCTGGACGCGGCGCAATCCGCACGATGGGAACACGCTTACAAAATATTCTCGTCACTTCGGCAGCAATCTCTATATTAAAAGCTGTTTATGGTGAAAAATTGCGGGTACTCGTCCTTGCCACTTCCCCCGAACGCCTTGGCGAATGGCGGCGTGGTTTTCAAGACTGCTTAGGATTGACCAGAGAGCATTTTGGCTCTGACAAGGGTATTGCTCTATTTGAAGATCCTGAACCTTTAGCGACTAAAGGAGATCGCCTTGTCAAAGAAGGATTAATCCCCTTAGTTGTTATTGACGAGTCTGAAGAACTGATCGCTGTGGATTTGCTAAGATTCCCACTTTTAATTGCTTTTGGTGGCGCACCCGAAGCGAAACCTGCGACTCCCTCAGCTTATATGAATCGCGATATGAATCGTGATAACAGTCGCGAAAGTCAAAATAATCGTGATTACGTTCGTGAGTCACCACGAGATAATCCCAGAGATATGGGGCGTGATTATGCTCCCAAAGAACGGGATAATCGCGACTATGGTTCACGCGACTATTCAAGTCGTAACTATGGCGATCGCGATCCTCGTGATACTAGCTACGGCAATAATCGCGGACGTAATAATCAAGATTCTGATTGGGACTGGTAAAAAAATAGGAGCGCCGTTGCGCTCCCAGCTAAGAAATAAAAAAAAGGCGCATCCGCGCCCTTTTTTTATTTCTTAGCTGGTGCTACTTGAGGTGTAGCAGATTGCTTAGTGTTCTTGAGAATGTACTCAAACGAAGACCGTGATGGCACAAACTGGAAGCGTTCGACTTCGGGGTTAGGCTTATTATCCTTGGACACCATAGAGTCTAGAACTTGGAACAATGAAGCAACTTGAATCTTAGTTGCCTTAGTCACATCGGGCTGATCTTTGCTAGCGCGATCAAGCAAGTTTTGCAAGTCAGTTTTATCAAGGAAGAAAGGCACAACTTGTTCCTTCTTGCCATTTTGATCAATGCTCATGGTCAGCAAGCCTTGGTTATTGGCTTGACCACCGATCGCAAAGAAAACAGGCACATTAGGGATCTTGTCAGCCGCAACTCCTTGCGAAGTCAAGATTGTCCTTGCTGAGTCAATACTTGCCTTAGCGGGGATAAACTGGAATACGACTTTTTTGTCTTTGTTTTCACGAATTACTTTATAGGCATCATTCATCGATCGCACAATGATTTGTGCTTTTTTGCCAACTTCAGGATTTGACTTTTGGACTTGACTGAGCATCATTTGGGCTTCGTCGGGACCAAGGAAGAAAAACAAAAGCTGGCTATCATCGGGCTTAGCATTTGGTTGCTGAGGAACTGCACCTAGAAGAGGTGAGCCTTTATCATCAGTAATCGTGAAAATGGGAATACTGCCCAATCTTTCCAAAACTTGAGCTTCAGTGAGGGCTTCAGCTTTGAGAGTAAATATGGGACTAACAGCGATCACCCCTGCGACACCTGCGGTGGCTGCTAGACTAACCAACGACTTGAATACGGACATATTTCTCCTAGCTACAATACTATTTATGAGGTTTATTTGAGATTTGGGATGCACAACGGTGTGAATGAGCCTTGAAAAGTTAAAAGTCAAAGATAACAATTGTCCGAAAATAACTTTCTGGCAACTTTAACAATATTCCGCGCAAAAAGACAACCTTTTTATAGCAGCTTCAGACTAGTTTGTGCGTATATTGTTACCATTTAAGACTCGAATATCATAAGTATAGTTCCTAAAGACCAGAGGTAAAGTAAAGTTGCGGCGTTTTGCGCTGCAACTTTACCTCAAATAAACGTAGAATATATATGAATATATAGGACAAATTGCGATCGCTTACTTACAGTCTAGATATTCAAATGGCTGGGTTGTATTTCTGGTGTGGTAATTTTGTGATTCAGTTGGGTGGTACTGAGGTGGATGATAAGCCTTTTTACTATCCTTTTGTGGTTCCTACGTTTATCGGTTTTGGATTTGTGCTTCCTAATGGGTTCTCTTGGCATACTCCCTTTACTCAGTTTAAGCGAATTGAGCGGAAGATATATAATGTAGCGGAAAGATTTGAGACTCGTGCCACTAAATAAACATCCTGCTATTCCTTCCATCTTGCATGGGTGTAGTTTTCAAGGATTTTGTGGTCTTTGCTTAGTAGGATATTTTCGTTGATCAGGGAGATTCAAAGTCATTTGACATGAATATTTTGTCTTTGTCGCTGCCAAATAACGATCGCTTGGGGGCAATGGATACTAATCTAGCTACGGGTTGATCGCTAGGTCGAGTAAGTGGAGTAGTTGAATTTGGGCTTCGGAAATGTCGATTTTTAAGGAGGGTTCGGAGGCTAACATAACTTTGTGAGTTAAGAGCAAAGACTCAGGATAGCATTATAATTTATGATTGATGAGTTGTTTGAGTCGATGCCGATTCCGTTTGAGTAATACTTGTTTGGTGAGGATGGCTGAGCAAATTCCTATAGCAATGTAAGCTTTGCTTAGGACATAAAGCCCAAAAGATGGCAGAGCGAAGCTCTGCCATCTTTTGGGCTTTGAATTGTCCTATCTATCTCTTACGTTGCTATATAACTAGCTTCAGTAGTTGTTAATTCCGTTGCCCGCAGGTTAATGGCAACGGCTACAGGGGTAGGATGACTGACTAGGGCGCGAAATAGATCCTGAAAATCGTTAGCATGGGCAATCCAAGGATAAATGCAAACACCTCTAGCATCGGGAACTTCTTTGCTGCTAATGGTTTGCAGAGAAGTATTACCGCGCCTGAGTTCACCGATTTGTCCGCCGTTGGCTGGTAAAAATGGCAATCGTAAGAGGGCGAGTTGATCGGGAGTTTCGCAAATTTCGAGGGGATAACCACTGGGAAATGTATCCCTAACTTTGTTAAAAAAATTCCTTGCGGCGCTAAGTGTTTCCGCTTTGTTCGCCCCTTCAGTTTTGCCGACCAATCCTAATACTAAGTTTTGCGATGGGTTACCACTGCCAATAATCCGTAAGCTGATCGTAAAACGGTGGTCTCCATGCAGTTGCTGTACCCAACGCTGTTGCGCTTGCAGCAAAGTATTCAGTGCAGTTTCGTAGGTCATACCTGTGCGAAACTGTTCCTGTGAGATCACATCAGGAATTGCGGGGATCATTGCGCCCCGAAAGGCGGCGGTGCTTTGTTGTTCAGTCTGCTCAACTGCGATCGCAGGTAAGTAGCTTTCTTCTCATTTACTTAATACTGCGATCATTTTGCTGGTTGCCAAATATATCTTCCACTTTTATCAATATAGCCTAATTTACCTGAGATAAAAACCATTGCAAGCCTGTTAGAGAAAGCATAAGCAGCATCAAATTTAGAAGTGATTACTGCTGTCCCACTTTTATCTGTAAATTCCCACTTATTCGGATCAGCCATCACGTTCGTATTCCGAGAGCAACATCCACCGATAAAACGATTTCAAAGTTCGCTGTACCCGATTTACCGAACTTAGTGCTATATAGTTCGCGTTCCTTCAGCAAAAAAGTTTTAAATTGTGTTACTTTGCGACGACTCACTACTAAGCCAGATCGCACCAATCCATAAATATTCGCAAGTCCGATTGATAAGCCTTACAACTCTTCGGCTGTAAAGACCTCGACGCTAAGAACTCATCAACCCTTGCTTAGCGCGAGTCTGTAGTGGCGATCGCTTTGGGCGGTTTACTATAAACAACTAAAATTGGCTCTGGTATTGACATAGCAAGCAGTCTTTAGCCTCGAATTACAATGATTTCTCGACCTGCTGGACTAATAACATTCTCAGTAGTCGTGCGATCGCTTAGCGGCGGCAAACCAGAACGGCGATCGAAGATCACCAACCAACCTGTATCCAAACTCAATCCCGATAAATATTTATCCAACTGCTGTAATCCTTCCTTAATCGGATCAGGATTCTTATCGCGCCATACCTTCAACTCTATTGCCAAAATCACTGTGCCATAGCGCAAACAAATATCCATTCGCCCCGAACCAATGGCATATTCCCTTTCCAATGTGCCACCACCATTAACCACCCGATGCAAAAATGCCATCAATACTATGTGGGGTGCAATCTCTGGATAGGGTGTACTTCCAAATAATGGTTCTCCATGCTGCCGCCAGAACATGATAAACGAATCTAGCAGTGCTTGAGCATTGAGATTACCATCCTGATCTAGCCATGTTGGTGCTATTGAAGTTAAAGACGCGATCGTAATAGATGATAGTACTTTAGGAATAACTTCTCGATAAATTGGATTAGCAATTTGAATACCACCTCTGCTATCCCGATTGCATAATCCTAAATCTAAAACATATCTCAAATCATCTTCTGGAGTATTAACTAACTCTTGACCTGACAAAATTGGTTCAACAATTATCCTCACCCTATCTTCTCTTAATCTTTCAGCTAAGCTATCTAAATGTGTATCTTGCCTCTTAATTAAAATCTCCTTAGCTTGCTCTATTAAATCAACATTTATCTCAATAGCTGGATCTTTAGCAATATATTCAACAATTTCCTTAGCGATCGCATTCACCAACCAAGGCTGACCCTGTGTCAAATGAAAAGCTAAATCAACTGCTTCGGGCGTAAATATTTGTCCTGTGGCTTCTGTATGTTGCTTATAAAGCCTATTAACATCCTCCAAAGTAAAGTTACTCAAAGTAAAAGATTGAACTTTGATATTAAATGGACTAGAAGATTGCAGGCGATCGCTACCTCCTGATGCATATTTATAATCCCTCACATCTCTCATCCCAATCAAGGCAAGTGACTGAGGAAATCCCTTAGGACGATTAGGATAACCAGAACGAAACTGTCTTAGCACCGAAATTAAAGTTTCGTCACTCAAAGCATCAATTTCATCTACAAAAATAATTAGAGGCAAAGCTGATGCCATTGACCAAGCTTGTAAGACCGTTTGTAAGTCAAGTTGACTAACACCTGTTTCCTGTTGAATTTGTGAGGGATTCGGTAATGGCAACTGCAAGAAACGTACCTGATTCCACCAACTATTTAAAATACTATTCTGTGCTAATTGGGGATTATGGGGAAATGCTGCACCTACTTCAACCGATAACATCACTGCAACATATTGACCACTCTCAGTCAATTCTTTTGCAAGGTTGATCATTGCTGTTGTTTTACCCGTCTGCCGTGGCGCATGAATTACAAAGTAATTCTCCTGAGCGATCAACTTCTCTAGCTCAGGCAAACGCTCGCTTGCTGGCAACATGTAGTGAATGTCAGCCTTACAAGGACCAGCAGTATTAAACCATTTTTGCATAACGACAGCTAACTAACGGGCACAGATACCCCATCAATATAACGCAACGCGCCAAGCAAAGCCCTGAAACCCAGAAAACAGGTTAACAGTAATGAGCATAAATACTCATTCATAGAAATATCTTAGAGCAAATAATTGATGATTATTTGCTCTAAGATATTTCTATGACTAATTGGGCTTTCGATCTTGAAAATGCTCATTTTTTGAGTCGTCTAGCACTACTTGGAGATAGGGGTTGCTAATGGCGGGCGATCTCACTTTGTATGCGCGGTGATGTCGATAGGAAGTTAATTGTTAATTCACGTGATGCTGCTATGTCGATTCCAGAGACAATTTTAGTTGTTTACGGCGAACCGCCCAAAGCGATCGTCACTTCAGACTTGCGCCAAGCAAGGGTTGATGAGTTTTTAGCGTCAAGGTCTTTACAACCCAAAAGTCGTAAGGCATATCAGGCAGATTTACGGACATTTATGGATTGGTGCGATCTGGCTTGGGTGGATGTGAGTCGGCGCAAAGTGACGCAGTTTAAAACTTTTTTGCTGAAGGAGCGTGAGTTGGCACTGAGTTCGGTGAATCGGGTGCTGCGGACTCTGAAATCGTTTTATCGGTGGATGTTGCTCTCGGAATATGTGGTTGCCGATCCGACGCTTGGCATTCAGCAGGAGCGGTTGCCCGATCCTGTGGCTAAGGATTTGGAGGATGAGGAGGTGTTGCGAATTTATGAGGCGATTTCGTTAGGTAAGGTGGTGTTGCGCGATCGGGCGTTGTTTTCAGTGTTGTTGCATGGCTTGAGGGCGGAGGAGGTCTGTCGTCTGAATGTTGAGGATTATGTAAATGGGGAATTGGTGATTAAGGAGGCGAAATGGGATAGTAAGGGAGAAGTGCCATTAACTAAGTTGGGTATTCAGGATTTGGATGCTTATTTGGATTGGAGGGAAGCGCAAGAAGGGGAGTTATTGACTGATAGTGCTTTGTTTGTGTCTTGCTCTAATCGCAGTCAGGGTAAGCGGTTGACTTATTGGGGGATTCGGCATGTGATGGATGATTTGGCGGAGAAGACGGGAATTGATTTGCATTCGCATCGGGGTAGACATACGTTTGCGACAAATTTGATTGTGAAGTATGAGTTAGATCCTTCTTTGGCGATGGAGTTGACTAGACATCGTGATGTCAGGAGTTTTAGGCGTTATACCAATCGTAAAAATAAGATTGCTGCGAAACGAGCTTTTTTGAAAGCGTCGGAGAAGTTGGAATAGGGGTTAGAACGTGCGGCTAGGTTTTATTGAACTCTAACCTCCCCACATAATTGAAATTGCCTCGGGTTTCAGTTGAAGTGAATAAACTCACCTCATAGCTTCCAGAACTAGGAAGAGGACAAGAAATTTGGCTATCCTGAACAGGTTTACCACAATTCTGAGAACCACTGCTGAGGATCGCCTCCACATATAGCTTCTAGAATTTACACATTTTACTTGACAGTCTCTTTCGATAGTAAATGAGAGTATGTCCAATAAATCCCGTCTCCTTAAGCCATTTAGGCCAGACACAGGTAAAATTATGTCTTACTGTAAATAATTCGTTGATTTATAGTTAATTTATTGCTGACGACATGGTGAAAGCCTTATTCTCTCGTTGCGTCGAATAAGTTATCAACGAATTATTTACAGCAAGAATTTTTCTGATATCTCTCAAATAATTTCTGTGCAGCATCCGTGTGGACTTGAACTAACTTACTGGGAGCCATAACCTGAGCGTAGTTCATATGACGAAATACCCAAAGACTAAATTCTTTAAAAGATCTTTCTGGTAGCTTGATAATATAATCGACATAAGTTGGCTGACCTATTTCCTTATCTTTATATCCTTTAATAATTTTGTGCTTAGCATGGCGGCGATCTCCTTCCAAAATAAAATCCGTTGCAGGTGGGAAAAATCTTACCTTCACCGTTTCAAATATAGAATTGCCTGCTAATTCTTGTTGCTGCTCTTCAACTGACCCTAAATATAATCCCCATCCGTTTTCACGCAATTTATGAGCATCTTGAAGTCGCTTGTGTTGTTCATCTATAGTGCGGGTTTTACCGATTAAAATTTTACAATAATTTGTAAATCGATTAACTCTTCTAATTGCCAAGTGATTATTGTCGCAGTATTCATAGATGATATACCAAGCGATATCGTAATAAATTAATTGCAATGGAAAAATTTGCAAGTAGCCAATTCGGCCAGTACCATAGGAATCGTTACTGCGATGTATCTCAATGGCTTGCCCTTTCATGATTGCGTCTTCCACGGTATCTATTTTGTGGAACAGGTTGTTCTGGTTCTCATCCAGTCTAATCATTTCTTCTGGATCTGTATGACCAACTGAACGATTAAGTATTTGTCTAATTGGATAAAGAAATTTACCTTGATTTTCTAAGTCTATGCCCTTTAATCTTTTGGTTAGAGTTTCGTAAATTCTTCTAGATTGAGCATCTCCTTGATATTTGGCTTGGGAAGATAGCGCATTTAGAACTGATTGGAGTTCATCTAAGCTCATGACTCCTGTGCCAACATAATAGCCCCAGCGATACATTCGTTTATCTAAGATACCGCGTTGTCTTAAATATTCCAGATCCTTACGGATAGTTGGTAATGCTGGATAACCTTCAGGTAAAGAGATGTGGTGCGATTTTGCTGTTTCCCAAAGTTTTGTTTGCACCTCTTTAATCGCATTATGATGTTCATTTTTCTTAGATTCAAATGAATCTGGGGCAGAATATCCCACTCCTGGATTGTGGATCAGAGTAGCGATCAGCAAAATTAATCGATCAAATGCTTGGCGATCACTATAGGGAAAGTTAGTGTCTTTTTTGAGCATGTTGTGATGTCAAGTAAAAGAAAATATTACAGCTAGACTAATTTTAGGGCTAAAAAGCCTTTTAAATAAAATGATTTCGTGATTGTTGATTTAGGTATGTATCATATTTTCTTTTTGTGGAATATTAAAGTTTTTTTTGTTAGTATTTAGAGATGCAGATTACTTTGTTAATCGCCAACATAAATATAACCAAAGGAAAATGTCTGGGGGTAATATGGATTTCGATTTTACAAGTTCTAAAGATACACACACTTTATGGGAGGAAATTATTTTGCGCGGATGGAGACAGGCACAATTTCCAGAAGGCAGAAGATTTTTGGGAAGTTTGGTCATAGAGAGAGATACTTCAAATCAGCTTTTAAGAATTGTTGGTGAAAATCTGCGATCGCACCTAAGGCAAGAAGGCAATATAACCTATTCATCATTACGTGAGAGCTTTGATCATCGCCAAAACTGGGTCAAAATTATTACGGCTGCTCTTTCTGAATATGCTTACTATTACTCGAGTTCAGAGCAAGGCTTTTGGGAAGGATTTTGTAATTGTCAATTTATTAGAATTCCCTACAGTCAAGGTGTGGCTAATACACTTCGGGAAATTTCTAGGCAAGGTAGCAACCTGTTGAAATTAGTTAAAGCTAAGCGTAAAGCGGGTATTGCTCATGTTGCAACTTTATGGCTACAAAGCGGAATACCTCAAAGAAATCTGCACCACTTTGCTCAACTTGTCCAAAATATTGCTAGTGATTACGGATGGTGGGAATTAGCTCACACCTCAGAAAAACTTCTATCTCAAGAATTGCTAGATTTTTGTCAGGAGAGACATCCTCAGTGGGGTATATTAATTGGATTTCTAAGAGTTAGCTGTTCTGACATTGAGAAAGTAGAACCAATTTCGGGGCAATTGGTTCAGGGTATTGCCTCTGTTGCGCTTGAACTTGAACGAAATAATGAAAGTCCAGACATTCTAAGGGATGCGAATCAAAGAGAAAGTAGGCTTAGTAATTATTATTTGCCTAAGCATTTCTTTTTGAGAGACTGGGACAATCTCATCCAAGTTCTCACTCATACACAGACTCCTAGTAATTCTTATCTTAGAACTATTAAACCCCGCAAGAAACCATTGTCAATGCTTTTGGATGTTTTTGATACAGGGAATATTCAACTGGTGTTACCAGAACAAAATCTGCGAGAGCCAACATGGTCAGCTTTACTTGGTAGTTATTGTCATATTCCCGATTTTATTTCAGGATCTATCTGGCAAGGAAATATCCCATGTTCTAATTCAGAATTTTTAAGTATTCCTGAGCAAATTATAAACATCAGAAATATAGAGACTCAATGGAGGTTGCATTTATTAGATCATAACAATCGTGAATTAGTTACTTGGACTCAAGAAGGAATCGCAGACGCTTTACCCTGCCTGATATTTGATGCCAATATAGGTACGCATATTTCTCTAGATAATGCTAATCCAGTTATTTCTAAAACCAATGAAATAATTTGTTTCATTCCTAAGGATGTCAAACTGAAACTAAATAATGAGATAGATATATTGAGTAGCTACGTTCCATGCAGCATTTCTGGTTGGTGTGGTCAGCACATTCAACTACTCACTAATAGTTCTGAAGTCATTCTCATTCGATCTGGGCAATATCCTCCAGTAATAGTTAAGTGGCAAATTTCTGAGAACAAGCAGCCAGTGTTGCGTGGACTAATGATCAAAGGAAAAAAAGAAATTTACCTAGAAGCACCAACCTTGTGGCATCCCCCCACATCTCAAAATCTATCATTTAATATTTCAGTTGAAAATCTTACTAGTCAGGAAATAACTGCTAGAACATCGGTGGAGATTTTGACCAGCGATCGCTGGCAGAATATTTCACTGCAACAGATGATTTCAACTTCAGGCAAGTATTTAGTTCGTTTTTGGAATGAGAATCTACGATATTCATATAGCTTTGAGCTAAAATCTCTGCATTTGATGTTTGAAGTATCTAGTTTTGCTGATTTACAGGTTTTTAACGGGCAAGGAGATATCGTTGAAAATCTACCGATTCAATGCGATCGCTTAGAACAATTTTGGGCGCAAACTATCACTATACGAGGACTGTGGACTCTCGAAAAAGTCACGCTTACCCTATGTAATGGAGAAAGCAAAATTTCTTATGTTGTTTATGCCGACAAGTCTGGGACTGTCATGATTAGTCTAGCAACTCTACATGGAAAACTATCTGATTCAGATTGGTATGCTCTGGATTTTCAGCGTTCAGGAATGGAAACGCAAAGATTAGTTGAGTTAGTTTCGAGTCAGCCGATCAGTTACACTTGGGATAGTCAAGCTATTTATCTTTCAGGATTTCAATCAAATCAAAATTATTCATTAATTTGTTGGAATCTTTTAACACCTCATCATGAGCCTGAAAGGATTAGAGTACAAAATCTAGAGCAAGACACGATCGCTGTTCCTTTACATTTAAGTACTGGAATTTATCACATTCAGATCCAAGGGCGATCGCTTCAAGATTTAGGATGTTGGTGCGGTGATGATAAGCCCACATTACCTCAAATAGCTGAGACAGATGAGGAACTAGAAAATTATTGCTATACAATTCTTGACTGTGAACCCATCGAAAAATTTATGGCAGCAATCAAAATAATTGGAATTGATCTGCAAAAAATTCGAGTGATGATTTCCAGCTTGCAGTCTCGATCCTATTATTTGCCTGATTGGTTAAATAGAGAATCTCTACTAGATAAATTAGAGGTATTTCTGGATAGCCAAACATTAAAACCAAAGACTAGAATCCAGTCTAGTGAAATTGTTACACCCCATTTACTTTCTCACACAAAACTCCCTCCAAGAACTCCACCTCAACCAATTGCTCTATTTACTGATAAACAACCTGGAGTATGGTACTTGGTTGAAACTAAGCTAAAAGGAAGAAAAACATTTCAAAAATATCTTCAGATTATTCGAGAACGAGAAGAATTAAGCGATTTGATCACGGAAATTGGAGTCCCAGATGGAGAGATTTATAGCGATTATCTCCTTGTGCGATTGAGTGATTACCAAAAGGGATACGAATATTTGCGACAGGTTGATTGCTTTAAAAAAATTGAACGTAAGCCGCCATCTATGGCTCAAGTTAATAAAATGTTGGGACGTAAATAGAAATGAAAAACACAATTATTCTGCTACTTAGTCAGCATCGACAGTCTACAAATTCGTCGCTGCCTTTAGCTTTAACGCTCAGCCAAATTATCTCTTTGCTTAAATCAAAGATCGCACCCGATCGCAATCTAAATACTGAGACTCTTAGGCAAGATTTAAATGAACTAGAAGCAATGGGTGAAATCTTGGCAGGCGATCGCAATCAATACTGTATAGCGCCTCCCACGCTAATAGCACTTGATAAAGACAACTTAACAAGTTTGCTATTTACAGGCGATCGCACTTATTTAGCTTTAGTTCATCAAACTCTTGAGAGCGACCCAACAGATCTTGATAATTTACGAGTTCGCCCTAAAAAACAGAGTCTTTCATGGATTAGATCTCATGTAGAACAAATTGGTGTGAGGCTATGGACTGTTGCAGATAGCTTGGCAAACTTACCAATTCCTCAAAAGCCCGATCAAGTGTTTTTGCGATCGCCTTTGACTCGCAATCCTTTTGAAAATGACAATTGGAGAACAGATCAAAATATTCAGCAATATATACCTCGTCCCAATTTGTCACAACAAACAGCGCGATGGCAACCTGCCAACTATGCCCAAATCTTGACTCAAAACTTATCACCATTAATACAGTTGCCAACAGGAGAATATATCTGGATGGATGGCACAGAATTTTATGAAATCGAGCCAGATGTAGCTATCCTCGCGATGTTTGCTTTGGATATAGAAGCAAATGCAAATCTCAAAATTATTTGGGATGAACCGCAGGGCAGATTGAATTTGCAAGGAATAAATCTCCCCAGTGACTATGCGCGATGGTTGTGGCGAATTTCAGAACCAGTTGATGATATGTATCGAACTCGATACTTTGAGCCACTCAAACGCCCACTCATGAAGAAAGCTTTTAATAAATTAGGATGTGAACTCGTATGAAATACCTCGACCCCATTAAGGCAATTACTAACCCTCGTGAAGACTTTATTCGCTACTTACTCACGGCTTATCCACTGCGCGATCGCAATTTACGCGAAAGGCTAGAAAAAAATCTCAGACAACCAGGAATCGTCTGGCAACAGCCTTATCTTGAGGGTTCACAACCTTATCAATCTGCTGGTAGTGTTAGAGATTTAGTTGAACAATCGATTTTGCATCCTCGGATGACAGAGCTATCTGTGCCAAGCGATCGCCGTCTTTATGAGCATCAGCAAAAGGCGATTCAAGCAGTCAATAATGGCGAAAATATCATCGTAGCGACGGGAACTGGTTCTGGCAAAACAGAATGCTTTCTAATTCCCATGTTGGATATGTTGCTGAAGGAGGGAGATGATTTACGCGATCGCGGAGTTAGGGCGTTAATACTTTACCCAATGAATGCTCTGGTAAACGATCAGGTGAAACGCTTACGCCAGTTACTTTGTCGTCAAAATCCGCAGCAACCATTGATTAAGTTTGGTTTCTATACTAGCCGTACTGAAACTGAGCATGAAGACGCAGAAGAATCATTGCGGAAGGAACTAGAGACTTATGAGAGTTCAGAATTACAAGATTTGTTTACAAGCTTTGACAAGGTAAATCTGAGTACTCGCGATCGATTGATTGAAGAAGCAGTCAAGAAGATCCAAACTATTCAAGCCATTTCTCGCAGAGATATTTGGGACTGTCCGCCACATATTCTTGTTACCAACTACTCAATGCTTGAGCATATGTTGATTCGTCCTACTGAGCGTAATCGGGTATTTGTGGCTTCGAGTGCAAAATTTAAAATGTTAGTTCTCGATGAAGCGCATACTTACAACGGATCTACAGGGTCAGAAGTATCTATGCTTCTCAAACGTTTGAAAGCGTCTATGTCAATACCTGATGGCAATATTCGTTGCATTGCCACCAGTGCCAGTTTAGGTGAAGCGGCGATCGATGAACGGGTGAAGACTTTTGCTGGTGAACTGTTTGGCGAAACATTTAGTCAAGTCATTCGTGGCAATCGCGTTACGGCTTTAGAGCGTTTGGGAATTCCTTACGATCTAGCTCCCGATCACAGTGATGCTGACGTTTTGGAATACCTGAGTACAATGGAGTTACATGAAATTGAGGCGATCGCTGACTGGCGCGATCGACTGCTCTTAGTCGTACCCACAAACCACCTTGAGATCGCTAAATCTCAAGCACAGAATGATTTCCATCGCTTACTTTGGTTTGCACTTAAGGGGCATCCGCTTATCCAGCGTTTAATCGATATTCTCACAAAAGCCCCTCAACCTTGGGATGACATTGCCAAATCAGCACAACTATGGAATATCGATCTACCTACTTCATTAGATGGAAGCCTTGACGTAAATATTGTGGAAAAAGCTAAAAAAGCTCTCGCTAACCTTTTGCAACTAGGCACATTAGCGCGTGAAAATACTGCTGATCTGCCCTTACTTCCTGTGAGATTACATTTGTTATTCCGCAGTCTAGAAGGAATTTATAGCTGTATTAATCCAACTTGTCGCAAACTCTATTTAAACGAAAAGCAAATTTGCGATGATTGCCAATCACCTGTTTTGGAGTTGGGTAGTTGCTCTCAGTGTGGTCAAGATTATGCTTTTACTCAATGGGATAGTAATTCTGGAGAGCTAAAACCTCTGCCACGCAGCAATCAAGGGCTAAAAGATAATACCAAAATTTATACACTGACACTCAATCCTTTACGAGGTAAAACTGAAGATGAAGAGGATGACGAAAATGGAGAAGATGATACTCAATCATCAGGTACGTTTAAATTCTTAAAAAATCAACATGGTTGGTTAGGCTTTCCTTCTGAAAATGAGATCTCTACAAATTCTACAACTACTCCAACATCAGAAAAGGAATTTCTGCTTCAGTGGCACTGGAATAAAGCAAAAGCTAAAAGAAAAGCCGAAGGGAGCTATTTACCAAAATGTGCAGCTTGTGGTGCTAGACCAAACCGATCGCTTGCCATTAACCGCTTTGTTGCCTATACAGATGCGCCTCTAGAGGCAATGGTAGATAGCTTATTTGATTTACTGCCCGAACCTACGCGATCGGATGAAAGCATATCAAAACGAAAACTCTTGACATTCTCAGATGGTCGTCAAGATGCAGCTTTCTTTGCTTCTGACTATCAACGTACTCATACTGAGATGCTCTACCGTCATTCGGTTTACCAAGCTTTCAAAACAGTTAAAAACTGTGATGGTATTGCCGACATGACGGGGCTTACCGAACAGCTAAAACAGGTTTTCTTAGAGCGTTCTATCCCACACCCAGATCGAGATTCAAAGGAAAACTATAAAAGCTATCGTCCAGACGATCCAATAGATGGAATTCAGAATGCCATAACTTGTAGCGATCACGCCCAAAAAAGGGCAAAAGAGCTATTACTACGAGAATTTGCTATTCCCTTTGCTCGGCGAAATTCATTAGAGGCGTTTGCTATTCTTGCTTGCCATATCCAACTTTCTCCAGATAGTCATTTAGTTGATTCTGTGGCTAATATATTCAAAATCACTAATACAGAAGCATATATCTTTCTGATTGGACTCACAGATATTATTCGGCGTACTGGGATTGTCAGCATTGATGGCGCTTCAAGCTACTTTCCAGAAACGGGAGGCGTTGATGGCGCTCGTCCTCCCATGGTAGAGCTTGGAAAATCCAAAAACTATCTTTTTCTAAAAAAAGATGACAAAGAAAAAAAATATTTCACTGACTCACCATCTTTTTTACCGAAACTGAAGGAATCTGGTGAAGTTAGTAAGGTTCAAAATCGCTTAGGCTGGTTTTATTCCCAAATGTTTAAAGAACCACCAAGTCAAGAAAATTTAGTTGCTCTATTTCGTCAACTTGAAAGCTCAAGCCTACTTGTCAAAGCTAAAAATGGCTATCAACTTAAGTGGGATTTGCTCAATGTTATTGAGACAACTGATAACTGGCATCAGTGCGATCTCTGTCAGCAAGTTGTTCATGTCCCAAATTTGAATGAGCTTAATTCTACAGTTCCTAACCATAGCTTAAATGTCTATGCTTGTCGTGCTTTCAAGTGTGAAGGTAAATTAGAACCTTATGATAAAGTGAAGCTTGATATTGCTAAAAAAGAACATTATCAACAACATTTGATTACAAAAAATCCAGATCAAGCTCCATTGGCATTGCGATCGCAAGAACATACTGCCCAACTTGGTACAGAAGAACTAGCAAAGCGGGAAAATGGATTTCGGCGGGGACAGATTAACCTGCTCAGTTGTTCGACAACCCTAGAAATGGGTGTAGATATCGGTGAATTGCAAGCAGTAGTTCTCCGTAACTTCCCACCCCATGTGAGCAACTATCAACAACGAGCAGGACGAGCAGGACGACGTACTGATGGCGTAGCGATTACGCTGATGTATGGACAGCGCCGCCCCCACGATCGCTTTTATTTTGAGCAACCCGATAAACTAATCGCGGGTTCTAATCAAATTCCAAAAGTAGATGCTGGCAACTGGCAAATCCAACAGCGACATATTCGCGCTGAGTTATTAGCTGCATTTTTGGGCATATATTCTCTAGGCGCTGAAAAAGTTGATATTCAAAGCTTTTTAGAACTACCACAACCTCTAACCTTCTATGTATTTACACCACCAGCAACTGCAATGGTTTGTACTTTAAAAGAATGGTTGCATACAGATCCAGCTAACGAGTTAGCTCAGGACTGGATTGAGCGCTTAAAAGCTTCTGGAACTGCTAGGAGTTTATTAGATGATTTCTGTCAAAAAATTGATGAGTTTCAGCAAGAGCAATGTCAAGACTGGAACGATCTCATATCTCCATTAGAAGAAACGAACAGACAGATTGATGCTGAAAGCGATCGCAAAAAGCGTAAAGGATTAGAACGGCGGCGAGATGGACTTGAGTTTGAGTTAGAGAAAATCGCTAAGCGTAAATTGCATGATGAATTAGTTCAGGCGAGTATCTTACCTATCTACGGATTTCCCATTGATGTTGTTCGCTTGCTCACAGGCGAAAGCAACGAATATAAATCATCACAAGGTAAACATCGACTAGAACGCGATCGCCGTCTTGCCTTGGGTGAATACGCCCCTGGTCAAGATGTAGTTGTCGATGATCGTGTTTATAGCAGTGTGGGTATTCATAGCCCAAGGAATCTAGAGAGAAAATACTACTGGGTTTGTAAAAATTGCAATCACTTTATTGAGTTTAAGACTCCAGAAAATGAGATTGATCAATGTCCTGTATGTCAACACAGACCAACATCAGCAGTTGACAAAGTAATTAACGAATATAAAGTTCCCAAAGCATTTGTAACCGATTGGGCAGCAACAGCAAAAGTTACCCCTTATCTCAAACCAATCCGTCAACTTACATCACAAGTCTTCTTAGCTAATCCAGGATTAGTTCAAAAAACTTCATCTGTAGAAAATATTTGCCAACTTACCGTGAATCAAAATGGAACTTTTTTCTTGGCAAATAAAGGACAAAGAAATTTTAATTTTACCAAGCAAGGATTTCATACTTGTGAGAGTTGCGGATTAGATGTAAGCGAACAAGTGCGTAAATGGGACGAAGAAAAGCAGAAACTAGCTCGTAGTAAAAAGGCTGTCACCACATCCCCTCCAAGACCTACGCATCTGCATCCCCTAAATGGCAAGACTTGCTCAGGACGTTGGAATTTGATTCATTTAGGGCATGAGTTTAAAACTGACTTTCTCAAAATTCGATTCGATCGCTCCACCAAACCTATACCATTATTCGGGGCGGATGCAGTCACGCATACGGTTGAAGATAGAGTAATCGCCTCAGATGCTGAGACTTCAAATAATCGAGTTGATTTTTGGCGATCGCTTACCTATGCCTTACTTGCCGCCGCCGCTCAAGTAATTGATGTCCGCCGAGAAGAACTTGATGGTTTATTTAAACCTTTAGAAAATGGCAATGGACAAGCCGAAATTATCATCTACGACAACGTCCCTGGTGGAGCGGGTTACAGTCAAAGGATCTCTGACAACTTCAAAGATATTCTGATTGAGGCATACAGGCTAACTGATACTTGTAGCTGCGAAAGTAGTTGTTATGACTGCCTGAGAACCTATTCTAATCAAATATTTCACCACGAACTAGATCGAAAAGAGGTTGTCAGGTTTCTACGTCCAATTATCGAAATTGTGGAACCTGACGAAGTATTACAGAATTTTGCCCCTAGTTCTAGTCGTGTGCGGTTAGAGATAGTCGCTAATAATTTAACCGCTCACTGCGGGATGGCTACAACTGGCAGCATGATTTACTTACCGAGCCTAAGCGATCTCTTTTGTCTAGATCGAGGTGAGCCAATGTCTTGGCTAAAGAAAATTACCGAAATGGTCAAAAAATGTGAGCCTTTAACAATTATTTTGCATGAACTGCCGCAACCTAATCTTGACCAAAATCTAGTTTTACGCAAGCGCCTATCACAATGGATCGATCAAGGATTGGTCAATCTCTATCAAACCGATGTAGATAAGTTGCCAACCCTCTATTTCCAAACCTCACCCCAAAATCGTATCGCCCTTGGATTACATCAAGAAACTGAGAATCAACTGGTATGGCTACAAACTCGCAGTGAAGAAGGTGTCCAAACTATTCAAGCAAAGCTAAATGATTTGATATTGAATGCTAGAGAAGTAAAAGCGATTGAATTAGAAGATCCAAATACTCAGGTTATCTTCCCAGATCCATCTTGGGGCAGTGTCAGCTTGGCAGAGTTACGTCAAAGACTAGGACTAGAGACAGTTTTGATGGTTAGCCCAGTTGCAAAGGTTACTTATCGCGATCGCTATCTTAATTTTGCAGGAGCAAGATATCTAGTTAGCCTATTGCAAGGAGATTGGTTAGACTCAGGTACTGAGTTTATTGTGAATATCCTTGAAGATCCTTCTAAACCAGACCGTTTAGAGGAAATTGAAGAACGATTAGCCATAATTTCAGGTCAGGTTGTCCAAGAAGCCTATATATCAGGTGTAAGTTCTGGCGATCGCTTTATCCATGCGCGTTCATTAGAAATTCAAAAACAAGATGGACAACACTTTAGAATCTTATTTGACAAAGGGATGGACTTTATAAGTAAGTCAGTGGATCAAACTTATAGAATTAGGGAGGCAACCTATGTTGTTATTACACGCTAAGTGATACCAATTCACAAAAGTGTTGTCATACTTTTATGAATTAGAAATTAAACCCAGTAAGGATTTTAAAAACGCAAAATGGTTTAGCCGTTTTGTATTTTGAGATTACATGTAATAACTAAGGGAGAAGACTGAAAATTTTAACTCCAGTCATTGTGACCTAGAGGTAACTGATTTAACTCGTCGCGATAAATCCTCCAGTGTGGCATTACTTTATCCATGACTGCTTTGAAGCGATCGCTATGGTGTCTTTCGAGGAGATGGACTAATTCGTGAACGATGATGTACTCAATGCAGTGTAAAGGTTTTTTGATGAGTTCGAGATTGAGCCAGATGCGATGATCCTCAATATTGCAACTTCCCCATTTAGTTTTCATTTGTTTGACTCCCCATTCATTGATTTCTACACCAACGATCGCCTTCCATTTATCGATTAGTGCGGGGATAATCGCTTTTAGCTGAGTGCGATACCATTGTTGGATGATTTCTAGCCTTTTTTCATGGCTATAGCAACGTAAGAGATAGATAGGACAATTCAAAACCCAAAAGATGGCAGAGCTTCGCTCTGCCATCTTTTGGGTTTTATGTCCTAAGCAAAGCTTACATTGCTATAGTTGTGGGTTTGACATAAAGAAGCATTACCGATTTATTTTCTAGGGCTATGTGGTTCTTGCCTTGATGTTCGACAACCTGTAAGAGGTAGCGCTGTCCTAAGAAATAATGACTTTCGCCGCTTACCATTTCTCGTTGGGATTGACGCGGCTGGGATTGAAATTTTGACTGCTGGCGCTTGATCCATGCGAGTTTCCCGATCGCTGCGAGGCGGATTGACTCATCACAAATGTGCATCGGGGCAGTGACGCGCACCTTTCCGTGAGGGGGATAGACTCCAAGGTGGAGGTTTTTGATGGGCTTGCGGTTGATTTCGATGTCAATGCCACTGACAGAAATTTGATGAGGACTAATATTCATTTTGCTCCCTCACAATTTCTAAGATGCTGTTAATCCAAGCTTCATCTGCATCATTTAACAATGCTTTGATCGCAAGTTCTATCTTCTTAGCTTTGATTTTGTTGCCGCGCCAACCGTCTTGGCGATTGTCTCTGATGGCTTTGTCGATCGCTAGGGCAAGCGACTCATTTTGATTGAGGTTGTCGTATAGCGATCGCTTGGCTGATGTGTCTAGGGATGCGGGATAGTTTTGATTGCCCTGTGGATTGGCAGCTTGTTTAGTAAGTTCGGCGATTTGAGCTAAGTATTCCTGATAATCAATCGCATTGTCTCGTCTTTGTTTGATGAGAGCATCGAGCAGCTCAGACATTTTTTCGTAATACTTGGGGTTGATCGGTTTCTCATCAACTATTAAACGGCGGACGTTATTTTCGATGGTTTCGGCAACGGCTTCTTGGTTATTGCGGATGCCTTTCGGTAGCTCGTCAACGGCTTTGACTCCGCGATTAACAATGAGTTGAATTAGGGAAAAATCATCAAAGGTCGATATTTTCTCGCTTTCTTCAGCGCGGATATACCTGTCAATGAGGTAGCGCATATCTGGCTCATAGCTTTTGAGGTCGATGTAGTCACCACTATGGAGTTTGATGGCATCGCGTAGCTTTGTGTAGCGATCAACCTCATCCTTCAGTTTGACAATTTCGGTAGGGCTGTAGCCTGCTTTTGGTAATTCGTTGGCGATGTTGGCATAGGAGCGAATTAGCGAGGCGATGAGTTTATAGAGGGCTAGGCGCTTGGGTTCGTTGGCTTTGAGTTCTTCGGTATTGCCTGAGTCCTTTGCACAAAAATAATGGAAGTAATCGGATTCATTTTTGGGCTTGGGGACGGGTTCGCAGAGAGCGGCGATCGCTTCGCGGATCGAGTCGAGTATTTCAGTGGCTTTTTCGAGACGATCTTCTAGGAGTCCTGCCACATCGGCTTGGTCATAGCCATCAAGTGCGCCAGAGGTATAGTCGCTAACTGCTCCTTCGAGGCTTTTGAATAGATCTTTGTAATCAACAATATAGCCATATTCTTTGTCTTCACCATCGAGGCGATTGACGCGACAGATGGCTTGGAATAGTCCATGATCTCGCATTTGCTTGTCGATATAGAGATAAGTTGCAGATGGGGCATCGAATCCTGTGAGTAGCTTATCGACTACGATCAACAGCTTCATCTGCCCAGGTTCTTCGATAAATTTTTTCTTGACGGCGATTTCAAATTGTTCGGCTTTATTAATGGCTGTTTCAGGGGCTTCGTTAAACCAATCCGCTAACATTTTTTTGTAAATTTCGTACTGGTTCAGCTTTTCGGTGTAGCCTTCACCAGTGGTTTCGCCTTTGAGGTCGCTGGGTGAGGGTTTGTAGCTGGTGACGATCGCACATTTACCAGCGAGAGAGGTTCTAGAAAAAATCTCATAGGTTTTACAGGCTTGATAGATGCTGCTACAAACGAGCATGGCATTACCGCGTCCATCCATGAGGCGCGGCTTTGTACTCATATCCATGAGGATGTCATCAACGATTTGCTCTAGGCGTGATTGACTGGAGAGAACTGACTGCATGGTTCCCCAGCGCTGTTTAAGTTTTGCCTTAGCCAAATCGTTTAATCCTTGCGTTTTTGCTTCAAACCATTGATCGATTTTTTGCTGGGAGGTGATGATTTGGTCGATGTCGCGGGCTTCGTAACGGAGATCGAGGACTACGCCATCGCTGACGGCTTCGTTAAATTTGTAAGTGTGGATATAGCGCCCGAAGACTTCGATGCTTTTTTGTTTGTCGGCTTTGAGTAGGGGTGTGCCTGTGAAACCGATAAAGAGGGCATCAGGAAGAATGTCTTTCATGGCATTGTGGAGTTCGCCCGATTGGGCACTGGTCAGTTAAGACGTGAGGCAGTGAAAGCCCCACAATGAAAGCAACTCCAGCATAGAAAGGGGTCGATGATATAACCCGATCTCCATAGCTGGAGTCTTGTTCTTCTCTAAGCCCCCATGAGGACGCACCCAGT
>JADBWK010000021.1 GCA_020404895.1 Pseudanabaena sp. M085S1SP2A07QC | reverse complement strand
CGTTTCCAAGTCTGTTAATGGGACTTTTATCCCGCCTAGGTCGATTTCCTCTGTCATGCTTTTCAACCTACCTCATCTTGTCCCCTCTAATCTTTAATTTTCGTTAACCCTTTGGACGATTACGATAAAATGAGGGTTTTAGTCTTATCTTATTAGAGCTATTTCTTAGAGATACCCTTTAATCTATTGCATATCCAACGATTTTTTAATTCTATAATAGAATACCAATATTTTAAAATTACTTGGCAATCTATTAAGCAATAACCCAAGTTGCTACCTATCAAAAACTGTCTCAAAACAAGTTAAAAACAGCCTATCTAAGTGCTAAACAACGCTTTTTTTGTATAAAAATCCAGCATTTTTTATTTTGATTTTAGTTTTGGATGAATAGGTAGAAACTTGGGTTAAGCAATAATTTAGTCAATTTCTTATGATGCCTTTGTTTGGTGGGTGTTATAGAACACAATGTGTTTTCAAACACATTAACAAGATTCTATGGATTTGTTGCTAATTATATCAAGTAAATAGTTTATATATAGGTATTATATAACTTGACTTGATAGGTATTATATAAATTGACTTGTTCAAATTGATGGTGGTAAGGCTTTGGTAGGAATCATGAAATCGTAGGTTCAACATTCAAAATATTTATCCAAGAATTACATGTAACTGAAGACTTTAGAACTAAGGTCAATATATTCAATAGTATATTAACCTTGTTTTAATCTTGCTTTAACGTTCTCTTTACTTCGGCTTTTAACTTAATTCCTAAACAAAGCAGTATTTTTAAGCCTAATGGTTTTACTGCGGAATTTACTCGACTTGCTTAACCAAAACAACTGACTACATTTTCCATCTACCGAGCATTTAAAAACTTATAACATCATGGACATTTTTAATCCTGTTCTAACGCCAAACAATGAGTTTAGCGGTATTTTTACTGTCACTGGTAAATATGGTCAGCTTGTTAGACCTAGTTTTGAACTAATGATGGGAAATGCTGCTTATGTTAATGAAGTTGGTATTTACAAAGTTGATGATGATCTAGGAACAATTAATGGCGTTAAGCCTGGCGATCAAAACTATGCAAAGTTAGCTTTGAGTGGCATAAATAGTCATGCTTTATTAGGCAACTTCCAAAGCATGGGTTTTGCGATGCAAGACCTAGTATTAAAGTCTGGTGATCGCGTAGGTTTTTATTTGGCATCTAATACCACGGCTGATTCTGTGGTAATGCACAATCCCCAAAATATTAATGGCAATCAATATCGGGCTTTCTTTTCTGCGGTGGCAGCTAATCCTGATGGAATTGATTATGTACAGGAAAAGGTCGTTGATGGCAAGTTGCAACTATGGTGGGAAGACATGGTTGGCGGTGGCGATCGCGATTATGACGATATGGTGGTTAGGGTTGGTACTAGTCAATTAGATGCCCAAAACTGGACACCAAAGGGAAATCAGGTATTTCAATTAGCGGGAGAAATTGATGAATCTGTGACCTTTAAATTTTCGATGCTTGGCAGTGCCGCCAGCTATCGCGATGAAATTGGGCTGTTTTTAGTGGATGATGCGGTGGGCAGTATTGGTAATCTCCGCCCAAGCGATAAAGGCTACAAATTAGCGGCACTGCAACGTGGACAGGTGCTATTTAACTCTTTTAGTAATGGCAATACTCAGGAAATTACTTTAAGTGGTGGCGCTTTTGTTGGTTTGTATATTGTCCAAAATGGCAACAGCGCTCAAGTTCTAAGTGGTGGCGATCGCCAGCCCGATGTATATCTGTCACTTTTAGAAGCTAATGGCGGCTATGACCATATCTCACGCATGGGAAATCATTTCTATTTTGAAGATATGCGTGGTTTGGGCGATCGCGACTATAACGATATGGTAATGCGAATGGATTGGGTAAAAAATACTCAATCACCAATGTCGCCACCAACTATAAATTTCAATTTGTTGAAGGATACGGGAATTTCTGATAGCGATCGCTTAACATCAGATGTGCGAATTGTTGGTAATGTCAAAACGACTGATAGCGGAAATTTTTACACCCGTTTAGAGGCGAAGCTAATTGATAGGGGTAACAGTTTTAGCGAAATTACAGAATATGTTGATATCAGTGAGTTTCTTAAAAAAGATGGTTCCTTTACTCTGCAAAAGGATGACCTTAGCCGTATTTTTGGCAAGAATTTTGTAGATGGTAATTACCGCTTGCGGATGCGGGCTACTAAGGAGTTATCACCTCCATTTATCAACAATATCGGCACTAATTCGGGAGTATTTGTTGTTAATGGTTTGTCGGGACAACCGATCAATCCTTACTTTTATTTATCGCAGGTTAACTCCACTTATAACAATGAAGTTGGGTTGTTTAAGGTTGATGATGACCTAGGATCGATTGATGGCATTGCTCCTAGTGATCCGCGCTATCTGCAAGTCGCTCTCGATCCTAGTCGCCGAAAAACTATTTTTGCTGACTCTGCCAGCGCTGCTTTACTTACTAATAATATTGGTTTGCAAAATGGCGATCGCATTGCCTTTTATTTAGTGGCAAATGCTAAGGCGGATGAAGTTTTAGCTAGGAATCCTAGAAATGAACCGGGCGGTTTGGGCAATGTCTTTTTCTCGATTTCATCGGCAAATCCAGATTTAGAAGCGCATATGCGATCGCAGTTTGTGGATGGCAAACTGAAGCTAAGTTGGGAGGATATGTGGGGTGGTGGTGATCGCGATTTTGATGATGTGGTGTTGAAGGTCGGTCGCGACAATCATACTTTTTTGATGTCTTTGCCTGAAAATCCTTTGTCGGCTGAATCAGTATTAGATTTTGTCTATGATTCTCAAATAGCTTTGAATATCGTTCTGGATCCAAGTTCAGCGATCTCTCTAGAGCAGCCAAACAAAACGAATAAGGCTTTGGTGACTCTAGTTGGCAAGTCTGATGCTGGAGCTAACGTTTCTTTGCCTGCGTTGTCATTGGTGGCGATCGCTGATAGTAGTGGTGCGTATAAATTTGAAAATGTCACACTTAAGGTGGGGAATAATTCTTTTGCTGTGACAGCATCGGATGCGGCAGGGAATAGTAATAATAGCAGTCTTGTGGTTGAGCGGATCGCGCTCTTGAGTAATCTAGCACCCACCGCATTGAATCTTAGCAACAATGCCACACCTGAAAATGTAGCAATTGGTTCAGTAATTGGAAACTTCTCTAGCCAAGATCCAGATACAGGCGATACGCATACTTACAGTTTAACCAGTGGCACAGGAAGTACAAACAACCCATCCTTTGAGATTATTGGCAATCAACTGAAGTGGAAAGAGTCTCCTAATTTTGAAGTTAAAAATACTTACTCCATCCGAGTAAGAACCACTGATGCAGGCGGTTTAACTTTTGAACAGATTTTCTCGATTGGTGTCACTAATGTCAATGAAACCCCGACTAGCATTGCCATTACCAACAATGCGATTAATGAGAACTCAGCTAACGGTATTGAGATTGGTTTATTTAGCAGCATTGATCCCGATAGCGCCCAAACATTTATCTATAGCTTAGTTAATAACGCAGGTGGCAGGTTTACTCTCAACGGCGATCGCTTAGTCGTCAATAATGGCACATTACTCGACTACGAAACCAATGCCAGCCATATTATTCGCGTCAAAACTACCGATAGCGGCAACCCCAACCTAAGTTACGAACAAGACTTCACGATTAATGTTCTCAACATTAACGAAGCACCAAAATTCACCAGTACGCCTGTAATTAGCGCTGGTGCTGGCCTTGTCTATACTTACAACATCGCCACCAGCGATCCTGAAAATAGCGATCGCCTGATCACAGGTACAAATATTCCCACATGGCTCACCCTTACTAATAATGGCAATGGCACTGCCACCCTCACAGGCACACCCCAGTTCAACGATGCGGGGCTTTACAACATCCAATTAAAGGTAAAAGAGAGCAGTACTGCTGAGAAGTTTGAAGCATTCCAAAACTTGATTATTGGTGTTGACTCATTACTCACAGAGAATAGTAACTTCAATCCTGAACGGGTGATGAACTTCATCACGCCTGTAGAACCTTCTCTCATTCAGTTCAAGATTAAGAATCTTTCCTTTGATTCTACCGATAAAGTTAGAATAAACGATGCTTTTGAGGTAGCACTTTTAGATGCGGGCGGTAATAATGCTCTTGTTCATACGATCGCCAACGGACAGGACGCATTCATCAACTTTACCGAAGGTGAAACCGTCAAATTTGCCACTGGTGTCACCTACGACAACGCTACAGGACTAGTTACCCTAAACATAGTAGGCATTGCACCTAATACTCCTGTGCAGCTTGTCTTCCGCCTAGTCAACAACGATACAGACACTGCCTCACAGGTTGAAGTTACAAACATCAGTATCACGCCTGCACCTATAGGCACATTACCCCCAGTTCAAAGTCAATTTGCCCTCCGTACCGCCGCGATCGCCGCTCCTAATCCGATTAGCTTCCTCAGCCTTGCCGATGTGACAACCAGTATTCAAGCCAACTATGCGCGTACTAACTTCACCGAAGGTGGCAAAGTACTCACAGCGGAAGTCAATCTAGAAAACATCGGCACATACGCTCTCAATGACCAGCTTGTTCTCGCAGTCAAGAATATTTCTTCCCCTTCCATTGTTCTCCGCAATGCCGATGGTGTCACTCCCGATGGATATGCCTATATCGACTTCAGCAAGTTCCTCAAAAATGGCAACCTAGATCCAACCCAAAAGACCAATCTGGGTGAATTGATCTTCTACAATCCCGACCAAATTCAGTTCACCTATGAATTAGTCGTTCTCGCTAAGATTAATAATGCCCCTGAAATTATTACCAATCCTTTGCTCCCTGGTCGTAATGTTGCGGAGGTCGTTGGCGGCAATGCTTACAGCTATGACGTTAATGCTACCGACAAAGATAGCGATCCCCTTGCCTATAGGCTTCTAGTTGCCCCTGAAGGCATGACTATTAATGCTAATTCTGGCTTGATTGCCTGGAATACAACAACCGCTAATGTTGGCAATCAAAGTATTGTGGTGGAAGTTGCCGATGGACGTGGCGGTACGGATACGCAGTCCTATACTCTCTCAGTAATCGGCACTCCTCCCAATCGCCCACCAATTTTTACCACCGATCCAGTGGTTGATGCCTATATCAATCAGCTTTATACATATGATGCCAATGCGATCGATCCCGATCTTGATGATGTCAGTTTCAATCTGATTATTGGTCCGAATGGCATGACTGTAAACCGCGATACAGGCTTGGTACAATGGACTCCTCCTGCGGCGCTGGTAATTGGAGATACGGTTTTAGGAAGAATTAGTATTCCTGGCGAAAATGATGAGTTCTCTTTCTCAGGTGTGGCTGGTCAAAAAATCTACTACGATTCCCTTAACTATACTGGTGCTGCCGATAAATGGAACTTCAAGATCGTTACACCATCAGGTCGTCAAGTTCTCAGTACCGACTTTGCTTGGGATAGCTGGGGACTAATTACTCTTGATGAAACTGGTAACTATCGGGTGGTAGTTGACGCTGTAAACGATCAAACGGGTAATTATGGTTTCCGTCTCACCGATCCAAGTCTTGTGCCTGTCATTCAATTTGATGAGGTGATTAGCGATCGCCTCTCCCCCGGCAATCAAGACCGACTCTATCGCTTCACTGCCGCTAAGGATCAACGTCTATTTTTAGATGCTTTATCGAGAAGTTCTGCAACCGTTGATTGGTATGTAATCAATCCTCAAGATCAATACATTCAATATTCTGACTTCTCCGATATAGAAATGGTGATGCCACAGGATGGGGAATACATCTTAGTAGCAAGAGGTCGGGCTGGTTTTGCAAACTCGGTCGATTACACATTTAGTCTTGTCAATTCTGATGTGATTACGCGCTCTATGAATGTGGGCGAGGTGGTTGAAGGCGCGATCGCGAAGAAGGGCGGAAGACATACGCTAGAATTCGAAGCTACTGAAGGTCAGCAGGTATTTTTCGATTCCTTAGATGGCAATGCTTACCTCCCCTATACTCTTTATGACCCCTTCGGTGGTGTAGTTATCAATCGAGCCGACAGTCGTGTTGATAGAGCTTTCCTTGATGGTTTCACATTTGTTTACGATGGCACTTATAAATTAATGTTTGATGGTGATAACGAAACCATCGGTAAATATAAGTTCCGTTTGCTCGATAAAGCTAGTGCGGCTGCTTACACTCCTGATACTGACCTGACTGGTGCGGTTGATTATGCGGCAAGCGGTGCAAAACTATTCAAATTCACCATTGCTGAAAACCTAAATAATGCTAACAAGCAGCAGTATGTCTATCTTGATGGCTTAACCCCTACCAATGGCATTTATGGGGCTTGGATTCTTTATAATGCCAATGGGCAGTATATCAATTCAGCCCGCCTGTGGGAAGATCGTGAAATGTGGCTTGGGGCAGCCGACTACTATTTAGTAATGCAGGGCTATAGTTACAATGCGAATTATAATTTCCGCGTTATTACTTCAGAAACTCCAAATACGGCTATAGCCATAGGTGATGTCGTTAGTGGCAACATTGCCAAAAAAGGCAGCTACGACACCTATACCTTCACGGGAACGGTAGGACAGCAATTATTCTTTGATTCTCTCGCCAATTCTGTTTACTTAACTTACGACTTGATTGACCCTCAAGGCACAGTTTTAGTTGACAATGCCGATATCAGGGGCGATCGCTATTTCCTAGATGGCTTCACATTACCAACAGTCGGTACATACAAGCTTGTCGTGGCAAGCGATGCAACCGAAACTACTGGGGCTTACAAGTTCCGTTTATTAGATCAAGCCAATCCAACGCCTATCGAACTGGATGCAATTATTGACTCCACATCAGGCAATGGTGGCTACAACGCCGATTTATATCAATTTGAATTAACAGAGAGCAAATACCTATACTTTGACAGCACTTCCTATGGTTATGATACCTATTACCCTGCTTACTACAATACTCAACCTGGAGAATGGGCGGTATTTAATGATAGTGGTGCAGTCGTAACTTCAGGTCGATTATGGGAAGATCGTGAGCTTTCTGTAGGTAAAGGTAAATATACCCTTGCTGTGCGCGGCTATGGTTCTGGTTATGAACCACGCTACAAGTTAAGCGTAACCACCCCCGATCTAATTACCGATTCTCTAACTTTAGGCAATATCGTTACAGGTTCCATTGTCGAAAAGGGTGAGCAGGACACCTATACCTTTACCGCATCGGCAGGCGAACAACTATTTTTTGATTCCTTAGATGGCAATGCCGCTCTCATATATTCTCTGTACTCTCCTCAAGGAACTTTATTAGTTAACAATGCAGATATCCGCAACGATCGCCACTTTGTTGATGGGTTAACTTTAGTAACTGATGGTCAATACAAACTAGTTGTTGATGGTTCGGGAGAGGCCACGGGTAACTACAAATTCCGCTTGTTAGGTAAAGCAAATTCCAGTACAGTAGTTAGTCTTGATACTGATATTACAGGCAACTTTACTGAAGCCTCAACCAGTGCCGAAAGGTATAAGTTTACACTTGGCTCGCGTCAATATCTCTATTTTGACGCTTTGCCACCAGCAGGAACCTACAACCCCACAGATGGCATAAATAGTGGTTCTCAAACCGCAGAATGGAAGCTTTATTCAGCCAATGGTGTTGAAATTACGACAAAACGGCTTTGGGAAGATTATGAAACTTGGCTAGATGCAGGCGAATATACCCTAGTTATGCGCGGTTATGGCAGTGGTTATCTCAGTGACTATAATTTAAGAATTGTTACGCCCGAACTGAATACCACGCCACTCACACTCGGTACTGTTGTGACTGGCGCGATCGCTGAAAAAGGGGAGCAAGATTACTACACCTTCACAGGTACGGCAGGTCAACTACTCTATTTAGACTTAATTAATCGCGGTGCTTCGCAAACGACTAAGGTAATTATCACCGATGAATATGGTAGAGAACTATTCAATCGCTGGGTATCAGACAACGATCCCGATGCTTTTACCCTGAGTCATACGGGTACTTACAAACTTACCTTTGATGGCAATACCAGAAGCACTGACAGCTATAGTTTTAGCTTAATCAATCTATCCACTGCCACTGATATCACCAGCAATATCGGCATAGGTGGGGCAATTAGTAATGTCATCTATAACGGTCATGCTTATAGATTTTCCAATAGTACTAGTTGGACAGGCGCTCAAGCAGAGGCTCAAGCGATCGGAGCAAATCTAGTTACGATTAATGATGCTTCTGAGCAAACATTTATCAACACCAACTTTAATGCCAACTCTGGATTTTATTACATTGGATTGACTGACCAAGTTCAAGAAGGTCAATGGAAATGGATTAGCGGTGAAACTGCACCCTATACCAACTGGTATCCAGGTGAGCCAAATGGTGGTACAGGTGAAAGCTATGCCTTGATGTATTCTAATCGATGGATCGATATTTCTAATCAAGGATATAGAGGGCTGATAGAGCAGAACGATATAACAGTTACCTCAGCTCCTACCAGTAATGCTGACATGCTCACGGATGGGAGATCTGCGAAGTTCTATCAATTTACAGGTACAAAAGGTCAAGGACTAATATTCAATCCCACCACAATTCCAGCAAATACTAGCTGGACGCTTTACGGTGCTTCGGGCGAAGTATTGATGAATGCTGAGGCTAATACTTCTCAGCTTGTTGGTCTTAAAGCTGATGGAATTTATACATTGGCGATTCGCGGTAATAATGCAGCAACTGCTAACTATGCTTTTGAAATCCGTGAACTTAAAGCAGGAACATCGGCAACACCAACTGGAACAGCGATTAACTTCAATCAAGTTTATAGTGGCAATTTAACTAATGGTCAGGTTGCGACCTTTACCTTTAGCGGTACGGCAGGGCAGAACCTATTTTATGACGCTCAGGGTGGGAGTGGGTTTACTAGATACCTCTATGATCCGTCTGGCAAGCAAGTTTTAACTTACAACAATCAAGCGGGTTACACCAGTAACGGTGATTTAGGACCAGATCCACAGTATGGTCAAACCTTGGCAATGACTGGTACATACACCATGACCATCGTGGCTAATGCTGCTGGAACCTATAAATTCCAATTAATAGATCTGACTTCATCTCCAAATATACTAGTTAATAGTGATACTGTCGGCACATTCTCTAGCGGTGCAACCAGTGCTGCTGCTTTCAAGCTAGATGTAGCGACTCGCACCTACTATCATGTTGATGACAAAGTAGGTGATGGATACATATATGTTTATGGCGAAAATGGTAATCAAGTAACTTACTTACGCACTAATGCCGATACTCAGTTTTGGCTTGATGCGGGACAGTATTATTTTGTATTTGCGGGTACAGCATCTAATGCCAATTACACAGCGCAGTTAGTAGAGTCAGAAATAGCGAGTCTCGGTAATATTGACTTCAATACAGAAGTGAGCGGTACTATTACCAAAAAGCTAACTCACTACTCTTATACCTTCACGGGTAGGGCTGGTCAGTTGGTCATGTTTGATGCGCTTCCTAGCGATGCCAATATGCGTGTTCGCATTTACGATCCTAACGGTCGGATGCTTAATCAAGATGATCCTTACAATTATTACGGTGGCGGACAGAGTTTGAATAGCGATCGCCTACCAGAAAGCGGACTGGCTTTGAGCATGGATGGTGTTTATACGCTTCAGGTAGTTAGCTATGGCGGTACTTACGGCACAGCAGGAACGGGTAATTATAAGTTCCGCTTGCTTGATGTCAGTTCTGCCCCATCGGTCAATCTCGACAGTACGATTAGCGGCACGTTTGATAATGGTGCAAAAGGCGCAGTTGTCTATCAATTCAATAATGCCACTCGTCAGTACCTTTTTATTGACGGACAGAGTGGAGATGGTGACTGGTATATTTTCCGTGCAGATGGTACAAGGGTTGACACTAACTATTTGTCATATAATAAGCAGTTCTGGCTTGATGCTGGTAATTACTATTTAGTAATGACCAGTCGTGGTACAGATCCGAATTACCAGATGAAGATCGTCACGCCAGCATTGGTAAATTTCCCAGAGATTAAATTCACCAATGGCGTTAGTGACGTAGTTAGCGACGCCATTGATGAGAAGGGAGAGCAGCATTATTATTCCTTCCAAGGTAGGGCTGGAGAGAAGATTTACTTCGATACTTTGGGTAGCGATAATTATCTGCTGACCTATTATGTTTATGACAAGAATTATCGCGTGTTAGCTCAAAGTTATTATGATCGCGGTATTTATAGCAATAGCGATTTCTCTCCTAACGATACAGGTCACTATACTCCGACTCGCGGATTTACTCTCTTAGAAGATGGAACCTATTACATTCATGTTGATGGTTACGACAATAGCACAAGCGAAACAACTGGGAATTATCGGTTCCGACTGTTGGATCTAGAGAATGCGCCTGAAGTGTATCTAGATGAGGACATTTCTGGAAATTGGGATTACAGCAGTTTAGGCGCAAAATCCTATAAATTCACTAATCCAGAGCGGCAATATATCTATGTGGATGGTCAAGAAGGGAATGGCGATTGGAGCATCTACCGTGCTGATGGAACTAGGGTTGATAGCAATTATGTATCTTATAACGCCGAATTCTGGCTTGATGCGGGTGAATACTACTTAGTTGTTTCGGGACGTGCTGGCGGTACAAACTATAAATTGCAACTGGTCACACCAGAATTAAAAACTGTCACGACTCCCGTTGCTTTTGACACCGTAGTTAGTGATGTAATTGATGAAAAAGGTGAACAGCACTATTACACTTTTACAGGTAAAGCAGGACAGCGCATCATGTTTGATGCACTGGATACTCCTGGTCTCATCTATACTCGCATTACTGATCCTCAAGGTAATTTAATTACTGATGAGACTGGCGGACGAGGCATTCAAACCAATGCCGATCGCTTTCCAAATCAAGGTTTAACCCTTGCATTTGATGGAACCTATCGCATTACTGTTGATGGCTATGACGATCGCGGCAATTCAGAATATACAGGCAGCTATAGATTCCAACTTGTCGATCTTGATGCAAAACCAAATGCAGCCTTTGATGTAACCCTTGATGGCACTTTTCTGGTTGGTGCTAATGGTAAGTTAGGCGGAACTGGCTATACATTTACAGTGGATCGTCCGCAATACTTCTTCTTTGATGGTCAAGGAGGAACGGCTGCTGATGGAGGTTGGGCTTTGTATCAACCCAATGGAACCTATGTCACTGGCGGCAAGATCTGGGAAGATCGTGAAACTTGGTTGAATCCTGGTGAATATTCCTTAGTTGTATATGGCATCACTCCTGTTAATATTGGCAGAGAAAAGACCGTCTTTAATTCTGCTAATAATCGCTACTACTCCCTACTAAGCGGTGCGGGTTCATGGGAAGCATTGCAAGCACAAGCAGAAGCTTTAGGTGGTAATTTAGTAACAATCAATGATGCCGATGAAAATCAATTCATCCTCACCAATTTTGGTACTGGGTATTACATCGGACTTACAGATAAGGAAGAAGAAGGGGTATGGAAGTGGATCAGTGGTGAGCCAGCTACTTATATTAATTGGGGGAGCGGCGAGCCAAATAATTGGAATGGCAATGAAGATTATGGATGGTTCTGGACTAGTTCAGGTAAATGGAATGACATAGGCAACGCAAATTACAAGGGTGTTATTGAATCAAATATTGACCCAAGTACTGTTACCGTTCCAAGTACTTACAAGATTCAGATCGCAACACCTGATTTAATTAGTCAGTCTTACGTTGTTGGCGATGTCGTTAGCGGTGCGATCTCGATTAAAGGCGATCAGCGTTACTATACTTTTTCTGGCAAAGCTGGACAAAGACTATATCTCGACAGCCAAACCAAAACCGCAGGCTTCAAGATTCGCATCACCGATCCTGTCGGTCGCAACATCACTGGTGATTTTGATACAGCTTCTGCTGATGATAAAGACAATATCAATCTTAGTGAAACGGGAACTTATACCCTCACAGTCGATCCGACAGGCGAAGCAACGGGTGAATATCGCTTTAAATTGATGGAATATGGCGATCGCGCCACTATGCCTGCCCAAATCACGCTCAATTTAGCCAACCCATTGGCTACGGTAACAGGAACCTATGATGATGCTAACAAGCGCGAAGCTGACTTCTATCGCTTTACCAGCAATGGCAAACAGAATATCTTCGTCGATGCCACGGGTGATGGTAGTAACTATTGGATAATTTATAAACCCAATGGCGAAAGGGTTACTGAAGGAAGACTTACCGAAGATAAAGATGTTTATCTAGATGCAGCAGGACAATACACCTTAGTAATGTGGGGAGGCGGCGTTGCCAATAATAGCTATGAAGTCAGCTTGAATCTCACAGGCGATCAAACAACTGCATATACATTAGGAAGTACCGTAGCCTCCAACCTTGTCGTGAAAGGAGAGAATGATATTTATACCTTCTCAGGCAATGCAGGACAGATGTTGTTCTTTGATGCTCTGACTGGCAATACCAATATCAAGGCAAGAATTTATAGCCCCAGTGGAGCATTGATTAGCGATCGCGATACCAGTGCTGACTGGTCGCCGTTACTGCTCGGAGAGAATGGTAAATATCGCTTGGTCATTGATGGCGTTGGTGCAACCGTTGGTAATTATAGCTTTGTAATTAGCGATCGCAGTGCCGCCCCAGTAGTTGCCATTGGCGCAAACACAACCGCACAACTGAATCCTGGCAATCAAATCGACCTCCATCGCATCAATGGAGTTGCAGGTAAGCTTCTCAAATTTGACTTGACTGCATCCACTTGGGTAGGGGCAAATTGGGTATTGTATGACCCGTCGGGTGTGGCGATCGCCGCTCCTGCTGCCAACAGTCCCGACTTTACAAGAGCATTGGGGGCAACAGGTACTTACACCTTAGCGATCGCTGGCACAAGTACCAATCCTGTTGATTACAGTTTCACTGTTACCGATGTCACCCCAGCAGCAGTTACGAAATCTGGATTAAACACCAGCTATTCAGGTACTTTTACCACAGCCAATCAGCTAGATGAATACACATTCACAGCATCGGCAGGAACAGTCATTTGGTATGACAGCATGACTGGCACTAATGATTGGCGTGAGCGTGTCAAAATTATTAATCCTGATGGAACCCAGTTATTGGAAGGAGAAGCACGCTATGACAATGGTTCCTATACTTTGCAACAAAGTGGAACCTATAAAGTTCAATTACGCGATTATTACAACCAAGCCACAAATCGCAACTACAAGTTCCAGATCCTAGAACTGCCCAAGAACTTTGGTCCTGGGGTAAATTATCTAGAACTAGGACAAGCAATTAGTGGAACTTCTACGGAAGGAGCAGCGAAAGTATATACATTCCAGTCTGTACCGGGAATGCAGGTAATGTTTAACGGTATGTATGGCACAGGCGTAAACGCTTGGCTATACGACTCCAATGGCAATTTGGTAACCTCCATTGGAGACTTCCGCAATAATGACAAGGGTTTGACCGTTCTCAATCGCGGCGATATTTACAATCTGGTAATCGGCGGCAACCCTGGACAGAATAATGGCTATAGTTTCCAACTGCTCGACAACATAAGTTCTCGTGAAATTGAGTATAACCTTACAGTTAATCGTTCGGAAACCAACAGTCAAAATAGTTATCTCTATCGCATTCACGCTGAAAAAGGTCAAACTTTATACTTTGACAACCTAGCGTTCAATGCCAATGGCAGTGGCTATCCCCATTACTACCGTTGGCAGCTATTTAGTCCTAACGGCACACGCATTACCGATCAAGAGATGCGCTATGACTTTGAGACCAAAATCACGGAGACAGGAGAATATGTTCTCCATATGCAGGGTATATGGGAAGCCCAAGCCTACAATTATTCGTTCCGTGTCTTTTCTCTAGATCCTAAAGATATTAATGCCCTAGATGTGATTACTCCTGGTTCTAGCGGAGGCGGGGATGCTGGAGATGGATCGCTGGGACGCTTCGCTGTTACGATTCAGGCGCAAGATGAAAATGGTGCAACCGCCGATCAAAGTTATACGATTAAGCTATGGCCGCAGCCTGATAATAGCAATCCGATTATTATCAGCGCTCCTGATACGCGCCATAGCCTCAAAGATAAGGGCTATCGTTATCAGATCAATGCGATCGACCCTGATGGCGATGCCCTTGCTTATCGCTTGGTTGACAGCCCTAATGGAGCTTTAATCAATCAAGATACGGGCGAATTACTGTGGTTCCCTGAAGCTTCTATTGTGAATGGAAACAAGGTTAATTTCACGGTGGAAGTAGCCGATCGCAAGGGAGGCTTTGATCGCCAAACCTTTACAGTAGATGTGTTTAGCAATCTAGGCAAAATTCAAGGTCTGGTATTTGACGACCTCAACGGTAATGGTTTACGCGACTCGAAGTTGATTAAGGGCGACGATCCAGCGATTGTGATTGCGATCGACGTTTCAGGCAGTACAGTAGCACCTTTCCACGGTAAGGGCGAATACGAAAATGTAAAGACAGTTCTAGATGCTCAAAGAGCTGCGGCTTTACTGTTAATTGATTCGATTATCGCTCAAGGTGCGGGTAACAAAATCAAGATTGGCATTATTCCCCACGAATTCAATGCCACGATTCAGGATATGGATCCTTCACTAGCAGGATTGCAAGAATATACTACGGCACTAGCCGACAACAATAATAACAGCATCCTTGATGTTGTCGAAATTCTCAATAGCTACGTTCCTAATGGAAATAATCGCTTCACTGAAGCGTTAAAGCAGATGAAATTACTGGTAAAGGAGGGATATTCTGGTACACCCAATCTGCTCTTTATGTCCGACGGTTATTCTAGGGATAAAATTAGCGATCTGGAAGCTGAAGCAGAGGAACTCCGTGATATTATTATCAAAGATAAGGGCGGTAATGTTACTTCCTTTGCGATCGGTGAAGCATCTTCATTGGATACGATGAAGGCGATCGATCCCAATGCCATCACTCTGACTGATATCGAAGAATTAGCGCTCATTTTCTCGGGCTTAGACGAACGCTATGCGATCGAGCCATTGAAAGATGGCGTGCTGGTTTACGTTGATAGCAATAACAACGGTAGTTTTGATGCAGGAGAGCCATCTGATATTACCGATGTAAATGTGGAACCTAATGCTTTCGGGCAGATTACCCGTTATCAGTATGAATTTACCGATTTATTACCAGGTACATATACTGTTAGAACTGTAGTTCCCAATGGGTTTAAAGTAACCACACCAGTGGGTGGCGTTGCGAACAATACCATAACTTTGGCAGGAGAAACCATTACCAACAGTTTTGGTATCCACAAGATTAGCGAACCCATTAATGTCGCGCCAGAGTTTAAAACCCAGCCTAATGTTCTCTATAAAATTAAGTCGGGCGAATTGTTGAAATACAACTCAGTGGCGATCGATCTAAATTCCGATGCCATTAGTTTTGATCTGCTCCTTGCCCCTGATGGGATGACGGTAGACGAGGAAACTGGCACAGTGGTTTGGTTGCCCACGGCACAGCAAGTCGAAAATTATTACAGCGAACTAAGGGAAAAATTAGCTTCCTTAAATACCAGTCGCCAGCAAACTGATGTAGTTACTTTCCAAGTTCTATTACGCGCTCAAGATGGCAAAGGTGGCAAAGCGATTCAGGCAATTAATATCGAGTTAGTACCCGACAATACAGCACCTGTAATTACTTCTGTAGCTCCCGATAGTACCAAGCCTCAGGTGGGCAAGCAGTTCCAATATCAGGTTAAAGCTCAGGATGTTGACACAAATCCGATCACTTTCTCGTTGGTCAGTGGTGCACCAGCAGGCGTGGCTATTGACGCAACGGGACTAGTTACATGGACACCAGTGGCTGGACAAGTTGGTAAACAACAATTCACAATTAAAGCCGCCGATAATAAGGGTGGCAGTACACTGCAAACAGTGACGGTGAGTGTCATTAATGCCATTCCCAATCAGTTGCCTGTGATTGTCTCGCAGCCACGCGATCGCATCCGTTTGGGTAGCAATTACTTCTATCAAATCGAAGCAACTGATGCCGATGGTGATGCACTAACCTATAGCCTTGACGTAAAACCCGCAGGCATGACCATTCAACAAAACACAATTGTCTGGACACCTGCGGCTAACCAATCTGGCAATCAAAATGTGGTGGTGGTGAAAGTAACTGACAGTCAGGGAGGCTCCACTACCCAAAGCTTCCAAATTACCGTGGCTCACCAAGCCGCAAATAATGCACCCACCATTACATCGGCTCCCAATACCTTTGTCGCCAATCTCGATCGCCAATATGAATATCAACTTACAGGCAACGATCCCGATGGCGATCCCTTCTTCTGGACATTAGACAATGCCCCTGAAGGCATGGTTATTGATAATCAAACTGGGCTATTGCGCTGGAACCCCAAGCAAACTCAATTGGGCGAGCATACTGTCGGCATTCGCATCACCGATCTCAATGGAACCTATAGCGGTCAAGAATTTACAGTTAAGGTAACGGGTGCAAATACTCCGCCTCTGGTTATTTCGACACCAAATACTAGGGGAGCAGTTGGGCAGTTCTACACCTATACGGCTGTGGCAAAGGATGCCGAAAACGATGCCATTACTTATAGTTTGGCACGCCGTCCATCAGGTATGGAAATTGATCCTAGTACGGGTGTGATTAGTTGGACTCCCAGCTTTACTGGTAGTTATGAAATTCAAGTACAAGCTAGAGATAGCCAAGGCGCAAATTCTCTCCAAACCTACACAATTGTTGTCGGTACAGTTGCCGTTAATAAATCGCCAACGATTACCTCCACACCCGTATTTCTTGCCGACACCGCTAATATTTATAAATATCAAGTCACTGCGACCGATCCTGATGTGGGCGACACATTGACCTATGAGCTAATTAGCGCCCCTAGTGGTGTGGCAATCGATCCTATTTCTGGATTGCTTTCTTGGAACAGTCCCATTGTCGGCACTTATAAAGTAGTCGTGGGTGTAAATGATGGCAATTTGAGAGCGGCGCAAGGCTTCACCCTCACGGCGCGTGCTAATCAGTTACCAACGATCGCTTCTACTAATCCTCCGACTGGCGCAATTCCTGGAGTTCAATATGTTTACGATGCGATCGCCCGTGATCCTGATGGTGGCAAGTTGACCTATGCGATCGATGTTTCTTCTAAAGCGAAGGGCATGACTATTGATGAGTTGGGCAGATTGCGTTGGACTCCAACCAACGCTCAGTCAGGGGTTAATAACGTCACAATTACGATCACCGATGAAGCTGGTGCAACCATTAACCAAACCTTCAGTATCAACGTCCAACCCGATACAACTGCACCAACGGTCAAATTAGGCTTTGCAGGATTCGATCCTGCCGAAGTTGGATCACGAGTTCTCTTCCAAGTACAGGCTACCGATAACGCTAGAATTGACAACTTGGAACTAACAGTCGGTGGTAAAGCGGTCATTCTCGACCAGTTCGGACAAGCGGGCTTCACCCTCGATACGGCTGGTACAATTACAGCGATCGCTAAGGCAACTGATGCGGCTGGCAATGTTAAGACCGAAACCTTCACCATTGATGTCTACGATCCTTCCGTTCCCCCAAAAGCCCCCGAAGTCAGACTCGACCTTAACCTAATTCCTGATGGCATCATCTCTAAAGTCACAGCCCTTAGAGGTCTAGTTGACGATCCCGATGACAACCTATCCCGCTATCGCCTTGAAGTTGCACCACTAAACACTGAAAACTGGTCAACCATGTTTGAGGTACTAGGCACAGAAGTTGCCAGTGGTGGAGTACTAGGTAAATTTGACCCCACCGCGATCGATGATGGCATCTATCGCGTCAAACTCACCGCATGGGATACGACAGACATTTCCAGTAGCATCGAAAATCAAATCGAAGTGTTCAGTGGCGATCTTAAATTTGGTGAGTTCCAACTCAGCTTTACGGATATTTCGATTAGCGCTGGCAATATTCCCGTACAGCTAGTCCGAACCTATGACACCTTAAAACTAAATGCAAATAGTGCGGAAATGGCTCCTGGTTGGCGCGTAGAATTCCGCGATGTGGATCTGCGGACTAGCCTCGGCGCTCCCGATCCTTTCTATGAAGAAGAAGGGTTGATCGATAGGAGTCGCGGTCATAAGGTCGGCGATAAGATCTACATCACTATCGGCGGCAAACGCGAAGTATTTGAACTCGCCCTCAAACCCGCTGTCAGAGAAGGCTATACCCTCAGTCTCTATGGCATCACCCTTTACGATCCTATCTATAAACCCGTAGGCAACACAAAGAGCAAATTAACCCTAACGAATTATCAGACTGCAAATATAACCCTGATTGACACCCGTCCCGACGACATCTTGAGCAACCTTGCGGCTGTTCCCTATGACCTCGGCAACTCCTATTTCAACACCAAGTACCTTCTCACTACCGAAGAAGGTATCCAATATGAAATCGATCCTGTCAATGGCAAGATCGATCGCGTTGGACCAGATCTTTTCAAGATTGATTCTCTCGGTCGTGTGACCGCTAATGCCAGTCCTACCGAATTCTTGGAAATGACCGACAGCTATATCAAGAGCAGCTATGGTGCCAAGATTGATTTTGAGCGCGACAGCAAAGGTCGAATTGTAGCAGCGATCGACCAAGATGGTAACAAGGTTCTCTATAGTTACGATAAGAATGGGGATCTAGTTTCCTTCAGCGACAAACTAGGTAATGTCACTAAGTTTGAATATAACAGTACCCGCAAGCATTATCTCGACAAGGTAATCGATCCTCTCAATCGTTCTGTCATCAAGAATGAATATGATGCTCTGGGTAGATTGACCAAAGTCTTTGATGCCGCAGGTAATGCTATCAATATGACCTTTGATCCTGAAAATCAAATTCAGGTAGTAACTAACCCATTGGGATACTCCACTACTTACGAATATGACGATCGCGGCAACACAGTTCAAGAAGTTTATGCTGATGGTGGAATCGTTAAGAAACAGTATGACAGCAGAGGAAACGTTACATCTCTAACCGACCAATTAGGATATACAACCAAATTTTACTACGATAGCACAGGCAAACTAACTAAAGAATCTGATGCTTTAGGAAACATTGCTACTTATACATTCAGTAATGGATATCTACAATCGATAACTGATGAATTAGGTAATATTACAACTATTAAAACCGATGACCAGAAGCAAACATTGACTACCATTAATGCAAAAGGAACTGAATCAATTATTACACCGACCAGTTTGATGATTAATGGAGTTAGTTTGGTCTCAAATATTACAGAGGACGCTTTAGGTAGATACTCAAGTGTAAATTCGCAAGGCATTAACTACAAATACACTTACGACAATAGCGGTAGGCTATTAACAGATACCCATACAGTGACAACAGCAGGTGGTTCTAAAGATGCAACGACTACTTACGAATATGATAAGAATGGTAATATCACCACGATACAAGATGAATTTGGTAGAACCACTCAATTTGAATATGACAAGGTTAATCAACTTATTGCCATTACTGATTATCTAGGAACTAAAACTACAGCAACTTATGATTCAGTGGGCAATTTAGTCCGTGTAGATTATACAGACGGAACTACTGAAGAATATACATATGATGCAATGCAGAGGAACACTAGTGAAAAAAGTCGCGATGGTTCATTGACAAAGTATGAATATGATTCAATGGATAGATTGACTAAAACCATATACTCCGATGGAACTTTTGATGCTAGTGAGTACGATTTACTTGGTCAAGTGACTGCCATTTTTAATAGCTATGGAGAACGAACAGAATACACCTACGATGCAGTTGGCAATAGGGTAAAAGTAAAATCTCCTGAAGGGAAAGAAGTTAACTTTAGCTATGATGCAGCAGGTAGAAATATTACTGTTACCGATGACCAAGGTAAAACTTTGTACATTGAGTATGATGCTGAAGGATTACCCGTCAAGTTTACTTTGCCAGATGGCAGTGTTACCCAAAGTAATACAGTAAATCAAAAATATCGACTTGATATTGACGAGAATGGAAACTCTACCATATATGAGCTTAATGTTAGTGGTTTAGTGAGTGCAGTTATTGATGCAGAAGGAAGACGCACATCATATACCTATGATGAAGTTGGAAATCTTCTCTCACAGACTAATGCGAACGGGGCAATAACCAAATATGAATATGATGTGATTGGTCGCCGAACAGCCAAGATACTTCCTGATGGTAGTCGTCAAGAATTTAGCTATGATTCTGATGGAAATCCAAGTCTCAAGGACTTTGACGGTCAAATTACTAGTGCAGTAGTATCTACTACAAATAATCAGGTAGTTCAGACTTTACCTGATAGTACTCAGCGCATTTTAACTTATAACTCTGATGGGCTCCTTGTTGAATATCGGAGCGGTTCTGCCACAGCAAGTTATACGTATGATAGTAATAGACAAACAACTAATGTTCGCGATGTCAATGGGAAGAATGTTTCCTATACATATGACAGCAGTGGTAAAGTCACCAAAATTATTTCTGATTTCCAAACTACCGAATATGAGTACGATCTAAATGATCGCGTTGTGAAAATATCCGATTCACTTAACGGCAATACTGTCTATGTATATGACAATAATAATAATCTTGTAGAACGTCAGTACGCTAACGGCGTACTAGAAAAATCCACCTATGCTTCGAATGGGTTCTTAACTAAAATCGAACAGTTTGATAGCTCCAGTCAACTAATTTTCAGTCAATCTTACACCAGAGATTTATCAGGTCAAGTAACTAAAGTTTCTGAAAATACTGGTAAAGAAGTTAGCTATACCTACGATAAAACCTATAGGTTGATATCAGAAAATATTATCGATCCAATTGAAGGTACTAGAAATATTGCTTATACATATGATGCAAGTGGTAATAGGATCTCCCGCAATGATTCTATTCTTGGCTTTACTACTTATACTTATGGTGATAATGACAAGCTGCTGTCGGAAATTACGGGTTCTTTAGCTACTACTTATACTTATGATTTCAAGGGGAATCTGATTTCAGAAACAAATACGAATCAGAAAAAGTTCTTTACATGGAATTCTCTAAATAAACTCACTAAGATTGAAATTCAAGATGTTAATGAAACTGTTACTTATGAGGTTTCATACCAATATGATTTGAACGGCAATTTAATTAGTCAAGTCGAAAATGGAGTACAAACTTTCTTTCTATTAGATTATGCTCAACCTAACCCTCAGGTAATGGCTGAATATAATTCTGATGGTAGTCTTGTCAAAGCTTATACCTATGGTGATCACCCTGGTCCTATTGCTCAAAGCGACAGAAATGGTAAGAGTTTATATTACCTGACAGATAGGATGGGTAGCACTCGTCTAGTTGTAGATGAATCAGGTAATGATGTTGGAAGTTATGACTATGATGCCTATGGAAGAATTATTAAACAGTCTGGAACAGTTGATGTCGAGTATCTCTATAATGGCGAGATGTACAATTTTGAAACTGGTTTACAATACCTACGCGCTCGTTATTTGGATGTCAGTACAGGTAGGTTTATTAGTCGAGATCCATTTGAAGGATATGTTACTAACCCAATATCTCAAAATAGTTATCAATATGCTGATTTAAATCCAGTCAATAATTCTGATCCATCTGGAAATTTTTCTATTGCAGAATTTTCTGCTGCGAGCGTGATTAAAAATATTCTTGAAGGTATAGGTAATGCAAATAAAGTGATTCAGGGTAAGACTTGGATTGATAGGGCGAGAGCTATAGATGATCTTGTATCAATGTTGATTATTGGCGGATTTATTTATGGTTCTTATGAGTTTGGGTATAAATCTCTGGCAAATCCACACTCTACTTACTCTACTTTAAAAATTAATTATTTTGTTTCTTTAAAGCTTAAAGGAACTAATAGGGTTGGAAATCTTGATGAAATTGAGGGGGAAGTGAGTGTTGGACATCCTGCTTTCAATAAAAACGGTCAGTTTGATCCGCGTACCACTATCAAGGTTAAAGGCAAGTGGAAAAATGGATTTAAGCCCGGTATTGATACCTTCTTCGAGGGAGCTGTAACTTGGGGCGCGGGTAAAGGTGTAACTTTCAATCTTGGTGGCGGCGCTTCTTACAAATTTATTGAAGTTCCTGATACTGGAAGTTTTGGACCATTCAGTATTAAAGGATCTGTATTCAAACTTGAGTTGGAAGCGAGGGCAGGGGTTATTGCTACTGGATGGCTACCTAGCGGTACTTATGCTGGCTCAAGAATTGATATTACACTTAAGACAACCTTTTTATCGTTCTTAAAGTTTAATGTTCCTCTTGCTGGCGCAAGTATTGTTGGTGGAACGAGTGGGTTCTTTAATGCTAATATTTTTGCTCCTTTTGGGATTGGCGCTGGAGTATAAACTGCAATCATATGCTATTAGCCGTCACATATTGATTACAATAGTATTTTTAGCAAGTCCAATATATTGAAAAAACAACAAAACCTAGTGAATACAGGAATAAATTCTATGAAACCATTTATAACTTCCTATGGTCGCATAGAGCAGAAGAATTCGACTACATTGGTAGTGACTGAAAATGATACTGGGCTTTATGTAAGTTTTAATATTATAGGAATTGTATTCTTGACTATTTCAATTCTGTCATTAGTCCGTTTATCATTTTTGAAAATGAGTGAAATGGAAATTACTCGCAGTCAGTTAGCCCAAAGTATTCTAAATGCTTCTTCAGCTAGTTATTATTTTTTGGGTGGGTTTATCAGTCTATTAATTCTAATGTTATCTCTAAAATTATTGATCTGGGGACAAGAGAATAAACAGAAATATTTTAAATATTTGTCAGGATTGCTGTTTTTGGTATCAACATTTTTATTAGTAAGCTTAACCAATACTCACATTTTATCACAAGGTATATTTACCTTAATTAGGAAATTTCCTGTCGGATTTTTCTACTCTATCCTAATATTGGTTTCATCGCTTTTTTTGTATTTAGGCATTAGCTTCTGGAAATCCCCTTATCCATATTATAGAGAGAGAATTATCACTTTCAGTTTAACTAAAAGCACTCTAATTCAAAAAATAATACGATATCCTATCCCTTTTATTATCTACAAGAATAGAAAATTGAATTATGATTCTTCTTGGGTTGAGGCAAAATATGAATATCCACTTTCAGATATTATTTCTATTCATAAATATACTTCTGAAAAAAGCGATGAATTTACTTATTTTGTTATGCTTCTTTTCTCAAAAACTAATACATATTTTCCGACTATAGAAAGTAGAACTGTTAAGGAAAATAATCAAATTTTAAATATTATTAGTTCGTTTCTTAGCTTACCTTGTGGTAAAGATTTAAATATTAAGAATCTTGGTTTCTCAAATCCTTTATTTAATGCTACATTTGGGCGTATTTTAGATCCTAACTTAGTTAATAATCATGTCAATAACATTCTAGCTTCGCACAGTCAAAAAATTTCTGTAAGTGCCACAATGATGATGTCAGAAAACAATAAAAGACTCGCAATAAATCCTAATGATCCTGAGGCTTGTTTGATGTTGGGATTAGCTTTTATGGGTATTAATCAGTTTGAAGCTGCGATCAAAAAGTTACAGCAATCCAAAATACTATATGAGAAACTTGGAGAAAAACGACAATCGGTAAAAGTCGCCGATTATTTATATAGACTTCAGACTTATATGATACCTAATTCAATCAACAATGAAATCTAAGAATTTGATACTCTTAAAATAGTAATAAAATTGCATTGATTTATAGACAACCCCAGCCATCGTGATTCGGGGATAGATAATTAATTCAATGCGTCTCAATAGCTGATTCGTGGAGGGTTTTTGAGGTGGTAATTTTTAAGATGGTAAATAGGGCTAAGTTGTCTCAATTTCCTTTACTGGTACGTCTAGAAATTCACCTAAAAACTGCATTGGTTGTAAAATCAGTGAATTAGAAGAAAGCAAGTGGTTTTAATGCTTTCCAAATAAGCGGAGATTTTTCTTCTAAAACTAGGCGATCGGAGCTTTCACTTAGAACTTTCATGATGATTGGTTAATAGCATGAATTCTGATCATCGTAGCATTTTGGGGTAGTCTTAGAGTCCCAGAAAGTACGGGATGTAGGGAAATATTCAAGAATAAATTAATTCTGAACCTGCCGCCCTGCGATATATTGAAGGAGTATCTGCCCGTCAATTAGCTGTCGTTATGAAAAAATGGTTTAATACCGCCGGTCCTTGTCAGACTGAAATTCACTATATGCTGCCGTCCATAGTACGGCTGCCTGAAATAGTGAATTTGATCGCCCAGCGCAACTACTTTGTAATCCATGCGCCGAGGCAAGTGGGTAAAACCACAGCGATGATTACTCTTGCCCAAGAACTAACGGCTGGCGGTCGATATACTGCGGTGATGTTGTCATTGGAAGTGGGGGCGGTATTTTCCCACGATCCTGAATTAGCGGGGCGGGCAATTTTGGATGAGTGGCAGGATGCAATTAAGTTTTACTTACCAAAAGAATTACAGCCCAGTCATAGCATTTTAGGAGAGTCAGGTCGTCACATCGGTGCTTTTTTGGCAGCATGGTCGCAGGAATCGCCCCGTCCGTTGGTGGTATTTCTCGATGAAATTGATGCTTTGAGTGATGAAACTCTGATTTCAGTATTGCGGCAAATTAGATCGGGATTCCCACGCCGTCCGCAAGGATTTCCGCAGTCTTTGGCATTGGTGGGGATGCGTGATGTGCGTGATTATAAATATGCTGCTGGTGGAAGCGATCGCCTAAATACTTCTAGTCCTTTTAATATCAAAGTACGTTCGTTTACGTTGAGTAACTTCACCCTTGAGGATGTGAGAAATCTTTATCAGCAGCATACAGAAGCCACAGGACAGGTGTTTACGCCCGAAGCAGTGGATTTAGCATTTCATTTGACACAGGGACAGCCTTGGCTAGTCAATGCGATCGCCAAGGAAATAGTTGAATATATCGCCAAAGATCCGAATATCCCAATTACAGTTGATTTAGTGAATCAAGCTAAGGAAATACTGATCAAGAGACAAGATACGCATCTGGATAGCCTTGCAGAAAGGCTCAGGGAAGATAGGGTCAGAGCCATAATTCAGCCTATTTTGTCTGGATTAGAGCTAGGAGATACACCAGATGACGATCGCCGCTATTTGTTGGATTTGGGTTTAGTGGTGCGGAGTCAGGAAGGTGGTTTAAAAATTGCTAATCCAATTTATCAAGAAGTAATTCCCAGAGTATTATCCCAAGGGACGCAGGATAGTCTGCCCATGATTCAACCCAGTTGGTTAAATGCTGATGGAAATCTCAATGTCCAAGTTCTGCTTGATGCTTTTTTAGTTTTCTGGCGGCAACATGGAGAGCCATTATTCAAGAGCGCCAACTATCCAGAAATTGCGCCGCATCTGGTATTGATGGCATTTCTCCATCGGGTGGTTAATGGTGATGGGACATTAGAAAGGGAATATGCGATCGGTTCGGGTAAGATGGATATCTGTTTACGCTATGGCAAAGTAACTTTGGGAATGGAATTGAAGGTATGGAGGGATGGCAGACCCGACCCACTTAAAGAAGGATTGTCACAATTGGATAAATATTTATCGGGGTTGAGTTTAGATACAGGATGGTTGGTGCTCTTCGATCGCCGTTCTGGCTTGCCGCCGATTAGCGATCGCACGGCTACTGAGAATGTCATAAGCCCCGCAGGACGCGAAATTATTGTAATTCGGGGATAGACAATTAATTCAATACGGCTCAATATGTTATTTAGGCAAATTTTTTGAAGCATTAAGGATGGGCTAAATTACTTCAATTTCCTTTACTGGCACATCTAGAAATTCACCCAAAAACTGCATTGGTTGTAAGACGAATGAAGAGAGATGTTCGTTATACATAGGGAAATTGACTGCTTCACTATTCAAATCTAGGAAGACTGAGTACATAGAGTAAGAGTCGCCATCGCTATCCTTTAATTCTTGTTTATGTACTTGAATTTGTGTCACTTGGGAAAGGATACAGCGATAGGTGATACTGGCGGTTTCTCCCCACTGCACCGTTAAAGTATCTTGTTTTTTATCGGCACAGATTACAGAAAGATGGTGAGATGAAGAGCCTTTTTTCGCTAGGCATAATTTTAAATAAGTGGGAGTACGTTCGCCATAGGCGCAATCACCTCCCCACTCCATGATTTGATAATCCTTGTCACAGAAGGGCTGAACAGTAGCCAATAATCCGTATGCCAGAGACTGATCTCCTTTGGCAAGATCTAATTTGGCATGACGCAAATTTTCGCCATCTCGATACCATAGATAAACATTACACTTGAAAGTTGCTTTATTAATCATTTTGAGACCGACTCCAGCAACATGGGATAGCGAATATTCTTGAGTGCTTTGCTTCCAAAGCTTTTGGCAATTGTGGATTAATTGACCAGTTTTTTTGTCAAAAGTCCAAACGCTATTGCGAATGTTAAATAGATAGATGCCATAGCCAATTAGCGATCCTGCGATCGCCAGTTTGATCAGCCATCCGCCCCATAGTCGACCCATCATATTAGACATCTCGCTCACCAAATCGCCCTTAGTCTTATCCTCACTCCATGTCAGAGGCTCAGTGGTTTTGCCTGAGATCAAGTTGTTGATATTTTGGGCAGTGGCATTGGCATTGGTTGAGTTACAGCCAGTTTTGGTAGTAGGTGCTAATGCAGTTATATCAGGAATCTCTGCCGTTGCCGTCTCACCAACTAGGCGGATATGGCAGATTTGATAGCGAACAACTTCACAGCTACGGTTTTCGCCAGAGCCTGAACACACTCTACGGGTGGCTTGTTCTTCACGCACGATCACTTTTTTAACTTTGTGGATATTGCGGTTAATCGTTTGATTGCCCTTAGCATCCTTCTGTTCTAATTTACAATCCACATAGTTTTCGGGGCGACTACAGACAAGCGTGGTGGATTTTCCTGTATAAGATTGGTTTTGCAACACTAAGAATGTGCTGACAGAAGCCGCTAATCCAAGGAATGAGAAGAAAGCAAGTGGTTTTAATGCTTTCCAAATCAGAGAGGATTTTTCTTCTAAAACTAGGCGATCGGAGCTTTCACTTAGAACTTTCATGATGATTGGTTAATAGCATGAATTCTGAGCATCGTAGCATTTTGGGGTAGTCTTAGAGTCCCAGAAAGTACAGGATGTAGGGAAATATTCAAGAATAAATTAATTCTGAACCTGCCGCCCTGCGATATATTGAAGGAGTATCTGCCCGTCAATTAGCTGTCGTTATGAAAAAATGGTTTAATACTGCTGGTCCTTGTCAAATTACAGCCCAGTCATAGCATTTTTAGGAGAGTCAGGTCGTCACATCGGTGCTTTTTTGGCAGCATGGTCGCAGGAATCTCCACGTCCGTTGGTAGTGTTTAAAGCCGAAAAAAGCAAGCTGCTTGAGCAGGGCTTCCAAATTTATCACCAAGAAAGTGATAGCGATCGCCGTTTCCGAAGTATTTGCCAACTTGGTCATGACGCGATTTAAACTGAACCGTCGTTTAGCCTGTCCAAACTTACCTTCAATATCCTTGACCTCATTAAGTGCGATCATGCGAGTAAGTGTCGAATTAGTTGCGATCGTCAATAGCTTGCCACCATTGAATGAGCGAACCTAAACCAAAAATGCTAAGATATGCTCACTTGCTTTGTAAGGAGGTTTCTGTATGACTAACGCAACCTATGATGAAATTTTTGGAGCAGTCTTAACCCTGCCCCCTCTTTACCGCGCCATGCTTGCAGAACATCTCCTTAACAGCCTTGATGAAATTAATCCCGAAATTGAAACAGCTTGGAACAGAGAAATATCTAATCGTATAGAAGCGATCGATCAAGGCAAAGTCACCTTAATCCCAGCCGATGAAGTATTGCAAAAACTAAGGAATCGATAATGTTTCTTGAGTTTGATCCTAATGCACAACTAGAACTTGAAGCAGCAGCTTCATACTATGACAGCATCAATCGTAAACTTAACCAAGCCTTTATTGATGCTGTTGAAAGAACCCTCAATCGCATTGCTCAGTTTCCGAATGCTTGGACACCAATGAGCGCAAGTGCTAGACGATGCCATGTTGATGGATTCCCCTATGGCATTGTGTACCGAGTTTGTGGCGATCGCATTCAGATCCTAGCCGTTATGCACTTACAACGCAAACCAAATTATTGGATAAATAGAAATCAGACATAATTCTTTAAAGACATTGTTTCACTATGAAAGATCCTTCAATTAAAATTGAAAAACTATCCAAGGAAGCCCTCATTGCCTTATGCCGTTCTGCTGAAAAAATGTCTGAATTATTAAAAGCTCACGGCATTAGCGAAGACGAAATCATTGCCGAATTTGATGCTATGCGTAAACAAGCAAGGAGAGACGCAACTAAATAATGGAACAGCGATCGCTAGATACAACCAATAAATTTTTGCAAGAAATGGAAATCTACGCTTTTATAGATTGATTTAATTTGAGAATCCAATGACCTAAACACGCAAGACAGGGACAAGCGAGCGATCGCTAAAAAGAGAAGTCTAGAGGCTTTGCATCGCTTCGCTTAAGTTCATTAATAGCTTGTAATAGCGAATCACCCATATCAGAAAAAGAAGTAAAGACAATAAAGCTATGATGGGGAAAATCCTAGCTAATCCCAACGATACAACCAGTCCTATGCCAATAAGCAAAACACCTTCTGTATCTTTTGCAAGGTTATTTTTATTGATGAATTCTGCAACCTGTTTAAGAAATATTAAAAAAGAGACATAAGCGATCGCTGAAATAATCGTTTGTAGCCCTGCACCATTTCGGGAAAATGCTCCGATGCCCTGAAAATAAGCAATAATTATTGAAATTAAATCAAACATGACAGATATATAGATAGTTTCTTTTCCCGTCATTCTCTCTGGTGCTGTTAAGCAAAGTAATTTGCCCACAATAGCCATAACCTGTGCGACCACAGATGCAATTATAGTACCAATCACTCCTACAAAAAGAAACACTAGGCTTCCAGCAAAGTGCGTAATAATGAGAATAATTACACTTAAAATAGTGAGGGCAAGGCTGTAATAGAGAAACGAAATCCCCCTAGGTACTTTAGTTTGCTTAAGTTGCCTAGCGGGGTTTGTATTCTGTCTAGAATTATTTTGCTGTCTCATAGCACTCTGAAGTTCGACCCTCGCAGTATATAGCTTCGAGAGCTTTATTGTATAGCAATGAAAGTTTTGCTTAGGACAGAATAAAAACCAAAAGATAAGTTGCGGCGCTTCGCGCCGCAACTTATCTTTTGATTTTTATCATGACATCAGTTAATTAAATAAACACCATCGGTTTATTCTTAAATGGAGCGAAAGCTTCCGCATCAAAACGGTAGAGACTAGCGGGACGACCTGCTCCCCGTGAAGTTTTGATACCAGTATCACTTAAAAAACCTAACTTTAATAATCGGGTACGGAAATTGGAATAGTCAGAGAAATTCTCACCGAGAACAGTTGTGTAAAGTTGATAGAGATCGCTGAGAGTGAAAGCTTCAGGCAGAACATCAAAGGCAACAGGGCTATATTCGAGTTTGTTGCGGAGTCGGCGATGTCCATATTCGAGAATGCGATTGTGATCGAAAGCGAGTTGCGGAACTTGCTTGACGGGATACCATGCAATGCCGCTGACTCCATCAGCGATGAGTTCTGCTTGAGAGAAAGGAACTAGGGCAAAATAACTGACAGATAGATAGCGCACAGCAAAGCTGTCGGGAGCCTCGCGAGGATCGCGTCCGATATCGCCGAAGGTGAAGAGTTGTTCGAGATAGAGGTTTTTGGCGCGGATTTTTTCTGAGAGGATGCGATAAGCCGATTCTTCGAGGGATTCGCCTTGACGCACGAGAGTTCCTGGTAAACACCAGCGATCGCGATATGGCTCATGTTGGCGCATCACAAGTAGTACCAATAGACGATTTTGCTCGGTGTCTACGGAAAAAATCACGTTATCGACACCGACCTTGAAGTCTGCTAGGGGCTTCTGGTTTGGGATATGGGCTATTGTGCGGGACTTGTCTGCCATGCGTAAAGCGACTCTCGTTGGATATATGCTGCGACTGTGGGTATTATGACTGAACTGTTGCCATTGTTGCGATAGTCTGACGAAGAAACGTTAGGTATCGAGGTGGAGTCAGGCGCGATCGCAACTTCAGTACCCATATTCACAAGGCGATCGATATCGTCTCCTAAAATGGTCGCGCCTTGACGGGGAACAACTAGTAAATTTACTTGATTGAGTAGATCTTGAGCGCGATACCAAGTTGGCAATTGCGGCACAAGGTCGCCACCGATAACGAGGGTGAAGTTTGTATCTTGCCAGATTTGTTTGGCTTGCTCGACGGTATTAATCGTGCGCGGATTGCTAATTTCAGGATGTAAGCCAATCGTTTGAGCTGGTGGTTGGATGGCGGCGATGGTTAGCTCCATCATGGCGATGCGATCGCGTAGGCTTGCTTGATGAGTTTTGAATGGGTTATCTGACACCCAAACAACTGTGCGATCGTAATGATTATCGAGCCATTGCAAGATCTGTTGATGTCCAATGCTAGGCGGATCGGCGCTAGTTCCAAAGAGAGCGATGTTCATTGATTTAGTTTATAGTTTTTAGCGATGGGCGACTATTGTGCTTGATTGACGGTTTACGTTATTGTAATTATAATGTAATTACTTTTGGTTTAATATCGATCAAAAATATGAGTACAGCTATTAGAACTCGCATTATTAAAATTGGGAACTCTCAGGGCATCCGTATTCCCAAAACCTTGTTAGAACAAAGTGGTATTCAAACTGAAGTTGAGATAGGAATTGAGGGAGATCGCCTAACTATTCGACCTCTACTACAATTGCGGACTGGTTGGGATCAGGCTTTTGCCACGATGGCAGCACAACAAGATGAAGCGCTTTTAGATGAGTTTAATCCAACGGATTGGGATCAGTCTGAATGGGAATGGTAGCTAAGCGATTTGATGTTTTTCTTGTTAATCTCGATCCCACAATTGGTAACGAAATTCAAAAGACGAGACCCTGTGCAATTGTTTCACCAGATGAGATGAATCGGAATATTTCCACAGTAATTATTGCGCCGATGACAACCAAGGGAAGAGAATATCCCACTCGTGTTATTTGTCAATTCCAGAATAAAGATGGTCAAATAGTTCTCGATCAAATTCGTACCGTTGATAAATCTCGATTAGTTAAAAAGATTGGTCAAATTAGCCAAGATGAGCAAAGAGAAGTTCTTAATATTTTAGCTGAGATGTTTGCCGAGTAATTCGTCTCTATGTCATATCAACTAAAACGGAAATCGTCTCTGGTGCAGCAATATTGCGAACTGCTTGAGGTAAAGACTGGACAGAATTACGAGTGCGTTTTGCGATCACATCCAAATCATCCAAAGACTTTAACAGCTCTCCATTGTGCATGATTAGTTCTAATAAAGGTTGCTCGTTGGATTGAGGAATCTCAGATATATGAGTGAGGTGATCGCCTGTAATCACGCCATTCTCCCAACTGCGCCAGATTTGTTTGCGACCTGCGATCGATTGCTTCCCGCTTGATTTTTTAGAAACAGGAATATTATCAATTTCCACTAGTTTATAAACTCCATTTACGGGTGCACCTGTTACCAATTTTGTACCGATGCCGTAGCCATCGATGGGTGCACCTAATGCTTTGAGGCGGAGAATCTCGGCTTCGTCAATATCGCCACTGGCGAATATAGCAGCATCAGGAAGTAGCGATCGCACTTCTTTAGAAACTGCGGCAATATCGCCTGAATCAATGCGAACTCCCTTTACTTTCATTTCGCCAGATTTTACTTTTTCGGCAAGATTTCGAGCAGCAGCGATCGTATCGAAGGTATCGATTAATAGCGGACTATGAGGGAAGACTTGATGGAAAGCACTAAAAGCCTGAGCTTCGCTTCCTTCGGTGGCATTCAAAGCCATCACCAAAGCATGAGCCATCGTACCGCTTGGTCTTCTGTCAAGCTTCAGCGCAGCTAATACATTGGAAGTTGCATTCATTCCTGCGGCGAGGGCGGCTCTGGCAGCCCAGAGTGAGCCTTGAGGACTAAAGGCTCTTCTTGTGCCAAATTCTAAGAGGGTAATGCGATCGCCTGCTACATCACGCATTCTCGCGGCTCTAGTCGCAATCAGTGTTTGGTAGTTAATTGTATTTAGTAGATAGGTTTCCACTAATTGTGCTTGCCAGAGTGGCGCTTCGATTCTCAAAAAAGGCTCATTAGCAAACATAGCAGTTCCTTCTGGCACTGCCCAGAGATCCCCCTCAAACCGAAGATTTCTTAATAATTCCCAAAAACGGCGATCGACCTTGGCAAAGATACCTGTAGCTTGTAAAGCTTCAATTTGCTCTGAGGTGAAATGCAGATTTTGCAGATATTCCACTGATTGCGCGAGTCCCATTGCGATCAGATAGCCAAATCCTTCAGGCAATCGGCGCACGAATAACTCAAAACTGGCTCGTTTGCGATCGCATCCTTCGCGGACATAACAAGCGCCCATCGTCAGTTGATATAGGTCAGTGAGCAGTCCATATTCATCGGTGGCGATGTTCAGCGTATCGGACTTCAGGCTCACGGCAGGATTAACGGTTATAGCGCTCATGACTTTGGTTGGGTAGAGGCTGGCATGTTTTTATTATAGTGCTTTTTACCAAAATTACAAGCATATTTTTTATTTGGCAACATTTAAAATCTTAATAACTAAATCATGGGTTTTTAATACAATAAAGCCATCTTATGTAAATATAAGGCATTGGTCATTCAAGCCATTTGTCTAGATATTTACGTTATTTATAGTAAATACAACTTTAAGTAGATCATTAAACGAAACCTGTAAATGTCCAGATCCTCAACTTCTTCTAAGCAAGCAAAGTCAATTTGCGAATTCACAAAAAAAGTCGGGGATCTAAACCCATGCGCTCCGTGATGGTAATTTAATTACAGGTCAGCAGCAAAACTCTGGTCTAGCAGACTGCAAAATTAGTGTTAGAAGCATTAGGAATCTCCCTATGAAGATTGCATTCATTGGTACTGGTAATGTCAGCGCACCTCTAGCCGATCGCCTGCAAAAACTCGGACACCAAGTATTTATCGCCGCCCGTGATCCCCAATCCAAGTCAGTCCAAGAAGCAACAAACCACAATGTAGAACTGATTGTCAAATCACCAATGGAAGTTGTCCAAGAATTGGAAGTTAGTGCCTTTGACATAAAGCGTGAGGGGCGGTTGCGTCGTGGTATTCAGATTAGGAAGATGGCTAAATAGGTGATCGCTAATCTGGCTGTTGCCGATGGTTTTGACGAATAAAGGCGATCGCTTTTGCCATCAGTTCATAGGTTGCGTGATCGCCCATTTTCTCATCTAGAAATTTGTCCATCGGAGAGTTCATGCTCAGCATTACGAGGGTTTACCCTCAATTTAGCAATGATTTGATATTTAAGCTAACCATTTCTTGCGATCGCCTAAAATTCTAGTAAACTAGTCAGCAATGCGATCACTTGGTTTTTATGAATGGTAACGGGTTAACCTCTATAGAGTGTATATTTTCTCGCATAGAAGATTGTGAAATATTAGAAAAGGAAAAAGAGGGAATTTGAAACATGAAAGTCACCCTTGATATACCGCAAGTTGAACTTGAAAAATTAATTGCTCCTGCGATCGCTGAACCACGTATTGCTCTCTATGACATAAATTGGCAGCAATACCAAACCTTCATCGATCTATTCTCAGGACATCAAAACCTCCATCTAACCTATCTCAAAGGAGCATTAGAAATCGTGACGCTTTCGCCAGAGCATGAAATGCTGGAAAGAATGATTGCAAGGCTGATTGCGAGATTACTGTATGTCTATGCCGATGTCATGAATATTGACCTCTTTAGTTGCGGCTCCGCTACTTGCAAATCAGAATTTACGGCGAGGGGATTAGAACCCGATGAAAGTTTCTGCATCGGTCAACGTCAAGAATTGCCTGACTTAGCGATCGAGATAACTGTCACTAGTGGCGGTATTGATAAATTGGAGGTTTATCAGGGATTAGGAATTACCGAAGTTTGGTTTTATCAAAATGGGAAATTTGCTCTTTATGGTATCAATAGCGATCGCAGTGGATATAATGCGATCGCTCAAAGCCAATCCTTTCCCAATCTCGATCTAAACCTGATGGTCGAATACATCCAACCCGATCAAGAACCTGTGATGGTTAGAGCATGGCGTAAATTTTTAAGTGCGAATGATTAAAACCAGAAAAGCTCTAGCGCATGCACAGCGTGCGCTAGAGCTTTTTTGGTTTTAACAATCTAAAGTATGTTCTAATTCCCAAGGACTAATGCGAGTGCTGTAATCGTTCCATTCGCGTTGCTTTAACTTAATATAGGACTGCACGAATTCTGAGCCTAAAGCATCGGGCAAAATCGCATTTGCATCCAAACATCGCAGCGCATCTAAAAGATTAGCTGGCAATTGTTTTACCGTACCAAAGGGAAGCGGATCGGTGTAGGAATTATTGTCATAGCGTTGACCTGCTTCGCGTTGGTGTTTGATGCCATCAAGACCACTGGCGATGAGGGCAGCAGGGAGGAGATAGGGATTCGCGGCTCCATCGGCGAGACGGAACTCAAAGCGACCTGCTTCGGGAATGCGGATCATGTGGGTGCGGTTGTTGCCTGTGTAGCTGATGGTGTTGGGCGACCATGTTGCACCAGAGTTGGTGACAGGTGCATTAATCCGTTTGTAGGAATTGACGGTGGGATTGGTGAAGGCACAGACGGATTCGGCGGAATGCAATACGCCACCGATAAATTGATAGGCTAAGCTCGATAGACCGAGTTCTCCTTTTGCATCATCGAAGAGATTCGTATTTCTCTCTAAATCCCAAATGGAGAGATGCGTATGACAGCCGTTGCCCGTTAGATGAGGAAAGGGTTTGGGCATAAAGGTAGCGCGGAATTCGTGCTTTTCCGCGATCGCTTTGACCATATATTTAAAAAAGGCATGGCGATCGGCGGTGACCAAAGCATCAGCGTAAGTCCAGTTCATCTCAAATTGACCATTCGCATCTTCGTGATCATTCTGATAGGCTCCCCAACCCATCGCTAACATGGCATCGCAGATTTCGGCAATGATATCGAATCGGCGCATCAGGGCTTGTTGGTCGTAGCAGGGCTTGCTAGCGCGATCGCTTAAATCAGAAATATCCGTACCATCGGCAGAGAGTAGGAAATATTCGCATTCCACACCCGTTTTGACGCGATAGCCGAGGGCTTCGGCTTGGCTGAGGGCTTGCTTGAGAACATAGCGTGGGGCTTGTTTAACTGGTTCGCCATTCATATAGAGGTCGGCAGGCATCCAGCCAATTTCGGGTTGCCAAGGTAAGGGAAAGAGACTATGGCGATCGGGAATGGCGAAGAGGTCAGGATCGGCGGGTGTCATGTCGAGCCATGTGGCAAATCCTGCAAATCCTGCACCATTGGCTTCCATTGAGTCGATCGCTGCGGTTGGCACTAATTTAGCGCGTTGCACGCCAAAGAGGTCAGTGAAGGAAATGAGAAAGTAGCGAATCCCTTTTTCTTGAGCAATTTCCGATAGAGCCTTAGTCATAATCCCGTAATCACAATATTTATCTCTCAGCAAACGGGATTATCGCTCAAATTAGAATGCAGTCTAGTATCAATCTTGTCAATATTCACCAAGTCTTTGCTACAAAATCCTGACCATTAGCGATCGCTACCGTATCCCCTGAAGGCTTAATTAGAAATAGCCCTTCCTGTGTGGCATATTCATCGGCTCGCTCATCCACCTTAATGCTAGCGATTAATCATTTCAATTACATTGTCTATGTCAATCCCAGAGAGTCTTTATTTCAGATGAAGCCCTTAACATCTCATCTCTCGTAATCAACGTTGTCTGATAATAACTAGCCGTTGCCGCAATCACGCGATCATGAATATCCCATTCTTTGGGTAATGTAAGCATCGCTTGAAAAACAGGGAAATCGAAAGCCACTACAGTAAAACCATCTCCCTGATTAATTTGTTGCAAAATCTCCTCAACTGTCACCTTTACCTTACCTTTCTCCGCAATATGCGTAAGTTCAGCCAAAACAAGTGTCGGGATTAAAACTTGAATATCTCCTTCTTGAGCTTGATTAAGAATGTTCTCAGCTAAGAGTGATAAGCGTTTATCTTCAGCAATAAACCAAGCTAGAGCATGAGTATCCACCAAATAAGTATCCATTTGATTTGCTACTCTTTCCAATTATTTGCATCTTTAAATATAGCCATTCGCGCATCGGTAAAATCCTCATCATGAATCTCAAAATCTTTCCATAGACCTTTGATAGAAGTTTTTTTACGAGGACTGTGTAACAACTGATTACTTACAATCTTTTTTAAACTTTCAAGCTCTTCTTGAAGAGACTGAATACGAAGCAAAACATATTGACTCATAATAAGTTACCTCTTTAATAATCTAATTCTACAACCGTTCACCAAGTCTTTGCTACAAAATCCTGACCATTAGCGATCGCTACCGTATCCCCTGAAGGCTTAATCAGAAATAGCCCTTCCTGTGTGGCATATTCATCGGCTCTCTCATCCACCTTAATGCCAGCGATCGCCCCATAGAGCTTATAACTTTGATACTTAGGCAGAGCCTGTTTAAAGCGATCTAAAGTGATTAAAAATCGCTTCACATCGCGAACCTCTAAATGAGACTTAACCTCAATCGCCACCACTTCATTAGTATTTTCAGCTAGAACATCAATTTCGATAGAACCATTTTCATCTTGAGCTTCTACTCGCAAGGCTGTAAAATGCACTTCAATCCCCTTCTCGCGAAACATCCGCACCGCCGCAGGTCTAACTAAATTTTCGACAAACTCACCCCAGCGACTCGTAATCCCACCGACTTGCTTATTTGTCTGCGCGACAATTTTTTTGAGTTCAGCCATTTCTTGAGCAGATGTCTGTTTATATTCTTGCAGAGATCTTTGCAAAGACTGCTCAAACTCTCGTTGTTGTTCTTTGCGTTGGCGTTCGCTTTCACGAAACAACTCGAAAATATCATCTATGGTTACAGGGCGTTGAGACATAGTTTTTGGCGATCGCGTTAGATGTTAACAATGATTATAAACTCTTCCAAAACTCAAAAGATGAGTAGCGGCGCTACTCATCTTTTCTAATAACTAGCGTAAACTGTAAATAGCGATCGGTGGATGAGCAAAGTTAGGAGATATGCAGATGACCACCCTATTACGAATCTCACAGATTGAAACCTTAGCAGGACAAAGCACAGTCCTCCACGATGTCGAATGGCAACAATTTGAATCGATCCTCCAAGACCTTGGTGACAAGCGCAGCTCAAGAATTGCTTATTTAAACGGTGTATTAGAAATTGTTATGCCATTACCTGAACATGAAAAAATTAAAGTTTTGATCAGCTACTTTGTCCAAGTCCTGATGGACGAACTGGGAATCGATTTTGAAGGGTTTGGATCTACAACCTTCAAGCGTGTTGACAAACTCGCAGGACTAGAACCCGATGACTGCTTCTACATTCAAAACAATGTCGCTATGCGTGGTATCCGCAAACTAGACATGACCATCGATCCGCCACCCGATCTAGCGATCGAGGTGGATGTAACTTCTAAAACTAAGTTTGATGTTTACCGCATCCTCGGTGTACCTGAACTCTGGCTATACGATCAGACATTGAAAATTTATATCTTGCGTGATGGCGAGTATGTCGAATCACAGTTAAGCCCTATTTTTGGTGATATTCCTATCCGTGAGGTCATACCGCAGTTTTTAGAGATCAGTCTTAGCCAAGGACGCAGCACAGCAATGAAGGCTTTTCGGTTATGGATGCAAGAGAATTTATCATAACTAAATATCTAAAACTATGCCCCATGCGACAGGAGATCTAGAGCGGGTATTGAGTGGTGTTATTGCAATCCTATAGCAATGAAAGTTTTGCTTAGGACATAAAAACCAAATAAATGAAGGCGGAGCAAAGCTCCGCCTTCATTTATTTGGTTTTTGAATTGTCCTATCTATCTCTTACGTTGCTATAAATGAGTTGTGAGAGGGTATATAGACTACCCACTTCTTTTACAAGATTTCAGAAATTCCAATTTCTCACAAATGATTTAGGATTGCTATATTGCAAACCATTCAGATCTATGATCTGTTAAATGAAACTTGCTATCAAGGGCTTGTTCGCAGAAACGATTTAGAAGATGGAAGTATTCATGATATTGCTTTCAACTATATTGAAAACTTGGAAGGCGATCTGAGGTTAGATTTTGACCAATTCACAACAGGAGTAATCGATTTATTACGAACATCTAAAGTTCAAATAGAACCTAGTAAAATTCATAACCTGATGTTACAGGTATTTACTTATGAGTTTAATGTAGTCAGATCAGCAATTCGTGATCTAGAAAATATAACTGGTGTAATACTATCAACAGAGTTTCCCGACAATGATGACCTGAAGAACTTTTTTAAAGGTGTTACTGACGGTCTAACCAATAATCCCAATAGTAAGTCAGTACAAGGAGCAATTATTGGTGGAACTATCGGCTCATTTTTTGGTCCCGTTGTAGGAACAGCGATTGGTAGTGCTATTGGTGCATGGTTTGGGGGGCAAATGCAAGCAGAAAATTTTCGAGAGATCTTCACAAGATACGACAAAGTTCATAGCAAGCTGATTTCAGAGTGGGGATTATTTTTAAAGAAGGTTTTCCGAAAGCTAACTAGTTTGATTGCAGAAGAAACTTCATTGCAGTTCTTAACCTATGAAGTAGTTGAAAAATCAATTGATTTATTTGGTAAAGCATTTGATTGCGCTGCCGACGAAAAAAATCCAAATCTACCAAAAGCTCTCAATCTACTTGATCAAGCGATTTCAGTTAATTCTGGACGTTATAGCAATGTAAGCTTTGCTTAGGACATAAAACCCAAAAGATGGCAGAGCTTCGCTCTGCCATCTTTTGGGTTTTGAATTGTCCTATCTATCTCTTACGTTGCTATATCAAATATTTTATATTAAGGGCATCACGTTATCTCAATTAGAGAGATATGAGGAAGCGATCATTTCTCTGGACGAAGCATTAAAGATTGAGTTTGATGATTGTGATATATGGAATAGCCGAAGTAAAGCATTATCTAATCTAGATAGGTATGAAGAAGCCATTACTTGCTTTGAGCAGATTTTGAGAATTAATCCAAATGATTATCAAGCATGGTTCAAGCGTGGTATAGTTCTGCTAAATTTTGATAATAGATACGAAGAGGCAATAATCGCCTTTGATAGGGTGTTGCAAATTAATCCTAGTTTTTACAAGGCTTTAGATTTTAAGGGTGATTGTTTAAGATATTTAGAAAGATATACAGAAGCTTTGTCTGTGTATAATGAAGCATTGAAGATTGAATTCAATGACTGTAATGTACGGTATGGTCACGGCGAAGTGCTGAAAGGCTTAGGAAGATTTCAAGAAGCGCTCAATTCCTATGATAAAGCGTTACAAATCAATTCAGAATTCTATCTCGCATGGAAAAATCGCGGAAAGATATTAGCTAATTTAGATAACAATAAAGAAGCTGTTAATTCTTATAAAAAAGCATTACAGATTGAGCCTGATGATTACGAAGTATGGAATTACCAAGGCAAAGCATTATTTAATCTAGGAAGTTATGAGGAAGCTATTGCTGCCTATGATAAATCCTTACAAATCAAGCCTGACTATAATGGAACATGGAACAACAGAGGGAATGCACTAAGTAAGTTAGGAAGATATAAAGAAATGATTGCCGCTTATGACCGAGCATTGCAAATCAAACCTAACGACTACGAAGCATGGAACAACAGAGGAAATGCACTATTTAATTTAGGAAGATACGAAGAAGCGATCACTTGTTATGACCGCGCCATCGAAATAAAGCCTGACTATCACTTAGCATCTCATAATCGAGGCACTGCGCTAAGAAAATTAGGAAGATAAGAAGAAGTTATCCAAGCTTTCAAGCCTTGATATAATAGAATCAATAAACTTATTTAACTCAGTTAGAAACAATGGAAACCTACAAGACCTATATCACCATAGAAAATCCAGATCGAGTTGTCCTTTCCAACTTACCATTTCAAGTAGGACAGCGCGTAGAAATCATCGTCTTGCCCGAATATAACCGAGCCGCAATTAGCCAAAAGCTCAAAGCCTTATTTAAAAAGACTCAAGCTCTACCCGAAGTCAGCGAAATTACAGACGCAGATATCGAAGCAGAAATTAATGCCTATCGCCAAGGAAAATGAAAGTAGTTATCGACACGAACATCTTAGTATCTGCGGCAATTCGTGATGGCATACCTGAGATAGTCATTCAATTTATAGTCGATCACCCCGAATTTGAATGGATTGCCTCTCAAGAAATCATGACTGAATATACAGAAGTCTTACAACGGCGAAAACTCAAGTTAAGCGCAGAAGTTCAGCAAGAATGGATTGATTTACTCCAAACCGTTACAAAGCTAATTGAAGTCAATATCGAGGTTGACTTTCCTAGAGATCGCAAAGATGCCAAATTTCTTGCTTGCGCGATCGCTGCCAACATCGACTTTCTGATAACAGGCGATCAGGACTTCGAGGACGTTCAAATATTAGAGAATACGACTATTTTATCCGTCAGAGATTTTAAAAAATTATTTTGCGATTAATCGAAATGGAAAGCAAAGTATTACTTCAACGCATCAAAGAACTTGTATGTGCGATCGAGCCAACCGCACAAATATTTCTCTATGGCTCCCGCGCCCGTAATGACGCAAGACAAGACTCAGACTGGGATATCTTGATATTAGTTGATGGAGTCGTCAATCCATCCCGACGCGATCGCCTCCGCCATCAAATTTATGAAATCGAATGGGAAACAGGCGAAGTAATTTGTTCAATTATCCGCAGCCGTCAAGAATGGAACACACCGAAATTTCAACAAACACCACTCTCTAAATCCATAGAAAAAGAAGCGATTCTCCTGTAATCAACATGAATAGTCCCAACGAAGCAGTTCAATATCGCTTAGAAAGAGCCGAAGAAGCCTACCATGACGCTCTAACCCTTGCAGATTCAGGAGGCTGGAATAGTTGCGTTAATCGTTTATACTACAGTTGTTTTTACGCAGTATCAGCCTTGTTACTCAAAGACAATCTATCGTCTCCAAAACATACAGGCGTTCGCGGCATTTTCAATAAAGACTATGTAAGGACTGGTATTATTTCCAAAGACCAAGCAAGACTTTACAACGATTTATTTGAACGTCGTCAGGAAGCAGACTATGGCGACTTTGTGTACTTTGAAGAGTCAGAAATTTCGCCTTTGCTACCTCAAGTTAGAGAGCTATTAGACTCAATTACGACAATTTTGGCGCAAGATTAGCGATGCTTTGAAGATTATTAACTGTTTCTGCTTACCCGCTTAGCAATTCCCAAATCGCTTGACGAATGAACTTTTCATCTTCGGGATTTTGATAGGGATTACCAGCACGATGTCCCCAGATTGAAGGAATGGGAAGATATGAACTATTAGGAATTAGAGCCGCCTCGCGATCGCAATCTTCGGGAGTGAAATACAAATCTGTAGTGCTGGGCATGACTAGGGTTTGCGCTTGAATCGATCGCATGGTAAGTTCATAATCTTTTTGATAAATGGGATTATCACTGACATCGCAACTGAGCCAAGTATCAAGCATCGCCATCAAATTTCGTGGATCGCGCTTGCGATATCCAGCTTCCCAACCACGCAAGAGATAATCTTCGAGAGATTCGTAACCAAACTGATAATACAAACCTTCTCGATAAAAGGCTTGGGATGCTGCCCAACTGGCATAAATTCTGGCAAAAGTGCGAAATCCGCGATCGGGAATGCCATCAAAATTAGTTCCATTCCAAGTCGGATCGCCAGTGAGGGAATAGCGCAAACTCTCTAAGAAAATACGATTGTGATCGGTGGTTTTCGCAGTGCCGCAAATTGCGGCTATGCGTTCGACGCGATCGCTATATAATGCGCCCCAATGATAGGCTTGCTGAGCACCCATCGACCAGCCATAAACTAGGGCTAAGCGCTCAATACCGAAGACTTCACGCAGTAGTTGCTCTTGAGCCGTGACGTTATCTAGATGCGTAAACCAGAAACCCTGCTCGGCTAATCCACATTCTGCACAATTGCTGGGCGAACTCGATAGCCCGTTCCCAAACATATTAATGATGATCACGAACCATTTTGTCGGATCGAGAATGCCGTCAGATCGCACCAACCATTCAATATCTGGGTGTTGCGCTCCGTAGGAGGTGGGATAGAGAATTACATTCGAGCGATCGCTATTTAGTTCGCCATAGGTCTGATACACCAGTTGTGATTGTGGCAAGACTGCACCGCACTGAAGCTGAAAGTTCTTAATCTCAAAAACATTCATGCTGCGGAGTTCCCAGTCTTGCTGAAATTAGCGATGATTTGGCGATGGACATTGAAGTAGCCATTTTCGACACATTCAAAATGGGAACTTAATTTTGTATGGGCTGCGCCTAATTGATGGAAGGGAATGGAAGCATAAAGATGATGTTCGGCATGGTAGGAGATATTCCAAATCAGGAATCGCAAGGGTGCAAGGGTAAGCGTAGTGCGGGTATTAGCGAGCATATTGTCGGTATTGGGGCGATCGGTATGCTCGGCTAGTAGCAGAAATCTTAAAAGTGGCTGACCGACGGCAAGGGGAAGCATCCAATAGGTGATAAACCAAGGCTGTTGAAAATATACAGAAATAGCGATCGCAACAGCATAAACCAATAGCTGTAAACGGTTTGAGCGAATTACTTCCGCACGGGAGCTTTCAGAAATGAATGGACAATTTTCTAAGTTGCCGATCGATGTGAGGAAATGTCTCTTAAACTTGCCGATCCACCAAGTAATTCCGCTAATTTCGATGATATATTCCTTGAGATTAGTCGGCTTGCGATCGCTTAATTCAGGATCTTTATCAAGAATCTGCGTATAGCGATGATGCCATTTGTGATAGAGCCGATAGAAGGTACTGTTATAAAAAGATAAAAGTCCTGCGAACCAGCAAAGGACATCATTGGCTTGATTATTCTTAAAAACGGTACGATGGGAAGACTCATGCAATGGCGCAAACATTATTGCAAAACTAAATCCGTAAAGCACTAATGCAGGTATAGCAATAAACCAGCGATCGCTAAGATTTCCCATATTTGTACCCCAGAGATAGCCACTAATTGACATCACTGCAAGATGACCAAATAATTGCACAGATCCCTTAAGATCAGACTTAGCATTCAATACATTCAATTCTTGAGCAGAGAGAATTTGCTTAGAACTTTGAACTGATTTTGCCGATTTAACTTTGGTACTATCTATAGCCTCAAAATCCCTTGAAAACATAGTTTAAAACTCACTATTTATTTAGAGAGGATGGAGTAAATATTTATTCATCCTAACAATATAAATAAATTATTAGGTCAAAGCTTCTCTCAATAAGTCAAAGTTAATACCAAATCTGATCCCAGTCAAGAATCAGCGATGCAAAGCACTGCCGATTCTTGATTAGCGAGGGAGTATTAAAAACTAAATACTATGCGTAAACTCAAGATCGTGATTGAGGCATTGGTAATGTTGTTATTAGGATTAAAGATCATCTGCAAATTTGGCGTGATCTTAATCTATGAGGTAATTGGAAATTCAACAAATAGCTCAAGATTAGTTTGAGTAGCATTGCCCACATTCGTATCTATAAAGGGTTGCCTGATCGCGATCGCGCCTAAGCCGCTTTCCGTAAATAAATCGGGAAAAGCTAAGCCTAAAGACCATGTTTGCGGATTAATCGCATTGCCTCCGAAGTTGGCATTTACATATGTCGGTAATACATCACGAATGGGATTATCGCGGTTGTGAATTGAGCCGAAACCATATCTTCCAAATACTAGGACTCCATTCGACTAAGCCGACAGCTCCATCATTTACTGGCAACAAAAGTGGATTGCTGATAAATATGCTGGTAGAAAAATCTTTGGTTTCGTCATTAGAGAGGGTACGACTTTAATATAATACAATTATTAGGCAGCAACAGGAAACCCATAGCGATTGATTTTATCCCAGAATTGCTGCCATCGAGTGTTGGTATAGGACAAAGCTCTAAGACTCAAAACAATAGAAGCGCCCTTGTCTTTCCATTTCATGCCAGAGCAGCACAATCGAGCTTTGATAATTACTTTACAGGCTGCCTCGGTGATCCCCGAACCAATGGGTAAATTGGCTGCGATAGCTTCAACATAATGCATTTGGTGATGATGATTGCGAAAAT
>JADBWK010000020.1 GCA_020404895.1 Pseudanabaena sp. M085S1SP2A07QC | reverse complement strand
TAGTGCCGCAGGGCTGTTTTGGGGTGACATTTTCGACTTCTCTTTTTAAATATCCTCAATTCTCCTGTTGTTACCTCCCACTTTCGTGCTTGTTAAGATATATCTCTTTTTTTTGTTAAGAAACGTGTGCGGTTGCCCTAGTGCTGATCTCAGTCGAGCTAATCTCAGTGGGGCAATTATGATCCGCGCTAACCTCATCGAAGCCTATCTTGCTCGGACTAACCTAGCCAAGGCCGATTTGACTGACTCAATTCTCAACCGTGCGGAGTTAAGTAGCGCCAATCTTGGCGGTGCGATTCTCAAAGGTGTAACCCTTCCCGATGGAAAAGTTCATAAGTAAAATCAGTAAAAGCCTCGCATTGCGAGGCTTTTACTACTTAAGCTTTATTTGCTGATTTAGTTGATTGTGCGAGATATTTTTGCAATTGCTCCATGGCAAGCATTAACTGCGGTGTGGGATCGATCGCTACCAGTCCCTCTCTCATTTTTTGCCAAATCTCGAAATGCAAATGTGGGCCAGTCGCCATACCTGTACTGCCAACCAAACCGATTACATTGCCCTGCTTGATCTCTTGTCCAGGCTTGACTAAAACCTCAGACAAGTGAGCATAACGAGTCTCATGGGTGTCTCCATGAGAAATGACTACGATTAAGCCATAGCCACCGAGCCAACCTGCAATTTCTACACGACCACTAAAGGCCGCGACGACAGGTGTGCCTTCGGGGGCAGCTAAGTCTGTGCCTTGATGAAATCGCACTTGACCTGTGACAGGATGAACGCGAGTCCCAAATAGCGAACTAATCACCGATGGAGAAATTAATGGAAACAGCATTTGCTTGTCACCATTGCTAGGCAAGCTCATCGCGGCAATTTCTTGAGAAGTGAGGCGACGCACTTGCAAGGCGGTTTCACCTGAAGCGGCAGTATAGAGAACATTGTCATTTTGGTAATAGTTTTGTGATCTGTTTTTAGCAGCGATCTCTACTTCAGGATTACAAAGATCGCCATTGCGTTCCAAGAGGCTGCTAGCCTTGAATTTACAACCAGTAGCTCGGTTCTCTAGGACAATTTCGACAGGCTGAGAGCGCTGAGCTGAGGCTTTTGATGATGGATTCGGTGCAGTCTCAGTATTGACTTGGACAGATTCGCGATTCCCTGCACTATTTATAAGGTTGTCTGTTGGAGCAGAGTTGAAGTTACCTTCACTTTTGATCTCTGTCGTTACTGAGGCAGGGGCGATCGCGGGTTGTGGTTGCACCTGAGGTGCTGGTGTCGAACGTTTTGATACTGTTTCAGGAGAAACGGCAGATTTTGTCGCTGCATATGCTGAGCCAACTAAAAAGTAGTTATTTGTGGAGAGGCAAAGCAGGGTTGCTAACGTAATTGTTGAAAGTGTTGATTTTCGCATAATTTGATTCTACTGATAGCCGACAGAGAAGTTTTGAGGCTGATAGATCGCTTCTTGGGAATTGCCTTCCCATCTTACTACCAGTTCGCCCGTTGGTCTAATGTCGATTATTTTGCCTTGAAGTTCCCGCCCATTAACTGTTTGACGTACATTTTTGTCGCTAAGTAGCTCTAAATATTCCGCCAAAATGCTCATTATTCCTTCATTTTCGCTGCGAGTTTGACCTAGCTGTATGCCTTTTAGTACCACTTCGATCAGTTCATCCATGCTTGATAAAGTCGTTGGTAATTCGCCCAATGCGATCGCGCCTTCAGGAACCTCGTTTGTCCAATTAATCCCGATCCCCACTACTGCGTAAAGAACTTTACCAGCCTCGATTCGCGTTTCAGTGAGAATTCCTCCCAATTTACGGCGATCAACTAATAGATCATTTAACCATTTTAGCTTTACATTTGCCCCTGTTTCATTGAGTGCTTTGGCTATGCCCCAAGCTGACCAGAGTGTAATTTGATGAGCATTTGCTGCTGTCAAATTTGGCTGCAAAATCACTGACATAAATAATCCGCCCAATTCGGACTGCCAACTGTTACCGCGTTGACCTCGACCTTTAGTTTGACGCTTAGCAATGATCACAGCGCTTGATTGGGCTTCGAGACGATCAATTAGTCGCCAAGCCTCACTATTAGTTGAATCAATTTCGTCGTAACGAATAATCTGAAAACTCAAGGTAATTCCTGACTATTAAGAAGCTTTAGTCTCAAAGTATAAAAGATCGACAAACACTGCACCAGCAAGTAACAGCAACTTTTCATCTGCTGTTAATTTCGCATCGGTGAAGCGGACTCTAAAATTATCAGCATCAGTGAATAGTTCTTTAGATAGCCCTGTCCATTTCTTTTCAATTACCGATACTTCCCTTTCAGCTTTTTTGATGGGGAATGTCCAAATTTTCCATAGTGGCGAAGTCATACTCATGACCACTCGCCCCCTAGTATCCAAAAATTCAAATTTTTTGTTAAACCATGCAAATCTCTGTTGCAAGCTTCCCACAGGGCGATCGCCAGCACCAAAAATATCTAGACGCTGAAAAAACCAGCGAAAAGGATGATGAGCGCGAAAAACCTGCTGATTAGCCATATCAGTCCCTACGATATTAAAAACTCGCCAATGTCCTAAAAACTGTCGCATGATCGCGTCAAAGAAGCCTAATTTTGGCTCGGCACAGTAACCAAATTGTTGACCATCATCGGTTTGGATTTGATAACGGTTGCGAGTTTCAAAGCCAAATATTTCTGCTAGTTCAAATTTTTGTTTGACATAAATTGCGTCGGCTTGGGCAAGGATTTGCAGAAACATACTCATAATTTTTTTTGCTAAAACTACTCCTCAGCATACAGTATGGGGTAAAAACAAAAAAGAGGGTGGGCGCTATGCGCTCATCCTCTTTTTTAAGTTATAGCAATTCTAAACCCAAATAAATAAAGGCGGTGTGAAGCACCGCCTTTATTTATTTGGGTTTTATGTCCTAAGCAAAGCTTGCATCGCTGTAACTATTTCGATTCTGTGAAATCAGCATCGATGACATCGTCATCACCACTAGCGGCATCCTTAGTTCCCTCTTCAGGAGCAGCACCAGAAGCAGATTCACCGCCACCTTGCTGATAGACAGAAGAGCTAAGAGCATACAAAGCTTGCTTCAACTCTTCAGTTTGAGATGCGATCGCTTCGTGATCATCTTTGGCGATTACTTCACGCAAGCTCTTGACTAGACCTTCGATCTTCGTCTTGTCTGCCTCAGGGACCTTATCACCAAGATCCTTGATTTGCTTCTCAGCTTGATAGGCAAGAGAGTCAGCTTGATTCTTCGCTTCAATGCGATCGCGCTTTTCTTTGTCAGTAGATGCGTTACGCTCAGCTTCATTAACCATGCGTTCCACTTCATCCTTAGGCAAGGTGGAAGCACCAGAGATTGATAGAGTTTGAATCTTACCAGTTCCCTTGTCCTTGGCAGTTACCGATAATAGACCGTTAGCGTCAATATCAAAAACAACTTCGATTTGAGGTACGCCACGAGGAGCAGGAGGAATTCCGTCTAGGCGGAAGGTTCCTAAACTCTTGTTGTCGTTAGACATTTCACGTTCGCCCTGAAGAACATGAATCTCAACGTTGCTCTGTCCATCAACCGCAGTCGAGAAGACTTCGGACTTTTTAGTAGGAACAGTGGTGTTACGTGGAATGATTTTGGTCATTACGCCACCCAAGGTTTCAACGCCGAGCGATAAAGGTGTTACGTCGAGCAAGAGGATATCTTTGACTTCACCAGCTAATACACCAGCTTGAACTGCTGCGCCGATCGCAACGACTTCATCGGGGTTAACACTTTGGTTAGGATCTTTGCCAAGAATCTTCTTAACAACTTCTTGTACCGCAGGAATACGGGTCGAACCACCCACAAGAACGACTTCATCGATTTTCGATTTGTCGATTTTGGCATCACGGACTGCTTGTTCGACAGGAATACGGCAGCGATCGATTAGATCGGAGCAGAGTTCTTCAAACTTAGCGCGGGTCAGGGTGGTATCTAAGTGTTTAGGACCATCTTGAGTGGCGGTGATGAAGGGTAGATTGATTTCAGTTTGAGTAACACTCGAAAGTTCAATCTTCGCTTTTTCAGCAGCTTCAGTCAAACGTTGCAGTGCTTGCTTATCTTTGCGAAGATCAATGCCTTCTGCGGATTGGAACTGATTGGCAAGAAAGTCTACAATCTTCTTATCGAAGTCGTCACCACCGAGATGAGTGTCGCCACTGGTGGACATTACTTCAAACACACCATCGCCAACTTCAAGGATCGATACGTCAAATGTACCACCGCCAAGGTCAAATACGAGGATGGTTTCATTGGTCTTGCTGTCGAGCCCATAAGCCAATGCTGCCGCGGTTGGCTCATTGATGATACGGAGAACTTCTACGCCTGCGATTTTGCCAGCATCTTTGGTGGCTTGACGTTGCGAGTCATTGAAATATGCAGGAACGGTGATAACCGCTTGTGTGACGGTTTCGCCTAAATATTTGCTAGCGTCATCAACTAACTTACGCAATACTTGAGCAGAAATTTCTTCAGGTGCAAACTGTTTACTAACTGAGGGTGCGTCAATCTTGACGTTTTCACCTACTTTCAAAACTTTGTAGGCGACTTGCTTGGATTCCCCACTAACTTCGTCATAACGTCTGCCGATAAAGCGCTTTACTGAATAAAAGGTGTTGTCGGTGTTCATTACGGCTTGACGCTTAGCAATTTGTCCAACTAAGCGATCGCCATTTTTGGCATAAGCAACAACTGAGGGTGTTGTACGGAAGCCTTCGGCGTTTGCAATCACCGTTGGCTTGCCCCCTTCCATGACGGCGACGACTGAGTTTGTCGTACCTAAGTCGATTCCAACTACTTTAGCCATAAGGCTTCTAACTCCTGAGTTTTTATTAATCTTTAATCTCATACAAGATTAACCACTTTTCCCGATTAGCACATCAGGGGGACTCTACCTAATCTGGTAGGGTTTCCCGTACAATCAACAGCTCCATACCCAAAAAGGGTTGTCTCATACTTGATTACAGCCATCTTTGGTAGTGCTTCAGGTTTGTTGGAAAGCATGATGGGATTGGATAGAAAATTCGTATCTATTGATAAATAGCCCAATGACAATATCGTGCATCAAAATAGATTTAGAAAAGCAAATAGTCTTTCTGGCTAAACGCTTAATCCGCGTTCGCAAAGTTAAATGCTTACGTTCAATTCTTTGAATATTTTTCTTGCCTATAAGATGAGTGTCAGGGTCAAGAATTCTCTCATATGCTCCCCAAGCATCCGTAAAAAATCGCTTGATGCCAAATGGTTTAAGGAGATTAACCAATTTAACTAAGGCTTGCTCTTGATGGGGTGCTAATACATAAGCTAAAACTAGAGAGTGTAGAGTATTTTGTATCAGCATGGCGATCGCTTTTTTGACGTTCATAATTAAATAGGTAAGTATCTCAATCGAATTGAAACATCCCTAACAGAGATGATTACACCATTTGTAAGTTCTGTAGCATAGTCATTAATGATTGCTAACAAATTACGGTTAACTACTTCTCGGCTTACATTTCCTAAACGAAATAAAATAACACTCGGTAAGCTTTCGCCGCTATTTGCTAATAGTTGGGCAAAGTCTAAATCTACGGTGAGTAATATTCGTTCTTCTTGGCGAGCTTTTTCTGAAATATTGGGGTCTGTCATCTTTTCTAGATTCTCTTCAATCAGGTGGATTGCGTCATAACCTTGTTTTCTCAAAAGTGCAATTGTGCGGGGAGAGATGCCCATATCACCTAAGAATTTCATACTGCTTGGGGGATTTGCCAAAAGATGACTCGCTCTTGGGTGAGCCAAGCGGCATATCTCAGCGCTTGCTGGATGTCTTCTAGTTCGAGATAGGGATAGTCTTCAATTATTTCGGCTGTTGATAAGCCGTTGGCGATGAGGTTGATGACTACTGATACGGGTATCCGCATTCCACGAATGCAAGCTTGACCTGCCATAATTTTGGGGTCAAAGGTAATGCGATCTAGTCCTGCTATTGCTTTCATTGTTTTTGCCTCTTATTCTATTTTAATTGCTATGTATTCTGTTTCTGTTAGTTCAAATTCTGGGTCGCTAATTTTTACTTCTTCATAGGTGAGTTGATAGAGTTTGTAAACCAAGCGATCGATCGCCTTTTCTAATTCGCTTGTATCAGTATGGCGATCGCTGTTTACCTTTTTCTGATTCTGAATTTATTTTGATCGACAATTACGGTTGCGCCAATTATTTCGGGTAAGTTAACTTGATCGATAAATTGTTCTAATGCTTGTCGAATTTCTATAGCGATCGCTTCAAAGGGAAATCTTAAAATAATTAAGCCGCAATGCGTATTTGGTGGATAGTTTTTGATGTTTGACCATCCTAGATCACGGCTGACGATTATTCTGTGTTCTTTTTGAGCAAATATAAATATCTCAGGATCTTTTGTGCCGCTAAGTCCAGATGTTTTGACATGAATGGCATCATGCCCTTTGTCTTTGAGTAAAGTTTCTAAACTTAGTGGGCAGTCTTCGTCAACTAGAAAGCGTAATTTCAACTTACTTTCTCCATTGCATAAACTGTTTCATAGTTTAGAAGCTCGGAGAAGTAAGCAAGGGAGTCAAGAATCTGTTCGCGGGTAACTGCGTATTCTTGGATTACTTCGTCATAGGTCATGCCACCTGCGAGGGAGCCAATAATCACGGCGATTGGAAGACGAGTTCCTTTTAGTACGGGTTTACCATGTTGGATTTCGTTGTCGATGGTAATTACATCATTTAGAATACTTTTTTTCATAATCTATTTCCTTATATAAGCTGAACATTTTTACGAAAATCAACACCTTATCTTTTTCCTTGTCACCTCTCTCCTTCTACTATTTTAATCTCTTCTTCTGTCAACTCATAAAGTTGATACACTAAAATGCCGATCGCCTTTTCTAGTTCGCTTGTATCAGTATGGCGATCGCTTTACTCGTCTTGCAGCTTTTCTAAATCGGCTAGGTCTTGAAGTCGCCCAGAGGCTAATTTATTTTTTTTGAGGTTGTCAAGATTGATAAATTTAACTGGTACATCATTAAGGGTTACTTCAATTTTGGAATCATAGCAGGTTTGAAAATCAATGCCATCAGGGTTTGTGATTAAATCAATGTGGTTAGGGGGATAGCCAAGCTGAATAATTTGGTTAGGAGTTTGAAAGTCTTCGGATGTTAATCCTAAACTTTCAAACCCAAATTGAGTTAATGCGGTTACTAATTTTTGAGCATTTTCTTCGCTGATTTCGATCCAAATGTCGATGTCTTTGGTGTAGCGTGGATGTCCATGAACTGCAACGGCGTAACCACCAATGACAAGATATTTAACTTGGTTGTCGTTTAATAATTGTATAAACTCTTTGAAATCTTGGTTGAGCATTGTATTTATATTGGTGATATTCTTGGCGGATTTGTTCGAGTGCTTCTAGGCGTTTTTGGGGTGTTTGTTGTTGCCAGTATTGGAAGTCGCTGGTTTGCTGTTTGAGTGAGATTTTATTAATGACTTTTTCCATGTTTTTTATCCTATTTTAATGGCACTGGTCAGCTAAAACGTGATCGACGTATTTGCGTCTTTTTTGTTGGCATGAAATGTACATTTCAGCACCCATCCCTCATTAACTGACCAGTGCC
>JADBWK010000002.1 GCA_020404895.1 Pseudanabaena sp. M085S1SP2A07QC | reverse complement strand
TTTGTAACCTAATCTTAGAGCTTCTGAGCCTTTCTTATGGTAGGCAATGCACCATTTCTTCACAAAACTATCTGTCATTTGTACGACATCAGCACTCTCTTTGTAGGTACTTCCTTGTAAATGGAGTTTTACTGCAATCCCTCGTTTTAGTTCTCTGGGATCTAGCGCTTGTTGGATAAACTCTTCTAGATTTAGCATTTTCGACTCCTCCTTTACCTTCTATCTTAGTTATAACTCATTTCGGATTGCTATACAACGGTCTGATTGCCTTAGAAATGGCTCAACAGTTACAATAGCAAAACACTATAGCTGCCATCATCACTTAAAATGTTTTAACACAACGATCGCAAATAATCATGATTCCAGAGTCGGGCGAAGGTTTTAAATCAGGTTTTGTAGCATTAGTTGGACGACCAAATGTTGGTAAGTCCACTTTGCTCAATGCCCTCATTGGTCAAAAGATTGCGATAACTTCGCCCGTTGCTCAAACTACGCGCAATCGATTACGGGGAATCTTGACATTACCTGAAGCGCAAATCGTCCTTGTGGATACCCCTGGGATTCACAAACCACACCATTTGCTCGGACAAACGATTGTCAAAAATGCGATCGGGGCAATCTCTTCCGTTGATATGACTGTTTTGCTGGTTGATGGTAGCGATCGCATGGGAACTGGAGATCGCTTTGTTGCTGAGACTATCTTACAGAGCAAAGCTCCTACGATTTTAGGGATCAATAAAATTGATATTCTTGGCGATGATTCGGGTGATACTTTTAGTGGTTATGAGAGTTTTGCCTCAGAGCATGGTTGGCAAGTGGCTAAATTTTCATCAATCACGGGTGAAGGATTAGAGGCTTTGCAAGCAATGATGTGCGATCGCCTGCCTCTCGGTCCCTATTACTATCCACCAGACTTAGTCACCGATCAGCCTGAGCGCTTTATTATGGGCGAGCTAATTCGCGAACAAATTCTTTTGCTTACTCGCGAAGAAATTCCGCATTCTGTTGCGATTAGTATCGATCAGGTAGACGAACAGCCGAAAATCACAAGGGTAATGGCAACAATTCATGTAGAACGAGATTCACAAAAGGGGATTTTGATTGGCAAGAAGGGGCAAATGCTGAAGGAGATTGGCACACAGGCAAGACTACAAATGCAGAAGATGATTATGGGTTCAGTGCATTTGGAAATGTTTGTAAAAGTCCAACCCAAATGGCGCTCGTCTCGTTTTCAATTGTCTGATCTTGGTTATCGCGTGGAATAGAGAACTGCGTTTGGGGCAATCGCACTTTTTCGCTCCAGATGAATTTCGGGGTAAGCCCTAGACTCGTTTAGCCATTGACATGAGTGCGATACAATTAGAAATTGTTTAAACACTTACACAAAAATAAAATATTAGAATTAGGATCATAAGCTCTGAATAACTTTACTTTTAAATTAGAGTGTCAGTGCGGTAGAACTGATGCTAGGGTTGGTCAGTTCCATACACCTCATGGAGTTGTACATACACCGCGTTTTATGCCCGTTGGCACATTGGCGAATGTAAAAACGGTTACACCTGCGCAACTTAAAGACTGCAAAGCCGAAATGGTCTTAGCAAATACCTATCACCTCCATCTCCAACCAGGTGAAGATATTGTTGCGGAAGCAGGCGGCTTACATAAATTTATGAATTGGGATGGTCCAATCCTGACAGATTCAGGTGGATTTCAGGTGTTTAGTCTGAGTGAGATTCGTTCTATTAGTGAAGATGGAGTTCAGTTCCGATCGCCCCGTGATGGCAATATGATTAATCTCACACCAGAGAAATCGATTCAAATTCAGAATCAACTAGGCGCGGATGTGATCATGGCTTTTGATGAATGCGCCCCCTACCCTTCCACCTATGAGGCGATTAAGCTAGCAGGACAGCGAACCACCCGATGGCTAGAGCGATGCATTAAGGCTCACGATCGCAGCAATGATCAAGCTTTATTTGGAATCGTTCAAGGCGGAGTCTATTTAGATTTACGTCAACAGTCAGCAAGAGAACTAATTGAGTTTGATTTACCAGGTTATGCGATCGGTGGTGTGAGCGTTGGTGAACCACCAGAATTAATTGAAAAAATTGTCAAAGCTACAACTCCACTTTTACCAGCCGATAAACCTCGATATCTTATGGGCGTGGGTACATATAAAGAAATGGCTCAAGCAGTTGCTGCTGGAATTGATCTATTTGATTGTGTCATTCCCACCCGATTTGCTCGGCATAGTGTCGCTTTAGTCAAAGGCGAACGATGGAATCTCAAAAACCAAAAATTTAAGCGCGATTTTACGCCTATTGATAGCGATTGTGATTGCTATGCTTGTCAGAATTTCTCGCGAGCTTATATTAGTCATCTAGTGCGATCGCAAGAAATTTTGGGCTATACATTACTATCAATTCACAATATTACTGAATTGATCCGCTTTACACAGCAAATGCGTCAGGCGATCATTGAGAATCAATTTGTCGAAAAATTTGGGCATTATCTCACTGAGTATTCATCTATTGCAGAGGAGCGACATTTATGATCCGCTTATCTCTTTATATTTTTCTTTGGATTGGAGCAATGGCGATCGCTGTTTTTGCAACCCAAAATACTTTCCTAGTTAATTTGCGTTTTTTTACCTTTGAGTCAATTAAGTTACCGCTAGGACTGGTTTTAATTTTCTGTGCTGGCTGTGGAGCTACCTGCATTAATATTTGGCAAGCTTCAATAGGTTTTGAATTGCCAACAGTACCGAAATTTTCTGTTTTTCCTAATAAAAACAATCCTTCCAAATGCCAAACAGTAGCTCAAACTGCTACCACAACAAAAGATAGTTCTAGGACATCTAGGACAACGAAGAAAGTTAAAGATGACTTTGATGACGATTGGGATGAAGACTGGGGATAGATTGTATTTACGAATACATTTGTGGTTGACTGATTTTGTTAGCTTCCAATATATGCATCTTAAACAAATGTAGCTAAACATAGTCTGTTAGTACTTAACTAAATTATTTAGTTATAGATGTTGAACATATTTTCTTTTTATGGTGTGAAGGAATGAAAAAAGTCAGTAATCTCTCAGTTCTATTAGGCTTAAGCTTGCTAGCTACGGCTACAGGCGCAAATGCTGAGACGCAAAATCAAGTTCAAGTTCAGTCACAATCTACCTCTGTTCCAGTATTGCAGTCATCACTGCCTGTAACAGAAGTTAAGATGAATGAATCAGAAACGATTCGTGCCATTAACACAGAGTTAAATCGCCCCAAGGAACTAGCTCAAAACGTCACTTCTGTATCTCAGTTGAGCGATGTTAAGCCTACAGATTGGGCTTTCACTGCTTTACAGTCTTTGGTCGAGCGCTATGGCTGTATTGCTGGTTACCCTGACCGTACCTTTCGCGGGAAACAAGCAACTAGCCGCTATGAATTTGCTGCTGGTTTGAACGCTTGTTTAGACAAGATCAACGAAATCATCTCCGCAGGACTAGCTGATAAGGTTAGCAAGCAAGACCTTGCTACTCTGCAAAAGCTTCAAGAAGAGTTTGCGGCTGAGCTAGCCACTCTACGTGGTCGTGTTGATGCATTAGACGCTAAGGTTGAGAAGCTAGAGGCTCAACAGTTCTCTACTACCACCAAATTAAGCGGCTTGGCGTTCTTTAACGTCACTGGTGGTTCAGGAAGTAGTGTGCTTAGAGACTCTCTAGTCCCAAGTCCTACCCCTGGTAGAAGCGTTCCCACAACAGGAAATGCTCCAAACGTAACCATGAGCGGTTTGGTATGGTTGACTCTAAACACCTCATTCACTGGCAAGGATAGCTTAATAACTCAACTCGCTGTTGGCAATGGTAATTCAGCTTATTCTAATGCCTATGGTTCACAAGGTTTCTTCAACACCACAGCTACCACATTTACAGATCAAACCGCTGGTGCAGCAGCGAACGTATTTGTTTTACGTGAATTATCTTATACATTCCCCGTATTTGAAAAAGCTAGTTTAGTGGTTGGTCCCCGCATCAATTTCTACAAATACTTTGATGGAAACAGATTCATCTATCCTTGGAACACCACTTTCGCTTCTATCAATAACTCATTGTTGAGCGATGCTAAGCGTGGAGCTGGCGCAGTATTCATGACTCCTTTAGGAAGCATGTTTGATTTCAAAGTTGGCTACTTGGCAGAAAGCAACGAATTTTTCACCAATTCCTCAGCACCATCTCCAACCCAAGGGCTAACTGGTGGAACCAACAATATAACTGCCGAACTTGGGTTCAAACCAAGCGATGCTTTCAAACTTCGACTGATCTACAGTCATGGCAATATTACTCAAAATAGAGATCTTACTGGATTGCCTAATGGTACTATTGGTGGTTCTCCATCGCTCCAAGCTACTACAACTACAGGCTTCAACAACGGACAGTCTGATATTTTCGCAGCTAACTTTGATTGGTTGGTAACTAAAGGATTTGGTCTGTTTGGTCGTTATGGCTATGGAACTACTAACCTGAACAGAGCTACTGGAGGCTCAGTAAGTGTCAATCAGTATACTTTCCAAATTGGAGCTGCGTTCCCTGACTTGTTCAAAGAAGGTGCTCAAGCGATGATTTCCTTTGCTGTACCATACAAGTTTGGAGATAGCAGCAACGTACTCGTTTCTGGTAGAGGCGATGATGGTACACAGTACGATCTTGAATTCTCTTATATCTATCCTCTAACCAAGAATATTACTTTGGTTCCCTCTGCTTACTTCATTTTCAATCCTAACAACTTCTCCACTAATCCAACCGTGTTTATTGGTAACTTGCAGGCAGTGTTTAGCTTCTAATTAAAGTGTAAGCTTCCAAATACAAAAGGGTGTGCAAAGCACACCCTTTTGTATTTGGAAGAGATATCTAAATGACACAAGTAGTTAGTAATACATTTGATGAAGATAATATTTGATAGCTTCTAATACAGTGTAGATTTCTTGTATTAGTTTTTTACTCGCAGTACATTCAATCTTTTCAAGGTGTGAAGGCATGAGTCCAATTTATATTCCACGTCGCAAGTTTATCCGAGGCGCGATCGCAACAGCCGCATTTGGCGCAACATCTCAACTCTGGGTCGGTTGTACAGAACAGAAACCAACTAGTACAGCAACCACTGGTGCTCCAAGTGCGCCAGGATCGCCTGCTGCTACCATGCTGAATATTGGGTTTATCTATGTTGGGCCAAAAGATGATTTTGGTTATAGTCAAGCTCATTTTGAGGGTGAAACAGCGATCTCAAAACTACCCGATGTTAAACTATTCAGTGAAGCAAGTGTTGCGGAAACTGCTGTAGTCCAAGAAACCATGCTTGCCATGATCAACCAAAATGCTGTCACAGCTCTTTTCCCGACATCGTTTGGCTACTTCGATCCGCACATTCTCAAATTAGCGCCAGCTAATCCCAAGGTGCAGTTCTTCCATTGCGGTGGTTTGTATACGGAAGGCAAAACACCGAAGAATGTTGGGAGTTACTATGGTTACATCGATGAAGCACAATATGTGGCAGGGGTCGTTGCAGGACTAACAACCAAGTCTGGCAAGTTAGGGTTTGTAGCTGCCAAGCCAATTCCGCAGGTAGTTCGCAACATCAACAGCTATACCCTTGGTGCTCGTAGCGTTAATCCTAAAGCTACGGTTCAAGTCATCTTTACAGGCGATTGGTCAGTTCCAGTCAAAGAAGCCGAAGCGGCTAACAGCATGATTGATCAAGGTGTAGATGTTCTAACTTGCCATGTGGACAGTCCAAAAGTTGTGATGGAAACCGCTGAGAAACGGAAAATATTCTGCACGGGCTATCATACTAATCAAGCATCTCTTGCTCCAAATGGATATCTAACTGGGGCAGAATGGGATTGGACTAATGTCTACACCAAGTATGTTGAACTCCTCAAAGCAGGTAAGACGCTTATGGATGGAGGTATTCCTCATGTTTTGCGTGGTGGTCTTAAGGAAGGATTCTGTAAAGTCTCGCCATTTGGAAGTGCAGTTAGCGCTGCGACTAAGAAGGAAGCCGAAACTGTGATGGCTAAGTTCAAAGATGGCAGCATGATCATTTATGCTGGTGAAATGAAAGATAACACTGGTAAGGTTGTGATTGCTAAGGGCAAGGAATTCAAACAGACAGAACCTGATCTAGAAAAGATGGATTGGTTTGTTGAAGGCGTGATTGGAAGCGTTAAAGGCTAATCAAATAAAAAGATTTAAAACTTGCTTTGCAAGTTTTAAATCTTTTTATTTGTAATTTCATTCATTTGAGAACTAACTATCTATATGAATATACGCGATCGCTGGCGTTCAACTTCTGAGAATTTTCTTCTTCCCATAGGGGCATTACTTGCTTCACTAGTAGTTTTTGGAATTTTTTGTGCTGTCCAAGGCAAGAATCCGATCGCAATTTATGGAACGATTTATTCATCTGCGTTCGGCAGTAGCTTCTCTTGGCAAGGAACCTTAATTCGATCCGCTCCATTAATGCTTACCAGTTTATGTACTGCTTTACCTGCAATGCTGGGGTTGACGATTATTGGCAATGAAGGAGCTTTAATTGTTGGTGGACTTGGCGCTATCGTTGTCGGTCTATCGCTCGCTTCTTTGCCCTCTGTGATTGTACAGATTGCGATGGCAATGGGCGGTCTTATCGCAGGTGGTCTATGGATCATGTTTGTAGGCGCGATTAAGTACTATCGCGGTGTTAATGAAACTATCAGTAGTTTGTTAATGAATTACATTGCGATCGCGGTTCTTAACACCTTAGTAGAAGGCCCAATGCGCGATCCTTCTACGTTAAATAAGCCTTCTAGTTTTCCGCTTTCACCGATTAATATGCTGCAAAGTATTCCCAATACAAGAGTGCATTACGGTCTAATTTATGGACTAGTTGCCTGTGCGATCGCTTATTTTTTGATTCATCGCACCACTTTTGGATTTGCAGTTCGCACTGTCGGAGGCAATATTCGTGCTGCTAAAATCGCAGGCTTACCAGTTGGGAAACTCACATTAATTGTGACCTTCTTGGGTGGTTCCTGTGCTGGGCTAGCAGGGATGGTGGAAGTAGCTGCTATTCATGGAAGCGCGAATGCCTCATTAATTTCTGGCTATGGCTATAGCGGTATTTTAGTTGCATTTATCGCCAGACAAAATCCCTTAGTAGCGGTGCTTGTTGCTGTATTGATGGGCGGTATTCTGGCAAGTGGTAGCGCTCTTCAGAGGTCGTTTGGACTGCCAGATGCTACTGTGTTGCTATTTCAAGGCATAGTATTCTTAGCAATTCTCTTTAGTGAATCTCTTTATGGTCGCTTGGACTTCTTTAAAGATAGAGAGCCCGAAGTTAAGATTGACGCATCTGCGACTGCAGTTTAGTTAATTATAGAGAACCAATATTTTGTTAAAAGTGCTGCAATGCAGCACTTTTAACAAAATATTGGTTCTCTTAATCATAAATTTTTCTAAGAATTACCAATTACCATGGCAGATACATCTACAGCATTAGGTTGGATGAGTGTTCCCCTAGCGATCATCGCAGGTACACTCCGAGGGAGCGCTCCATTTCTATTTGTCAGCTTAGGTGAATGTCTTACCGAAAAAGCTGGCAAGATTAATCTTGGGCTAGAAGGAACTTTGCTCACTGGGGCAATGACAGCCTATGCGGTTTCTTTCTTGACTAAATCACCTTGGTTGGGTGTCTTAGCTGCTGGTTTAGCTGGTGCTGGGCTGGGGTTAATTCATGCATGGTTATCACAACGCCCTAAAGTGAGTGATGTGGCTGTAGGGATTGCGATGATTATTTTTGGTAGTGGGATTGCTTTCTTCTTTGGTAAAGCCTTCATTCAACCCAAAGCAATTCCTTTGCCTTTATTTGAGTGGGGCAATTGGAGCAGTTTACCGCAAGTTCAGGCGGCTCTGAAAGTTAGTCCATTGTTATTAATTGGTATTGCGATCGCGCCGTTAATGCAATGGTTTTTTAGTTCGACCCGTTGGGGCTTATATGTACGTGCTGTAGGTGATAGCCCCAGCGCAGCTAGAGCAATGGGAATTTCCGTTGTTGGTGTGCGTACCTGCGCGATCGTTGTAGGTAGTTTTCTTGCTGGTATCGGCGGAGCAAGTTTGTCACTTTATTTCCCTGGGCTTTGGGCTGAGAATATTTCTAGTGGTCAAGGTTTAATGGCTGTCGCCCTAGTTATCTTTGCTAGATGGCAGCCAATTCATTGTCTATGGGCTGCTTTGCTGTTTGGTGGAGCACAAGCTATTGGGCCAGCTCTTCAAGCTGTTGGATTTGATTCTTACTATTACTTGTTCAATGCCACGCCCTACATTATGACTTTAATCATCACGATCGCAACCTGTTCGCCACGAAGGACATTAACTGGCTCCCCAGGAGCGCTAGGTACTAACGAATAAAAACAATTAAAAAAAGCCTTGCTTAGCAAGGCTTTTTTTAATACAAAGCACTATAGGATAGGGTATCTTTGGTGATGTATAGATGCTTTGTAGGTTATGGGAAATCAACGACCGATCGCGGTAGATTTATTTGCAGGTGTGGGCGGAATGACCTTGGGCTTTGAGCAAGCAGGATTTGATGTACTCGCTTCTGTAGAAATTGACCCAATCCATTGTGCTACCCATGAATATAATTTCCCGATGTGGGCTGCGATTTGTGCCAGTGTCACTAATATATCGGGCAATGATATCCGTAAAAGATCGAAAATAGGAGACCGCGAAGTTGATGTAGTATTTGGAGGACCACCTTGCCAAGGTTTTTCGCTAATGGGCAAACGCGCCTTTGACGATCCGCGCAATCAGTTGGTTTCACACTTTATGCGTTTAGTCACAGAACTCAACGCCAAATATTTTGTTATGGAAAATGTCAAAGGCTTGACTTTGGGAGAGCATCGACATTTTGTGGATGAGGTGATCGAGAATTTTGAGAAAAATGGTTACAAGATTCTCAAACCCTATCAAGTTCTCAATGCTTCTCATTTTGGCGTACCTCAGCATCGCGAAAGATTATTTCTGATCGGTTGCCGACAAGATTTAACTCTTCCCCATTACCCATCACCCATTACCAAACCTGCCAAAGCTAAACGCATTCCCAAGGAGCTTGTTGATTTACCTGATAGTCCAACTGTGCGTGATGTGATCGCAGATTTACCCGATGTTTCCCAATATCCTGAGCTGATCAAGCGTGACTGGTGTGTGGCGGATTTCCCAGAGCCCAAAAGCAATTACAGTGAATATTTACGAGGTTTGCGATCGGATTCTGCCGATTTATCCTATCCGCGTGATTGCGATCGCAGTTTGCTCACCTCCAGCATCCGCACTGTACATAGCCAAACTTGCATGGAAAGGTTTAGCAAAACTGCGAATGGGGAGCTTGAGAAGATCAGCCATTTCCTGAAGCTCGATCCCGATGGAATTTGTAATACTTTGAGGGCAGGAACTCCTAGTAATCGTGGTGCATTTACGGCTCCTCGCCCTATTCATCCCTTTATGCCACGGTGTATCACTGTGCGTGAAGCGGCTAGATTGCATTCCTATCCCGATTGGTTTCGATTTCACAGTACTAAGTGGCATGGATTTAGACAAATTGGCAACTCAGTTCCGCCTTTGTTAGCGCGAGCTGTTGCTCTAAAAATAATGCAGATATTAGAAGTGCAAGTATCAAAGCCAGAGGAAGTTATTCAACTAAATGAAGATGGAGGGTTATATCTGAAAATGGTAAAAGCTGCTAATAGATACGGAGTAAGCTCTCATTTAAAACTTTAAATCCAAAAAGACAAATCGTCCGCTATGCGGACGATTTGTCTTTTTGGATTTACTCCCTGATCCAGCGACTAGTGCCATCTTTTTGATCGACTAGGGTAATCCCAAAAGTCTTCAGTTCATCCCGAATGCGATCGCCTTCTTGATAGTTCTTCGCTTTCTTTGCCTCAATTCTTTGCTGAATTAGCAATTCTATTTCTGTATCATTTATGCTCTCTTCCTTGACTTTGCGATCGCGAATATCCGCAACAAAGCCCAAAACACTGACCATGTAGCTCAGTGTTTGCCAATCTTGATATAAAGCTTCAGAACTCGCAGCAGTTTTGCCAGCATGAGATAGCGAGTTGCGCTCAGAGCGTAATTTCTTGGCTAGTTCAAACACATGGGACATCGCCACAGAAGTATTAAAATCATCATCCATCGCTTCTTCAAAACAGGCGATCTCTTCACCCACATCTCTTCGAGTAGGAATTTCTATATTTTCCCAACCTAACTTTGCTCCAAAATCCTCCGCAAACAGCATTCCATCGCGAATTGTTTCCCAGCCTTTCGTGGCAGCATTAATTGCTTCTTCGGTAAAGTCAATCGGTTGACGATATTGTGCTTGCAGAATGAATAGACGGATTGCCATTGGCTCGAAATGAGAAACCAGATCCCGAATAGTTGTGAAATTATTTAGCGATTTCGACATCTTCTCGCCATCAATATTCACAAATCCGTTATGCATCCAATATTTGGCAAGTGGCTTTGCATAAGCCGCTTCGGACTGCGCGATTTCATTCTCATGGTGGGGAAACTGTAAATCTGTGCCACCTGCATGAATATCAATGGTTTCACCTAACCGCGATCGCACCATTGCCGAGCATTCGATATGCCAACCAGGTCTTCCATTTCCCCAAGGTGATGACCAAAAAGGCTCATTGGGCTTAGCCGATTTCCATAATGCAAAGTCAAAGGGATAACGCTTATAGGGTTCCTGTTCATCTACTCGACCACTTGCCCCTGCTTGCATATCTTCGAGTTTGCGTCCCGACAACTTGCCATAGCTAGGAAACTTCTGCACTGCATAATAGACATCGCCACCAGATACATAGGCATAGTCGCGATCAATTAACTGCTGGATCAAAGCAATAATTTCGGGAATTGTCTCTGTAGCGCGGGGATAATCATCGGCTTTGGCAATATTCAGCCTTGTTATATCTTCGTCGTATGCGGCGATATACTGCTCTGCGATCGCCTGCATTGTGGTGTTATTTTCCTGTGCCTTTTTTAAGATTTTGTCGTCAATGTCCGTAATATTCTGAACATATTTAACTTGATACTTTGTCGCCAAATAGCGCCGAATCATGTCCCAAACCACATAGGCTCTGGCATGACCTAAGTGGCAGTAGTTATAGACAGTTACACCACAAACATACATTTTCACAATCCCTGCTTCGAGGGGAATAAAGTCTTCTTTGCGTCTGGTAAGTGTGTTGTAAATGCGAAGGGTCATGGATTTGAGTGTGTTTGAGTATCTAAGAAGCCGCGAGGTAATTATACAGCAAAGGCATAGAGTAAGGGCAATTCATGAATTGCCCTTACTCTATGCCTTTGCTATTGAGGATCTATCTATTGATATGAATATTATTATGTCTAGACCATGAACAAAACATGAGGTTTAATAGAGATCCTAATTATTCGTTAGGGGACGCGATCGCTTAAAAACTGATATGGCAAAGCAAACTAAACAAAAAAGCATTGAAGAAACTCTATGGGATTCGGCTAATAAGTTGCGGGGTTCGGTGGAGTCTTCGGAATATAAGCACGTTGTTTTTGGGTTGATCTTTCTGAAAAGGGCAGCAATTCTCATTATGACTTTTGATTTGCCTAAGCAGTCAAATTTTGAACGAAGGAATCTGCTTTTCAAAGATTGCTATTACGAATATTCTCAATAGTTACCGCCAGATCAAGACCAAGTTTTCATAATGAGAATTGCTGTGAAAAGGGTGCTTTGCTTGACAATTACTATTCGCGTTTGAGTCTGGATGTTAGTAAGTTGGCTTCTTTGTTGGATACGATCAATAACATTAATACGCTTCAGGATAAGCAACAGGATATTGTGGGGCGGGTGTATAAATACTTTTTGAGTAAACTTTTTGAGTAAGTTTGCTTTGGTGGAAGGGAAGGGCAAAGGGGAGTTCTGCTAAGGTGTACTCACAAGTTTAAATCCCCCCTTTAATTCCTGCAAAGCGGGAAAACTAGAAATCTTCTCCCTCCGATTAGCTAGGGGAAGGTAATTATAGCTGTTGCCATTCTTGTTGGGACATAAAATCAAAATAGTGAGAGGCGGCGCTTCTCACTATTTTGGTTTTGATTTGTCTTGATAAAAGTGGCTAAGGCTATAATTAAAAAGCAGAATTGGCTCTTCGAGTCAATTCTGCTTTTTAATTAATCTCTTCGCGTTTTTCTCGAAAACCTAACTCGATTAAAGCTTTGCGAATCTTTGCTTTAGAAGGTTGAACTTTTGGCATAGAAAGATTAAACTCGCGAGATGTTTCTAACATTTGCCTGATTAAAATATCTAGCAAGTTGTCATCTACATCATCAGGAGCCTGCTCGATCCTGCCCTGATATGCCAAGGTATAAAGCTCTAAATGATGCTTACCCATTATTTTTGCCAACTTCCTTAAAGTCTCGGGAGTTGGACAAGTTCCTTTAAAGCAAGCTCCTCTGAGTCTTGGTTGTGGTACGCCTGTTAATTCGGCAAGGTGATTCATACTAATGTCTTGCTCTTCTAAATATTGAAGAACATATAGCCCTAGGGGAGAGCAATCATCAGTTTTGACTTGTAACCTTGGTGGCATCGCTTAATATAAAAAAAATTTGTTAGATTTTCAAGTAACTAGTTAATCTAACAGAAATGATTTTATACCAATTATTAGGCGCAGGGACAATTCATGAATTGTCCCTAATTATTTTATCGCCAAGTACCATGAAAACCCATTGGTACAATACTGGGCAGAGCTAGACGACAAACTGGTTCTTGTTCAAGGCGATCGCTATCAAATACCCAGACTTCTGAACATTCGCGATCGCCATCAAATACAACAGTGATCACATAGCCATTGTCAGGATTGGATGGATCAGGTGCAAAAATTGGCTCCATCGGATAGCGATTTGTGCCGAGATTAGCTTCGGTGAGAGTATGAGTTTGGTTGTCATAACGAGCGATCACTCCAAATAGTTCTTGATTAATGACGGCATCAGGTCGATGAATGGAAAGATAGGTATAGCGAGAGTTTTGTCCAACTTGCGAAGGGGCGACAATAGGAAATTCAGAACCGCGATCGCATAATTGCGAAGATTCCAGAAATTTGCCTGTGTTTGGATTGAGGCGCATTTGCCAGAGAGTGCCTTTTGCCTCGGTTTTAGTTTTGCCAGAGGCGATTTCTTTGAGATATTGATTGGTAGTAAAATCTGAATAGCGAACTAAATCAAAGACAAGATTGCCATCGCCATCGCTATAGCCATTACCAAAATGCCATTGATACCAAGGCTCAGCGATATTGCGACTGACTAATTCGAGATTGTGGCGATCAAATACTAAAATTTCTGTTCCTTCTTCAGGTTTCCAAGCTAATGAATCGCTATAACTCTTTAAATTCAGGAGCAGAGGAAATGGATTCATCCGCAGAGGTGGTACACAGAAAATTAAATAATCCCCAGCGAGGACAAAATCATGAATCATTGATAGTCCTGACAAAGTTGCCTGATTCTTTTTGATCAGGTTGCCATTGCGATCGCTGCGATAAAGATGCAAAATCGCATTCTTACCATAGGAAACCCCAAAGTTAAAAATCTCACCAGTATTGGCATCACGCTTAGGATGAGCCGAATAGGGAAGTCGATTTTCCAAACCTTCGAGATTCTCTATACCATTGGTTTCTAAAGTTTCCAAGTCTAGAGAATGCGGTAAGCCACCTTCCCATAAAGCGAGAAGTTTGTCAGGCAAAGCGAGAATAGAGGTATTCGCCACATTCTTAGAAGTCTTGCCGAAACGTTGCCACCATTTGCCTGTGGCGGTCATGCCATAGTTGCCATAAATCAATTTACCAGCATTTTTTTCTTCGAGATATCCTGCTGTTTGGACATAGCGATAGGTTGCACGCGCTTGTCCTTCAGCAAAATGTACTGCCAGAATTGCGCCATCACCATCAAACCAATGTCCCACATGAAATTCACCACGTTCTAATCTTGCGGGTCCATTGCGATAGAGAGAACCTTTGAGATTTTCGGGGATTTGACCAGAGATTGTGGAGAGTTGAGTGAGCGGAAATTCGCTAGCTGGTTTAGCGATCGCCTTTGCCCAAGATGTTTGCTGTACTTGTTTGTCAATAGTTGTAGTCATAGTTTTCTCGTTAATGGATTCTAATGGATTTCAAGAAGAATAAGGGGTTCCATCTTTATGGGTAAACTGCCAGCCTTGTTCGGTCGCAATGGCAACAAGATTTTATTTGATGAATTTCTTTAAGGTAGCGATCGCCATTGTGTAAGGCGGATACCGAAGCTTAATGTCGAAACGGAACGAATTTTTGAGTACACTCTTGCGGTGAGAAAATGTATCAAAGCTAGACTTACCGTGATAGCTGCCGATACCACTATCCCCGACTCCACCAAAGGGAAGTTCTAGGTTGACATAATGGACAATGCTGTCGTTGAAACAACCGCCACCGTAGGATATTTCTTGGAGAATGCGTTCTTGATTTTGCTTGTTATTAGAGAAAAAATAGAGCGCAAGTGGTTTAGGATGAGTCTTAACAAAGGCGATCGCCTCTGAGAGTTGGTCATATTCCAAAATTGGCAAAATTGGTCCAAAGATTTCTTCGGACATAATTTTGGAATTAGGTGACACATCATCAATTAGTGTCGGTGCGATAAAGCGATCACTTCTATCGTTTTGTCCACCAACTAAGATTTTACCTTCATCTAGGAGACTAACAAGGCGATCAAATTGTCGATAGTTAACGATTCTTGCTAAGTCTGGGCTTTGTTGGGGATCTTCACCGTAAAAGGTTTTGACAGATTTTAATAACTTCTCAATCAGCGCCGACTTGATATTCTTCTGAACTAAGAGATAATCAGGTGCAACACAGGTTTGTCCAGCATTAAAGAATTTACCCCAGATAATCCGTTTTGCTGTGATTTCCAAATTACTATCGTCATCAACAATACAGGGGCTTTTACCACCAAGTTCTAATGTTACAGGCGTGAGATGTTTAGCCGCCGATTCCATCACAATTTTACCGATCGCAGTTCCGCCTGTAAAAAATATATGATCAAATTTTTCAGCAAGTAGAGCTTGATTAATGTCGATACCACCTTCGATTGCAGCGATAAAACTGGCATCAAAATTATTGTTAATGATTTGGGCAATCGCCTTCGATGTATGTGGTGTTTGCTCCGATGGCTTGAGAATGGCGCAGTTCCCAGCCGCGATCGCGCCGATAAGTGGTTGAATCATCAGCGCAAAGGGATAATTCCAAGGAGCAATAATGAGAACTACGCCTAGTGGTTCGGGATAGATAAAACTGGAACTAGGGAAAAAGGTTAATGGCGTTCCGACTTTTTGCGGTTTCATCCAAGTTTTGAGATGTTTTAATACATATTCAATTTCAGAAAGAACACAAAAAATCTCGCTAGTGAAAGCCTCGGTTGCAGGTTTGCGTAAATCTTGGTGAATTGCCTCAAAGATCAGGTTTTCATTCTTTGCGATTATTTTGGCAAGTTTCTGCATCTGACTAACCCGAAAGTTATAATCCTTAGTTTTTCCCGTAGCAAAGAAATCGCGTTGTTTAGCGATCAATGCTCTTATATCAACGCTGTTAACATCATCAACAGTTATCGCAACCATAATTTCACCATAATTTATTAATTAAAGACGGTTCTTTTTCGATCCCCTGCAAGGGCTATTGTTGATTTATATTCAATCAATTTAACATACACTTAGTTGAATATGCTAAATAATGTATACTAAACTAAGTGCATATGTCAACCCCTCTTCAAATAAATTTCAAACCTATATCTCTAGCCCATGCCATCTTGGTTTCCCTTGTTTGCGAACCAAAAAGCGGTTACGCCCTCGCCAAACAATTTGATGGGACAGTGGGATTTTTTTTGCAAGCCACGCACCAACAGATTTATCGTGAATTAACAAAACTAGAGCAGCAAAACTGGATCGCTGCTGAGGCGATCGCCGATTTCTAGATAAGTAGCTACTTGATCGGAGTGATTATAAAGACAATGCCCGTTTGGCTCACCCGCAGGGAATCCCGATGCTTGCCCTGCTGACAAAATCGCTTCGCCTTCATCAGTAATCAGAGTTAATTCACCTAAAAGAACATAAAAGAACATAGATGAACTCGTCCTGTTTTGTATACCAATGACGGAGCGCCGATCGCGATTTTGGTGGAAGTGTTGTCAAGTTCACACCAAAGTTTTTCAATCCTGCTGCGTCACCTAAACGCTTCTTTTCACGTCCTGCGACTACGGGTTTAAAGCGATCGGGATAGTTACTGCCTGTGCGACTAGGTATTTGGTTAGGATCGATGATATTCTATAGATGTAGGATTGAACTTTCTCTAGGTTGCAGCAACTTTCTCCATAGATTTACGAACTTCATTTTTTACTGATTCATATTCAGCTTGTGTTTGTAAATATTGCTGATACCATGCAATTGTATTGCGAATTGCTTCACGATGAGGAGTGGCAATATCGCCAAATGCATTGACAAACTTAGAACTGTCAACAACAAATGGATTCTCAAATTCATACATCATCTCTACTGTTTCCGCCGCTTCAGGAATGAAGATTCCACCAATTCGCAGCATCAATTTACCCATGCCATTCATTTTTGATGGTAGTCCCAATTCTTCAAAAAGAATATTCAGCATTTCTCTTGTGGAAATCGTGGGCGCGTTGGGAACATGCCAGACTTGCCCGATCGCTTCATCTCGCTCTCCCAAAATGATCATCGCTCTCGCAAAATCTTGAATGTAGGTATAGGTATGAGGTAGATCCAAGTTGCCGATCGCTTCGGCGATCTTGCCTTGTAGGGCAGGAATAAACACGCGATCGCCAAATACTGAATTGAGAACACCTTCACCATAAAAATCAGAGGATCGGGCGATCGCTACTTGGGCTTTTCCTGCACGATGAGCATTCATCAAGGTTTCCGCAAGTTGAGCGCGGATCTTACCCTTATTTGTAGTTGCGGCATATGGCATATCTTCGCGCATCGGTTCTTTGACTTTGCCATAGCCATAGAGATTATCGCCGTAAATCAGCTTTGCACCACTAGCGATCGCACCAGCGAGAATACCTTGCTGTAAGGGAGGGAATTCTTTAACCCAAGCTTTGAAATTGTATTTTGGTCCCGCACAGTGATAAACCACCTCTGCACCTTGGCAAACATTCTGCGTGAATCGTGGATCGGCAGCATCACCGATCACAAATTCCACGCCTTGAGGCAAATTCTCCTGATTGCTGCGACTTACCATCCGTACTTGCTTGTCATCTGCAATAAGTTGCTGTGCGATCGCCTTACCTAAAGCACCTGTACCAAAAACAATTTGAAACTCTTGTTGAGAAGTGTTCATGATTTTGTCTCCTATCAATAACAAATTGGCAGCTATATTCAACTAAATTAATATGCGCTAAATTGAATATAGGAGATAATATATATTCAATTTAGTGCTTACGTCAACCTCAAGTCTAGTTAATTTTCAAAAATATGTCCCTTGCTTAATTGGGGTCGATGATGGTCATAAATATTTTTCACCTAAAGTTCCTACTTGTTTTAACCACTTCTGTCTTTGGGCTAGATCGGAAGTCTTAACGCTACCAATGGAAGTAATTTTTACTGGTTTGATACCGCAAAATTCAAGGATATTTTTTTTCATTGCCGTATGTCCTGGTTGACCATAGACAAATCGGTAATACCAAGATGGTGTATCCATTGTGACGATTAGTCTGGCACTTTTTCCTTTGAGAAGTTGATCCCACCAAACGGAATCTTTCTGATACTTGAAAGCAAATCCTGATGTGAACACGCGATCAATAAAGGCTTTCAGTAAAGTGGGCATTGTTCCCCACCAATTCGGATAAACAAAAACCAGATGTTCCGCCCAACGAATTTCATCTTGAGACTTCAGCACATCCTCTTCGAGTTCAGGAATTAACTTAGATTGATATTCGGGTGGGTTGAAATTAAACTCTAAGTCATTGACCACAATCTCATGCACTTCTGCACCAGACGCGATCGCCGCTTTCTTATAGGCTTCTGCAAGGGCAGAACAATAGCTAGTTGGGTTGGGATGCCCTTGCACAATCAAGATTTTTTTATTCATAGCTCTATTTTAAGCTTGTATTTGTATTCAACTAAGTTAATATTGAATTAGTTGAGTATACATCAAATAATGTATACTCAACTAAGTGCATATGTCAACCCTAGTTCAAATAAATTTCAAATAAATTTCAAACCTATGTCTCTTGCTTACGCCATCTTGGTTTCTCTGATTAGCGAACCGAAAAGCGGTTATGACCTCGCCAAACAATTTGACGGGACGGTGGGATTTTTCTGGCAAGCCACACACCAACAGATTTATCGTGAGTTAACTAAGCTAGAGCAGCAAAGTTTGATCGTGGCTGAAGCGATCGCCCAAGAAGGACGACCAGACAAAAAAATATTTTCAGTTTCTGATACGGGGCTAGTGCATCTGAAAACATGGCTGCTGCAATCTAGCGATGTTGCAACCGTGAAAGATGAATTTTTACTTAAAATCTATGCGGGTTATCTCATTCCCGAAGAAGCAATGGCTCAAAAGATCACACATCATCGTCAATTGCATCAGCAACAACTAGAAAATTATCAAGCGATCGAGCGTAACTTTTTTAGTTCACCTCAAGATTGTCCCAAAGAGTCTCGTTTTGCCTATTTAACACTCCGCCGAGGGATCAGCTTTGAGCAAGGCTGGATCGATTGGTGTGATGAAGCCTTGAATCTTGTAGCTACTTGGCAATAAAAAATTTCAAACCCTTAAGGTTTCGACCCGCAGGGTCGAAACCTTAAGGGTTTGGGTCATGGTTACTTAGCTGTACGAGTGGCGATCGCTAGGCTAAAATTTGTAAAGCAGTAAGCAAAATAAGAAATAAAAATAAAATCTAAAAAGAAATGAGTGAAAAGATTGTATGGACGACTGAAGCCGAAGCTAAGCTTAAAGATATTCCTTTCTTTGTTCGTCCTTTTGCCCGTAAAAAAATAGAGAAATATGCTCAAGATAATAGCTTCTCGCCAATCACTGTGGATGTTTATGACCAAGCAAAAAAAATGTTCAATAAAAAATATGATCAAATGAATTGAAAGAACCTACCTCCAGCAATTCTTATTATAGAAACTTTTTTTGGAAGCTCTATGTATTAGGAAAGCTTTCAAAAAAACAATCTTTTTGGTTTTACCGCCATTAGCAAATTAGTTTCATAATGGGAAATGAGGTAATGCATTTCACAGAGATGTATTACCTCATTTCATTTAACGAAAGATTATGTGCAAGTTCTGACTTAGGGCTTACAAAATATGAATGAATCTAGACATTCAGAAGGGGAATCAGTCTGGAAAAGGCTGCGACATGGAAACATCGCGACCTGCGAAGAAGCATTGAATTTTTTAGTAGATATTGAAGGCAATGTGCATTTATCTTGGCTTGACCAAGATCTCACGCACCGTTTCTTTCGGGAATTTGAAGACCGCAGCATCTTACCGCCAGTAATTCCTCTGCTACTCTGGCGCAACTGTTTTTATATTGGCAGTCCCAAGCCTTTAACTGATGAACACATTAAGTTGATCAGCGATCGCACTTTGACCGAGATCAAAACGATCAAGATTACAGCGACGAGTTATCGCGCATGGTTTCGTCGCCAAAATATTCCTAATCCTAACGAGATTCATTCGGCACAAGCGATCAATCCGCTTACAGGGGAAACTGAGCAAGTTGATATTGTGGAGGCTACGGATCTTTATCTATCTCAAGCTGTCGATCAAACCCGTCGGATTAATGCCTTAATGTCGATCGCATTACAACATCGCGCTAGTGACATTCATCTGGAGCCAACTCCCACGGGTTTAAGAGTCCGCTTTCGTATTGATGGCATTTTGCGCGATATCAAAACCTTGCCCCTCGAAATTAGCCGCAAAATTATTGTCGCGCTGAAAGTGATGTCCGACATGGACATCGCTGATAGTCGCCGTCCTCAAGACGGACGCATTGGCAAAGAATATACCAGCGATGAGAGTCTGCATCGCAATCTCGATATGCGGGTGAGTACATTGCCCTGTGTCTGTGGTGAAAAAGCGGTAATTAGGCTTTTGCCCCGCGACAATCCTTTCTCAAACCATCTAGAAAATTTAGGATTTAGCGATCGCACCCTAAAAATTTACGATAGTTGGTTACGACAACCTCAAGGGCTTATCATCATGACTGGTCCAACGGGTTCGGGCAAAACTAGTACCCTTTATACAAGCCTGCAAGCGATCGCTCAAGAACATGTCAACGTGATCACCGTTGAAGATCCTGTCGAATATATCTTGCCAAATATTACCCAAACCCAAGTTTGCGAACCTGCTGGCATGACTTTTGCCGCAGGGTTACGAGCGATTTTACGCCAAGATCCTGATATTGTGATGGTAGGCGAAGTCCGAGATCCTGAAACCGCTGAAACCGTTGTCAGGGCGGCTCTAACAGGGCATTTGGTGTTGTCAACAATGCATACAAATGATGCGGCTAGTGCTATCCCTCGCCTCAAAGATCTCGGTCCAGATCCAGGATTGATTAGTGATGCTTTATTGGGTGTGGTCGCTCAGCGGCTAATTCGTAAAAACTGCCCTCATTGCTCAGCGACCCATCACCCATCTTTGTCAGAGCTACAATCTCTCAGGCTTGATCGCGAAGATATTGATTCTAGTCGTTGGCGCAAAGGTAAAGGTTGTGAAAAATGCTTTTTCACTGGTTATATTGGGCGAGAAGCTGTGGTCGAATTGATCGATATTGATGATGCTTTTCGCCAAATGATTTATGAAGGCACGATTACCCAAGTGAATCATTATCTTAATGAAATTGACTTTAATTCATTTCGCCTAGCAGCGATCGACAAACTAAATGCTGGCATAACTACAACTGAAGAAATTTTGCGCGTCTTACCCCGTAGTGCTATCTACCGAGTCAATTCCCCCATTTCTTGCTAAGCGCGTATCAAGGCTGTTAATTAATAAATAAAAAGCCGTGCTTTGCGCGGCTTTTTATTTATGGACTTACACAAAATCACGCAATGTAGGGGCAATTCATGAATTGCCCCTACATTGCGTGATTTCCAATATTTATGGTTGAACTTTTACGCCACGCCAAAAGGCAATATGACCTTTGATCTGTTTTGCCGCATCCTTTGGCTCAGGATAGTACCAAGCTGCATCCTTGTTCGTTTCGCCATTAACCTCAACACTGTAATAACTCGCCACTCCTTTCCAGCCATAAGTTGTATGGGTATTGCTAGGCTTGAAGTATTCCATATTCAGTGCATCAGCAGGAAAGTACTGATTGCCATCCACAACTTCACAGCGATCACTTTCCGCAAGCACAACACCATTCCAAATAGCTTTAGTCATAAATTTTAGAACTTTGTAATTATTTTATTTGTTATTGTAATGTCTGATAGACTCAGCTAGTCAACTTTAGCGTTACTATAATTCTCTAGGCATAAAATACTAAATATCCAAAAAATTGTTTAGTTTTGATGTAATAAGGCTTGAGACATGCTTTTAATCACAGTTGGGACAGAACAATACCAATTTAACGCTCTAATGCATTGGATAGAGTTGTTAATTAAGTACCAACTAAGTAAATGAAGATGTACTAGTCCAATACGGTTTTTCAACACATTTACCTGATGGCTCGAAAGCTTATCGGAATTTATCTGAGAATGAATTTTTAAGCTTTGTTGATCGAGCTAATTTAATTATTAGTCATTGCGACGAAAATATTGCTCAGCTAAAAGTGTTGCAAAGCAACACTTTTATTTTTTTGATTCGGGTTTGAACGCAAAGCATTGTATTCTTGTAAGCAATACACAGCGTCATATTCAAGAGATTATGGAACAGAATTGGTCTCAACTGCTAAAGCAGCTTATGGATAGACAGACCTTATTGAGCGAACAGGCTACGGCGCTGATGCAGGGTTGGTTAGAAGGAGTGATCGCACCTGAGTTGTCGGGGGCTATCTTAACCGCTCTGCAATTTAAAGGGATCGAAGCTTCTGAATTAGCTGCCATGGCAAATGTACTGCAATCTCAAAGTGAAGGGCAAAAGCTTAAAGATCAATTTGGTCATATTGTCGATCGCTCCAAACCTTTGATCGACACCTGTGGCACTGGTGGCGATGGTGCTTCGACTTTTAATATTTCTACTTCTGTGGCTTTTGTGGTGGCGGCGGCAGGAATTCCTGTGGCGAAACATGGTAATCGAGCGATTTCTAGTCGCTCTGGCTCAGCTGATGTTTTAGAAGCGATCGGCATTCACCTTAGCACATCCACAGAAAAGATTTACGAAGCTTTACCTGCTGTGGGAATTACCTTTCTATTTGCACCTAGTTGGCATCCTGCAATGAAAGCAGTTGGAGCAATCCGTCGCAGTTTAGGTGTGCGCACCGTGTTTAACTTGATAGGACCTCTGGTCAATCCACTTCATCCTACGGCTCAAGTTTTAGGGGTTTATAACAAGTCCTTAACGCATACTGTCGCTGAAGCATTACGGTTGCTTGATCGCCAGCAAGCCGTGGTTTTACATAGCCGAGAAGGTATGGATGAAGCAGGTTTAGGCGATCTTACTGACATTTCATTTTTGCGTGACGGTATCGTAACTGAAGAAGCGATCGCACCTCAAGAATTAGGATTAACTTCTGCACCGCTTGAGAGCCTAAAGGGTGGCAATGTTCAGGAAAATGCAGATATATTACGTGCAGTTCTCCAAGGCAAAGGTAGCCAAGCTCAAGCTGATTGTGTCGCCCTCAATAGTGGCTTAGCATTACGAATTGGCGGTGCTGCGAGTACTTGGGCAGAAGGTGTGAACCTAGCCTCAGAAATCCTGAAAAGTGGTGCAGCATGGACAAAAGCAGAAGCATTGGTAAAATTCTTGCAATAACGAATAAATGGCGGTGCTTTGCACTGCCATTTATTCGTTTAGATTTATGGAAATAGATTATATTGCTCTGTTTGTCTCAGATGTAGCGCGATCGCTGATTTTTTATCGTGATGTTTTGGGCTTTATATTTGAAAAACCTGCTAAACCTGATGGCGCAGAAGGATATAGCGGCAAACTAAAAATTGGGATTTACGATCGCAGTTGGTTGCCAAAATTATTTGGCGATCGCGGTAAGCAGATTATCAGTGGCAATCCATTTTTGCTATCAATGACCGTTGATAATCTCGATCAGGTTTATCAGCAAATATGCGATCGGCAGACAAATATTTTAGTAGACATCATTTCACCGCCAACTTTGATGCCTTGGGGACAAAAGATTTTGTTTTTAAGCGATCCTGATGGCAATATGCTCGAAATTGTCCAATCACATCTTAATCAGGGTTGCACGGCTTCGCCGCGCAACCCTGATTAAGATGTGATTGAGATGCGGTGCTAAGCGCCTCATCTCATTTTTTGAGTCATAATTCATGTACGATTCTATATTGCATCTATTTTTCTGACTGAGACACTTGTGCCAAAACCGTTACAGCTAATGTGGGCATTGTCTGGACTGTTGCTGACAATTGCTAGTACGTTCATTCAACCCTCTATGCTCTTACCCTCCCTCACAGTTCAGGGCAATAATGTTGCGATCGAATCGATCAGCGTAACTATGCAAATTGGCGCTGTTCTTCTCACAGGTTGTCTCGGTGGACGTTACGCTGCGCTCTTGTCGCAAATCACTTATATTACGTTGGGCTTAAGCGGATTTGGCGTATTTTATCAAGGTGGTGGCTTGAGCTACCTTAAGTCTCCCGCTTTTGGATATTTGCTAGGATTCGTTTTTGGCGGATGGCTTTGTGGATTTCTAGCTTTTTTGAGACCACCAAGTTTAGCGCAGATGGCAATTAGTTGTTTTGGGGGATTAATAGCAATTCACCTGATCGGCATATTTTATTTAATTGCAATTCAAATGCCAAACTTTACAGCGATTCAAGCTTCATTTTGGCAATATTCTATCCAAGTTTTATCAGGTCAGTTTTTAGTTGTGTGCGCCACTATTGTGATCGCCACAATTTCCCGAAAATTATTGTTTTACTAAAAAAATAGTAAAGCAAAAGAGATTGCCCCTTTGGGGCAATCTCTTTTGCTTTTAAAGACTGACTAAATTATCACGATGAATTACGGTTTCTTCTCCATCAAAGCCTAGTAATTTAGGAATATCTTCTGACTGAGAACCGAGAATGCGCAGAATGTCACTGCTACTGTAATTTGAGATGCCTCTGGCAATTTCTTTACCATCACGATTGCATAAACTAACAGACTCATTTGCTTCAAACTTGCCATCTACTTTTGTGATTCCCGCGGGTAATAGCGATCGCCCTTTGCGAATAACCGCAGTCACTGCTCCATCGTCCAAAAACAGCTTGCCCAAAGGAACCATGCCATAAGCAATCCAACGTTTACGCGCATTAACCGTTTTGGGTTGAGCCGCAAATTGTGTGCCAAAGTTCTCGCCACGAAGAATTGCCGACAGGCGATCGGGGAAAGCCCCTCGCGTAATTACGGTACGAACTCCTGCCGCTGAGGCGATTCGAGCCGCATCAAGCTTTGTGGTCATGCCACCAGTTCCCCATTGAGTTCCACCACCCTGCGCACCTAGAGCCTGCTTCTCACTGATCGCTTGCCTAAGTTCTTGTAGTTCTGAATATTCCACAAATTCAATTGGCTTAGCCTCAGGATTTTGACGAGGGTCATCAGTATATAGGCGATCGACATCGGTTAATAGAAATAACCAATCCGCTTCGACCAAACTAGCAACCAGCGCTGAAAGTGTATCATTATCACCAAACTTCAATTCGTCAACTGCAACCGTATCATTCTCATTCACGATTGGCACTACACCCATCTCTAGCAACTCATGGAAAGTAGCATGTACATTCATATAATGCTGCCGCTGAATTAGATTGCCACGGGTTAATAAAACTTGAGCAACAGGTTGTTGTAAAGAGCCAAAAAAGTCATCGTAAATCCTGATTAAGCGACCTTGCCCCACAGCAGCTACTGCTTGCTTTTTAGAGATTTTGCGAGGACGTTGTTTCAATCCGAGCCTTCCGCAGCCAATTCCCACAGCTCCCGAAGAAACTAAAACAACACTATGCCCCTCCCGCCGCAAATGTACGATCGCTTCAACTAATTTGGCGATTGTCGCTAGTTGTAAATCACCTGATTCGGGATGACTAAGACTAGATGTGCCAATTTTAATAACAATGATCTGCGGTTGCATCTGCGGTTGCATTTGTAAAGTGTAGGATAAAAATCGCTAGGTTTTTTATCCTACAGTGCTTTGTGCTGAAATAAAACTCAATATTTTTGTCGAGAATATTACCTTGCAACACTCTTGACAAAAATATTGAGTTTTAATAACCAACCGCAGCAAGATCGGGATGGAAGCTACCAACCTTGAGTCGATGTACTTCTGTTTCCATTACTCCATTAGGATAAAGCCTTAGATGACGAAATCCAGGTGGCTGACTATCGATTTGGAACTTGTGGTTTTGAGGCTGAAATTGAATACAGGTCGAAGGTGTCACCAGACATCGTACCGAGTTATGGGGTGTTTCATAAATTTGGTCAAAGTCTTGATGAGCATGTCCATTTAAGACAACTTCTATTTGGGGATGGCGATCGCAGATTTCCCAAAATTGATCTTGATTTTCTAAACAAATCCCATCGATCCATTGAGAACCTAATGGTACAGCAGGATGATGAAAAGCAATTAAGGTCGGCAGATCTGGATAGGTTCTTAGCATATCTTCTAGCCACGCTAATTCTGAGTCTGCTAAGTATCCATGTACTGCACCAACAACGACAGAGCTAAGTAACAAAATTCTCCATTTTCCGACATCTAAAGATCTGCTTAGATGAACGTATTCACTAGGTAAGTGACTTTGCATTAAGGGCAAATCATCATGATTACCTGCTAAACAATAAGCATGAATACCAAACTTATCAAGCGATCGGCGCAAGCGATCATAGGATGCAGCCGTTCCATCTTGAGTTAAATCCCCCGTCAAAAGCAATAAATCAGTTTGTGGTAAAGTTCTTTTTATATCCGTTAAAACTTCTTGGAAAGAAACTTCTGTCTGAATACCAACCAAAGAAATTTCGATATCTTCAAATAAATGAATATCTGTTAACTGTACAATTGAAACGAAACTACCGTAATTCATCTTGTTTTTCATACTACCTAGCTCGTCTAAATAAGCATTGAGTAGCAACTATTTATTTCCGTACCAATTTCTTAAAATGATGTAATTTGAGAAATCAGCAACTGCTCAGCCCATAGAGCAGATAATTAGACTTGTAATCTGTTTAGATATTTAGCTCTTTTTTGGAATATCTTTAGACATTATCAAAAAAGTAGAGACAAAAATCATATCTCTGTTTACTAACTTATGATATTTGTAATCGGTTGAATGTGATTTATATCACAGCTCATTTAATTTTATGATCTTTGGCAAGTCACGTACTTATAACGATCCAATTCATGGTGCGATAACTCTTGATAGTAGCGATCACACTGAATCTTTATTGATTCAATTGATTGACACGCCTGAATTTCAGCGGTTGAGACGGATTCGTCAGTTAGATATTGCTTATTTTACCTTTCATGGGGCTGAGGGTTCTCGTTTCACGCATTCTTTGGGAGTGATGGCTTTGACTCGTCGTGCTTTTGATGTGATCGCCACTAAATATCCTTACCTTGCAATCCATCGGACATTGGTCTTAGTAGCGGCTTTACTCCATGATCTTGGGCATGGACCCTATAGCCACGCATCGGAAGAAGTTTTTGGGAGTAATCATGAAACATGGACTTTGCGATTGCTAAAGTTCCGCCAAACTGCTGAGGTTCTGAATAGCTTCTCAACCGAGTTAATTGCGGATTTAGAAAGAGTATTTACGAAAAAATATTCCGTGCCATTTATCTATCAGCTAATCTCTAGTCAAATTGATTGTGATCGCCTTGATTATTTAGAAAGAGATAGTTATTTCACGGGTGCTAAGTATGGGCATTTGGATCTTGATCGGATTTTACTGGCTTTGCGTTTTGATCCTATTTCTCAAAACTTAGTAATTGGTCGTAAGGGAATTGTCGCGATCGAGCATTATTTGACGGTGCGCTACTTTATGTATTTGCAGGTCTATAACCATCCCAAAAATTTGGCGGCAAGATTTTTATTAGAAAGGATTTTTCGCAGAGCCAAAGTCTTAATTGGGACGGGTGACCAAGAGCAAATATTTAGAGATTCTACGATGACGGCTTGGCTAACAAAAGAGCCGCAATCTCTGACTTGTGAGGAATATTTTGCTTCCGATGACACAGTTTTTAATTATCACATCCATCGATGGCGGGATAGTAGCGATCGCACGCTTGCGGATTTGTGCCGCCGTTTTTTAGACCGCGATTTGTTGCGTGCTACGGATATTTCACACTTAGATGACATTCAGCAACAAGAGAGTCTCGATAGTTGGCGAGAGAAATTGATTGCTCAAGGACTAGAACCTAAATACTACTGTGGCATAAGAGTGTCACGGACTAAAGGCTATAGCATTTATAAGCAAGGGATTAATGTCCAGACTGAGCAAGGTTTGCAGGATATTGCGCGATTATCATCACTAGTACAGGCGATCGTCCAGCCAATTCAGAGAGCATGGCTAGTGCATCCATAATTACACCCCCAAAACCCTAGGAGCACAACCTTAAGGGTTTGGTGGTGTAATTATGGATGCATATCTACTTTATCAACCTTGCCAACTAGCCAATAGGTTGTCATTTCGCCTTTTCCTTTAACTGGAATCAAGCCACGTTTCTCAAAATTAAATTGTTCACGTAAGCGGGAGTATGTCTCTTCAGTGACCTGAATAGCATTTGCTGCACCTAATGATTCCATCCGACTGGCGACGTTGACAGTATCGCCCCATAGATCGTAAATAAATTTCTTCGTTCCAATCACTCCAGCAATTACAGGTCCAGAATTAATGCCAATTCGCATCGAAATTTGGATACCTTCCCGCGATTTAACTTGAGAGATAGCCTTTTGCATATCTAGAGCCATACTAGCGATCGCAGCAGCATGATCGACTCTAGGTTCAGGCAATCCACTCACCACCATATAGGCATCACCAATAGTTTTTATTTTTTCGAGTTTGTATTGATCACACAAATTATCAAACATTGAAAAAATGCGATTGAGGAGACCGACCAGTTGTACAGGTGACATGTGACTGCAAATTTCAGTGAAGCCAACAATATCTGCAAACAAAACTGATACCTCCTCAAAGCCATCCGCCATGTAAGCACGACTATGCTTAAGCTTTTTGGCAATCTTTTCGGGTAGCATATTCAGCAGCAAACGCTCCGAACGCTCTTGTTCGGAGCGGAGTTCTTGTAATAAGCAAATGCGCTCAGTCACATCACGAAAATACCAAACCATTCCATAAAATTTGCCCTCAGGAGAATGTACCTGTCCTGAATAGCAATCAATCACGCGGCGATCGGCAAGATAAATCTCGCGTTGAGTGTATTTTTCAGGAGAATCATAGGCATTTTCAAGAGCCTCAACCAAGCCATCGGGTAATTGAAGATGGTGTTGCAATAGGCTAAGTAGTCCTCCATATTCCACCGATTGCAGAACTGAGTCAGGAATTTGCCATAATTCACAAAATTGATTGTTATAGCTAACAATACGTCCTTGCTCGTCTACTGCCAAAACTCCGTCAAATGAAGTTTCACGCTGAGCTTTTAAAAGTGAGTTACTACGCTGTAATGCTTCTTCAAATTCTTTGCGCTGGGTAATGCTTGATAATTCACGCGATCGCACTAGTGAAATTGCTACCTGTTGGCATAGCGATCGCAAAACTAGTAAGTACTCAGCTTGCAGTATTAGGTTGCTATCGTCATCCTCTAAATAAATTGCTCCTAATAATTCTCCTGCCTCGCATAGAGGTAGACATAAGCCTGCTCGAGGAAAATGCGCCAACCAATATGGATCACCAGCAAAATGTAGATCAGGATTATCTTGATTCCAGATTGTCTCTAAGCAATTATCCAAGGTATAGCGCACCATCAACATTGGCAAACTAGAAGGCTCAGCACATGTTAGAGGTAAGCACTGAGCTTGGGCTGTCTCTAAATCTGGTGATCGCTCAGTGCTTAGGGCTGCAATTGTACATTCTTGACTGTTTGCTAAAATGACAACGCCAAACTGAGCTTTTGACAGCCTTAATAATGCAGAGAGACTCAGCTCAAATAGCTTTTCAACGTCTAACTCTCGTGCGATGTCTTGTGCCGATTGGAATACGGCAGCAAGATTAACTTGTGACTGATTGGCATTGTTTGTTGCGCTCATCAATTTTATTTATCACTAAATTTTGAGGGCGAATAATTGATCTGCGATCGTAATGAGAACAATGACATATATCAATCAGAGCCTGAAAAACTTGCTCAACCGTAACCCAAATCATCGATTTGTAGCATCAGACATTTTACTGAATATCTTGCTCAAACAAGGAAATCGACCGCATAGCGGTCGATTTCCTTGTTACTCTATTGTACGAGTTAGCAACACTGGCACTGTCGCATTGACTCGCACATAGTCAGATACTGAAGAACCCAACAAACGATCAAGATCGGGTAAACTGCGAGCGATCGAAGGACGGCGATCGGGAGAACCAACCATCAAGAGACTAGTATTAGACTCATCAGCCAGTTTGCAGACTTCTTTTCCTATGTCACCATAACTAATAAAGGAACGTGATGGAATATTCATCCGTTTAAGTTTAGCGCTAGCTTCAGTTAATACAGAATCAGCATTGGCATTGGCATCTTCCTTGCGCTTAACCACCCTTGCTAAGAAGATTTCCACATCCTTCGCACCGCTTACAAGTTTGATCGCAAGATCAAGGCAGTTGTTGGATGAAGCAGAGCCATCGACGGAAACCATGACGCTACGGATGGTTTTGATGTATACATCGTCTTTGATTAGCAGCATTGGTGCGTCAGACAATTGAAAAACGTATTGACTGACTGAGTTTGCCAAAATTGCTTGTAATCGTCCCATACCGCGAGATCCCATGATCATTAAGTCGGGTTTCAGATCTTCGGCTACTTTGCACACAACATCTTTGGGTTCGCCTTCTTTGAGCATCGATACAGTGGTATTACCTGATGTCAAGCGCAAACTTTTTACTTCTCTTTCGACAATCTTTTCACCTGCGATGCGATATTCCGTAACCGCTTCCGAGTTAGTTGAATTGGGGATTACATGCAATACGTTAATTTGTAAAGTTTGCATACTAGGCAGGGCTAGCAGCATATTCATCATTTCGCGCGATCGCCCAGAACCATCAACAGCTAATAAAACTTGTTGAAACATATTTTTAGGTATTTAATGAATTTGCTACATCTTGAGTAAAGCTTAATTACAAGATGATCGCAGCAAAACGTTGAGATTCTTAAAAATTAAGCCCCAAACAAGGGGCGCTTAGCGCCCCTTGTTTACAGGGTAATGATTTGATTTGCGATCGCTGACTTTTCCGCAGCATTGGCAACTGCAAGGGAATGCAAGATACTCTCATGGCTGGTATAAAGCGGCGTACCTGAAAACAGATGCAAAAGAACGTTTTCGGTGTCTTTCTTAAACAAACCTCTTGTCGTTCCTGCGTCAAGCTCTAATGTTCCATCCGCCGTAATTAATTTCCCTTTATCCCCAGCAAAAATTAGCGCTCCGTCACTACCCTGCAACTCCATAATCCGCTCTGGCTGCCAAAAGTTTTCGCCTTTACTGTAGCTGACATCGGCAATAACTCCATTCTCAAATTGAAGTTGAGCATTGCAGACACAGGAAGTAAAATGACGCGGTAAATTGTCACCACTATAGCGCAACTGACAAGAGACAGCCTTCACTTTTCCGAAGAGCACGATAATTCGATTGAGGCGTGAGACCGCTGCTGTTAGGGGAAATCCAAACAAGTCTGGCTTGTATGTCCATTTATCAGGGACAGGACGTTGCGGACTTTTAGTGGAATATCTTGCATAGAAGGGAGTGCCAATTTTAGCTAAATATTCCATCACCAATTGATGCACACCGCCCAAAAGTTCAATATGTTCGATATGCAGCATTAAGTTCTGTTGCTGGGCAAGTTTTACCAATTCCTCTGCTTCAGAAAGGCTAAATGAAAGGGGATACTCTACAATCACATGCTTGCCCGATCGCAAAGCTTGTCCAACTACTGCCGCGTGATCTCGATTAACATTACAAACCACAACTAAATCAAGATCAGGACGCATGACTAGTTCTGACCAATATTGATGAACATTGACGATCTCAAATTCTTGGGCGATCGCTTGTGCTTTTTCGAGATTTCCTGCGATCGCGGTCACGACAAGACGCGGATCTTGACTGAAGATTTCGGTGCGTAACTTGGCAACAAAGCCCGAACCAACTATGCCTACTCGTAAAGGTTGATGAAGAGTCCCGTAACTGGTCATGATTTGGAAGTTATGTAATTATTGCAAACATGGAAGCCCTGCACTCAAGTGCGGGCTAAAAGCTCAAACCCGTTGAAACGGGTTAATTTAAGATAATTCTTCAGTCTGCTTCAGCAGACTTGAGTTTTTAGCCAAGAACTTGAATTCTTGGTTTATTTGAGGCGATTGAGCTTAGAAGGAGGCAAAAGTTTGCGTTCAGGTGCAACTTTTTGACGAGGCGATCGCACGTAAAAAAATTTGCGTCCTGTTGTCTCGTTCACCCAACGCGCAAAGCGACTCCAAACTTTTTCTGACAAATATTTCTGAGTAACGACCGCTAGCCCAATGACCACTGCGATCGGAAATACGGAATCAAAAGGATTTCCGTCACGACTGCCCACAAATAGTAGAACTACTGAGGAAATCAGTGCAGAGATTAGTAAAAATTGAAATTTAGACATATGTTTCCTACAGTGTCGGTCAAATATAGCAATTTTTGATCAAGCGAACCAATAGATTTTTTACAAGTGTTGCTTCGCAACACTTGTAAAAAATCTATTGGTTAGGGGTTGCAGACAAAATCTAACGAGTTTTAAACGTTGTACCATCTTTAGCGATCGCTAGACATTTAGTAATAGCCGTTACACCAATTGCTTGCCATGCTTGTTGCATTGCTTGGGCGACTGATTCTATTGTACCCATTGGGGCTAAAGAAAGTAGTGTTGGGCCAGCGCCACTGATTACCATGCCATAGGCTCCTGCTGTGATCGCTGCTGTCTGTACATCCGCCATACCTGTAATCAAGCTTTGGCGATAGGGCTGATGTAAGCGATCCTGAAGTCCTGCCTTAAGCCAACTAGCTCTCCCTGTCTGAATTCCATGCGTTAACAATGCCAAGTGAGAAGCGTTGAAAACTGCATCATGCATTGAAAATTGTTTCGGTAAAACCTTGCGTGCTTCGGCAGTCGATAGCTCAAAATCAGGAATCGCGACAGCGATCGCAATATCTTGATGCCATTGTAGATCGCAAAATTCCCAGCCATCTGCTTGATTTGATGCCATCAGTTGACATCCGCCGAGCATCGCGGGAGCCACGTTGTCAGGATGTCCTTCCATGGCGATCGCTAAGTCCAATAACTCCATGCGATCAAGTGGTGAACCTGCTAACAGGTTCGCGCCAAAAATGCCACCGACAATCGCAGTTGCTGAACTACCCAAGCCTCGCGACAGTGGGATGGCTGTATCGGTATGAAATGCGATCTCAGGAATTGGGCGATCGATATGCTGATAAAACTTAGCAATACCCTGATACACAAGGTTTGTCTCGTCTCGTTCTACTTTATCTGCGCCTTCGCCCGATGCGGTGATTGTGAGGCGATCGGCTAGGGAGAATTCAAAACGGTTATAAAGTGATAGCGCAGCACCAAGGCAATCAAATCCAGGGCCAAGGTTGCCTGTAGTCGCAGGAACGGAAACTTCAAAAATGGTCATGTTGAAAAAATTTAGTAAATGTTTTTAGGAAGTTTGTAGTTTTATAGTTAGCTGTTTTGCAATTAGTTATATCTACTTAGTTCATAATGCTTACCTCACCCATATTCTTGAAACTTACTCGATAGTTTGTTAATAAGCTGCTCAATTTTTGGGTTTTCAAGTTTTGCTCCTAGTTTTAGAAGATTGGCGTAGCTAAATGAGGAAGATCTATCTTTATTTAGGAACCTTGATAGAGCTTGAAATAAGTTCTTCCCACGCAAAGCTCTAGTATATTCGGCACAAATTAGATCTATAAGATGTTGAGGTGGATCGATAAAATTTATGCTTTTCTTGAAATTAGGGCAAAAAGTATTATTTGGACAAACTCTATCTACACTAACATCACATTTGGAATCGCCAGTTTCTTTATATCTATTAACTTCAAATGCGAACCAAATTGATAACTCCTTGATTAAGCCTTCAAAAAGTTTTATGTCATCTCTATCCAATAGACTGTTGAAAACCGACTCAATATAAATGTCATTTTCTATTGAATAACCATCTGTAAATACTATGTCTTCATAGTCTTTTGGCACGCCTACAAAAAACCACATATCTTTATCTGCAAGAAAGACAACCTTGGTATGTTTGAATTTTTCTCTGCTTTCAAAAACCTCAATAAGTTCTAGTCTTCCACCACATATAATAACGTCAGCTTTATTGTCTATACTAATTAGATCATTAAGCTTATCTTCTATACATCTATAAACTAAAGCATCATCTTTCCCTTCGACTAAAACTTTTAAAAGTGCTGTTGGTTTAGATAATTCACTGATTATTTCTTCTACAGAATAGCTCATTCACCTTTCTCCTCTGAAAGGATAATCTCTTTGTCTGGATACTTAGAATAAATGCAAGGAGAATGTGTAGCAACAATAAACTGGTTGCTTGACTGTTGCTTCATCAAGTTTGGAAATAATCTACGCTGCCAATCCACATGTAAGCTTAATTCAGGCTCATCAATAAATATTACTGAATTCTCATAAAATGCGTTATAGCAAAGAAAGCTCAGCATTTGTTGTTCACCAGCCGACAACAATCTGGAATCAATTGCATCGGTTGACTCTCCAATGACAAAGTCATCAAGCTTAATACCTTTATAGCGTAAAACTTTGATCACTAGTTCAGATAGAATCTTAAAAGGTTTAAGAAGTTCATCACGCTTACTATTAACAGCGTTATTCGCTTGCTGAAGTTTAGTGAGAATAGTCAGAGCTTCTTGCTGATCACTTTGAATATCAGACTTAATACCTTCGATTTGATTACTCATTAAAGTACTAAATCTAAGAAACTCCTCATTAGTTTTTTCGGATGCATGAGCATAACGTGAAACTAGTAACAAACCAAGATCGTAAGTTGAGATAGAACATATAAATTTATGTGCTGCAATACTTAAACTTTTGGACAATTTGTCAAATTCGCTTTTTATGCTTACCTTATCACTATTCCTTTCACTCTGTAATATGCTAACTGTTAAAGGAAATGCACTTCTAAAAGGAGGACTAAGAGATTGCAATGGTTTTGCAATTCGCCCACTAGTTTGAACATTTGCCATTAAATATCCTCCCTCAATCCTTCTAAAAGTTGGGAAGAAAAGAGATGATGTATTACTTTCTATTATCAGTGATTGCAATGGTGCAATTTCTAGTGCTGAACTATATGAATCTAAATGAATAAGACCATTTTTTTGAATCTCATTGCCATTATATTTCCACTCAAAAACAGTATCTTTGCTGCTTAGAGATAGGTTAAAACAGCTTGTTTCTAAGTTAAATGATTCAAAGCTTATTTCAGATATAAGACGCTCGATATTTCCTGAAATGGCATACCAGAGTATTTTTAAGAAAGTTGTTTTCCCACAGCCATTTATGCCTGTGACAATATTTATATCGTCGTGAAATTCAAAATCACAATCAACTTTATTATTTAGACCTTTGATAGAGACTCTTTTAAGTTTCATATTTCTTTGCCGATCGCGATCGCATTCAATTGTACAAGAAATTTAGCGCAAGCGTTTTGGCTGAAAGGCGATCGCTGATCTGCAAATATTTTAGCGATTTTTAAAATTGGTATAAAATTTTGATCGAGCACATCGAAAAAATGTAATGAAAGCCAATATTAAAAAGAAATTCAAAGCATTATCAAGTCCCAAATTTATTGGCTATGCATTGATTGGCGCGATCGCAGCTTTGAGTGCGATCGCGACTGGCTTGGAGCTAAATGAAGTCCAAAGTCTCGAACGACAGACCCAATCAGCATTTTTTAACTGGCGTGGTCCGATTGCTCCACCTAAAGATATTGTGATTTTGGCGATCGACGATCTCTCATTACGTCAAGGCGAATTTTATGATCCCAAAACCCATCCATTTTTAGAACCATTTCGCACGACTACATGGAAACGGGTAGTTTATGCCCAAGCTCTCGAAAAACTGGTTAAAGCTGGCGCTAAAGTCGTTTCCTTCGATATTTTATTTGTGACTCCTGGAGATCATGGGGCTGCTGATGATGGTAAGTTCCAATCCGCGATCGCGAAATACGGCGAGAGAACAGTATTTGCAGCTAGTTATGAATTTACGCAAATTGGTGAAGCGAATATTATGCAGCTTGCCTCACCTGAAGGGATTTTTCAATTAAAGCCAAATACACTAGGACTAATTAATTTTCGTCCTGAAGTTACTGATAATATTCACCGTTTGGGCGTGCAGCCGCCAGCAGATAGTGGGTTACCGATTGTGCCAACTTTCGCTGCCGCAAGTCTAAATGTAGCGAAGATTAGTTATCCTAAACCCAAGGGCGATGGAATTTATTTCTTTGGTGGTGCGGATACATGGACAAATGCTCGACAACAGATTCCCTTTTATTATGTGATCGATCCATCCAATTGGAGTAGTGAACAACTTCAAGGCGGCAAATTTTTTAAAGATAAAATCGTTCTAATTGGGGCAACGGCTGCATCAAAACAAGATATTCAAAACTCAGCGATGGGGAGAATGGCAGGAGTAGAAATTCATGCCAATGCGATCGCTACGCTCATGCAAGGAAAAAGCATGGCTGGGTTATTTGCTAACCCAATGCAGCAAGGTATCTTTACGTTGCTATTTGTCGGTATATCAGGTGTTATCCTCTGCCGATTCAAGCGACCAACTACCCAGATATTAACGTCTTTTATCATTGCGATCGCTTGGTTTGGGATTGGATATGTCAGCTTTATTTACACTAGTACGATTTTGCCTGTAGCAATTCCTGCAATCGCGATCAGCTTAAATGGAATAGCACTTTTAACTACAGGGGCGATCGCGGCTCAAATTGATAAACTATTGCTACGACGCACTCTAGAGCGCTATGTCGCTGCACCAATTGTCGAAGAAATTATCAATCAGCCAGAAGGTTTTCGAGATTTACTTGAAGGTCATACACTCAAAGCAGCCGTTCTCTTCTCAGATATTCGTGGCTTTACGACCCTCTCTAGTCGCCTTCCCGCAAAATTACTAATCCAACAGCTCAATACTTATCTTGGCGGTATGGTGGATGCGATTTTGGAGTATCAAGGCACAATTGATAAATTTATTGGTGATGCAATCATGGCGGAATTTGGCTCACCTGTCTCACGGGGTGAGAAAGCCGATGCGATGAATGCGATTAACGCAGCTCTAAATATGCGATTAGCCTTAATGGAACTGCGTAAAGTCTGGCAAGCTGAAAACAAAATCCCTTTCTCAAATGGAATTGGCATTAATTACGGAGAAGTAACTGTTGGCAACATTGGCTCTTCGCGCCGACTCGAATATGCGGTAATTGGTGATACGGTGAACGTGGCAAGTCGTGTCGAAGGGATGACTAAGGAGCTTGAGACAGATATTGTCATTACTGGTTCACTTTACGAAATTGTTAAGGATGAAATCGATGTTGTTGATTTTGGCGATCATGCACTCAAAGGTCGGGTTGGCGATGTAAGGCTTTATGGTGTGATTGGTCTAAAGGGTAGCGATCGCCAAATTTATGATCAAGTCCACAACGATCTAAAGCGACATACTACGGTGATCGACATCCTCAAAGGAGAGCCGCTACCACCATTGGGTTGATTAAAAGTGTTGCTTCGCCACACTTTTAATCAACCCAACAATTTGCGTGATCGCATTAGCATCTTCGCTCTTGTTCATATTCTCGATATACTCGTCACGCCGACTATCAAGCTCAGAGATCGCCGCTAATAAGCTTTCACTAGTCAAATCTTCTTCAAACAGAACTGCACTATAGCCACGAGCTTGAAAAGACTTCGCATTGAGGATCTGATCGCCGCGACTGGATAATTTTGATAGAGGAATTAGTAAATTTGGCTTTCGTAAAGTCAAAAACTCAAATACGGCATTTGCTCCTGACCGCGACACAACTAAATCAGCGATCGCTAAAACATCCGCAAGTTCTGTTCCTAAATATTCAAATTGCTGATAGCGTGGATGTTCTTTGAGATTGCTATCTAGATTCCCTTTCCCACAGGCATGAACAACTTGATAATTTTGTGTAAGAATACCTAAAACTGAACGGACTGCTTGATTGATTTTCGCAGAGCCTGTACTGCCGCCAACTACAAATAGAACTGGCAAATCGGCATTAAATCCACAGAATGCTCTTCCCTTCTCTACATTCCCTTGGAGGATTTCTGAGCGAATTGGTAAACCAGTGTGTTTTATCTTTACAGCGTATTTCGCCAGATGTTTAACAGTCTCAGGAAATGTGACACAGACTTTGGTGGCAAAGGGAATTGATAGGCGGTTAGCTAAACCTGAGGAAAAGTCTGACTCGTGGATAATTACAGGAATCCGCTGTAGCCAGCTAGCAAATATAACAGGAACGGTGACAAAGCCACCCTTTGAAAATACAACTTTGGGCTTGATTTTGGCGATCGCAAAATAAGCATCAAATATGCCTTTAATTACTTTAAAAGGATCAATGAAGTTCTGCCAAGAAAAATAACGTCTTAGTTTCCCAGACGAAATACCATGATAGGGAATACCAGCTTCAGCAACTAGCTGTTTCTCAAGCCCATGGTTAGAGCCAATATATACAACTTCCCAGCCATCTGCTTCAAGACTCGAAGTTAAAGCAAGATTTGGGCTTACATGACCAGCCGTGCCGCCACCCGTCAGTACAATTTTAGGTTTCTTTGCTAATTTCTGATTAGTTGCGCCCACAGGTATTTATTGTCTCAAGATATTTGATTATTGAGAATACTGATAGGACTTACGCAAAAATGGCTTAAAATGCGTATTTCGTCTTTCATCTTTCATCATAGGGGCAATTCATGAATTGCCCCTACATTTCGTTCTTTTGCGTAAGTCCTAACTGAATTATTCATTGCAAGTATTGTAGCGATTTCATGGCAATTTTCCAATATACAGTGCCATGCGCTTCTTCAACCCGAACGAATAAACTGTTTGAAAGTGTTGCTTCGCATCACCTTCAAATAATCAAATCCAAAAGACGAGCGGCGGCGCTTTGCGCCGCCGCTCGTCTTTTGGATTTGATTTAAGCCAAATCAAAAACTAAAATTTCAGCGTTTGCTTTACCAGTCAATTTCAAATCACCAATCTGATCGCTAGAAATAGCATCGCCAGCATTTAGCAAGCGATCGCCTACTAACACAGAGCCTCTGGCGACCTGTATCCATGCATAGCGATTTTGACTTATTGTATGTGTTACCTCAGCGCTATCTTCGAGAATAGAAGCATAAATATAGGCATCTTGATGAATAGTGACTGAGCGATCGCGTCCATCGGGTGAAGCAATCAGCCTTAACTGGTTAAGCTTTTCCTCCCGTGCGAAAGAGATTTGTTCATAACTTGGCTTTACGTTTTCTTGATTTGGCAGAATCCATATTTGTAATAAATGAGCTGATTCCGTTGCCGAAGGATTAAACTCACTATGGGTGATTCCAGTGCCTGCACTCATTCTTTGCACATCGCCAACATGAATGACTGAGCCGTTGCCCATGCTGTCTTTATGCTCTAAAGCCCCATCAAGCATGTAAGTAATAATTTCCATATCGCGATGGGGATGTGTTCCAAATCCTTTGCCACCAGCAATCTGATCTTGATTAATTACCCGCAATGAGCGAAAAGCCATATGCTGCGGATCGTAATAGTTAGCGAAGGAGAAGGTGTGATAGCTATCGAGCCAACCGTGATTGGCATGTCCTCTTTCTTCTGATTTACGAATAGTCAACATAATTTTTATCTTTGGTAGTTGTTTTTCATAATTTGCAGCGCCAAAGGCACTGCAAATTATGAATTAAAGTTTTGTATGCGCTCCATCACAGAATGGCGCATTGCCTGTATGTTTGCATAGACAAAGTGCAACTTTCTTAGTTTCGGTCACTTCAAAGGCAAGAGGTGTAAATTCTGTTCCTTTATGTGCGCCATTACAATATGGTTGGACGTACTATATGCAGTTTTCATTTGAGTGCGTCAAAAAAACGTAGTGGCAATTCATGAATTGCCACTACGTTTTTTATTATGAAGAAAGCGCGATCGCGCTTTCTTTACTTGCCGCCTTTTTTTAGAGCCAAGATTACTTCGACTTCAGCAGTGTCTGGATTAGGATAAACCGCAGTTCCAGCTAAGCCACGGATAGATTCAATCAAAGCTTTTGCCTCAGGAGGAGTTTTTGCTTTCTCGGCAGGGGGGATGAAGGTTTGGAAAATACTCCAAGCGCGATCGGCATCAATGTAGAAGTACCCAACATTGCTAGTAGGTAGAGTGCTAACTACAGACTTAAAGGTAGCATCAGCGTCGATCGCAGTTGCAGGCTTCGGAACGAAGAGAGACACGATAGGAGATGCAGTAATGAAGATTGTGTCTTGTTGGCTCCATCCGTGAGAAATGATCGCGCCAGCTCCAGCCGCCGACCATTCTGTAACTGATACTCCACCGACATCTTTTTTGGCTACCGTTGCACCATTCTTGGATGCAAAATCATCCAGTTTCTTAAACAAGGATTCAGCAGCAGCACGGTTTGTGGTTTGTAGCATTAATAGAGGTGCAAGCCCTTGGGATTGAGCCAAAATTCCTTCTGGCTTTCCAGATACAGCCGTGAAAGCAAATTCGCCGTCCATCCAGCCAAAGATATCTTTATCAAGATCGATCGCCAAGGGAGAAGACTTCAGTTGCGCTCTAACTTCGTCGATACCCTTCTTGACTTCAGGGGTATTATCGGCTGACTTGACAAATTGCTCCCATGAATTCTTAATGTTAAACCCAGTAGTTAACATAAATGCTTGGGCAGGAATTTGACTAATAACCTTATTTGGTGAGTTCTTGAGAACAGCAATGGCAGCAGGATCAAACTTACCAGTTGCTTTAAAGCGAATGCCTGCATCATCGATGCCAAAACCCATATTGACAGATTTAATCTGTTTCAACTGAGCCAAAGTCTCTGGGGGAATTGTCTCTGCTTCAGGATTTAATGCGGCAAGCTCAGCAATCGATCCACCAAAGTTAGGGATATAAAATTGGACAACAGGATTTTGGATCTTCAGATCGTTGACACTTGCGGCACTTGCTAACGAAGCCTCACCCTTAAAGGTGTCGATCGCCATTTTAACGTCCTCTTCACGAGGACTAAGGATTAGGAAGTCGCCAACCATGGCAGTTTTGCCAGCCTTAGCACCTTCCCCATATTGTGTAATTTGTACGCCTTTGTAATCAGATTTAGTTTCTTTGCCGCCTGCTTTGGTCTTCACCTTGTCAGTCAAAAACTTCTCAGCACCAGCCTTGTCTTTGACCTCAATTACGATCAGTCCATTTGGTTCTGCCTTGACTTTAGGAGCGTCTTTGTCCTGAACAAACTGAATCGAGCCTGTGTCGCTCATTGGGACATAGCGATTTTGAATGGCTGATTGTGATTTGCTAGGTAATAAGCTAGCAGTTTTTCCAGAAGGCAAAATAGCGATAGTTACACTTTCGCCGATCCAAGGCTTTACATCTTTTTCGTAGTCAAAGTCACTTGAAGCAAGCCCTTTCTTGGCATCAGCGATCGCTGTGTCGTAAAGCTTTTTAGTTTCAGGAGACAAGAACTGTTCAATTTTGGAGAGAGCAGCACTGTCGGTTGATATAGAAACTGCTACCAATGACTGTTTAGGCACGACCGCCAATGTTCCCGCAGTGCTACTACCTATAGGAGGAATAGCTGGCTTATTGAGAAAGAAATAAGCGCCTATGCCCCCAGCAACTACTACAGCCGCGCCACCAATAACTGGTAGTAAATTTGGTTTTGTTTCAGTCATAAATGCATACCTCACACTTGTAAATTTCAATATGACAGTATAGAGCTTAACTTAGAGCTACCTATAGACCCGATTCACTCATATATTGTGAGTTAGCTCACATCAACCTCGCCTAAAGAAAAATTTTAAGGATCTGTTAAATCCTCTATTTGCCATTGGTGCGACACTTTCTAGCAGCTATTTTCATCGCAAACTAGTTACAGCAATTACCGATCAAACGATCTACAAGAAAAGTTTTGAAAGTGTTGCAAAGCAACACTTTCAAAACTTTTCTTGGTTTGGTATTGAGTTCAAAGCGCTGTAATAGGAAATTGATAGAAAATCTCTCCAAAGGATGAGGCTTAAAAATTCAGCAATCTTAAAAAATATTTTGAAGAGATTTGATTGATGTTGAGACGCATAGCCCTCCAACATCGCTCAAAAGTCAAGCCATGCTGGGATAATTTGCCATGCGTGGTTAAGAGATTTATCTAATATTTTGTAATTTGGTTCAAACTTACTGACTAATTTCCAGAATTTATCTGAATGATTCATATGAACTGTGTGGCAAAGCTCATGGATCAATACATATTCAACTACATTGGTTTCGAGGAATAGTAACTTGTAGTTGAGGCTGATATTGCGGTTGCCAGAACAGCTACCCCATAAAGTCTTTTGACTTCTTACTGCTGTAGTGCGATAGGGCAACTTAGCGCGGACGCTGACTTTGCGTAACCAACTAAACAAATGTTTCTCAGCCTTTTGTATCAGCCATTGCTTCAGGAAAAACTTGCAAGCTTCGACATCAGCTATATTGCCATTTACAACTAGCTTTAGCTCAGACTTCTTTTCTTGGATCGCGATCGCTCTTGATTTAGTAGGAGTCTCACGATACTCAATCTGCCATTCTTCACCTAGCGATCGCAGATTGATACTGTCAGGTAACTCATGGGGAGCCTGTGATTGAAAAAAAGCCTCGCGCTGTTCGAGTTTAAGCTGATTACGAATAATCCAATCGCGCTTTGTTTGGACAAGCTCAGGAACTTTCTGGCGATCGTAATCAACAGGAATAACGACTTCTAAACCAGCTTCTACAGAAAGAGAAAGGCGAACAGATTTGGCGCGATCGCTTACACGTACTGTGTAAGCTGGTAAATCAGCATTAATTAAAGATTTAGAACCAGATGCCATAGATTTAATCTTGAGCTTTAATCTTGAATCAAAATTGTGCCAGCAAATCGGGCATTTAAGCGATCGCGCTCACGGTGGGCATTACTGCGGTTCGTATAAGTCCGCACTTGAATATAGGATTTCCCTTTAAAAATAGTCACAAAAGCATCGGGTGCAAGTTCACGTATCTGTTTGACGGTGTTAGCGCTTACATTGGGAACTAGCACACGATAAACCTTAGCAGTAGAAGTAGGTTTTGAAGTTGGATTGGAAATTGGGACTGAATTTGTGGGGACAGAACTTGTAGAGCTTGTTGCTGGAGAAGCAATCAAAGATGCCCCAATTACTTGAGCTGCTAGCCCTTGCCCTCGAAGCTTTGTCGCGATCGCACTAGCACTCTGTTGACTTGATAGTGGGGCAACTAAAAGTACCGAACGATTGTTAAATGTTGCTAAAACTGCACTCTTTCCAGATAGACTCTGTACCTGTTGAATTGCCATATTTGGTTCTTGGTTGAGTTCCACTAAAACTACGGCAGCTTGTAAATTAGCAGGAATATCATTTACTTTAGCTGAGAAGGAATGTACAACGGCTTCTAGCCCTAATGCTCGTAATTGATTTGCTCGAAATGAGGAGGACTGGGCATTATCAAACCCACCAAAAAAAGTCATTGAAGCATTGAGGTAACCACAGGGTACTGCGGCAATCGCGAGAAATTCTGGTAACTGGGGTAATTGATTGGCTGGACGATCCAGTATGACGACGTAACGACGATTAGTTAGTTGTTGACAGGTTAGAGATCCTACAGACTGCGCGATCGCTGGATTACTGAGGCTGTTAGTTAAGGCAAGGCAAGTTAGAAAAATACTACTAGCGACAAAATTGGTGGCAACTGCCCCCGAAAATCTGCTGCTAAGTTTTAACGGTTTCATGCTGTTAAACCCATTACCTTTGGAGCCACTATTTTGATCATCTCTTTGATGACCAATTGCTGACCAATTTGCCATAGTTGAGATATACCACTATATGCCGTGAATTGTCATGACTAGAGCAAACTTTTTCGGTCTTGATACACAGATTATGACATTTTTTGTGTGCAATGGTCTTACTGGGAGCTATTTAGGCAGCTTCACCTATACTCTCGATAAATGTGTCATGGCAAAGGTGGTAAGCCAAGCACCTTGAGAAACTCGTTATGCTTTTTGGTTGCTTCATCAATTTTCTGCTTCACTTCCACTAGAGAGGAATTCACTGCTGATAGATCGACTTCTTCTTCGGTTATGGCGGTGCTGATATAGCGAGAAATATTTAGGTTGTAGCAATTAGTTTCAATCTCTTCCATGTCTACAATCCGAGAATAACGCTCCTCCGATCGGCGGAATTGGTAGGTATCGATAATCTTGTCGATATGCTCTGGTAGTAGGCGATTTTGGCGCTTGCCTTTCTCGAAGTGTTCGGTAGCGTTTATGAACAGCACATCATCAGACTTTTTGCATTTTTTTAGTACCAAAATGCAGACTGGGATGCCTGTGGAATAGAACAGGTTTGCGGGTAAGCCGATTACGGTGTCGATGTTGCCGTCTTTGAGCAGTTTGGTGCGAATCTTTTCTTCTGCACCGCCTCGAAATAGTACTCCGTGGGGTAGCACGATCGCCATTGTGCCTTCTGGTTTGAGGTAATGGAATCCATGCAGTAAAAAGGCGAAGTCGGCGGCGGATTTTGGGGCTAGTCCGTAATTTTTGAAGCGCACATCACCACCCAATGCTTCGGTGGGTTCCCATCGGTAGCTAAAGGGTGGGTTGGCGACTACGGCATCAAAGGATGGCTTTTTAGCGGGGTTGGCTTCTTTTAGCATTTCCCAATCGTTGGGCAGGGTATCGCCGTGGAAAATCTCGAATTCGGAATCTTTGACTCCATGCAGCAGCATATTCATCCGCGCTAGGTTGTAAGTGGTGATGTTTTTTTCTTGCCCGTAGATTTTGCTGATGCCTTGGAGTCCAATCTGATGGCGCACGTTGAGCAGTAGTGAGCCAGAGCCACAGGCAAAGTCAAGTATGCTGTCGAGATGTTTCTTTTTGCCTGTGGTGGGGTCTTGGCTGTCGAGGGTGACGATCGCTGACAAGATGCTAGAAATTTGTTGAGGTGTATAAAATTCGCCTGCTTTTTTGCCTGAGCCTGATGCAAATTGTCCGATCAGGTATTCATAGGCATCGCCGAGGGTGTCGCTGTCGGTGGAAAATTTTTCTAGTCCTTCGGCGATCGCTTTGATGATGGTACAGAGTTTGGCATTGCGATCGCTGTACTTTTTGCCGAGTTTTTCTGAGTCGAGGTTAATTTCTGAGAATAGTCCTTGAAAGGTGCTTTCAAAGGATTCATTTTCGATGTATTTGAAGCCATCGTTAAGGGTTCTCAGTAGTTCATCATTCTGGGTGCGTGCCATTTCCGCAATGCTTCCCCAGAGGTGTTGCGGTTGGATTACATAATGCACTTTGCGGCGCATCTGTTTTTCAAATTCGGCAATGTCGTCTGGATTTTGGTCATACCAAACTTGAAGCGGCGTAGAGACCACCCCGTCAGGCTTTGCCTGCCACCCCTCCAGAGGAGGGGAATTTTTCTGCTTATTCCCCTCCTCTGGAGGGGCAGGGGTGGTCTTTATTGGATAGTCTGACCCTAGTTCTTTTTGGGCGGCGGTTTCGTAGTTGTCGGATAGGTAGCGCAGGAATATGAATACCAGCATATAGTCGCGGAAGTCGTCGGCATCCATCGCGCCGCGTAGTTGATCGGCGATCGCCCAGAGGGTTGTGCCTAGTTGTTTTTGATTTTGTTCAGTCATGATTGATAGAGCGCTTATTTGGTTGATGAAACACTTTTGTCATTAGGTGTTGTTATCATTCGGAGGCAAAAGTTTAGTATCCTTTGCTAGTTTTTTTTCTGCGGACTTTACTCGCTGTTCTAGTTTTTTCAAGTCTTCTTCGGGAGGCAAATTTTCTGGTTGAATACCGCGCTGTCCTAGCATATCCCTCACACTGGCGTTATTTTGCATATGCTCTTGGGTAATGTCGCGTTCACCCTGCAAGTTAGTCTGCTCCACATTATGATTTGTCATTTCAGTGGCAAGATTTTTGGCAGCGATCGTCAATGTGGGCAAAAAGTCGGCTAATGGACGGTTCTTAACAATGCCGTAGCGATCTTTCATGTCTTGGGTAGTGTAACCGCCAAATAGTGCTTGATCGCCTTTTGATCGAATCCGACCAAAGCCAGCATCATCTACGCCACGCTCAAAGATATTTTGGGACAGGGCTTTTTCTGATTCTCTTAATCGATCGCGAGCCTCTAGTCGGGCTTGCAAACGCATATGGTCTTCAATTAACTCTTGTTTGCGGGTTTGCACGGCAAAGTAGCTTTGAGCAAAGGCAATTTCTGGTTTACGCGGATCGCCGTTCTGTGCAATTAGGTAGCAGGCATAGCGGGTGAGTATGAAGTCATCAATTTCGCGCATACCACCTTTACCCACCTCGATCATCTTCGTGACACCACGAAAATGATCAGACACCTTGTACCCCGTAGCTTCACAGGATTCTGAAGCACGTTGGATTGCGGTCTGGAAATTTTCCCATCGGGCATAGCCTAAATGGGCTTGTAGATCGCGGGCAAACCAAAACTCAATTCCCTGTTCGTCTGTTCTTTGGGCGGCTGCTTCTAGTTTTTGTTGCAGAATTTGCAGTTGTTTATCCATTGATTTAGATCCTTTGATTATGCAAGAGATAAGAATAATCATAGCTATTTCATCCTCTCACCTCTCAAGCAAATGTCTTTCTCGCTTTCAAATTTCTACACAGTGTGTAGAGAATCGTCAACACCATTCACCGATGATCGCGCTTTGCTCCGTGCCTGTTCGAGGATGCTTTTAATGTCTGCGTGAAATGCGGTCAAGTTGCTCATCTTCTTACCTCCTCAACGGATGGGAATAGCTGCTGCATTAGTCCTTTTTTATGCAACTTCAGCAGGTCGATCACCTGACTTTGTGCGGCGATCGCTTCATCAATAGAAGATAGGCAATCAGCAATTTTTTGTTGTTCTTCTATCAAGGGTAAAGGCAGAGAAAATGATCGAATCTGAGCAAAGTTAAGTCCTTGTCTATTACCACCTGCTTGAAAACTATCAATTTGATTTTGACCATATTGGGATAACAAATATTGATTTAAGTAGTATGGATTTAATTCAGATTGTTGTGTGCGAATAATACAAACGTGCTGGTTTACATTGCCGCCTTGAACTTGATAATCCGCTACTGCGCTCCGTCCAATTGATGCACCAGTAATATTTAGAAATACATCTCCCTCATTAATTTCTGTTGCTGGAAAGGTTGAATGTATAGCGTCATCAATACAGACAACATCATCTAATAACAAGCATCCCCATCCTATGTTTTGGCTGCGAATAAATGGGCGACCTTGGCTTTTATAATTTTTTTCTCCGCCATTAGGTGTAATACCGCTACCGACTTTTATAGTTTTGCTACCAAGTGGCTTATTCTCCCACTCTCCCAAATCCTGAAACTCAGGGAAGCGTAATTTTGGTAGGGTTTCGCCTTCTGCGGGGAAAAGCTGCTGCATTAGCCCTTTTTTGTGGGCTTTGAGGGTGTCGAGTTTTTGGGCTTCTGTGGTAATGCGATCGTCAATGGAAGTAAGGCAATCGGCGATTTTTTTTTGTTCCTTCAGTAATGTGTGTGGCAATACTGTCTTATAGACAATATCGCTGCTAATGTTTTGAACAATTCCCCCTGCTGAAAACCTCTCATATTGGCTTTGCATATACTCAGAATTGAGCAATTGAAGTAAAAATTGTTTGTCGAAGTATTTCTCATAATCACGTAGAACAAACCATCCATCATAGATATATCCGTCAATTGCAACCTGATATGTTTTTCCATAACTCATTGAGTTGGCTAATATCAATTCACCTACGTTTACCTTTCTTGATTTCTTTGCCCCTTCAGGTGTTATTTTTTCTTCAACTTGACTTATGACAAAATTCTTAGCAGATTTTGTATCACCAATCTTTATCCAATTTACCCCACTGCTATCACTTGATAAGTAACTTTGAATTGGACGTGGAGAACTGCCTCTATACAACACAATATATTTTGAGAATTGTTTGATTTCCCAATCTCCCGCATCTCTAAACTCAGGAAAACGCAACTTAGGCACACTCATAGCCCACCCCCATCCTGTGATTCTCTACTTTCTAGTAGTTTTTGCAATTCCTGCTCTAGCTGTTTTCGGTCAGGCAAATAAAGTTGATAACGACTCACAAATAACTGATTAGAGATATTTTGAGTGGCGTACTCCATCAGAATTTGATCTTTATACGCCTTCAGGATTTCGCAATAGTAGCTCCAACTCAATTTTCCAGACAGTGTCTGGAAAATTGGGACTCGCAAATAGAGTTGCCTGCATAGAAAATTTCTTCCCTCTGCAACGGTTGAAGCGATCGCATCAACAAGAGATGAATAGCTTTTTTCTAGCTCAATTTCACTCATAGCTCACCTCTATACATTACCCCGTCAGGCTGTGACTCGCATTTAGAACCACCCCCTGCCCCCTCCAGAGGAGGGGAATTAGACAGTCCAAAATTCCCCTCCTCTGGAGGGGTGTCCCGCAGGGACGGGGTGGTCTTCTCCCACACTGCATGACCACGCAAAAAATCCATCACACCCGCCATATTATTTTTCACATCGAGATCGCGCAAATGAATCACCGTCAAATCCAACCCCATCAAAAAAGCATCCCGAATTGCATCATATTCAACCTTATCATCATGACTACTACCATCTACCTCAATCACCACGGACTTTTCCGCACAATAAAAATCAACAATATAGTTACCGATGATTTTCTGGCGATCGAAATCTAGCCCCAAAAACTGCTTTCTTTTGAGTTGATTCCATAGCAAAACCTCAGCCAAATTTCCAGCACGCCGCAACTCCCGCGCCCGTTCTTTTAGGGCTGGGTTATAGGGGAGAGACATATAGTTTTTGGTGTCGCGCATAGCAAAATTAATTGGCTTCGTTTGTAAGTTTTACCACCCCGTCAGGCTTCGCCTGCCCCCCCTCCAGAGGAGGGGAATTAAGAGTGCATTCATTCCCCTCCTCTGGAGGGGCAGGGGTGGTCAAATTCCCCCCCCCTCCTCTGGAGGGGCAGGGGTGGTCAAATTCCCCCCCCTCCTCTGGAGGGGCAGGGGTGGTCAAATTCCCCTCCCTTGGAGGGGTGTCCTGAAGGGACGGGGTGGTCTCTTTACTACTCATAAGCCTTCAACCCCGTAATTTCTCGACCCTGTGCCAACCTGTGCAACAACGGAATTAAATCCTCCATCAAAGCCAACTCCTTCTTGGTGCGAGCCTTCCAACCCAACTCTAAAGGAGCCAACAAATCACCGAGTTGCTCACCATCAAAAATCATCCGCCGCAAAATACCATCCACAAAAGTTTGTAGCGCCGCAGCTTCTAGCCCATGTTTATTAGCGATCGCCGCCAACTCACGCGCATTTTTCTCAGCTTTGAAGCGTTCATACCCCTGACGGATCGCCCTTTCGTCTAAGCCTTTCCCTGCTGGCAGTGTATCAATGTAAGCAATCATATTCTCGTGATCGTCCAAAAGCTTAGCATCGGACTTGATCAAGCCAATCAACTGCTCACGGGTCATCTTCTCCTTACTCGGTGCGTCCTGCTTAAAATTAGCAATCAATCCCATGATGTAGTCATAATCAATCACCGCCGAAGCAAACAACACAAATTCAAAATCTAGTTGTTCCACTTCTGGACTGGTGTTGCTCTTGCCCTGCTGCACCTTGAGCCGTTGGGCAGTCTCAAGATATACACCCCGAAAAGCTTGTAACTGCTCTTGGGGAATCACTTGCGCGATCGCGGTGGTATTTTCTGTCGTCAGGTCAGTGTATTGGTCGAGTTGCGTCTTGAGACGTTGCACCTCCTTAAAGAGATTGACAAACTGACCCCGCGCCGCATCGCCCTTGAGATTCGGTACTTCTTCGGGGGCATAGGCTAAACCTTGGGATTGCATAAACTCATCGAGTTTTTTAACCGCCACTTCGAGCTTCTCGATCGCCACAGGAGCAGGATCGACTAACCAAATTTCTTTAGCTCGGTCTTTATCTTCACCAGAGAATAGCTTGATCGCTTCATCAACAGCGCTTTGCTGTTGGCGAAAATCGAGAATATTGCCATAGGGCTTGGTGTCATTCAGCACGCGATTGGTGCGCGAAAATGCCTGAATTAGCCCGTGATATTTCAAATTTTTATCGACATAGAGCGTATTTAAATATTTGGAATCGAAGCCTGTCAGCAGCATATCCACAACGATCGTAATGTCGATCTTTTGGGCATGGGGCAAATCTTGGTTAGTGTATTGATGATCCTTGATCCGATCCTGCACATTCTGATAGTACAAATCGAAATTATTAATATCGTGATTTGTGCCATAGCGAGCATTGTAATCAGACATGATCGCTTTTAGCGCCGCTTTCTTTACCTCTGGTTCAACTTGGTTATCCGCCTTTTCGGTGGGTAAGTCTTCTTGGAGTTGTCTCACGTCCTCATTGCCTTCAGCCTTACCTATAGCAGGAGGCGAAAAAACACAGGCAATGTTCAAAGGCTGGAAGTCACTATCTTCCGCATGTTTTTCCGCCTGAATTTCTTTAAACAAGTCATGATAGGCGATCGCATCATTAATCGAGCTTGTAGCCAGAATCGCATTAAACTTACGCCCCGCCGTAGCCGCATCATGCTTCATCAAAATCGCCTCAACAACCGCCCGTTTAGCCAAAGGCTCCCCCATTCCCCTCATCTGGAGGGGTGTCCCGCAGGGACGGGGTGGTTCCTCAGGCTTGTAATAGTCAATATGAAAGCGCAGGACATTGCGGTCTTCAATCGCGTCAGTAATAGTGTAGGAGTGCAGTTGATGCTGAAAGATATCTGCCGTAGTTTTATAGGAGGCTTCTTTCCCCTCGATCTGCTGATAGGTAGAGTTTCGATCGAAGATGGGCGTACCCGTAAAACCAAATAGTTGCGCGTTTGGGAAAAATTCTACGATCGCCCTATGGTTCTCGCCAAATTGCGATCTATGACATTCATCAAAAATAAAAACAATACGCTTATGGCGAATCGACTCCAGCCGTTGCTTATAGTTGCGTTTTTTGCCATTTTTGCTTGTGTCATCCAAAGCTAAACTAAGCTTCTGGATCGTGGTAACAATCACCTTATCGGCATAGTCATCAGATAGCAAACGCTGCACTAGGGATTCCGTGTTGGTATTTTCTTCAACACAACCTTCCTGAAACTTATTAAATTCTTCCCGCGTTTGGCGATCGAGATCCTTGCGATCGACTACAAACAGGCATTTCTCAATATCTGGATTATCCTTGAGCAGTGTCGATGCCTTAAAAGATGTAAGCGTCTTGCCACTACCCGTAGTATGCCAAATATAGCCATTGCCACAATTCTGGTGGATAGACTCCACAATCGACTTAACAGCATAAATCTGATAGGGACGCATCATCATCAGCTTTTGCTCACCAGCCACCAGCACCATGTATCGGCTGATCATCTGCCCTAGTGTACATTTAGCCAGAAACTTCTCAGCGAAGCTATCCAAGTGGGTAATTTTTCTGTTGTCTTCCCCAGCGAACTGATAGATCGGCAAAAAGCGCTCTCCCGCATCAAAACTAAAATGACGGCTGTTGTTGTTGGCAAAGTACCAAGTATCGCTGCGGTTGCTGACGATGAACAATTGCAGAAAGCAAAGCAGAGTTTTGGTGTAACCATTGCCAATATCGTTTTTGTAATCAACAATCTGCTGTATGGCGCGGCGTGGGGTAATGTCCAGATTTTTTAGCTCTATTTGTACCACTGGTACACCATTGATCAGCAGCAGCACATCATAGCGGTGATGACTACTAGCAGTATTGATACGAAGCTGATTGATCACCTCAAAAGTGTTTTTACACCAATCTTTAATATTAACGAGGGTGTAATAAAGCGGTGTGCCGTCGTCACGCTCAAAGCTGTTGCGATCGCGCAGGTGTCGGGCGGCGGCAAAGACATCAGGCGTGACAATCTGCTCCAACAATCGAGAGAATTCCCCATCTGTGAGATGCACACGGTTAAGCGACTCGAACTTCTCGCGAAAGTTTTTCTCTAGTGTCGTGCGATCGTGGATATCAGCACGATAAATGTATTTGAGATCCCCCAATTTTTCGATCAATGCTTGTTCGATTGTTTGTTCAGTCATTACGCTCAGCAGGTACAGACGGGCAGCCCTAGAGATAGAAATAATTTGAGTAACGAGTGCTAAACCTAGAATGCTTGTGTTGTGTCTAGATTTTAAAAAACAGTTTCTCAAAGATTTCCAAAAGTATAACTTGAGTCTAGTCCACTAAATTTTTAAGAACATCACATCACTGAATTTAGAACTGAGCCAACTGTAAAAAGTTAATACACAAAAGGCTCGCAAAGCGAGCCTTCTGTGTATTAAAACCCATTTTGGAGTTTTCAGTATCTGCGAAAACTCCAAAAATATCTATCCTTCCCAGATTTTGGATAGGACTATCTGCGGGTCAATCGCTTTAAGAGATTGACCTGCGATCGCTTGCACATATTTGATCCGCTTTTCAACAAGCGGTAGCAAATATCCAGCAGGAGTATTAGCGCCTAAAATCGCCACTATTGCCGTGCCAACAGCAACCCCCAATTGCATTGCATCACCTTCAGCACAAATAAATAGATTTGCAGAGGCAATGAATGCGGTTAGCTTACTAATATCAGTCGGACTAGTAATTATGAGATTGGGGACTTTAGCGGTTAATTGCTTTAGCAAATCAGCATTATTGACGCTATCGATTGCCACAATTGGTAAATCGGGGAGTTTAGCTTGAATACCGATCGCAATTGTTGCCCAGCTCTCAGCAGGATAGTTAGCGTAAGCACCACAATTCAGTAGGATAAAACCACTTTTCTGAATACCAAGACGCTTCTGCTCATTCGCAGCCCAATCCAAATCATTTTTTGGGAGCGTAACCTTAATCGGTGGACATAACTTCTGGATATTGATCGCCATCAGCAAGTTATGTTTTTGGACTGCGGCATATTCTTGAGGATCGGCAGTAATAATATCAGTCAGCAAAAAGTCACCCTGTCCAGCAAAGGATATCCGCTTGGGAATACCGCTTAACCATAACAAGCTATTAATCGAAAAACTAGGCTGTGTAACGATCGCTGCATCATATTCGCGATCGCGAATGGTTCCGAGTAAGTTACCAAAATCTGCCAACGAGTTGCGATCGCCGAAATCAAACTTGAGGACTCGGTTCACAGATTGGCAAACGCGATAAGCTGCCATTGCCCGTGGTTCGACTACCACATCAATCTCGGCATTGGGATAACTTTGTTTAAGCGTATCCAGTGTCGGGAAAAATAGTAACTGATCGCCAGTTCCACCTGGAACCAAGGCCAGTATTCGCATCATATTTATACATCTCTAGACGAAGACCGTATGTAATATTACTTTGTTTTTGGGAGTTGATACAGATAGCATTAATACAATGTGATTCCGATAGCCGCCATTTTATATCGTGCGAATGAGAGCCTCAAGGTATAGCTTTAGAAAATCCAAAAGCGAGTTGCGGCGCTTAGCGCTGCAACTCGCTTTTGGGTTTATATCAAATCTCCTAACAAACTCGATACTTCACCTTGCATATTGGTGCGATTGTCGTCATATAGCATAAGGGTATCAAGCTTTTTGTGTCGTGATAATTTCTGGACTTTACGTACATTGCCATTAGTCGCATCTAGAGCGGCTGTAATTGCAGAATGGCGAATCCGATGCGGGGACATATGTTTAGAGATTCCTGATGCTTGCGCAATCTGATTAACAATTTGGTAAATAGCTGTCCCAGTCAGTCTATGTCCGCGATTAGCTAGATCTAGGGAATGGAATAATGGCTGACTTAAATCCTTTGTCTCAATACAAGATAGCCAGTCTTGAATCGCGCCAATTGTTCCCGTATTAAGACTAATGAGACTCTTTTGAGAGCCACGTCCTTTGCCTAAAATTTGTAGCGATCGCCCTTCATAATCAAAATCACCGATATTAGCGCTAACTACTTCATTGCGACGCAGGGCATTGTCCCAAAGTAGTCTTAAAATCGCAAAATCACGTTTTCCTTTCATCGTGTCACGTTTGATGCTTAATAACATGGTGCGAATACCTTCAGGCTTAATCCCCGTAGTATCACGATAGGTTTGGACTGTCTCAGTTTGGACATCATCAAGATTCCAATTGCATTTTCCTAATTTTGCCGCGAAGTTTACTAGGGACTTAAGCGCTGATAGCCGCCGATTTATAGTTGATTCCTTTAAGCCTCTAGCAATTAGGTCTGATTTGTATCTCAGCGCGATCGCGATCGCCTCAAATCTATTCAATTGCAGGAATTGAGCAATTACAGTCTCAGTGGGCTTCTGCCCATAGGCTGCAAGGAAAAAATATCGCAAGTCTTTTTCATAAGCACGTCTAGTATTAAGACTCCGTTTGTCAGAAAGGAGAGCAGTTAATATATCGGGGTTAAATTCTGCAAGTGCGTAGGGAGTATTGCTGAAATTTGTTAATTGATCATCTACTCTTATTTGAGACTTGCCAATCTCTAAATGAGTCTCGTTTTGATTCTTGCATTCTAATTCAGATACATCAGTAAGTCTCAATCGAGAATCACAAGTCTCAAGCATAGTCCTATTTTGCGTCTCATAATCTTGAGATAATGCGTATTTTTCTTGGCTAAATCGCAACTGTTCGGGGGCGATCGCACTATTAACACCTGCATTAACCGCTGCGCGTTTGACAAGTCTATAGATAGCTGTTCCCGTCAGCCTATGTCCATAATTAGCGCGATCTAGCGATATAAATAATGGCGATTGAGAATCTTCTAACCCATTCTCATTGCTGATATGAATCAAATTCAGCCAGTCTTGTAATGCGGTGGCTGTGTCCAAGCTGAGACTAATAATTTCTGGCTGATTTAGCTGATCTTGACGCTTATAGGGTTGTTGAATCATTAGCGATCGCAACTTAAAGTCAAAATCGCAAATACTAATCGCTGTAACCTGTTGCCGCTTTAGCGAATTCTCCATTAATAAACGCAAAATTACATAATCGCGCTGACCTGCCAATGTGTTGCGATCGCAAGCAGTGAGAATTCGCTCTAAACTATTTATTCCTAGATCTATCATGTTGGCTCATGATTTACTACTAAGGACTTTGTAGATAATCGCAATTAACGCGACACCTCCCAAAAATGGTAGCCAATGATATCGAACGTAATAGAAGAGACTATTAAAGAAGTAGCTAGCCTCACGAGATACCCAAGCCGCGATCGCGATTGCACCAACAAACATAACGAAATACATTGCGAATTTAATCATTGTTCTATCCCCTAAAGAATCCTTTTTAAAAATGAATTAACCATAAATGCAATACTAATCAGTGTACATACTCCATATTGCTCGTGAGTGCCAAAGCTTAACCATTTGAGGGCTTGTGATATGGCTGCCGCACTTGCAACAGGCTTGCCAGTGAAAAACATCGTAACATTGAATATAAGGTGAGTAGCACCGATTGCTATAACTTTGCTTATTAGGCTTTTACTCATTTTTATTTTATCTGATATTCATCCGCAATCATAACAAAAAGATTATGTCGCAAACTACTCCATACCAGCCTGTTTTACTACGGTTACTGCATAGTGCGATCGCTTTACTTGTCTTTGCTGCATTGATTACAGGCTTTATGGTCTATGACCGTTTTGACAAGCGGTTTGGCACTCTTAACTTGCCAATAGTTCCAAATACTCAGGGTATTCACGACACGATCGCTTTAACATTTTTGCTTCTCTTACCACTGTTCGCTTTATATTGCTTTCATATAGGCTCAAGGCGATTAGTTCAGTCCCAATCCCTTGTTCAGCTTAAAGAGTTTAATAAACCGATTTGGTGGGTATCTCTACAGCGGCTCACAAATACGATCATGCTTCTATCCGCTACCTTTGCTGTAATTACAGGGCGGATGATGAAGGAAGAATGGTTGCCTAGCAAAGAATTAAATCATGTTTGGTATATCGGACATCTGGTTTCATGGGTATTAATGATTCTTGCGATCGCAATGCATCTATTGATGAGCGCAAAGGTAGGTGGATTTCCACTATTAATATCTATCTATAATTGGAAAGTTCGCTCTGAAGACATGCCCAAGTCTTGGTTCAAAGGCTTTAAGCTGAATCCTTCCAGCAAAACTCTACTCATTTTTGAAATACTAGTTATAGGTGGCATTGCGATCGCCTTTGTTTTACCAGCCTTATCACCGCAGTAGTAGATAAGGTGGGCAATGCTCACCTTATCTACTACTAAAATAATTTATAGTATAGCAATGTAAGCTTTGCTCAGGACATAAAACCCAAAAGATGGCAGAGCAAAGCTCTGCCATCTTTTGAGTTTTGAATTGTCCTATCTATCTCTTACGTTGCTATATTACCCTAATTTAAAAATATGCGAAAAAAAGATCTAACTTTACGCAGCGATCATGGCTGGGAGTCGGAAGAAGGGTACAAGATATTTGTAGCCGATCGTGGCGCGGTACGGTTTGATTTTCCTAAGGATTGGATCGTTAAGTTTAAAGAAAAATCCGTCAGCTTTCACGATTTTGAGCCGACCGACGATACAGGCGCTTTAGAAATGTCCTTTAATCGTTTACCTCCCCACGATTGGAATACATTTCCCCTCAAAAAAACTCTGCAACAAATCCTAGATGATGATGATCGCGAAATTCTTGCAAAAGGTAAAGTTACCAGCGCTAACCGAGATGGCATGAAACTCGTATGGACAGATCTGCGCTATATAGATGCTACGGAGAAGAGAGAAGCAACTTCACGCATTCTGATTGGCATCGGTGGCAATGTCCAAGTCCTATTTACATTTGACTACTGGACAGAGGGCGAAGAACAAATGCTCGAAGTCTGGGAAGTATTATTGCGATCGCTGCGTCTTGGCTTATTTATTCCTGACCCCACTAGAGGTCATGTTGTTAACCCAAATTTAAACTAGAAACCAACTTAGAGAAAAATCTTGGCATAAGGCTAGATGTAGTGATTTTTTACCGATGACTTAGCATTCCAATGGTGTATTGTTAACTCACTAAAAATGATTTACGATTATCGGCTTAAAACTCATCGTCTTAAAACTGTATTTTGCGGGTATTGAAATAATGGGACAAGTAATAGCAACGGTAAATATGAAGGGTGGAGTCGGTAAAACTACCCTAACAGTAAATATTGCCACCTGCTTGGCTAAAATCCATCGCAAAAAGGTCTTAGTTGTAGATTTAGATACCCAAATTAGCGCTACGCTCAGCATGATTTCTCCAGCCGAGTTTGCAAAGTGCCGCAAAGAAAACCGCACTTTGCGTTATTTAGTTAGTCAAGCGATCGCACGTTATGGAGTACAGGTTAACGATCCAGAAGAAAAAGTCTACCAAATCAAAGATCTCGTAATTCCCCATGTTTGCAAAGTGCAGGGGTTAGATCTACTAGTTGGCGATATCGATCTATACGATGAATTTCTAGTTTCCGAAATGCTCTATAACCGATCGCTGCTATACGACGAAAAACAAACCTTTCAGCAGACTTGGAGTAAGTTCGAGCAAACCTTAATTAAAGGTATTCTTGCTCCAGCTCTTAAAACCTATGACTTCATCATTCTCGATTGCGCCCCTGGGTATAACTTGATTACTCGCAGTAGTATTGTGGCAAGTGATTATTACCTAATGCCAGCAAGACCTGAACCTTTATCAGTCGTCGGTATTCAGCTATTAGAAAGGCGGATTGAGAGATTGCGTGAAGTATATCGAGAAGATAACTCAGTTAATATCCAACTATTAGGGATTGTGTTTAGTATGTCCGCAGGATTTACTCTAAGCAGATATTACCAAAAAGTAATGGATCGAGTAGCTGCGGATTTTAGCAGTGCCAAGATTTTTAAAACAAAGATTCCCAATGATGTAAACATCGCCAAAGCTGTAGACAATTTCATCCCTGCATCCTTAGCTAATCCCAATTCTGGCGGTGCAAAAGCCTTTGCTGAGGTCACAGTCGAGCTTTTGAAAAAGCTAGAAGTTTCTCTAGGCAAGAAAGAACAAACCTCAAGGTTGAGTTTAGTTGACTTGGAATAAGTACATCTTAAAAGAGGTCTAAAATTGACTACATCAGCAGAATACGAAAGTATAATTAAATTGATGCAATATGTATAGAAGATGGACTACCTGATTACAACGTTACAACGAGGAATATTACATGATTGCATATATTATCTGTGAAGGGATTGACGACAAACAACTACTTAAAGCTGTTCTACCAGAAATATCTCTAAATCAAGTAGAAATCGTTGTTGGTGGCGGAATATCTTCTGTGAAATCGATCGCACGTTCTCTAGTTGTTCGTAGGCAAACACCTGTTGCAATAGTTGTTGATTCAGATTCAACAGTGCCAGAATTAGTCCAAATGCGGATTAGAGAGACGACTGAGATAATTGAGAGCGTTTCAGTCAACACTCCTGTAAAAGTGATGCTTTTTGTACCTGAGTTAGAAGCTATTTTTTTCCAAGATCTTCAATTGCTTTCAAAATTACTGGGGTATGCTCCGTCTCAAGATGAGCTTAGTTTGGCGGCTTCTCGACCACGCAAGGTGTTAGCACAATTATTAGCTAAATCAGATAAAGTGCGAAATCGCTCTGAAATCATTAATCAATTAGCTGAAGAAAATATTAATAATCTGCGCGATTTTCCAACCATACAAGAACTAATTGAGTTTCTTCATTCCGTCCGTGAGCCAGCCAATGTATAAAGTCTTGTATTTTTAACAAGTGATAATCGAGTTCTATTTCCATTCCATTGATTATTCGTAATCGCTTATCGATGACAAACAGAATACAGAATTTACTTTTTAATCTAGGCTTAGCAACTCTAGCTAGCCATGAGCTAGATGCTGTAACCCAATCAGAGTGGCATTTACTTTATATATTGAATAGTCTGCCAGAGCAAATAGCTGCAACTTCTTTTGTGGCGATCCATGTTCCATTCTTCGCAATTATTTTCTGGTTAGGATTTAATGAAACCACTAGGATTAGAGAATGGTCAAGAATTGTATTTGCGATATTCTTGATTGTTCATGCTGGATTACATAAGAGGCTAGAAAATCACCCGCTATATACCTTTAACTCCCCATTGTCTCAAGGATTAATTTTTGGTGCTGGGTTATTGGGGCTTCTGTATTTAATAGTTGCTTATGTATCGAATAGTCGCAATTCAAATTATGACAATCGACCTCAAATGTAAAAAGCAGTGACAATAGTATTATCAGCAAGCAACTTTATTAATCGTAAAAATCTAAATGTAAAGACTAACGACGTATTTTTACTTTCGGGGTTGTTATGGCTAGATGGTGATGGAGCGAGACTTTATAATTGGGAGGATGATCAATCTATAATCCTCAATGATCCTGAAGCTTGTTCAATATTGCGATCGCATCTTTCTAACGAATACCTTGGGGGCGCATTATTGCAGGCTTGGATAAAAGATGGAAATGAAGGACTTGAGATTTATAATGTGTATTGGTTGACTAGCTGTGAGCCAAACCATAACCCTTGCGCTCCAAGCAAACTAGGAGCAAAGATAACTATTCGACCCGTACCAGAGCACTATCAATATTGCAGAGAGCCTTTTTAGCTTGAATTTCTAAATATGCCGAAAATTGCGCAAATAAATATGCAAGTAAATACAGAAAGCGATCGCCCTCCTCTAAAAACAACTAAACCATGTCACCATTGTGAAGGCGTAGGCTATATATCTATCCGTGATTGCTCTGGTGAAATTCAACGCGAAGAAAATTGCTCGTTTTGTAATGGCTCAGGCAAAACCATCGATGAGAGCAAAATCGAGATTTGATTTTAAGCATAAAATACTCTTGTGTACTTGTTATGACTATGCAAGTATCTATCAAGAGTAGAGTCTAGACTTTGATTGGGATATTGTGATGAAACATTTTTTGTTACTGACTGCGGCGGCGATCGCACTATTTAGTTGCGAATCTCAACCAACTCCTGCACCTACTGCTCCAGTAACTAATGCTAAGCCTAAGCCCATAGTAGTTCAAGAACAAGCGATCGCTAAAGTATCATTGGTTGAAGAAAAGCCTGTGTCAGTAATATCAAATAAAGACGCAAAAGAAACCGATGCTAAAGTTGGGATGGGTTTATATGTAGCTGATACAGTGCGTACACAAGGAAAAGGAAAAACTCAAATTGAGTTTGATAATGGCATAGGATTTCGGATTGGAGGCGATTCAATTGTACAGATTAAACCCAACAATCAACTTAATCTTACTGAGGGCAGGATGATCACTTGGGTGAAACCAGGTTTAAAAGTTCCAACTGAGATATCTACAGCCTATGCTACAGCCGCAATTAGAGGGACTACAGCCTTTGTTGAAATCCCTAAAGACATCAACAAGGGTATTAGGTTTTTCTCTTGGGAAGGGACGGTGGTAGTTAAGTTAGCAAATCAGTCAAAAGAAATTACTTTGTTAACTGGTGAAGAAATAATTGTGATTCCTAACTCCACAAAACCTCCTGTTGTTCGTCGGTTGACGCTCAAAGAGTGGAAAGAAATTTCTAAAACCAGTGAATTATTGCGAAGCTTTGATACACCATTGCCTACCCAAACTGTCATTGACAAGCTTGTTCCTGGGCAATCAAGCCTCAGTCAAACGCCTCTGGGCAAAAAATCCTAGAGTTGCTAAGCAACTCTAGGATTTTTTGCCTTCATCATTTTTTGATTTTAAATGATTCAATAAAGCGATCGGCATCGGCTTGCGAGAATTTGTCTGAAGGAGCTACTACAACTACCTGATAAAGACGAATATTATCAGCAATACAAATTCGCCCCTTTGTAGTTGCATCAATCGATTGAATCTTCCCATTATCATCGAAAACCAAAATATGCTTACGAATTTAAGGTTTATCCTATAGCTTGCGTAAATAGCCATTATCGCAAGCTAGACGTTTAAATAGGCTTACCAAGCAAATTCGTAAGCTTGGGGCTGATTTAAAGATTGATGGATTAACACAACCCTTATCCGTAAAAAACAACCATAAATTCAAAAAATCTTTTAGACCAAAAAAGAAGGTTGTACAGCTAAGTGTTTTAACCCTCTTTTTTGGTCTAAACGTGAGACACATGCATCTATTTATAGGTCTATTTTTGAGTCTTGAATTCTTGAAATCATGCAAAAAACGATGGTCACAATTAGATGGTCACAATTAGCTTGAAAATAACAATGTCAAAGTACCGTGCCCTTTTTTATTTCTTGAAAGGTTAAGTTTTAACTGTTGCTTCCCTTGGCTAGCAAAACCTATGATGAGATCTAGGTGAACTCAAATTTACGAGAAAACTTCTATGACTACTATCCGTGAAGTAACTGGCGATCCGAATGATTTTTGGAGTGAAATAAGCTGGTCAGATATGACTAGTGCTGAGCAAGCACTCTGGTCACAATTAGGTTGGAGTGAGGAAACATGGGAAGAGGAGGACGATTTTCCTGAATGGGATGATTTGTCCGATGAAGACAAAAAACTGTGGGGTATCCTTGGTTGGAGCCAAGCTAGCTGGGAGGGAGAAGATGACATCCCAGAATCCGCAGAAAAACTCTGGGAAGACCTCACCAGTGAGGAACAATCAGCGGCAACCCAGCTTGGCTATACCCAAGAAAAATGGGACGACGAAGAAGTCTAAATCTAAATAGTCTAAAAATAATAGTCAGCGACTAGTCGCTGACTATTATTTTGGGGCGATCGCTATAATTTTAAAATTTTTGATCGTAAATTTACCCATTTCGCGTTAGAATAGCAAAGCCCTTTGGGGGTATGGCGGAATGGTAGACGCTACGGACTTAAAATCCGTTGATCGTAAGGTCGTAAGGGTTCAAGTCCCTTTACCCCCACTTAAAAACATATAAAGATCACAAAAGCAGGGGCAATTCATGAATTGCCCCTGCTTTTGTGATCTTTACCATGCATCAATAATTTTTTTCATAGTCTTTTCAGCAAGTCCCTGAACATTAGCAATTACATCTTGAATTGATTGAATTTTTTGCTCTGGATGTTGCAATTTCAGTTCATATATTGGTTTAGCAAATTTTGTATTTCCTTTTGCCGATTTTGCTAGATTACGCTGTAAATCGCCAAAGTTAATTGTATTTAAATCATTGATAACCTGTAAGACTTTAGGGTCATCACTAATAAACTTGTCTTTAGACTTTTTAGAACTTGTTGCTTTGGCTTTGGTAGTAGCAGTTTTTATGGTTTTAGATTTAGGGATTTTCTCAGGTGCTGACTCTGGGACTGAAATGATTGGTTGTGTAGGTGAAAGAACTTGGCTAATATGATCAAATGCTAGTGATTGTTTGAAATCTAGCAAATGCAAATTTATTTGCTGTGTAATTTGGTTGGCAAATATTTGCAAACTAGCGTTGATCCTTTCCTCAACTATGCGATCTACGGTGACAGATAGTTTTTGCTCTAAGCGATTAGCGATCGCATTTTCTATTTGCGCTAAATCTGGTTGAGTTTCTGGAGCAGAAATTTCAAGTGGCGCTGATGTAGAAAGCGATCGCAAAAAATTATATTGCTCAAGAATGGTTGACTCTAGATCGGTGGGTACAACATAGGCGCGGATTGCCGTAAATTGATCATCAATTTCTTGAGCTTTGATAGCGGCATAATATTCAAAATATCCTTCGAGAATTTCAAATGAGATTGGCGAGACTCTGCGTAATAGAATTGGCTTTACTGTGCCGCCTGCTTGTAAAAACAAATTAGCAAGATGCTCAATTTGACTCGCTTGAAACTGGGATGGCTCTTTTGATAATGGTGATACGATCATGTCAAGATCAATCGAAGAAGTGAGTAAACTCATGAGCGTAGTCCTATTTTCTCAAGCACTTCATTGGCTAACTCTTCAAACTCGGCGGCTGACATCGAATCAGGCTTAAAGTCAAAGATCGATTTAGGATCGGGGATTTGGTGATCGCCTTCTATCACAAAGTTATCGATTGCGCGGGATAAATCTTCGCGTTGGAAAATTCGGGTTTCTAATACGGAAAATCCATATCGATCCTTGATAATCTTCTCTTGCTTGGGTAAAGTTGATTTAATGTAATTCGCATTTGTCAATATCTTAGAAGGTAAAACTCCCAGAATATTGATTGGAGAACGATTAGTAAAGCTACGAAAATCGTCAATCTGTTCAATAAAATTTCTGACATTGCGTAAACCTTCGTTCGCAAAAGGTTTCAGATCAGATGGAATAATAAGGTAATCGCAGGCGATCAGGGCAATCCTTGCATAGAGATTGAGTGAGGGCGGCGTATCGATTAAGACTACATCATAGTCATCTTTCACAAGCTCTAACTTTTTAACCAGCTGAAATTTGGAACTTTCTTGGTCAATTAAAGCGTTTTCTTGCCAGATCAAATTAATATGCGCAGGAATAACATCGACTTCAGGATAGTTGAAGCTTCCCTTTAACGCGACATCATGAATAAAGTTGGATTTAGGAAAGAAGATAATATTGTAGACATTGCTGTCTCTAAGATTGTCTTCTTCTTCGGTATCAAACTTCATTAAACCTGCGGCATAGGTGGTATTTGCTTGACTATCAAGATCGATAATCAAAACCTTCAACCCCTTGCGACTCATTGCTGCCGCCAGATTAATGGTGGTAGTGGTTTTGCCCACGCCGCCTTTGTTGTGATAGATTGCGATCGTTTTCATGATTCTGGCTTGTAGAGATTCTGGAAGAGGAGGAGTTTTATTCTCAAAAAATGGAGGTTTAATGCCAATTGGGTCTGGTAGCACGGTCAAAGGGATAGATTTATTTGTATCAATTCCCGCTAATTTATCCCTGCCAATAATATCGCCAATTTTCTCAATTTTGTCAGCAATTTCCAAGCCTTCGCATTGAAAAATCAGATCTATTTGATTGCCAACAAGTTCATAAATCCGAAAATCTTTCCCGTTTGTTAATACCCCATACATAACATGCAACTTAGTTAAATAACGCTTCAACCGCCGCACATGGAAATTGAGATTTTGTTTGGGATGTTTTGCTTCCATCACCACACAGGGCTTCGGTGATGGGTCATTAATGCTTGGAAAAACTGGGGAAAGCAATGCTAAAAAATCTAAACGAATACCACCCAATGCGACCTCTTGATGCCATTTGCTCGGATCATACCCAAGCGCTGGCAAAAGATATTGCACAATTAATTTGCTTTCGACCTCGCTTTCATTACGACAAAGTTTTGGATTAAAACTCATGTCAACGCCATAATTCCCCAAAAAACTAGATTTTTCTCAATCATATCTACTTTCAAGCCCCATCTCATTAAATAATCGCTATCTCCCCCCGTCAAAAGCACCTGACTATCAGGAAACTGCGATCGCCAATTATCTATATAAGCTTGCAAGCCTGCTATTAATAGGTGCGCCACTCCACCTTGGATTGCTTCATGCGTATTCGTCGCCCATCGTTTTGGCAAAGTTTCGGGGATCGGCAGATCTGGCAAAGCTGCTGTATTTTGATGCAAACAGGCAAACTGCGATCGCAATCCAGCCACGATCGCACCTCCAAATAAATTCTTATGCACATCAATCGCTGTCAAAGTGATTGCTGTCCCCGCATCAATCACCATCACTGGGTAGCCATAGGTTTCTCCCGCGCCATAGGCTGCCAAGGCGCGATCGCATCCCATTGTCGAGTACAAGCCTTGCAATGGCACATCCGCTGTTGTGATCGTCTGAGTCTGTGGCAAATGATGCCAATTGGTAATCATATCGGGAACGACTGAGGCGATCGCAATACGTTCAAAATTTCTAGTCGAAAGTTTTGCTTCTAAGTTTGGTAATTGCTCGTGAGTATAGGCATATTCTTCAAGAATTTGTTTTTTGCTGTCAAAAATAACTGCCTTAATTCTGGTGTTGCCTATGGCGATCGCTAAATGATTATTCATCCCAAAACTTAACACTCAACATCGCATCAATTTCACGGCTAAACTGCCATTGTTCAGGGATGTGATAGCCTTTTTTCTCATACTCATCTCTAACATTTCGCAATGCAAGGCGAAAGGCAATATCAAAAGCCTCATTCCATATTGCTTTTAAACTAGGAGAATCCATCAGCGCTAACTCAAGATCAGTCCGTTGATTTCTAATCGTCCGTTCCCAGCCATTAAACTCTTGAGGCATATTGACATATATGCGCTTAAGCAAATGAGCAAGCAAGGTTGTGAGGCGGCTTTTTATTTCCTTTTTATCTGATTTACCCAAGCTCTCAATTTCCTCAATCAAGTTTTCTAAATCTACATGATCAAAATCCCTAGCCTTGAGCTTAGCTATAGTTTCTTCAGTCCATAGCAAAAAATCTGTCTCATACAAAGATTTACGAGTTATAGCCTGTGTCATTTTGATTTTGCTCCTTGTGGATAGGTGCGATCGCTTGATTTGCCATCATACTTGGCAGTATAGAATATAAATCTGTGTCTTCATCACGAATCAAGCAATCATCACAAGCAATCACAATGGACTTTGAGCCAGCTTACAGCCGCTATCCTCTTGCCTCAGTCAACCAAAGACTCGGAGCACTAATCATAGACTTTTTAAGTTGTTGGTTTATATCAGAGCTAACTTTGTCTCTGCTATCAGTCACCTCATCTAGTCCTTTACGCTTCATCACATTTTTGGTGACTTGGTTTGTCTTTCGCGTATTTATTGCAGCACGCTCTCAAGGTCAAAGCTTTGGTAGATGGCTGATGAGCATTCGGGTCATTGATGCTGAATATGGAAAAACTGCTGGATTTGGAGCATTTTTTAAGCGTGAGATTTTTGTATTTATTTGTTCGCTATTTCTCATCGAAACAATTACCTCCACACTGATCGTATTTGCTTGGATTCCTTTTGTTGCTGATGCTGCCTTTGCGATCGTTGATAACGAAAAGCGTCAAGCTTTCCATGATCGCATTAGTAGCACAATCTCCATTCAAAGCCGTAAAGGATTTGCGATCGATCAAAAATTGGGCAAACTTTTTAATCAAGCTGGACAACAAGCCACCAAGATTTATCAAAGTCGTCAAGATCGCGATCTTTATGAAGATGACTATAGTGCTCCTCGTCCTAAACCAAGTCCCAAACAAAAGCGCCGTCCTCGGACAAAATCTCGTCCACCCCAAGATTTTAATTTTGGCTCTAATTATGAAAGCGAATACGATCGCTCTTATATAGATCCTTATGCTGAACCTTTAGATTCACCCAGAAGTGTTTATAAAGGCGATATTAACGATGGTGTGAACAATTTCGATGATTGGAATAATGATGATGATTATGGCGATCACACAGATTCATATCAAGAGCCTTATCAAGATGAACCACCAATTAAGCGATCGGCTCGTCGTCCTCGAAGGCAATGATTTTGTGGTGCAGCGAAGCCGCACCACAAAACACTGGTAATACTTTTGGAGATACTCAAAGATGGTACAAGCCGCTGTTAAACCTTTCACTCTAGATGATTTTCTTGCCATGCCTGAGACTGAGCCAGAAAGTGAATATTTTGAAAAGGAGATAATTCAGAAACCAATGCCTAAAGGAAAACATAGCGCAATTCAAACAGAGTTTGCGGCAGCGATTAATGCAAATTTGAGATCAAAGCGTATTGCCAGAGCTTTCTCAGAATTGCGCTGTACTTTTGGCGGAATATCTATTGTCCCAGATATATCAGTTTTTCGGTGGGAGCATATTGTTCGTGACTCTAATGGCGTAGGCGAAATCGCTAATATTTTTGACATCCCGCCCGACTGGATGATTGAGATTCTCTCTCCTGATCAGCGTCAAACTAAATTAGTCAAAAAAATTCTATTTGCTCTGGAACATGGCACTGAAATGGCATGGTTACTCGATCCTGACGAAAAAGTAATCTTTATCTATAGGGCTAATCAAGCTTTGCAAATATACGATCGCCCCGAACAAGTTATACCAATGCCAGACTTTGCGAGTGATTTACAACTAAATGTAGAAACGGTTTTTAGTTGGCTAAGTGAATAAGTAGCGCTAATACCAAAAAAGCTGATTCGCACGCTTTGCGTGCGAATCAGCTTTTTTGGGTTTGATGCTTGACAAATATTTCATGCGATCTTAAGAAAACAGGTTGCTTTCTGGTTGAGCGCATAAACTTTCACTATTATCAATTTTCGTAAGTATTTATTTATGGATGTATCCCAAGGAAAATACTTGGCATAAGGATATTAGTTGATGCAAAAGATTCCGAGGAAAATTGCCAAGGATAAGATTAATGAGCTTGATACAGTTAATCTAAACAACTGCGATCGCGAACCTATTCATATTCCCAACTATAGCAATGTAAGCTTTGCTTAGGACATAAAACCCAAAAGATGGCAGAGCTTCGCTCTGCCATCTTTTGGGTTTTGAATTGTCCTATCTATCTCTTACGTTGCTATATATTCAACCACAAGGCTTTCTGCTGGCTCTAGCTGAGCCAGATTAGCGAATTACTCTAGCAAGTGAAAACGCAAGCGAGATTTTAGGAATGTCAGTAACGGACTTACTCGATCGCCCCTTAGCTGACTTTATCGGGAGCGATCGCGGTGATCTGAGAGTAGTGATTCTGGCTTGTCTTGATCAGAACTTTGAACATATTAATCCATTGAATCTTTCGATTGTTAATGCCGATGGTATCGCATGTCCCTTTAACGGAGTTGTCCATCGTGCTCCTAGTGGCGAGATCATACTCGAACTAGAACCAGTAAAAGCAGATTCTATAGCAACGTAAGAGATAGATAGGACAATTCAAAACCCAAAAGATGGCAGAGCGAAGCTCTGCCATCTTTTGGGTTTTATGTCCTAAGCAAAGCTTACATTGCTATAAAAGAGACTTTTTTCAATTCTATCGCCATATTAAAGCTACTTTAGCAAAAATGCAGACGGCGCAAAATCTCACTGCACTATGTGAATTAGTGGTTCAGGAAATGCATGAACTGACAGGATTTGATCGGGTAATGATCTATCGCTTTAATGAGGGCGGCGATGGTTCCGTGATTGCCGAATCAAAACTTGAACATAGCGAATACCTTGATTACAAATTGTATCTAAAGACAATCCAAGGTCAATTTATAGAACGTCTGACCAATGTAACCATCTCCACTTTTGTAGAAGAAATTATCAAAGTGGTTACAACCAAATGATCATCATCGAAAAGAATGATGATTAAAACTTTGTAAAGTTTAGTACAATACTTAACATACTCCTTGGTAAGTATTTAGACTTATTGACATGACACTAGACCAATTTCCTTGGCTTACCGCGATCGTCCTGCTGCCTCTCGTGGCTTCATTCCTAATCCCCATATTGCCAGACAAAGAAGGCAAAACTGTGCGTTGGTATGCGTTAGGTATAGGCATCGCCGATTTTATTTTGATGTGCTACGCCTTCTGGAAGAACTACGATCCGAGCAGTGCGACATTTCAACTCGCGGAAAAGTACACTTGGATACCCCAATTAGGGCTTAGTTGGGCAGTTTCGGTCGATGGCATTTCCGCACCTCTAGTTCTACTGGCTGGACTTGTCACTACGCTATCAATCTTCGCAGCATGGCAAGTTAATATTAAGCCCCGCCTGTTTTACTTCCTGATGTTGGTGCTATACGCTGCTCAGATTGGCGTATTTGTCTCCCAAGACTTACTGCTATTTTTCATCATGTGGGAAGTTGAGCTAATTCCTGTATATCTGCTTGTTTCGATTTGGGGAGGTCAGAAACGTCAGTATGCAGCCACTAAGTTCTTACTTTATACCGCCGCATCATCAATTTTCATCTTAGTTGCTGGCTTAGCGATGGCTCTCTATGGTAACAACCTCACCTTTGACATGGCTGAGCTAGCTCTCAAGGATTTCCCTATTGCGCTAGAGCTTCCAGTTTATGCAGGTTTATTAATTGCCTTTGGTGTCAAGCTGGCGATTTTTCCCCTCCATACTTGGCTCCCTGATGCTCATGGTGAGGCTTCTTCACCTGTATCAATGGTATTAGCAGGTGTATTACTCAAGATGGGAGGTTACGGATTAATTCGTCTGAATATGGGACTACTTGAACATGCCCATGTTTATTTTGCTCCAGTTTTAGCAATGCTTGGGGTAATAAATATTATTTATGGTGCGGTAAATTCATTTGCTCAAACTAATATGAAGCGTCGCCTCGCTTTTTCATCTGTTTCGCACATGGGCTTTGTCCTGATCGGCATCGCATCTTTCACTGATTTGGGAATCAATGGCGCAATGTTACAAATGCTTTCTCACGGTTTGATTGCTTCCGTCTTATTTTTCCTCGCTGGTGTTACCTATGATCGCACACACACGATGTTAATGAACGAGATGGGCTATATCGGCAAGGTCATGCCCAAGGTATTTGCTTTATTTACTGTTGGAGCATTGGCATCTCTTGCTCTACCTGGAATGAGTGGTTTTGCTAGTGAAATTGCTATCTTTGTCGGTATGACTTCCAGTGATGTCTATAGCTCGACCTTCCGCACAGTAACGGTATTTTTAGCCGCAGTTGGCGTGATTCTCACGCCGATTTATCTACTCTCAATGTTGCGTCAGATTTTTTACGCTTCCGATGCCAATCCCACCTGCGATATCAATCCCTCCTGTGATATCTCTGATATCAGCCTCAAATCACAAGGTAATCAGGAAGTAGTTTGTTTCGGTACAAGTTGCGTTTTGCCTAGCGAAGCTGATTTTAGTGATGCTAGACCTCGCGAAGTATTCATTGCGGTTTGCTTCTTAGTACCAGTCATTGCGATCGGTGCATATCCTAAAATGGCAACCAATCTCTATGATGCAACGACAACAGCCATAAATTCACAAATGCGTCTTGCCCATGAGCAAGTTGCTTTGATAAGAAATAATGAAACTTTTGCTGTGCAACCTACTTTCCCTAACCTTTCTGAAGTTCAAGCTAAGACAGTTTTAGCAACTAAGTAAAAATTCTCACCAATCCAAAAAATAAAACAGCGCAATTAGTGCGCTGTTTTATTTTTTGGATTGGTTTGCGTTGTATATTTTATAGCAACGTAAGAGATAGATAGGACAATTCAAAACCCAAAAGATGGCAGAGCGAAGCTCTGCCATCTTTTGGGTTTTATGTCCTAAGCAAAGCTTACATTGCTATATAAACCAAGAAGAGTTGCGGCGCTTTGCGCCGCAACTCTTCTTGAAGTTTTACAGCAATTGCCAACCTAAACCAAGAAAAATTTTGAAAACATTGCGAAGCAATGTTTTCAAAATTTTTCTTGGTTTAGGTTGGAGCGCAAAGCGCTGCAAGACTTAAATAGACTGACTAAAGCTTTCAATCCATAATAGTGTCGTTGCACTTTTGTCGTACTTTTGTGAATTGAAAAACAAACAATGGCTTAGACATTGTTTGTTTTGGCATTAATTGCGGCGAGTTCTGGGAACTTGACGTGTAGCGAGATCGCTCTCATCTAAAATTTGCTTGACTTGAGGATGAGACAACACAATTTTTACATCGGCAATTAAGCGATCGCCCCAGAGATTTTCCACAAGATAGGAGATTTTGCCATAGCGAGGATCGATTTTCATCGCTTCAACGCCTAGCTGAATTGCTTTATCGCGATCGCCTTTGCGATAAAAGGCAGTAGCAAGCGCAAGGGTTGGCTCAGCAGCGAGAAATTCGACTTTCTCGGCTTGTTTGAGAGAGGTTTGCCATTTGGCGATCGCTTGATCGACATTGCCGCGCTCATACTCAACTAGACCAATATTATTTGTCGCTGCCCAAAACTTGGTGTCAATGACTAGAACATCGTTATAGATCGTAACGGCTTCGTCGTAACGTTTAGTCAAAAAGTAAGCATTACCTAGGTCAAACATTGCCGTAGCAGCTTTTGGCTCAAGGGTTAAGCCCTGTTTGAGATTACTAATTGCTTCAGGATAATTTTTATTGCGGAGATAAGCTGCCCCCAAGCTGAATAAAATCGTTGGTTCGTCTTTTTTGAGTTGATGAGCCAAAGTCAACGAGGCGATCGCCTCGTCATATCGCTCTTTACGGAGATAGATACTACCAAGAATGCCTTGAGTTTGAAATGCTTTGGGCGCTAGTTGTACAGCTAGACGAGCGCGGGGTAAAGCTAATTCGTACTGCTCAAATTGAGCAAGTTGTGCAGCTTCTCTTGCCAAATTGAGCGCTTGCTCTTCTAAATTGCCAAAATTAATCCTTGTTGTATGGGGCAGAAGAGCTTGAGCGCGTATTGGAGAGGCTCCAACGCTAACTGATGCAAGTATTGCCAGCAACCAAATTCGATAACGCACAGGTATAACTCTTACCAATTGTGAATATTGTGAATATACTTCAAATGATAGCGCTTCTTTATAAAAACCGATTTTTGGTTTGCGCGAAGCCCAGAAAATTAGGGAGAGGCGCTTTGCGCCTCTCCCTAATTTTCTGGGCTTTAAAGATTTTTTGAGTAGCGATGCTTGCTAGAATATCTCTAGAATATTGTTTGATTAATAAATCATATTTAAGAAAACTGCCATGGACTTCGTAACTTCCCTATTTTCCAGCATTAATTTTCAGCTGATTTTTCAATTGACCTGCTTGGCTCTGATTGTCATTTCTGGTCCCGTCATCATCTTTTTGTTATCAGCGAACAGTGGCGATTTGTAATTAAGCAACAAAAAAGAGGACGGTGCAACGCACCGTCCTCTTTTTTGTTGCTTAATGGCTAAGTCATTTTGTGTTTTGGTGTTATTTGGCTGTAGCTATAGTAGCCACACGGCTGGAAATACTAGTTATAAAGTCAACAAAGAAGCGATCGCCTTGTAATGCTGTAAATGTCTCTTGACATATTTGTTGAAGAGTCTTGAGCATTGCAGGATTAACGCTGATCGCAGATTTGGTTTCAGTTTGTTGCTCTAGGTACTCCACAAAGCTCATGCCACCAATATGAGTTAGATAAGCGGCAGTAACTGCTTGCATAGAGCCGCCGATCGCATAGGTGATGGCATTAACTTTAAAGAAAGAAGCGATAGCGGAAGTTGCAATTTCGACACAACCAAATTGAATTAATTGCTGGGCTATGGTCATGGCAAATTGCTGAGCTTGTTGGAAATTTAGGGGGCGATCATAGATTTTGGCGAGATCGATCAACATTTGAGTATTAATTGCAGCTCCAGCTAGTAAGTCGATCGCAGGTATTGGGTTTGCAAAAACTGTAGTAGCAGCAACTAATTGATAGCGACTGATGATAGTGGAAGCATCTTGGCGACGTTCTTGATGAATTGTGCCATTGATTTCTTGCAACAAATTTTTGATTTGCAGATGAGTGTTGTGTATTAGCAAATCTTCCCACTCGTTAGAAAGAATTTCTTCGATACGTTCTTTCAAGGGACTCACGTCGGGTGGCACATCTTCCCACCATTCTTGGAGTGCGTCATGACGCTCAGAAGCTTCAGCATTGGCATATTGCCGCACCTTAATCGGGATAGGTTGGGCTGCGATCGCCACAATATCCATAGCTGCTAAAAAATGCTGCGTGCGCTCTTGCATCTTCGTTAATACATGTTCGCGATCACTTGGCAAATATAAGTCCGTCTTGTTAAACGCCAGAATTACACGCTTACCCAACCCTGCAAGACGATCAAGTTCGCAATATTCGCTATTCGTTAAATCTCCTGCGGTCACAAAAATCATCAGATCGGCATTTTGCGCTATTTGCAGAGCTTCTAGCTCCCTCTGTTGCCCGACTGCGCCCATTTCTTGCGTCCCTGATGTATCTAGCAAGGAAATTTGACGCTTTACTTTGTTTTCACTATGAATTGGGTTAATGCCAACGGGTGAAAAGTCGATACCTTGATAAGCGTATTCCTGGCGTGTGATTGTAGTACCAATTGCTGCACCAGTTTTACCTGCCTTGCGTCCTAACAAAGCATTAATTACTGAGGTTTTGCCTGCTGACCCTGTACCAAAAACTACGATCCGAAAATGATTTTTTTGGAGATTACTGTTAATTTGTTGCGCTTGCTCATCTAAAGTAGCTCGCTTACTGAAATTCGCAATTTTTGCGATCGCCTTTTGCGCTTGCTGTAACTCTTTAAATAAGTAATTGCGATCGATTACTTTCGGCTGCTCTAGATCTGAAGCAAAGCTCTTTCGCACATTCACAAACAAAAGTGTGCCGCCGATCATCATCGTGGTTGTGCTTAGTAAATGCCAGTCATGTTCCAATGAAAATAGCCCATTAGCGATCGCGGCAATACTAACAATTCCTAAACCTATCAACAAATTTTTTGGCAAACTTCTGCCAGACAAGACTGTGCGATAGTTCAGCATTCACAACGTACTTTTGAAAATTTAATCTTAAATATCTTAAGCGTACAGTTTTACTGTAAGCGACAAGATAGCAATAAAAATTTTATAGCAATCTCCGACCGAAAAATCAGAAGAGATAATTAGAAACCCTGCTGCTGTGAGAATATTGCTGTTGGAGATTTCCAAAAGAAAATATACATATGTGTAGGGGCAGGTTTAGCCACAATTCAATGGTTTATCCATAAATCTCTTCTAAAACCTGCCCCTACAGTGATTTTCTTCACTTTTCGTCAAGACCCTTCATAAATTTTTAGATAAAGGCAAATGCTCAACGGAACGAATATATTTTTGATTGGGATGATGGGTGCGGGTAAAAGCACTGTCGGTAAACACTTAGCCCAAAAGTTAGGCTACAACTTCTTAGATACAGATCCACTCATTGAGAAATGTGCAGGGAAACCAATTCCTGAAATTTTCGCCAAAGATGGAGAAGATACATTTCGAGATCTTGAACAGCAGGTGCTTTCGCAGGTTTCCGCCTATACCCGTCTAGTTGTAGCTACAGGCGGTGGTATTGTTATGCGATCACTTAATTGGTCGCATCTCCACGATGGCATTGTTGTTTGGATTGATGTACCGATTGAGACTTTGCACAAGCGTCTCAAAACTACATCTGAGCAGCGCCCACTTTTGCAGACTGCCAATCCCTTGCAAACCCTCAATGATATCTATAGCCAACGACGCGATCGCTATGCTCAAGCTGATATATCGATCATGGTCACGGCAAATGAAACAAGCGAAGCTGTGTGCGATCGCTTGTTTGAGATGATCCAAACTCGAATTACCCCCGATCGCCTTAAATAAATCGAACAATAAAACAACAAGGTTGCGCCCCTCAAGGGCGCAACCTTGTTGTTTTTGGTCTATAGGCGGTGCTTCCCACCATCTATAGTTTCTAGGTTTGCGCTCTCAATCTTAGGAGTGCTAAGATGATTTTTCCAATTTGACAAAAATTGGCTTTGCATAAACTCAAGAATAACTGTGCAAGTGGAACAAGAGTGATTCGATAAGCATCAACACTCTTAAAAAGTTAGGACTAACCGAAAATTTTAGTGCTGATATGTCACCATCATCCCCTTCTCGCATACCATCCATGGATACTATCGCTACGATTGATGTAATTGCAGAGAGCGAATCTTCAAGCGAATTTCCGTCTGCTAAGCACAACAGTCCAGCCCCAGCTTTAACTAGTTTTCCAGATAGTACTGACAAGAGTTCCAGTGCTTTAGCAGTAACCAGTGAAGGTAACTTTGCCTCTTTTCTTGCGCCACTTACTCCCGAAAAATTTAGTCAAGTTGTTAGTGATGTTGAGCAAAGATTGCGGATTGTCAATCAAACCCTCGGAATGCTTAACACCGACTTCGATGTTATCCTCGATGAAATGCTGCAAGCGATTCGAGGCAAAATTGGTGAACTACTTTCAGCCGATCGCACCACAATTTTTTTATTAGATGCCGATAAAAACCAATTATGGACAAATGTGACTGGTGAAGATGGCAAAAATATTGAAATTCGGATTTCGACTGAGCCAACCAGCATTGCAGGTGAAGTTGCGACCTATGCTCACATCGTTAATATTCCCTTTGATTTTTTTGACGATCCGCGTTCGACTCAAGCTAAAAAGCAATTTGAGCGGACTGGTTATCGCACCTACTCCATGCTCGCCATGCCACTTTTGAACGATGGCGATCAATTAGTTGCTGTGGTGCAGTTAATCAATAAGTTAAGAGTTAATGATCCCACTATCCCGATTGAAGATAGCGTCGATAGGATTGGTTTTACTGAAGAAGATCAAGCTCTATTTGCTCAGTTCGCGCCATCGATGCGCCTAATTTTAGAAAGCTCTCAGGCTTTTTATTCGGCTGCTCAAAAACAACGCGCCGCCGATGCGCTCATGAAAGCTGCCATGTCTCTAGGACAAAGCTTAGACTTAGAGACAACCCTTAAGAAGGTGATGGATGAAGCCAAATTATTGATGAATGCCGATCGCAGTACTTTGTGGCTAATTGATCGCGATCGCAATGATCTCTGGACACAAATAGTTGATCAATATGGATTAACCAAGGAATTGCGAGTACCGATGGGCGTAGGATTTGCAGGGCGAGTTGCAACTACTGGTGAAGTCTTAAATATTCCCTTTGATCTTTACGAACATCCTGATGCTGCCAACTCCAAAAAATTTGATCAAGCAAATGGCTATCGTACCTGTAGCCTTCTTTGTATGCCAATTTTTAACTCTAATAAAGACCTGATCGGGGTGACGCAATTAGTCAACAAAGTCCAGCGTGGCGATTTTCCTGAATACGATCCCACCACATGGCCAGCATCTCCTCAACGGTTCAAGGCAAGTTTTAATGGCAATGATGAAGAATTCATGAAGGTCTTCAATGTCCAAGCAGGTGTGGCGCTAGAAAATGCCAAGCTGTTCGCTAAGGTCAAACAAGAACAGCAAATGCAAAAAGACATTTTGCGAAGTCTATCCGATGGTGTGATCTCTACGGACAAACATGGCAAAATTATTGCCGCCAATGAACGAGCCTACGATCTACTTGGTGTTGGAGAATCCTTACTAGAGGGGAGATCTGTGTATGAGCTCATCAATATCGAGAAGGCTAACTTCACTAGATGGTTTGATAACAGCCTCAAAGGTAATGACGAAAAAAGTCGTAAGCAATATTACCCAGATCAAACTCTTCGCTCTACCGATGGCGAACAGCACAGCATCAATATTTCGATCAATACAATGTCCGAAGGTGATGAAGGCGAAGGTGTGCATGGTTCACTAGTGGTGATGGAAGATATCAGTCAAGAGAAGCGCCTCAAGAGTACGATGTATCGCTACATGACCCAAGAATTAGCTGAGCAGCTTTTGGCTGGTGGTGATGCCAAGATGGGTGGCGATCGCAAGGAAGTTTCAGTTTTGTTCTCAGATATTCGCAGCTATACCACGATTACAGAATCTCTCGCCGCTGAAGATGTGGTGATGATGTTGAATGAATATTTTGAAACGATGGTAGAGGCAGTATTTAACTACAAAGGAACGCTAGATAAATATATTGGTGATGCCATCATGGCGGTGTTTGGTTCACCTTTACCAATTCCCGATCATGCTTGGATGGCTGTCCAAACTGCGATCGATATGCGCCATCGTTTAAAAGAGTTTAATATCAAGCGCATTGAGCACCTAAAGCCCCAAAATCAAAAAGAACTCGATATGGCGACAATCAGAATCGGCATTGGAATTAACTCCGATACGGTGATTAGCGGCAATATTGGTTCTACGCGACGGATGGAATTTACGGCGATCGGTGATGGTGTGAATCTTGGTTCACGATTGGAGGGCGCAAGCAAACAATATGGAACGGATGCAATCATTAGCGAGACTACTTACAAATTTTGCCGCGATCGCATCTGGGTACGTGAACTAGATTGCATTCAAGTCAAAGGGAAAAATCAACCAGTTGGTATATATGAGTTAATTGGTTTAAAATCCGATCCGCTCAGTCCAGTCCAAACTCAAATCATTGAGCATTACCATGCGGCTCGCGAGCATTACCTAGCACGTAAATTTAGTAAAGCTGTGGCTGAGTTTGCAGAAGTCCTAGAGCTAGATCATCAAAATAAAGCCGCAAATATCCATATCACTCGTTGTCAACACTTCTTGCTAAACCCTCCTGAAGATAATTGGGACGGAGTATGGAGAATGACTGAAAAATAAAGAAAGATAGGATGTGCTTTGCACCTCCTATCTTTCTTTTTGTAATTATAGCTGTTGCCATTCTTGTAGTGTGAGGCGGCGCGAAGCGCCACCTCACACTATTTGTTTTTTGATTTGTGCTGATACAAGTGGCTAAGGCTATAAAACCAAAAAAGTCTGGTTTTTCAAAGCTAAAAATGGCTACGCTATTTTTAGCTTTGGGATAAATTCACTACAGGACTTGGTTTTGCTGTTACATTGTTTTCAAGTATCGTGATTATCTTGTACAGCGTTCGTAGATTTTATGGCAAAGCAAGGGCAGCAACAGCTAGATTTCGGATTGGAGTCTAACGGGGGAAATATCATACCTACCTCATTGCATACAGAAATGCAGCGATCGTACTTAGAGTATGCGATGAGCGTCATTGTCGGTCGTGCTTTGCCCGATGCCCGTGACGGACTTAAACCTGTGCATCGCAGGATTATTTATGCCATGCATGAGCTTGGACTCGTTCCAGAGCGTCCATTTCGTAAATGCGCCCGCGTCGTTGGGGACGTATTGGGTAAATATCACCCTCATGGAGATCAATCGGTTTACGATGCCCTAGTACGATTAGTTCAAGACTTTTCTAGTCGATACCCGCTACTGGCGGGACATGGTAACTTTGGCTCCGTGGATAATGACCCTGCGGCAGCCATGCGCTATACCGAATGTCGCTTGGCTGCGATCGGCAACGAGGCTTTGCTGAGCGAAATCGAAGAAGATGTTGTTGATTTTGTCGATAACTTTGATGGCTCAGAGCAGGAACCTGCGGTTTTACCTGCCCAGTTGCCAATGCTTTTGCTCAATGGCTCCACAGGGATCGCTGTAGGCATGGCGACCAATATTCCGCCGCATAATTTGAGTGAGGTGGTTGATGGCGCGATCGCCTTAATCGATAACCCTAATTTGTCTGACGAACAGTTATTGAGCTTAATCCCCGCACCTGACTTTCCTACAGGTGGGATCATCATGAATCAGGATGGTGTGCGTGAGGCATATCTAACTGGGCGTGGTAGCGTTACGATACGCGGTGTGGCGGCGGTTGAGCAATTTGGTGGTAAAGGGACAGGCAAACGCCAAAAACTTGCCATCATTGTTACTGAATTGCCTTATCAGGTGAATAAATCAGCATGGATCGAGAAAATTGCTGAATTGGTAAACAATGCCAAAATTGAGGGGATTTCGGATATTCGTGATGAGAGCGATCGCGCAGGAATGCGAGTTGTCATTGAACTAAAAAAAGATGTTTCACCTGAAGTAATTATTGAGCAGCTATATCGTCAAACTGCTCTGCAATCAAATTTTGGCGTAATTCTCTTAGCGCTCAAAGGTTCTCAACCAAAGCAGATGTGCTTGCGAGAACTGCTGCAAGAATTTCTAGCTTTTCGTGAAGAAACCCTTGCTAAGCGTTTTCGTTATGAATTGAAGAAAGCGGAAGAGAAATCGCATCTATTAGAAGGACTAGTGATAGTTCTCCAAGATATTGATCGTTTGATCAGAATTTTAAGATTTGCAAATAATAGCGCTCTTGCTAAAACTGATCTCCAAACAGAATTTGCGCTATCTGAAACCCAAGCTGAAGCCATCCTCTCTATGCCTTTGCGTCGGATCACTGCCATTGAGCAACAAAAGATCCGCGAAGAATTAGAAACTTTGCAGCAACAAGTTGCTCGGTTAGAGAGACTACTTGGTGATCGCCGCGAGTTGATGAAATATCTCAAAAAAGAATTACGCGATCATAAAAAAAGACATAGCGATCAGCGACGAACTCGCCTCGCATGGGAATTACTTGAAAATCAACAAGTTATCAATGTTTCTCCAAGTGATGATCCAGAACCACCAAAAGAAACCTCGAAAAGAGCTAAATCTAAAAAAGCTGAAGGAGAAATCCAGATTCAGCAAACCCTTGAGAATGGGAATGTAGCTGAGAAAATCAGCGAAAAAACAAGCGATCGCAAATCCACTAAATCATCAACTAATAAGCGACCTAACCTCGTAGAAGTCCCTCTCATCTCACTGACAACTGAGCTAAACATTCCGATTGCAGAACCGCAGGATATTACAGTTCAGATCACTCATAAGGGCTATATCAGAGGGTTTGAGAGTAATTCTAGGGCTTCACAATCTGCGGATTTAGGCGATGATGTTACGATCGCTTCCTATGACACCCGTAGCGATCGTGAAATGGTGGTTATGACTAGTTCAGGTAGAGTCTTTCCCCTTGCTCTTGCGAATGTGCCAATTGTCAAAGGTAAAGGACGGGCTACTCCTTTAATTACACTATTGCCCGATAACAATGATCGCATCGTGTCGCAGTTTGTATGGGAAAAGAATGCCGAATCGACTGAAGGTTTAGTCTTGCTTTCTACTCAAGGCAAAATCAAGCGATCGCCGCTTTCAGAATTTGCTGATATGACTGCAAGGGGATTAATTGCCGCCAAATTTAAAGATGATGACTCGCTTTTCTGGGCAGATATCGTTGGTTTAGAGCAAGACCTTGCGATCGCTACCTCCGCAGGTCGGATTTTGCGACTCAAAGCTGATGAGACTCAAATTCCTACCGTAGGGAGATCCGCCGCAGGAAATATTGCCTTGCGTTTAGGAAGCTCAGAAACTCAAATTGGTGCATCGGTTCTAGATTTGCAAGCCAATCCTAATTCTGAACTGATTTTAATTACTGCCGAAGGTTTTGCCAAGCGGATAGCGGCTACAAATATTCGATCTGCGATTAGAGGTGCGATCGGTTCGCAATGCTTCAAGTTTCAATCGCGAGCCGATAAGCTAGTGAGCATGACTGCGATCGCTAAGCCGCGACTAGATTTACCAGTCACGTTTTTGATCGGTCAAGAAGGCGACATTGGTTTAAGAACTGTACAAATGCCTCTGGGCGCAATTCCTTTAGAATCACCCAATAGTCAAGGACGTTCGATTTTTGCAGGGGAAAGTGATCTAGTGCGATCAGAAAAAGTAATCCGCGTAGTTGCCAAATAAAGGAGAAAGCCTCGCGCAGCGAGGCTTTCTCCTTTATTTGGCAATTCACAAAAGTGTAACAACACTTTTGTGAATTGCCAAATCCTGTAATGGTTTTAAGACATAAAATGGCTCTGCCATTTTGTGCCTTGGTATAAATTTAGCTATGCTAGCAAAGTATCAAGTTTACCTTTAGAATCTAGAGCATGGATAGCATCACAGCCACCGATATGCTGATCGTTGATAAAAATTTGTGGGACAGAACGCTTACCATCAGAGCCTCTATTTGCCATCGCTGATCGCGCTGCTTCGTCCCCATCGATCACATATTCCGTATATTCTACGTTTTTCTTATCGAGCAAATGCTTTGCCCTTATACAGAAGGGACACATGCGCCATGTATAAATCTCAACCTTTGCCATAACAATTACCTAAACTTGTTTAACCTAATTACCTTGGCACATTTTAACAAATCTTAACGACTGATACATGCGTCGCCATGGAAGAACCCAAAAAAGAGTTGCGGCACAACTCTTTTTTGGGTTCTTCCAATTCACAAAAGTGTTGCCACGCTTCTGTGAATTGGAAGAACAAACCCTATAAAAGCACAAAATGGCTACGCCATTTTGTGCTTTGGTCTTAAGTGCGATCACTAGGTGGAGTAGATGAAGGACTTGGTGAATTGCTGCGATCGCGAGATGGAGTAGGTGCAGCGCTAGGAGAAGTATTTGGGGAAGCCTTTACATCTTGAGGTGATGGTGAAGCCGATGGCTCAGGCAGAATTGGTATTTTAGATATCACTTCTTCAGGATGACTTGGCGGAATCCCTTCGCTGACAATAATGTCTTCGATTACTGTCTTGACAATTGGAGCCGCAACAGTAGAACCAAATGCATCTGCTCCAACAGGTTCATCAATCACTGCCAACACCACATAACGTGGCTCCTTCGAGGGAAAAATACCAACAAAGCTAGTGATCTTAGCATTGATATAACCGCCACCAGTAGTTGAAGCCTTTTGAGCAGTACCAGTTTTACCAGCAATCCGATAACCAGGAATACGTGCAGGTAAACCAGTCCCCTTCTCGACAACATTAGTCATCATTTCCACAACCCTCTGAGCCGTGGCAGGCGAAATGACTTGTCGTGGGGTTGGTAACTTCGGTTGATAATACTCTTCGCCTTCATCATTAATTAAACCTTTGACCACATGGGGCGTAAGCAACTTGCCACCACTGGCAAGAATGCCCTGCAATTGCACCATCTGAATCGGCGTGAGCGAAAATCCTTGTCCAAAAGAAGCCGTTGCTGGCTCGATTACATATTCAATGAACTGCTCTTGAGGCTTGAGAGTACTGGAGGTTTCCGCAGGCAGATCAATGCCAGACATATCTCCCAGCCCTATACGCTCTAGCCAACCATAATAAACCGATGGCTTCATGCGTTGGATGATATGCACCATGCCCACATTACTCGATCGCTCTAGGATTTGGCTAATACTAAGAGAACCAACAGCACCAACTTGATCGTAGTCAAAGTTAGCCACAGGCCAGCCGCCAATAGTAAGCGCTCCTTCATCATTAAATACAGTGTCTGGCTGAATCGCTCCTGCTTCAAGAGCGATCGCGACATTAATCGGCTTAAATGTTGACCCTGGCTCAAACAAGTCTGAAACTGCCCAATTTTTGAACAGTTTGACATCGGACTCATAATAGCGATTTGGATCATAAGTTGGCTCCGTCACTAGTGATAGCAGCCCACCATCCCTAACGTCCATAACAATCACAGAGCCGCGTTTTGCACCAAACTTGACCATCTGTTGCTTGAGGATTTGCCTAGCATTGCGTTGAATGCGCGAGTCAATCGTCATTTGCAAGCTAGTCCGATCGCTTTGCAACATCCCCGCAGGAATGTGGTTAGGAATGAACTTGCCATTACCATCTTGGGCAACTAATGGCGCTTGATCCGTACGCTCTAGTAATTTTTCTTGACTAAGTTCGATTCCCGCTTGACCACGATGATCGACATTCACATAGCCGAGTAGTTCCGCAGCGAGATCTTGCTGTGGATAGAGTCGATGCCGCTGTTGCACAAGATCTAACCCATCTAGACCCAAACTAAAAATTAGATCAGCTTTTTCCTCGGATAGCCAATATTCGACTTGAATAGAAGTAATATCACGGGTAAGAACACTGAGCAATTTATCGGCAGGTCGTCTGAGGATCGGCGCAAGTTTATCAGCGATCTCTTCAGGTTTCTTTTTGTAAAGATGAGGATGAGCAAATAATGTGTATACAGGGCGATCTAAAGCTAAAACTGCACCTTTGCGATCAGTTATGGTGCGACGAGGAATAAATGGTCTCATGGTAAACATTTGCTGTCGTCGAGCCTTTTCGAGCAAATCAGGCGATGCAATCACCTGTAAGTACACTAATCGCACAATCAAACCAAGCATCGACAGAGCCAAAACTATCCAGATCAGCACTGTTCGACGTTTGAATAGATTAATAGTGGCAAGATCTTTGGGCAGAAGCGATGGGGGCATGACTATATTTTGGCAAAATTCTTAGCGAAATTCTTGACAAATCTCTTGGCAAAGTTGGCGGAAGCGATCGCCACGCTGCTCGAAGTTAGCAAACTGGTCAAAGCTAGCACATGCAGGCGAGAATAGCACAGTTGGCAAAGGCTGACTAGGGTGATTGTGGGCGCGACTGTGGGCTATATGTGCTGCATGTTTGACCGCATTTTCAAGGGTTTCTACGATTTGATAGTTCTTAAACCCTGCGTCTTTGAGCATTTCGGCAAATAAAGACGCAGCCTCACCGATCAATAGTACGCTGATCGCTCTTTGATGGATTTGCTCTAGCCATGCACTTGCCTCACCTTGCTTCGGCTGACCTCCTGCAATCAATACGACAGGTGGTTTTACCGCTCTTAGTCCCACTTCCGCCGCATCATAATTTGTTGCTTTGCTGTCATTAATAAAAGCAATGCCTTCATAAAAGCAAATATGCTCAAGGCGATGTGGGACACCTCGAAAACTGGAAATGGCAAGATCGATATATTTAGAGTCAATCCCTGCAAGCTTTGCCGCCGCCACTGCCATCAATAAATTTTGGCGATTGTGCTTACCCAAAAGCTGCCAATGGGAGATCGGGAAAATAGGCTCACCTCTAAATCTCACCCAGCCTTCATGAATACAAGCGCCATCAGCGATCGCTTCGACCACCTGTTCATCAAGCCCTGTCCAAATCGCTTTCGGCCACATTGCTGCACCAAAATTCACCAAATATGGATCATTACCATTGAGGATTATATTGGCAGATTGATCGATTAGCCTAGCCTTGATATCGCGATATGCATCAAGGGTATAGTGGCGGTTAAGGTGATCGGGTGTAAAGGTAGTCCAGATACCGATTTTGGGCTTGACAGTTTTTGCTGATTCGATCTGATAGCTGCTCAGTTCGGCAATAATCCAATCAGGATCAAGTTTTTGCTGTAATACCTGTAAAGCTATTTCGCAAGCAGGAAAGCCAATATTGCCGCAGGCGATCGCCTTTAGCCCCGCAGCTTGAAAAATTTCAGCTGTTAGCGATGTGACTGTAGTTTTCCCATTAGTCCCTGTGATTCCCACCCAAGGAATATGCTTGAGATAGCGCCAAGCAAGTTCGATCTCCCCGATCGTATCAAGACCCAGTGACCGAGCCTGTTCAACTTCCTGCCGATCCCAAGGAACACCTGGACTAATAGCTACAAGATCTACACTTTGACCAGATTCAAGTAATTTGGCAAAGTCAGGAAAGCCCCCAAGCTCAACTACTATGCCTTCTGATTCTAAGGTTTGTTTTCGCTGTTCTAAGCTAGGACTAGAACTACTATCACTAACCGTCACTTGCCAGCCATCAGCTTTAAGCAATTTTGCCGCAGAAATCCCTGACTGTCCTAGTCCCAGTACATACGCTTGATGCATGGCGATCGCTTGATTGATAAATTTATTAAATTAAAAAGTTAATAACCAAGGATACAGGAACTTGCGTAAGTAGGTAGTCACAATTAAATAACTAAGCAGCAATTCTCAATATAAAAAACTAAAAATAAAGCGATAGGCTACGCCCATCGCTTTATTTTTAGTTTTTTATATGCCGTAATTTGCTTTATTATGGCGGATTTTATCCACCGCAACAATGTCAAAAATAATCCAGAGAGTATCTGCTCTAGATTATTTTTGACATTGTTGCGAAGCGCACTCAAGACTTACAACACAAGGCTGTATGTTGTTAATATCTTAAAGACAAGCAAATTTAAGGGTTACTGTGAAGCAAACCGAAAATTATACTGTCTTTGAAGTTTCCAAACTGTTGAATATGTTTACATATGGCGAATAAACCTCCCTTCTCAAGCAAAAAAGCGAATGCAAAAAGAAAGAGGAAGGCTGCCGTTGCTGCTGCCCCTATATCCAGACAAGCTTCAAACAAGAGCAGTTGGTTAAATAATTTACCGATTAGCTCCAAAATCTTCTTTGCGATCGGTTCAACCAGCTTTTTATCGTTAGTTAGCTTTGTGATTGCCTCTTTGTATTTAAATAGTCACCTTTCAGCAATTGTTAATCAAGAAGTACAAAGGGAACTATCTGATGCCACATTATTTGTGTTTGGATTAGCGACTATTTTGATTGTGGTTAGCTCAATGCTTGGACTGTTTATTGGTAGCACTCTTAGCAAAAGGATTCAGGCACTAGAAGCGATCACTAGACAATATTCCTCAGGAAATTTTGAGACACCTGTAGAGCTTGGGGCAAAGGATGAAATTGGGAAGCTAGCCGAAGTCTTTGATCAGATGACTTTTAACCTAGCTCAAAACAAGCAAGATCAATCTACTGCCCAGATTGAAGCCGAAGCCCAAAATGATATTTTCCAAGATGAGATATCACATTTACTTGATGTGGTGTCGGAGCTAGAGATGGGAGATCTTACTGCTAAGGCTGAAGTCAGCCCCCATGCAACAGGTTTGATTGCAGATACGCTTAATCGTCTTTCAGAACAGCTAGCTGAAGTACTTGCCGCAGTGTTGCAAACTGCACAGCAAGTTACTTTTCGTACCGATCGCCTTGAGAAATTAGCGATCGCGGTATCTCAGAACGCTGAGCAGCAGGAATCCTTGGTGGTGCAAGCCCGTTTAGGAATTGAAGATGTAAACCAATTGGCTCAAAATGCGGCGCAACTAGCGATCGCAGCAAATAGAGCAGTGCAGAGGGTAAGATCAGCTGTACGACAAGGGGAGGAGCAAATTATTTACTTGACTGCTTCGATTGAGTCTCTCCAAGCTGCGACTGTGCAGATGGTGCAAAGGATTAAAAATCTGGGTGAATTCGTGGCTCTTGCCAAACAGTTTGTACTAGACCAAAAACGTTTGGCTTCTTTAACTCAGGTTTTGGCTACCAATGCCTCAATGGTGGCAGCACGGGCGTTAGAACAACGAGATCCAGAACAATTTGTCTCTGTGGCAAGGGAATTTGAAGCGATCGCATCGCAGGTCAATAACTTGGCAACGCAAACCAATCAGGGGCTAGTGGCTTTACAACAACGAACAGGATTTGTTGATGTAGTCGTGTCGGGGATTGATCAAGACGTTCGCGATGTGAATAGCCTTGTATCGGACTTTACAAATAGTGTGAATAGTTCAGAGCAGTCGTTTACTAATATCGCAACTGTAACTGAAGAGTTATCTGAAATTGGTGTAGCAGTTACGGATTCTTCCCAATCAATCGCTGAAGCCGTAAAATTTAGCTTGGCTTCGATTCAAGATATTGAATCGATCGCCGAACGCTCTGCTTCTCAAGCGCAGTTTACTAGCGCTCAATCGGGCAAGATGGGAATGCTAGCACGTCAGTTACTAGAAAGAGTGCAGTTTTTCCGCTTACCGCCAATGCTGGAAACAGAGGACATGGAAATTGACGAGATGGAGTCTCTTGAGATTGAGGGATTTCAGGTTGTGAGCTAATGTTCGAGCAAAAATCGTCATAATCACAAATTGATAGCGAATATCGAAATAATGCCAAATCCTGAATTTGATGATTTACAATTGCAAGAAGAACTGCGTAATCTATTTGAATTAGATACGCAGAAGTATCTGCAATTATATGTGGATACAGTACATCAGCTAAATGCTGCCAATTGGCGCGAAGATATTCAGCAGCTATATCGATGTGTACATACGATTAAAGGAGGTTCTGTAACTGTAGGATTTCAAGCTGTACTGCAAGTTTCGACCATATTAGAAGATCTACTGTCCGATTTGCGCTATCTTGACGTTGCGCCACCTTTAGTTGATGGTGAATTGGCTAAAGCTTTGATCGAGGCTGGCGAATTGTTAATTGGCTCAGTCCAGATGGGTGAACAGAGTGATACTGATGCATCAGTGAAGTATATTCAAATACTGCGCGATCGCATTCAATCTGAATATTTACCCGAATGGAACGAAATGCGCCAAGTTCAGCAAGAATTTGCTGATCAAGGTTTTGATTTGGTCATTCTTGAACTAGAAATGGCAATTGAAGATTTGCCACTTACAGGGGAAGTTCCGACAGAAGCTGCTGAGATCGCCAAGCAAACTGTTGCCCAGTTACAGGAAATTGGTACAGAAATTAATTTAGCGAAAACTTGGCATGATTTTTTGCAAAAAGGTATTGCATTGTGCGATCGCCTAGATTGTGAGTTATGGCATACAGAATGGATGCCATTTCTGCAAAAGGTCAAAGAAAGCGCTCGTCAGGGAGGAATCTTTGAAATTGAACAAGAATCAATTATTATATCTTCAAATATAGAATCTGGATTAATTGCTGGAAATGATGTTGCATCCCTTATTAGCTCGCAAGTTTCTCCTACAGCAGACATTCAAATCCCTGTGCCACTCGATCGCCTAGAGCGCTCATCTCAATATCTAGTTGAGACATTAATGGCAACTCGCGCCACGCAAGGATTTTACCAATCTGTTTATGCGAATTTATTACCATTAGTCTCACTTGCTCAAAATAGTGTGCAGTACATTACCCAACTGCGGGAGGTCCAAGATGATTACGCATTATTAGATGCTTCTGGAGAACAGGATGGACTAAAGATTGAGCGCTATCGTCAAGGCTATACTGCAATCAACCGTTTATTGGAAATCAGTCTGCGTTTGATTGAGTTAGGCTCAGAAACAGGCGAATCAGCAAGGCGAACATCTGATAGCATCCAAGTCTTAGATCGCAGCTTGCGTAACCTCCAACAAACCATCGAAGAAAGTCGCCTTGTTCCATTTGCAACACTAGCTTTTAGATCGAGAGGGATTTTACGAGATCTAATGACTCGCGTTGGTAAAATTGTCCAGTTTACAATTATTGGCGAACAATTAGAGCTTGATGCAGGTACACTTCGTAGTTTAGAACCTGTAGTACTTCATTTATTGCGTAATTCCTATGATCATGGGATTGAAGATTCCTCGAATCGAGAGAAATCGGGCAAACCTTTACAAGGAAAAATCGAGCTGTCTCTAAAACGACGTGGTAGTATGTTTGAACTTATCATTCGTGATGATGGAAAGGGAATTGATCCTGATCGCATTAGTCAAATTGCCAAATCCAAAGGACTGCCACTTACCGATACTAGCACCTCTGAACGCCTCCTCAATGTAATATGCCAATCGGGCTTTACTTCCTCTACTGTCGTTAGCGATATCTCAGGTCGGGGCGTAGGGATGGATGTAGTAGCAAGCCAAGTTGCACTAATGAATGGCAAGCTCAGTCTTGTGTCCCAAATTGGTAAAGGAACAGCTTTCACAATTCAAATCCCAGTACCACACTTGTTTGTACGCTGTATGCTCTTGCAGGCAGGCGAACGTACTTTTGCGGTTCCTACTTCCGAGATTTACACCACTACTTTGGTGGAGGGGTTACTCTGGCAAAAGACAGATCGCGCTGACTATACAATTGAAGTGCAAGAAGAATCGGGGAAAGTACCTGCGATCGATCTTTATCAATATTGGCAAGGTCAAACTGAAACTAGAATGATCCTGCCATCGGCGATCGCAGTGAGAACGAAACAATCTGGTAGCGATCGCGGAATTTGGCTAATAGCCGACACCTTGATTGGTCAGAGTGATTTGTTAGTGAATCCAATTCCAGCACCTTTGGTTGCCCCGATCGGCTTAATCGGGATGAGCCTGATGCCCGATGGAAAACTTATTCCTGTAATTGATGCACTTTCCTTTGTCGAAGTCTTTTTCTCGTCAGATGCTGAACGACTCACAATTTCTAGTTCTCAATCAAATGCTTCCTTCCTTGAACTATCTAGCGATCGTCAGATTTTAGTTGTTGATGATGCAGCGCTAATGCGGCGAAGAATTGAGAGCAGCTTATCACCACAAGGATATGAAATTACAACTTGTGATGATGGTATGGATGCTTGGCAATGGTTGTTAAGACATGGTCAACCAGCATTGCTAATTACTGATATTGAGATGCCACGTATGGATGGATTCACGTTGATCGATCGCTGTCGTCAAGCAGGATTGGATATGCCAATCCTTGTGATTTCATCCCGTCTTGCGGAAGAATGGTCTCGTGAGACATCTCGTCTCGGTGCAACTGATTATCTCACTAAAGGTTTTTCGACATCGGAGCTAGTCAATAAAGTTAGCTCTCTACTCGAACTAAGAACTCTTGCGTAATACTTTAAAATCATAACGCTAGTCAGTGCTGTCATCATAGGTCAGATATTCTTTAAAAGTGATTTTTCTAGCAGTAGTAACAGTCATGAGGCTGTAACCTCTCTGACTATGTTTAATACCAATTCACAAAAGTGTGACAACACTTCTATGAATTAAAAAACAAACCCTGTAAGGGTATTAAAAACACAAAATGGCGTAGCCATTTTGTGTTTAGGTATAATCTTGATTACTGTAGCAAAACAAATCTAACCCGCGCTCAAAAATCTCATCGATCGCCAACATCTCACCATCAGTAGTCATGAACCTATGATCCTTATTATAGCAACGTAAGAGATAGATAGGACAATTCAAAAACCAAATAAATGAAGGCGGAGCTTTGCTCTGCCTTCATTTATTTGGTTTTTATGTCCTAAGCAAAACTTTCATTGCTATAGCTTTAATGCGATCGCCATTTTCTAATTCATATTCAAAGACTTCCTGATTAACGCGATCGTGCCATTGGTTAAATAACATGAGGTTGTTAACATCATGTTATAATCACATGAAGTATTTAAACCGTAAAATATCAATAATGGCTGGTAAACCAATCCCCAATCCATCGATTTTAGATAGATGTAAAGTTGTGGGAGTGGAAGGGCAGAGAAAGGTATATTACGATTCTCAAGAAGACCGATATTACACTTGGGATTCTCTTCATGGTGAATTGGAGGTTTTTAACAAACGTGGTAGACATCTTGGAGTTGTATGTCCGATTACAGGTGATTTGATTAAGCCTGCGGTGAAGGGTCGTAGAATTAGCAAGCAAAACTGAGGAAATATATGAGTAACTCGTTTATTGAAAAATGTATTAATGGTGATGCGTCTTTAGATGAGATTGATAATTACATTGATGAATGGCATGATAGTGATTCTGATATCAATCTTGAGTTGCATGAGTTTTTGGGAATGTCTTGGGAAGAGTATTCTTTGTGGGCGGTTAAACCTAGTCTTTTAGCAGAGATTCTCAATCATAGAAAGCAAGACGTTAGTTCTAAAAAGCTTGTATTACCTACTGTTTAAGCAAGCAAGTGATCGCCAACATCTCACCGTCAGTAGTCATAAACTTATGATCCTTGGTGGCTCTAATTCCTTCTAAATTTTAGTAAACCAATCTAAATCAACCTCAACAGACTCAATCATTTTGATGTGAACACCAAGTTTTAAATCCTTCAACCGATGAACTAATTGTTCACCGTCAATGAGGTCGATTGGGGGCGCACCATCTCGTGTTGCTTCCTTTATTGCATCTCTAGTAAAAGTTCCTGTTGTTACAACTAAGCCTTTATCTGTTCTTCCTTGCATCGCACCACGAAAATCTCGAATCTGACTTGCTGTAACTGATCCTTGATATCGTTTGCATTGAAATAAAACATGAAAGCTCAAAAATCCATTAATACGCGCAATTCCCACCCCATCGATTCCACCGTCTCCTGATTTGCCTGTTACCTGTACCTGAATGAATCCTGACTCTCGTAACAATCTCTGTGTAAGTCTCTCAAATGCATCTGGACTAAGAGAGAGCAACACATTATGAAGCTTTTGATGCCACGCTATTTCTTCTAAATGTTCAACAGATGCTACCAACTCATTGGCATTATCGATACCAGCAAAATCTTCTTTGGTATTCCCGTTGGCTGACTGACCCTTAACAACTCTGACAATTTCTTTAGGATCGATATCATCTAAGTCAATTGCGGTTGAGGTTAAAGCCCATACGCCGCGAGCAGAATTCTCAATTAGTCCATATTTCTTTAAATAAGTTCTACTCCAGCCTGAACGGTATGCAAGTTCACTTTGAGATGTATTACCGTGTAAAACATTGAGTACTTCGTCAGACAAGTTTAGCATCCGAAGAATTTCACTAGTTATTTCATCGATCGAACCTGAACCACCTAAATTTTTAAGTGCCTGAAGAGTAGGAATAAACAGCGCTACAGGTCTAGGAATATTTGCTAGTTGGTTCATGAAAAATGGAAATAATCTTATTTTGCCACTTAATTATATGATCTTTGTTATGTCTAACCCACGTTCAAAAATCTCATTGATCGCCAACATCTCACCATCAGTAGTCATGAACTTATGATCCTTAGTAGCTTTAATGCGATCGCCATTTTCTAACTCATATTCAAAGATTTCCTGATTACCGCGATCGTGCCACTGTGCGATCGGTTGAGTATAGACAAAACCATTCTCATCAACACTGTAAACATTACATTCAATTTGATGCTCAACAATTTTACCGATAGGCATTAAGCCAAATTCGATAGTTCGTACTAACGTATCGTAACTGAGGCAATATTCCGCAAAGATCACCATTTGATCAAAGAGATCATTAGAAATCTCCGATCTAATGCCATTTTTAGCACAACCATCAAGGAAAATGGAACGTTGTTTTTCCATTTCTTCAGGTTTCTTTTTACCCATCGCTCGCCGCAACATATCCGCAGCACCGAGGGAATATCCCGCCAGTTCCTGCGCCATTTTCATGATCTGCTCTTGGTAACAATTATGGGTAACGACTCCATTGGCAAGGAAATATGGAGAACCTTGATTTGCCATTTCAATATCAAAGCATTCAGCAGTTCCCCAGTCTTCAACAGATACTACAAAGGTAGGAATTACTTCTTTGGACGAATTTACATCTAATTGAAAAAGTACTGAGCCATAAATGATCTTCTCCTCAGTTTCAGTCAGGGTGTTTAATTCATAGGCAAAGCGATCGCCTTCTGGCGTAAGAAAGCGATGCTCTGGCGAGCAGTAAATCTCTGTACCTGTGGAGAGTGTGATTTTAACGATCGCTTTAATTCCACTTTGCCATTGTTTCGCAACTTTCGCTGACCATACGCGCTTACCATCGGATGAGAGAATTAGATCACCTTTGCGAATGTTTTCAATTACGGTACTTGTGCCATCTGGTCTAGCAATTAGAGTTCCTTTAGCAAGACACAATACGCCGTAAGTATTGTTTAGAATTGGTTCTAGAGTATGATGCTGATACTCGATCGCTTCACGACCATGCTTACGATTGATGAATTTGGGAATTAGCCCTGCATCTAATGGACCGGGACGATAGAGCGCTAAAATTGAAGAAATATCTTCAATATTGGAAGGCTTCAGATCCTTTACGATCTGTTTCATTCCTGATGATTCTAATTGGAAGATACCTTCAAGATCGCCTTTTTCTAAAAGTTTATAGGTTTTTTCATTTGCCTCCGTGAGCATATCAGGGGCGATCGCATCAATATGGAAATTCGGATCTTGATTCTCACGAATTAATTTGCTGGTATGCTCAATTGTGGTTAAGTTCTTTAACCCCAAAAAGTCCATTTTTAGCAAACCGAGGGACTCTAAATCTTCCATCGTGTATTGAGTGACCACCTGACCTTCATTACTGCGTTGCAATGGCACAACCTCATCCAATGGAAATGGCGAAATTACCACACCCGCCGCATGTACGCCCGAACTTTTGTTCACGCCTTCAATTCGCATTGCCATATCGAGCCATTCAAAAACTTTGGCATCATTCTTGTAGCGATCACGAAACTCTGGAGCAGGTGATTCTTCGGAAATCATGACCTTAAGCTTGGCAGGTTTTCCACGAGATACAGGAATCATCTTCGCCATCTTATCGGAATCGCTGTAGGATACGTCTAGAACTCGCGCCACATCTTTGAGAACAGCCTTAGATGTTAAACGGTTGAAGGTAACAATTTGGGCGACCCTTTCCTGCCCATAGCGCTGGGTCACATAATCAATCAATTCACCACGATGATCAATGCAGAAGTCAGTGTCAATATCAGGCATAGACTTCCGTTCAGGATTGAGAAATCTTTCAAACAGAAGTCCATGATGAATTGGATCAATATTCGTAATTCCCAGAGAATAAGCTACTAGTGAGCCCGCTGCACTACCACGCCCAGGTCCCACAGGAATCTGTTTGTCTCTGGCATATTTGATATAGTCCCATACGACTAGGAAGTAGGTTGCAAAACCCATCTGCATAATAATGCCTAGTTCAAAACGCAAACGCTCTTGATATTCAGCAGAAATCTCGGCATGGGTTTTGGCGTTAAATCTTTGCAGTAAGCCTTGCCATGTCACTTCTTCAAAATAGGTGTCCGCAGTATGCCCTTCTGGGATGGGATAATTAGCAGCACTGGGATCGCGCATCAAGTCGTAGGGTTTGACTTTAGCGGCTACTTTAAGAGTATTAGCAAGAGCTTCTTCGATCACATCATCTTCCAAATGATCGCGAAATAGCTGCTTCATCTCATCATAGGATTTGAAATATTCCATACCGCTATAACGTAGTCGTTTCTCGTCGGAAATTAATTTTCCAGTTTGGATACAAAGCAGCGCATCATGGGCTTCCACATCCATACAAGATGTGAAGTGAGAGTCATTTGTGGCAATTACCTTAATATCCAATTCTTTGGCAATCTTACAAATTTCCACATTCACAACGCGATCTTCAGGATAGCCATGATCTTGAATTTCTAGATAATAATCATCGCCAAAATGTTCTTGATACCAAGCCGCTACTTCTCGCGCCAGTTTGGGATCGCGATTCATAATTGCTTGAGGCACTTCCCCCGCCAAGCAACCTGAGGTGAGCATTAAGCCTTCTTTATATTGCAGTAAATAATCTTTATTAATGCAAGGACGTGCAAAGATCCCTTTGCCTTGGTAGCCCTGCAAATGAGAAATTGTGGTGAGTTTAACTAGATTGCGATAGCCTTGTGTATCTTTGGCGAGGACGCATTGGTGATATTTTTTCTTTTTGTCTTCTCGCTTATATTGGATCGTAATGTCGCCATTCAAGACATACATTTCATTGCCAATGATTGGCTTGATCCCCTTAGATTTGCAGATCTTGATGAGCTCGATCGCACCATACATCACTCCGTGATCGGTCAAGGCGACTGCTGGCATCCCCAGTTCTACAGCTCGATTGACCATATCAGGGATTTGGCTTGCCCCATCGAGCAAACTATATTCAGTATGAACGTGCAGCCCAACAAATCCAGTCATAGCGATCTACAAAATCAAATCTAGATAGCTAGGTTAACATGATAAACCCAAAGTAGAGTGGTGGCACTTTGCGTCGCCACTCTACTTTGGGTTTATTTACTATGCATAGTAAGTGCATAATAAAATTTGCAGGCATAATCGGAAACTGTGCTTTCAAATTTTACGTCCTAGCTTTTTATGAAATCGCCCCAACCGCCCCAACCGCCATCGCAGCCCAAGCCACCTAAATCCAAGTTGATGACCCAAATTCATCAACTCACACAGGTAGTTAATGGTGTCTTAAAAATTAATCCAAAAGAGCGAGTCCCCAAGCTAGAAGTGCGCCGATCGCAAAAGGATAAGCCTGAAATTTATGACTTAGTGGGCGATCGCTATATCCTCGGACGCAGTACAGGCAAATGCGATATTGTTGTGCAAACACCACTGGTTAGCCAAGTTCATGCGCAATTAGTTCGCGATCGTACCAAAAAGAAAGCACAATTTATCCTGCAAGATCAAGACTCAACTAATGGCATTTATCGACAAAAGCAGCGCCTCAAGTCAGTGCCGTTAAAGCACAAAATGAAGATTACGCTGGGCCCCCCCGAACTTGCTGAAGCTGCGTCGATTCGCTATATCGATCCTCCACCTTGGTATATTCGGACTGTGCAATATACAGGTATTGGGATTGGCGCGATCGCAGGGATGATGGTTTTAGCGATCGGCTATGAACTCGGTCGCGTTCCCGATCTGAAGCCTTTGCCAGTCACCCAACAGGGGCCAGTCGAAGTTTTAGCTGGTGATAACATCAAGCGACTCGATCCCACTGATATCGCAAATCATACTGAATACGCTACCTTAGCTGAGTTTGGGCAATTTATTCCTAAAGCTGTAATTGCTTCTGAGGATACTTCGTTCTATTGGAATATTGGCGTTGATCCTGTTGGAGTTGCTAGGGCGATCGTCACTAATGTCCGCAGTCGGGGTGAGCGCTTAGAAGGTGCTAGTACGATTACTCAACAATTAGCGAGAAATTTGCTAGGCAAAACCTATGTAGGCACTGATGACTCCGCAGGGCGCAAATGGCGGGAGGCAGCAGCGGCGATTAAACTTACATTCACCTATAACAAAGAAGAAATTCTGCGTCTGTATCTCAATCGCGCCTATACAGGCTATGGAGTTTACGGCTTTAAAGATGCTGCCAAACTTTATTTTGGCAAAGAAGCTTCAGAATTGTCGCTTTCAGAAGCAGCCACCTTAGTTGGTTTATTACCTTCACCTGAAACAATTAATCCTTTTAAAAACAAAAACTTAGCGATCGAATATCGCGATCGCATTCTCAATCGCATGGCGGAATTGGGGATGATTACCGATAAAGATGCTGAACGCGCAAGGCGATCGGTACTAATTCTCAATGAAGCTGCCAAAACTAAACTGCAAGGCTCAGTTGCGCCCTATTACTACAGCTATGTGTTTGAGGAGTTGCAGGATATTCTCGGTGACAATTTTGCTAGAGAAGGAAATCTGATCGTTGAGACTAATCTCGATCTCGCCATGCAAAAGGCTTCCGATGATGCTTTACGTGATGCTGTTGCTCGCGATGGTGGCAGTTACGGATTTAGCCAAGGTGCGATCGTGACGGTGAATAGTAGCGATGGCTCACTATTGACGATGACAGGCGGTGTTGACTACAGAGTCAGCCAGTTTAATCGCGCTTCCCAAGCCCTACGCCAGCCAGGCTCAACTTTTAAATTATTTAGCTACGCCGCCGCCATCGATCGCGGAATTTCTCCTGGCAGGACTTTTTCCTGTAGTGCACTATCTGGAATTGTAGGTTGTCACAATGGCGGTAGCGGTGCGATCGATATGTACCGAGGCTTTGCTCTATCGGAAAATGTGGTGGCGGTTAGGGTTGCTGATAGCGCAGGTTTGGATAATGTTGTCAAAATGGCAAAGAACTTGGGGATTACTGCCAAACTAGATGAATCTAGCAATATGGTTTTGGGTGGTAATGAAGTCAAAATCTTAGAGATGGCGGGAGCTTATGCCACAGTAGTTAATGAGGGCAAATACATTAAGCCCCATGCCATCAGACGCATTCTCGATAGTGCTGATTGTCAAAATCCTAAAGATCGCCAAACCTGTCGCGTTATCTTTGATGCAGGTACTTTCTTTAAGCCCCAGCAGAAAATTGATGCTGGTGTAGCCAGCACGATGGTGGATATGATGCGTGGAGTTGTGCAATTCGGTACTGGGAGATCGGCGGCGATTCCTCAAGGTACTGTGATTGGGAAAACAGGAACTACCGATGAAGGACGAGATCTTTGGTTTATTGGTGCTGTGCCAAGACGAAACCTCGTAACTGCCGTTTGGCTCGGCAATGACGAAGGAGTTACTAATGGCTCAAGTGTAGTTGCGGCACAGGTTTGGGGCGATTATATGCGACAAGCTGTACGCTAGTTCAGTAAAGAATATGCTTCCCATATTCTTTACTGGTTTAAAAACTTTTGCGAAAAATTTGTCAAAAGCGCTTGACGACTGACATAGGTGCTGTAGTATTGATTCCGTCTTGTGGATTGTATTCGTGCAAAGCGCCGCTTCAATCCTGAGAGCAAGCCTGAAAATTTACGTCTTAATCTCAAGCGACATAGGAGCTACATCTGTGAATAAAGGTGAATTAGTAGATGCGATCGCCGAAAAGGTATCCGTATCCAAGAAAAATATCGAAGTGATCGTTACTGCTGCCCTCGAATCAATTGTTGATGCTGTGGCTGAAGGTGATCGCGTTACTTTAGTTGGCTTTGGTTCATTCGAGCCACGCGATCGTCAAGAGCGCGAAGGTCGCAACCCTCGCACTGGCGAAAAAATGGTGATCGCCGCCACCCGCGTTCCTGCTTTCTCGGCTGGGAAGCAATTCAAAGAAAAAGTAGTTGAGTAATGCGTTTTATCGCAATCACCCAAAGAAGAGGGACGGCGCTTTGCGCCGCCCCTCTTCTTTATCTAGAGATGGCGCTTTGAGTCATCTTTAGGTTTTGGATTGTTTGTATTTCCAAATGATGCCTGAAAGTGAATTGGTAAGCACATGAGCAATTACTGCCGATAATAGATTGCCTGTATACATCGTGACGGCTCCAAGCATCATCCCGACAGCGATCGCCCAAACTGTATAGGAAAAATGCTTGGCACTTGCCATATGTAGCGCCCCAAATACAACACTGGTAATAACCAAAGCAATTCCATTCATACCCAGTGCTGGTAAAGCCACACCACGAAATAACATTTCTTCGCTTAGTCCTGGTAATAAACCTAACCAAATTAGATCAACTGGTTCTAAAGGTTTAAGTACCATTTCTAGATATTCTTGAGCGGCAATGCGATAGCTTTCCCAAATCTCATAAATTAAGCTACTCAGCAAAGCAACCCCTATCCCTATTACTGCACCGATCGCTGCATGTTCTGGCTGCCAACGAAGTGGAACCATCGGTATGCCCGTTAAGTACACCCAACCTTTAGAGATTCCCAAAAAGATAATTGCAGTCACTGCCATCGCAATTAGTACCTGCGATCGCGATAGTGTTTGATCTTTTTTATCAGGATTTTGTTGAGGAGCTTGCGAGAATATGGACATAGCAGAGGTTTTATAGATTTAATTGAAAGTTGAGAATCTGAATTCCTCACCATCTTAATGAGAGGAAATGGAAGGGGCGATTTAATTCATCGATTCAAAAATTGAGACAAGACGATCAATATCAGCAATGGAAGTCAGATAGTGAACGGAAGCTCTTAAGCAATCTGGATCGGGAAGCGCTCGGATCAAGATTTGATGTTCAGATTCTAATTGTTTAGCAATTAATGAATGAGGCTTTTTCGCGATCGCACTTTGCGCTAACTCTTGATTCACCTTAAAAGAAATTAGTCCCGATTCTGGTGGTAATTGCCTTATGCAATCAATATGGGGTAAAGCATCTAATCGCTCCCATAAAATTTTGCTTAGTTGACAAATACGCTGATATCGTTGCATTTGTGTCCCCCAACTATTTGCATGAGCGATCGCAATTCGCATTGCTTCATAAAGAGCATAGGTTGAGCTAGCAACCTCAAACTTTGCACCATCTTTTCGCCATTGCACAATTGGGTTGTGGCTAGTTGGATATTTCCCTGTTAGTCCACGCCAACCAACAAATACTGGCTCGATCTCATCAAATATTTCAGGAAGAATATACAAAGCTCCTAATCCAAGCGGTGAGCACCACCATTTATGTGTGGTAAATGCATAAAAATCCGCCTCACTATCAGCAAGATTTAATGGCAATACACCCACCGACTGCGCAGCATCAACGGCAACTAATACATTTTGATCGTGGCAAGCCTTGGAAATCGCCTTTAGAGGCAAAACCTGTCCTGTATTCCAGCAAATATGGCTCAGCATCACCATCCGAGTTTTAGGCTGCAAATGCTGCACTAACAGATCAACAACTGCCTCGCTATCATTTCCATCAGCGCTACTATTGCGGGTATTGGTTAAGGGGAAATAGTCAATTTCGATGCCAAAGCGTTTTTGAATTTGGATTGCCCCCGCAATGATTCCAGGGTGTTCACAGTCTGAAAGTAATAAGCGATCGCCTTGTTGCCAATCCACTGCCCATAGGGCGATATTGCAGCCAACGGTTGTATTTTCGGTCAGTGTAATTGTGCTTGGGCTGACTTGAAATTCTTGAGCGATCGCAACTTTAGTCGCATCATATTCGGACATCATCCAATCCCCTGCGGCATTGGAGAAACATCCTAGCGCCTCGATTTGTCGGAAATTTTTGGTGATCGAATCTAGAGATGCCCCACACATCACCCCTTGTCCACCGTAATTAAAGTAAGTGCGATTTTCTAAAGCAGGAAAATGCGATCGATGCGTGAATAAATCCAGTTCGCGATCGCGCTCTAAGTTATCAGATAAAGCTGCTGAAGAAATCAAAACCAACTCCTAATCAAATATTCGGATGTTCTTTATTCTATCGCGACTTGCAACCAAGTAAAAATAACGCAAAAGTATCAAGCTTGTAAGGTTGCGTCCCGTGATGTACAACCCATGGCAACCGCATAAAAAAGTCAAAGGTTAAGGAGATGATTTTAGATAAGCCAGATCCCAAGCCGTCTTACTACGTTTCGCACGCATACTGAATTTAGAAGACTTATCGCGACTTAAGAGGTTCGCTCATATGGGGAATCTGGTGAAACTCGATTTTATCCCCAAATTTTATCTGTTAATTACTGATGTTACGTGGAAGTTTCTAAGACCCTCACCCCTAGCCCCTCTCCCTTTGGGAGAGGGGGACAAGAGTTTTCTGGATTTTGCTCCCCCTCTCCTCTCTGGGAGAGGGGGCTGGGGGGTGAGGGCAATCTTCATTCCACGTAACATCAGTTAATTATAAGGATCTCAGTCGAACCCTTTAATTAACTTCACCTATTTACCTAGATGAGCGAAGGTTTTAGCATGGGTTCTTCCCCATCCTGTATGATCTCCTGCTAGCAAGAGGCGGATATCTTTGGGTATTTGTTCGACACACAGTCGTCTAAGCCTTCCCCGTCTCGGACGACTATCTTTTAATGGATTCATACAGGCTTGACCATTTCCGTCGATATACTGCTGACAATGAAAATTCTGCAAATGATTTGACTTAATGGACTGGTTAACACTGCATCCATTAAGTCAAATATTTCATCTCTTCCATTCTCTAAAAATCTATATACCTGTTGACGAAAGTTCTGTAATTTATCAATAATCATGGCTGTAGATATGTCTTTCTTTTTTATCTGCTTTAGGCAGTTTTTATCTCTTTCTTACCTTTTTTAGTCTAAACTCAAGTGTGATTATACTAAAACACAAAATGGCTACGCCATTTCGTGTTTTGGTATTAGTTCTATCTGCCATAATATTTAGACAAAAAAAGGTAGGGTCTGTTCATGAACAAACCCTACCTTTTTTAATAGATTTTAGATTTGAGGAACAAAGCGTTCTTTTATAGGAAGCGATGTGTATTCAGAAACAATGCGACGGAATTCATCGCCATCGAGAGTTTCATTCTCAACTAGAAGATCGACAACGCGATCGATCGCAGCGCGATTTTCGTACACAATCTGAAGCGCAGATTGATAGCACTTCTGTACGATTTCGCGAACTTGTTGATCGATTTTTGCGGAAATATCTTCCGAATATTGAGAACCGCCGCCCATGCTGCGTCCGAGGAATACCTCAGAGCTTTGACCTTCGAGGGCAAGTTGACCAATATTCGACATACCGTAACGAGTAACCATTTGACGTGCCATACCGCCTACCTGCTGCAAGTCTCCGCCAGCACCAGTCGTAACTTCCTCAACTCCAAATACTGCTTCTTCCGCAGCACGACCACCGAGAGCAGCTGTGATTCTTGCAAGAATTTGACCACGCGAAACTAGAGTTTGTTCTTCATCAGGAGTGAACCATGTCAAACCAGCCGCTTGACCTCTAGGAATGAGGGTAACTTTTTGCACAGGATCATGATCCTTGAGCAATGTGCCAACGATCGCATGACCAACTTCATGATAGGCAATCAAACGCTTGTTACGGCTATCGACAAGTGCTTTACCTTCAAGCCCTGCGATAACACGATCCACAGCGTCATCAATTTCTGCCATAGTCATCGCATCCTTACGACGACGTGCAGTAAGAATCGCGGCTTCATTGAGCAAGTTAGCTAAATCAGCACCTGCAAAACCAGGAGTACGACGGGCGATCGCCTCTAAAGAAACTTCAGGACTAATCTTTTTGTCACGAGCATGAACATTCAAAACTTGCAAACGACCTTTGATGTCAGGTGGATCAACACCGATTTGGCGATCAAAACGACCTGGACGTAATAATGCCGAGTCAAGCACATCAGCACGGTTAGTTGCCGCAATGACGATTACACCAGAGTTACCTTCAAATCCATCCATTTCGGTGAGGATTTGGTTGAGAGTTTGTTCGCGTTCGTCATTACCACCACCGATACCAGCGCCACGTTGACGACCGACAGCATCAATTTCATCGATAAAGATGATACAAGGAGCATTTTCTTTGGCTTTTTTGAATAAGTCACGCACACGGGATGCGCCAACACCAACGAACATTTCGACAAATTCAGAACCAGAAACTGAGAAGAAAGGAACGCCAGCTTCACCAGCGATCGCTTTAGCGAGCAAAGTTTTACCAGTCCCAGGAGGACCAATCAACAACACGCCCTTGGGAATCTTTGCACCAACAGCAGTAAAGCGTTCTGGTTTCTTCAAGAAAGTAACTACTTCTTGTAGTTCTTCTTTGGCTTCTTCGATACCAGCAACATCATCAAACATTACGCCAGTCTGAGCATCCATCGCAAAACGTGCTTTGGATTTACCAAAGTCCATCGCTTGACCAGGACCGCCCATTTGATTAGAACGACGGAACAAGAAAAATAAACCTGCAATTAAGGCAACTGGGAAAATTAGATTACTAATAAATCCCCAGATTGCACCGTTGTTGCTAGGTGGATAAATTGCTAAATCTATACCGCCCTCATTGAGCTTATCCATCAGCTCAGGTGCGTATAATGGCAAATCAACTCTAGCGCGTTGCTCTTTGCCTTCAATTTGGGGATCGGTTGCTACGATTACCGCTGTACGACCACCATCAAAAATATCAACCTTACGTACCCGATGCTCATCAAGGTATTCAAGGAATCTTCCGTAGGCGATGCGGGTATTTGCCGCATTTACAGTGGGGCGGCTAGGTGCGGGACGAGCAACTAATGTTTGCCATCCAAAAAAGCCTATTATCGCTATGGGCAGTAACCACAGCAGTGCAGTTCTCCAAGAAGATTTCATATAGCAAAGAGCCTGATGTTCAAAATAATTTCTTAACTAAACTTAACTTACCATGATCCTTAATCAATGGGATCGCGCGATCGCAAATATCTACCAAAAGGAAAATGCACTCAGTCGTTGGCTTGAGACGACACTCGATTCAATGCGAGTTGGGTTAACTGATGCAATTATCAATCTTCTATTCTGTTTAGGACTATACGATTTAATATGTAAAACCAAAATTGACGGAGCGGTGAATCTGCCCCACCAATCCTCTAAAATAAGGAATGGCACTATATTTATTCGCTTGTCCTTATAAACCACAATAATATCCAAGAACAAAATGGCGTAGCCATTTTGTTCTTGGATATTATTGTGGTGTTTGGATTTTAATTCACAAAAGTGCCACCACACTTTTATGGATTGGTATAGAATTTATTGGCTTGGGGATGAAAGCAAGGCAATGTCAGAAACTTTAGCAATTTCTTGTAATAACTGGTCAAACACTTTCCTTAAGATTAGCTTTTGTGTGGAAAATACATGGGGAGCTTCATCGGCATCATTCAAAGAATGACTATCTAAAACTAGACAACTCTCGCCATCAGCCATCAGCCATTCTAGTTGGAGTAACGCCTCGCGATCGCCTAATTCGCTGCTATAGCCTTCCCGAAATTCAAGCTCTATATCTGATTCGTAACCATCAACGGGAATAAAGGCAGTTAATTTTGCATGATAACGAAGATTAAAATCTACAGCATATCCCAGCTTGATTAAGATCTGTTCTAACAATGAGTAGGTAAGCATATTAAGGTTGATCCTAAACTGAGGGGGACTCCATCGATCACTTCTTCAGATTTACCATTATATCGTGACAATTGGCGTTCTTTTGCCATTGCATAAAAGTATGATGAAAAAGTTTTCAAGTTACAACTGACAATTTGAAAACTGTAAAAACTACCCTCTTCCCATCGAATAATTAGTGGTGCGTAGCGAAGACGTGCACCACTAATTATTCGTACAAAAACTTTCAATTGCACCTAATGCTTTGAGTGTAGATTTTTGTGCCTCAGTCAATCCCTTTACCTTAGCAATATTAGTATCTTCATAGGGCTTAGGAATTTTCAATAACTTGAAACTCTTGCCAGTTTGCATATCCCAAAGTCGATTCGTCCCAGCTTCACCGCCACTAGCTAAAAGCTGTCCATCAGCACTAAAAATCACATCACCCATATAGCCAATCCCAAACTCTCCATCTAAATGTTCCAAATAACTATTAGTATTCCAATTCCACAGACTTATCTCTGAAGTATTGCCACTGATCGCCAGAATTGGCGAAGTTTGACTTAGGGCAATTGTCCAAATAAGAAATTGACTTTGCAGAGTTCTCACACAATCAAAAGTTGCCAAATTCCAGAACTTCACCGTGTAATCCATACTGCCGCTAAGCAACATCCCATCTTGACTAAAAGCTAAACTTTCCACCCGATCGCTATGTCCCGCTAAAGTCATTAGACATTCATGCGATCGCAGATCCCAAATTTTAATCGTGCCATCCCAACTGCCGCTAGCAAGGATTTCACCATTGGGATGGATAGCTAGAGATTGAACAGGGCTATCATGACCGTACAGAGTATGTATGCATTCTCCCGTTTGCAGATGCCAAAGTTTAATCGTGCGATCGCCACTGCCTGAAATTAACATTTCGCCATTAGGAGAGAAAATCACAAATCTCACCCAAGTCGAATGTCCTTGGAGGATTTGGGAACAGGTTCCATTTTTAGCATCAAATATCTTGATCGTATGGTCGTAATTACCACAGGCAAAGGTTTGCTGGTTAGGGCTAAAGGCAACTTGCATCACTCCCGATGTACCGAGATCGAAATTTCTTAAACATTTTGTATTCTCGACATCCCAAACCCTAATGCTCTGTTCTTCATAACTAAAAGAGTAGAGAAGTTCGCTATCATCACTAAAGACAACAGGCTTAGTAGCTTTGTGGTATCCCTGAATCGTTCTAATACATTGACCAGTTTCCACATCCCATAACTTCACAATGCGATCGTCGCTGCCACTCACTAACGCCTTCGCATCGGGATTAAAGGCAACCGACCAAATCCGATTTTTGTGACCATACAGAGTTCTAATTACTTCACCCGTACTCACTGACCACAGCTTCACCGTTTCATCATCCCCTGCACTCCCTAGCATCTGACCATCGGCACTGAAAGCAATCGCCCAAATCTGTTTCTGATGCCCTGCGATCGCATTCACGATTTGCCCCGTATGAACATCCCAAATCTTGATCAGGCAATCTTCCCCAGCACTTGCAAGCTGTGCTTCTGAGCTATTCGCATCGATTTGGGGCGCAAAGGCGAGGGCATAGACCGCACTAGAATCGACAATGGTTCGCAGACATGCTCCCGTTTGCACGCTCCATAGCTTAATGGTGCTATCCAAACTGCAACTGGCAACCATTTGACCATCAGGGCTAAAGGCAACCGATCGCACAATCTGCTCATGTCCTTCTAAAGTCACCAAGCATTTGCCAGTCTTGACTTCAGTTAACTTGACGGTGCGATCACCTCCACAACTAGCAATCAGGCGATCGTCAGGGCTAAAGGCAAGACTCGCAACCCCAAGGGCATGGGCTTCCATCGCCAGCAGACATTCTCCAGTTTGCACGTTCCATAGCTTAATCATGCGATCGAGGCTACCACTTGCCATCATCTGACCATCATGACTAAAGGCAAGCGCAAATATAAATTCGTTATGGGCGTGAGTTTTGAAAAGTTGACTGCCATCAGCCACCAGCCAAAAATAAATCCATCCTCTAACATCGCTAGTGGCTAAAATCTTACCATCGGGACTAAAGGCAGTCGCCATCACACTGCTGAAGGTGACTCGAAAAGCTGATTTCGACAGGTCACAGTTAGCGAAGTTTACGCGATGGAGTTCCACGGCTCTAAGATCAGCTTGCCAAATCGATAAATTAGAGAAATCGTAATCCGTCAGATCAATATGCAGATAGCAGAGGATATTCAACAAATTACCCCCTGCATAGCCTTGCTTCGATGGAATTTCTGCCTTTAGTCTCCTTAGCGTCAAGTTGATCGCTTGATAGTCCACTTTATCCGCAACAGATTGAAGAATAAAGCGAGTCTGAGCATCACGAATATAATCCTTAGCTGTAGCTTCCATGAGAGCATGACTATGGAGCAAATTCAGTTTCTGTTCAGTGCCGTTAATCTCCTGACAAATCTTTTCGATGAATTGATAATTAACATATTCCATTACCACAGGTTGAAGGGTAAACCCATTAGCCGTTACTTCGATTAGCGATCGCTTTTTCAATAATTCCAGAGTTGTGATTAGTCTTTGCTTGGATTCTCGCGATAGGAGATTCTCTTTTAAGCTAAGCGCCGAAATTGGTTCACGGGCGATCGCTAGCCAATACATCATCTCCTGCTCCGCTTCCGATAGTCTCAGAAATTGCCGATGCAGCAAATCCTGAATATCGCCAAAGGTCAGCCCACCTTCCCGCATTAAGGCTAGCATTTGAGCAACATCACCGCCCAGTAAATCACGAATCCCTGCGGCGACAATTTTGAGAGCGAGGGGATTTCCCGCATAGTGAATGATGATTTCCTGCCATTCCGCCTCGTTTGCAGCAATAGATTCTCGCTCAAATATCTGCAATCCATCCCATTGCGATAAGCCCGATAGAGGCAGCGATCGCACTTTGTCACCGATCAAGCGCGATAGTTCTGGCGGTGTTTCGCGACTAGTCATCACCAAACAGCTTTGATGGCTACGTTCACCGATATATCTAATCAAATCGCCATAGCCTTCAAACCCAGATCGATAGTAATAGTGATCGCTCAAAATCGATTCCCAATTATCAATCACCAGTAAACATCGCCGCGCATCTAGATAGCGCATCAGCAGGTCAAGCTGCGCGGGTATATTATCAGGAAGTTCAAGCGGTTGCGGATGGGAGAGAAACTGCAAAATATCGGTGAGGATGCTCTCAAAAGATGGGGCATTGCGGAGCGATCGCCAGATCGTAAATTCAAATTCTTCTTTTAATTGATGGGCTAGTTGTGATGCCAGAGAAGTTTTGCCCATGCCACCCATGCCCAAAATGGTGACAACTTGATAGCGATCTCTGATTACCCATTGCTCTAACTGTTGCAGTTCGGCAGTACGTCCATAGAAATTACGAACTTGCTGCGCCTCTTTTAAATCGACTTGTGGAGTCCTTGCGATCGCCTCTTGCCAATCCACACCCAAAAATTCACAGATCTGCGTGAAGGTATCTTGGCGAATATCATCCCCCTGAAAAAAACGCTTAGCCACACCAATCGATCCAGCCCTTTCTAAGACTTGTCTAGCAGTCTGGGACAGTCCAAGCTGACGCAATTTGTCCTTGAGTATTTGCTGTCCTCGTTTAGACGCTTTTGCCATATTTTCTCGCCATAGTTTTGAAGGGCTAGCAAAAAGTGCTAGCCCTATTTTACAGATCGCGGCAATAGCGATCGCAAAATGCCGATCCTATTCACGATCCTGCAACTGATCCTAAAAGTGAGTCTTCAGAACAAATTAACTCAGGCATCCTATTAGACAAGAGTTATACATAGCTAATGGGAGTTAGACATGAACAAGAATTTTTGGCTCAAAGGTTTTCAAGTTAAAGCAATCATCATCTCGCTATCGTTAGCCTTACCAGTCGTCGTCATGGCACAAACCTATAGCGATCGCAAAGCCACTGCTACTCCTGACGTACCTGCATATTCCTACTCAATTGCCGACCTAGCCAATGCAATGCGCTGGCATTGGTAACTGATGCACAAGTTCTCACTTAGATATTCATGAGAGATTGAGATAAAAAATGTCTCATGAATCAACTTAAAAATTAGTGATAGATATACAAATAAAAAATCGCAGACGGTTCTATGTGGTTAAAAAGTGAAACCTTGACAAATTTATAGATTGGCAATATTCATAAGCATTATTTAGAGGAAAATACCCATGAAAATTGAAAGAGAAGATTTGGATTGGGCAGTTAAGGAAGATTTGATCGATGCAAATCTAGCTGAGCAGCTCTGGCAGGCTTGGTTAGTAAGGAAACAGCATGTACCCAAATTTGATTTTGCGAATGTGGCTTACTACTTTGGCGCACTCATCGTGATTTTTGGGATATTTTTTTCCTGACCCTTGCTTGGGAATCGCTAGGTGGAAAGGGGATATTCGCCCTATCTTGCATCTATATACTAATTTTTGCTATGACTGGACGGCATTTGTGGTTCGATCGCGGGCTGAAAGTTCCTGGAGGTTTGTTCACAACTATTGCAGTATGCATGGTTCCACTGGCAATTTATGGCTTTCAGCGCATGACGGGCATCTGGCCAAATGGAGATCCTGGTAGCTATCGCAACTATCATTATTTGTGGGTTAAAGCCGGTTGGTTTTATATGGAATTGGGCACAATTCTCGCTGGGATGCTAGCACTTTGGTGGATTCGCTTCCCCTTACTAACATTGCCGATCGCTTACTCGCTATGGTACATGTCAATGGATTTGACACCATTGATTTTCGGTAAAAATGAATTTGCTTGGAATGAGCGATGTCTAGTTTCTTTCTGGTTTGGCATTGCCACTATCGTCATTGCTTTTTTCATTGATCGGCGCATCCGTCGCAGTCAGGGTGACTTTGCTTTTTGGCTGTATTTGTCTGGACTAATGGCATTTTGGGGAGGCTTAACGCTGAGGCATTCTAGTAGTGAATGGGAACAATTTCTCTACTTCCTAATCAATTTGTTTTTGATTCTACTCTCTGTCTTGCTGAGAAAACGTGTATTTGTCATCTTCGGTGGTATGGGTGTAATCGTTTATGTAGGACATCTTGCCTACACAGTATTTAGCAATTCGCTACTGTTTCCAATCGTACTTTCTTTTATTGGCGTTTTCATAATTTTTGCTGGTATCCAATACCAAAAAAATTATCCAAATTGGCAACATTGGTTACATCGTATCCTTCCTGAATCATTGCTGCAAATTTTGCCCAAGGATATTTGAGGCAAGAATAAAGAGAGCATCATTTAATTCTTGCTTGCACGAAATTGTAATCTCAGTCTTCATTTGATCACAAATTTCTGTTGCTTCGCTCAGTCATCAGTTTACTTTGGCTGAGCGAAGTTGAATCCCTTAACACTTCATGAGCGATAAAACAATGTGTTATTTAGAAACTCAAAATACATCGATAAATAATCATGTTTATAAAAAAATGGCAATTGGTTTCTAGTCTTGTAGTTCTTCTGCTAACTGCATCTGGATTTTGCTGGTGGAAATTTTATCTTCATCCTAAACAGACCTTATTTCAGTCAGGAAAAATAGCGGAGAACTTCAGTTCGATGGAAAGTATCTTTCCTAGCAAAACGATCGCAAAATCTACTAATCCCTTCAAACTGCAAGAGAAAATTCGCGAATTAAATGTTTCCTACAAATTCGGCGGCAAAACCTACACAATGCCCGATCTACTCGATCGCACTTTCACCACTGGTATTTTAGTCGTTAAAAACGATGCGATCGTCTATGAGCAATATTTTCAAGGTAATTTAGCGAGCGCTCGGAATACATCTTGGTCGATAGCAAAATCATTTATATCAGCACTGGTCGGTATTGCGATCGCTGAAGGCAAAATCAATAGTATCAACGATCCAATCACGAAATATGTCCCCGAACTAATTAATTCTGGCTATAACAACGTTCCCATTAAGTAAGCATATTCTCCAAATGTCTTCAGGCGTTCGCTTTGATGAAGGTTATTCCAATCCGAAGTCTGATGTTAATGAACTCCTGCCTAAGTTGTTTCTCTATGCTCGTCCGATGGATCAAGCCATATTTGATTTCCCATCAGAAAAAGTCTCTGGTAGAGACTTTCACTATATGAGTTTAGATTCTCATGTCTTGGGACTATTACTCAGACGTGTCACAGGAAGAAATATTGCTGATTATTTTCAAGAAAAGCTATGGCAACCTCTCGGAGCCGAATCTGATGCTTCTTGGTTAACCGATCTGTATGGTACTGAAGTTACTTTCTGTGGACTCAATGCGACTCTACGGGACTATGCCAAATTTGGACTACTCTACCTCAATGAAGGTAAACATAATGGCAAACAAATTATTCCTCAAAGTTGGGTCAAAGAGTCTGTTTTACCTGATCGCCCCGATATGCAAGCTGGAGCTACCGATTTTCAGGAGAATGCTGGATTTGGCTATCAATATCAATGGTGGATTCCACCTGATACTGATGGGGATTTTGTGGCACTAGGTCATCGAGGACAGTTTCTTTACATTAATCCCAAGCATCAAGTAGTAATTGTCAAAACTAGCGCCGCCGAGCAATCGTTAACTAGTGAGGCAAGGTTAGAAACAATTGCACTATTACGGGCGATCGCGAATTCCATCTAAATTACAACGCTTTGCGCTCAAACCCAAACCCTTAAGATTGCCCCCGCAGTGGGCAATCTTAAGGGTTTGGGTTTGTAATTAATTAAGCGTGTCTACTTATAAGGATTAAATTTTTCTAAAATTTTGGCTTAATAAGTAGCAATGCTCATGGTTAACACATCGCACCTGATCGCCCTGTAGTAAACTGATTTATTAAAGGATCTCTACAATAAACTTTGCGTTCAAACGCGACCTATGGACTTTGCATATCAATACGCATGGCTGATTCCCTTGCTGCCACTCGCCGCAGCATTGATTATCGGCACAGGACTGATTACCTTTAACAAATCCACCAACAAACTGCGATCGCTTTGGTCTGTCCTCAGCGTATCCGCCACAGGCGGCGCAATGGTGATGGCTATCAACCTACTTTGGAGTCAGATACAAGGACATGATCCTTATCTCTACACCTTTGAGTGGGCGCAAGCAGGTAGCTTTCATCTGAACATGGGATTTGTGATCGATCATCTAACTGCTCTTATGCTAGTGATCGTCACCACTGTCGCATTTTTGGTACAAATTTACACCGATGGCTACATGGCGCATGATCCCAGCTATGTCAGATTTTATGCTTACCTGAGTTTATTCACCTCCTCAATGTTGGGCTTAGTCGTTAGCCCTAACTTGGTACAGATTTATATCTTCTGGGAACTTGTGGGGATGTGTTCCTACTTGCTGATTGGCTTTTGGTTCGATCGCAAAGGAGCTGCCGATGCTTGCCAAAAAGCATTTGTAACTAACCGCGTTGGCGATTTTGGCTTATTGCTTGGTTTACTCGGCTTGTATTGGGCAACAGGCACATTTGAGTTCACGGAAATGGGATCACGTCTTAGCGAATTAGTTGAGTCGGGAGCATTGAGCGTTGGTCTTGCCACCCTGTTTGCAATTCTTGTATTCATGGGACCCGCCGCCAAATCTGCCCAATTCCCTCTGCATGTATGGCTTCCTGATGCAATGGAAGGTCCTACACCGATCTCAGCTTTAATCCATGCTGCGACGATGGTTGCTGCTGGTGTATTTCTAATTGCGCGGATGTTTCCTGTATTCGAGGAGATTCCCGCCGTGATGAATGTGATCGCTTGGACAGGAGCCTTTACTGCCTTTCTGGGCGCAAGCATCGCGATTACTCAAAATGACATCAAAAAAGGCTTGGCTTACTCCACCGTTTCCCAGTTGGGTTATATGGTGATGGGTATGGGAGTTGGGGCTTATAGCGCAGGCTTATTTCACCTGATGACGCACGCTTATTTCAAAGCGATGATGTTCCTCGGTTCTGGTTCCGTCATTCATGGAATGGAAGAAGTTGTAGGACATGATCCTGATGTTGCTCAAGATATGCGCGTGATGGGCGGATTACGTAAGTACATGCCAATCACCGCAATCACCTTTTTCATTGGTACTCTGGCGATTAGTGGTATTCCTCCCTTCGCTGGTTTCTGGTCAAAGGATGAGATTCTCGCTTCCACTTTCAGAGCCAATCCTACACTTTGGGCGATCGGCTTTGCGACGGCAGGGATCACTGCTTTCTATATGTTCCGTATGTACTTCACTACCTTTGAAGGTGATTTTCGCGGTACTGATAAGAATCTTTTGGCAATGGTCAAAGCCGAAAATTCTGCTGGCAAAGAAGCTCAAGCAGAAGATGGACATGGTCATCATCATGCCAGCAAGCCTCATGAATCGCCAATTACGATGACTTTTCCTCTAATGGCATTGGCAATTCCTTCGATGCTGATTGGTCTAGTTGGGACACCTCTTGGCAATTACTTTGAGTACTTTATTCATGCCCCATCCGAAAAAATCATCGAAATTCCCGTTGAGGGCTTTACACCTGAATTTCTGCTGATGGGTGGTAGCTCTATCGGTATTGGTTTGATTGGGATTTCTCTTGCCATCTTGATGTACATGCAAAAGAAAATCGATCCCAGTGCGATCGCCAAATCTATCGAGCCTCTATACAAGCTCTCGAAGAACAAATGGTACATTGATGAAATCTACAACACGATCTTCGTGGTTGGTTCTCGCCGCCTAGCGCGTCAGGTGCTAGAAGTCGATGCCAAAATCGTCGATGGTGCTGTTAATCTTGCAGGTTTTGTGACTGTGGTTACTGGAGAAGGCTTGAAGTACTTTGAAAATGGTAAAGCACAATTTTACGCTCTAGTCATTTTTATCGGAATTCTTGGTTTCGTAATTGTTACTTCGATTTAATTTCTGATTTGATACCAATTCACGAAAGTATGACAACACTTTTGTGAATTGAAACCCAAAACCAGTAAGTTTTTTTAAATAAAGAAATAGCTAGCCATTTCTTTATTTGGTATGACTTCTAAAAAGCAAATCGCCCGTTATGCGGGCGATTTGCTTTTTTTTGTTTTATATATAGCAACGTAAGAGATAGATAGGACAATTCAAAACCCAAAAGATGGCAGAGCTTCGCTCTGCCATCTTTTGGGTTTTATGTCCTAAGCAAAGCTTACATTGCTATATCTATGTACTTTTATAGGCTGCCCAACCGCCGAGGTGAGAGATATCAATCCAGTTAAACTTTTCAATTAATTCTTGAGGATAGAAAAAAGCAGTGAGAACTTCTCCACCTTCTAGGTAAACATCCGTAGGATACATATGTGGAGGTTCGTTACTAGCAAGATATTCAAATTCATCATCTTTCATTTCATAGACTTCACCAGGTATAGAAACTCCACCTGTCTCTACTTCATAAATTGCAGGATGCCAGCCATTACCAGCAGCATGGAGTCGATAACGTGGTTGTGTCTGTGCAGGACGGATAAACTTAGCGTCCTGTAAATTCCCATGATCAGGCTGTCCGCGCAGAGCCGAACCACAAATAAATACTCGTCTTGTCCCATTGGATACTGTCATAAATAGGGCTTTTGAATTTATGGATTAATCTTGAATATCTTAGTTTAGTGTATACAGTATGCAACATCAAGGTGCAATATTGTAAGAGTCAGCGCTTTGCGCTGACTCTTACAATTCCAGCCCCATAAAGTTTTACTCTTAGGGGCAAAACTTTATGGGGCTAGGTAATTATTTTGTAGAAGTACTTATTGCAAAAAAACATGTCTGGAAAACTCTCAACTCACGTCCTTGATACAGTAAATGGATGCCCAGCCCGAAATATGCAAATTGACCTATGGGCGATCGCAGATGATGGACAAAGAAACTTATTAAAAAAACTATATACCAACCAAGATGGTAGAACTGACGAGCTATTACTAAACGAAACTGAAATCAAAGCGGGTATCTACGAAATTTGTTTTTATGTTGCTGACTATTTTACAAATTGTGGAGTATCTTTACCAGAACCTAATTTTTTAAATACTGTTCCTGTGCGCTTTGGTATTGCTAATGAGAGCGATCGCTACCATGTTCCTCTATTAGTATCTCCTTGGGCTTACAGTACCTATCGAGGCAGTTAAGTTAAAATCCAAACCCGTAAGGTTGCACCCCTGCGGGGCGCAACCTTACGGGTTTGGTATTACCTCGTGAAAGGGCTTTGTAATCTGCAATACAGAAAGCGATCTCAATTCTAAAGTTTAATCGCAGTAATTTGGATACTGTATACAGTATCCAAATTACTGCGATTTTCCGTTTCGTCGCTCATGTAATTGGTTTGAGGAGTTATGTCAAAGGCTTTCAATAGTTCGCTTTCATGTCTAGCGATGTTTGTCGCGCTATCTAGTTTGTACGAGGCTCCTGCAAAAGCTGCGCCTCAAGCTTCAGATAATTTACCTAAAGATTCTTCAACTAATTTATCGACAGCAAATTTATCAGCAAGTACCTCCCCAGAGGTTAACACATCGATTACTAACCTAATCGATCGCCAAGAGAATGCTGTCAGTCTTCAACCCAGTTTGTCCACGGATTCATCAGCTAGTAATTTAGAAGTGGATAAACTGGCAGAAACTACAGATGTTTCTCAAGTAACATCTGTTTCACAGCTATCTGATGTACGTCCAACTGATTGGGCTTTTACCGCTCTTCAATCCTTAGTAGAGCGTTATGGATGTATTGCAGGTTATCCAGACAGCACCTTTAGAGGTGGTAAATCTCTAGCAAGATACGAGTTTGCGGCTGGACTAAATGCTTGTTTGGATAAAATCAATGAAATCATTTCCGCAGGACTAGCCGATAAAGTCTCTAAAGAAGATCTTGCCACTTTACAGAAACTTCAAGAAGAGTTTGCTGCGGAATTGGCGACTCTACGTGGTCGTGTGGATGCTCTCGATGCAAAGACTGCTAAACTCGAAGCACAGCAGTTCTCAACCACAACCAAGCTCAGTGGGCTTGCCTTCTTTAATCTCACTGGGGCGACTGCTGGTGGTAATGTTCTTAGGGAAACTGGCGCACGTAACGCTGGTGTTCCTATAACCGCTACAGCAGTACGTCCTAATGTAACCTTTGGCTACTACCTGTTCTTAAACCTGACAACATCTTTCACAGGTAAAGATGCCTTGGTCACCCAACTGGTAACTGGTAATGGCAACTCTCCAGCTAATAACTTTGTATCTGCTGGCTATACCAACTCTTGGGGAACACCATTTCTTGATCAGACAGGCGTGCCGAATGCCAACGTATTTAATATCCGTGAGTTGTTCTATAGTTTCCCTGTCTCTAGTAACGTTAATGTCGCGATCGGACCTCGTTTGAATTTCTATCGCTATTTTGATGGCAATCGTTTTACTAGTTTCTTAACAGGGGCAACTAGCTTTAACTCAAATGGAAGTACTCTATCGAATGCAGTCGATCGCGGTTCGGGTGCTGTTGTAACTTGGACGATCAATCCACAGTTCAGATTTACAGCAGCCTATTTAGGAGAAAATACAGAGTTTCTTACTGCTCCTAACAACAATACATCCAGCGATCCTCAACAAGGACTATTTGGTGGAACCAATACTCTCAGTGCTGAGTTAGTCTATTCACCAAGTCGTGATGCTAACATTCGTCTCTTGTATACCCGCTCCAATATTAAAGCTAATGGCGGGCGCATCAGTGGCGCAACGGCTGAACCTTTGCCCTATGGGTTCGCGGATGATGGTGTGGGTGGTGCAATTAACAATGCTACTGCCGATACAATTATCTTGAACTTTGATTGGTTGGTTACCAAAGGATTTGGGGTATTTGGTCGCTATTCCTATGGTAGTACTAATATTTCGCCGATCAATGCTGTTCAAGGTGGTAGCGTTAATGTTAATGCTTTTCAATTTGGCTTAGCATTCCCCGATCTGTTTAAGGAAAGTGCTTTGGCTGTGCTTTCTTTTGTTGTACCCCATAGCTATAGCAGTGGACGCAATTTCTTGCTATCTGGTGGTGGTGATGGCGCTACTCAATACGATTTAGAACTTTCTTACTATTATCCAATCAGTAAAAATATTGCGATCGTTCCTGCGTTCTACGCGATTTTCAATCCGAATAGTTTCTCGACTAACCCAACTGTATTTGTAGGTAATCTACGAACTCAGTTCAGTTTCTAGTTAACTAATCCCAATTCTCAAAATGACAATACCATTTTGAGAACCAAAAGAGAGAATGGCTGCGCTTTGCGCAGCCATTCTCTCTTTTGGTTTGCCCTAACTAGGATGGCAACAGATATATTTCTTTGTATATAACAGCTATAGCTATTCCCGAAAGTGTGACTAATCCCCATTCACAAAAGTGTGACGACATACGCTTCTTAGATTAAAAAAACAAACCATGTAAGAGTTTTAAAAACACAAAATGGCGAAGCCATTTTGTGTTTTGGTAAAACTGTCGGGAGATGATAAAGAAGGGATATTCAAAAATAGGATACAAAAAAGTCATCATTTGATGACTTTTTTGTGTCTCGGATTAATTTGTAGTATATAATACAAATATAAATCATAATTTATGAATCAAAAATATGAAAACTACTCGTGAAAATCAACAACAGCAAAGGTATAGCGATTACCGCGATCGCCAAATATCTGAAGATGTGCTAGAAAGCCATGAGCCAAAAGATCATTTACATCCAAACTATTGCCATTGGGCATGGTTGCCAAAACCTAAATAATTTTACAAACAAAAAAAGGCTCGCATATGCGAGCCTTTTTTTGTTTGTAAAATTATTTATCTTGCCCAGTAAATCACTTTTTTCTCAATGGCTACAAATAAGGTGTAGAGCATTACACCTAAGATGGCTAGAGTAATCAGCGCTGAAAAAGCAAGAGGCACATTAAAGTCTGATGCTGCCTGAACGATTAGATAACCTAAACCCGCATTAGATGCGATCGACTCAGCGATGACGGCTCCAATGAAGGAAAAAGAAACGGCTATCTTGAGTGATGCAAACACATATGGCAAAGTATGTGGCCAGCCAACCTTCTGGAATATCTCAAAATCTGAAGCCCCCAGAGCTCGCATGACATCTTTCATTTCAGGTTCGATGGTTTCTAATCCTAAAGCTACGTTAACAGCGATCGGAAAGAACGCTAATGCAAAAGCCGTAACGATCGCAGGAATAGCATTTGCCCCAAACCAGACAGCCAGTAGTGGTACTAATGCTGACTTAGGAATAGTATTAAATGCAACTAGTAATGGATAGAAAGTTAAATAAATAAGTTTGGAATAACCAATCAGGAATCCCAACACGATGCCAACTACGCTGGCTAGCACAAAACCTGCAAAGGTTGTCCAGATAGTTCTCCAAGAGTTTTCTGCAAGTTGTGGTGCAAATTTGATGGTCGCTTCGAGGATTTTCGTAGGGGCAGGTAAATTAAAAGGTTGAATTTTAAAGATGATTACTGCCAATTCCCATACAATAAATAATACAACTGTAGCGATCGTAGGCAGGATAATCGTCGCAGTTTTTGTATTTAGAAAAGCCTCAAAATCAAACTTTTTAGTTACCCGTCTTGAATGGTCAACAGTTCCCTGCATATATTTTCCTCATTGGTATTGTCTACAATCGAGAGGTAGGGGCAATTCATGAATTGCCCCTACCTCTTGTGTTTTATTTAACTCTTGTGGATATGACGGCGTAACTCGGCGGCGAGATGAGCAAATTCATCACTAAGACACATTTCTAAGGTTCGTGGACGAGGTAGATCTATCTTCAGTTTGAAAGCAATCTCGCTAGGTCTAGGACTCATTACATATACGGTGTCAGACAGAAATACAGCCTCGCGTAAATCATGAGTGATTAGCATTCCTACGCATTTTGCCTCCATCCATAGGGTTTGGAGCATCACCCACATTTCTTCACGGGTAAATGCATCAAGAGCGCCAAAAGGCTCGTCTAATAGCAAAATCTCTGGTTGGTGAATCAATGCCCGACATAGTGAAGCTCTCTGACGCATCCCACCTGATAACTGCCAAGGGAATTGCTGCTGAAAATCTTTTAAACCTACTGCTTTCAATAGCTTTTGAGCCATCTCTAGATAGCGATCGCGATTAACTTTAAAGTCTCGCTTGTAGGGAGATACTATTTCTAATGGCAGCAAGACATTATCAATAGTGCGTCGCCAAGGCAGCAATACAGGATTTTGGAAGGCAATGCCGACGTTCTTGAGCGGTTTTTTTACAGCTTGTCCATGACAGCGTAGCTCCCCGATTTTGGTAGGACTTAGTCCTGAAACCATTCTCAAAATCGAGGTTTTCCCACATCCACTCGGACCAACAAATGTAACAAACTCTCCAGGCTCCACGGTAAGGGAGATTTCCTGAATAATCGTACGCATTGACTCCTCAAATGGGTATTCTAAGCCGATGCGATCAAATTCTAGCAAGGGCTTAGAGGAAACAGAAGTTTCAGTAGACGAAGAAGTTACAGGCTGAACCATTTTTCTGTGCCATTTTATTGAGTGTGGACTTTTTTAAGCCAATTATCAAATACATGAAAACGATTGGCTAAGCCAATCGTTTTCATGTATTTGGGTTCGATTTACTGCAAAGGCTTGCGATCGCTAGCTGGCGGAACTGTACGCTGTTCTTTAGCAGGCAAAAACTTATCTGTGAAGACATCAGCGACGGTTACTGGTTTCAATTTAAAACCTTCAATAGTCTGATTAACACTCTTTTCTAGACGTTTCATGTCCACACCACCAAAGCCAGCCGCTTCGACTTCTGAAGTCACATACATCCGTTCGATCGCTAATTTCAGGCGCAGTTTTTCAGCATCGCGATCCATTAACTTACTTTGATCGGTGGAAACAACTAGGTCGAGTGCTGCGGTAGGATCTTTAACAACCTCTTGCATCCCACGGAAATAAGCTTTAAGGAATGCTTTAATAGCATCAGGATTCTTGTTCATGAAATCTTGCTTGACTAAAATTCCATTGCCATAAAAGTCAAGCCCAAACTCGTCATAGAAGAAGATTTGGATGTCATCCATAGTCTTACCACCTTTGATCAAAGATGGAATGACCGAGGTGTAGAAACCGCTGACAGCATCAACCTTACCCTGTAGCAAGAAAGTCTCACGCAGTTTAGGTTCCATTGTGTCCCAAGTTACTGAATCAGGCGCAATCTTTATCTCTTTAGCAAAAAGCGGGAAAAGTTTCCGTGGTCCATCACCTGCTGGTGCACCAAGTTTTTTACCAACTAAATCGGCAGGAGTTTTAATTCCATTTGCTTTAAAAGTAACAATGGAGAACGGAGCTTTATTTTGGTAAAAGGCTACAGCAAGAATCTTATCATTAGGATTTTTGTCATTGAATTCCATGGCATTGTAGACATCGCTAAAAGCCATGTCATACTTGCCAGTACCAAGCTTACTGATTGTGTCAGCATTACCGAAACCGCGCTCATAACTGACATCCAATCCTTCTTCAGCAAAGTAACCCTTTTCGATAGCCCAAATCAGGGGTGCATCAAGACTTTGCTTTAAAAAAGGGAGTTGTACACGAATCTTTTGTTTTTCTTTTTTGTCCGTACTACTAGTTTGGGGAGATGATGCTGTAGTAGGTGCAGCAGTCTTGTCTCCAGTTGCGCTTGTAGTTGGTGGTGCAGAGTTACAAGCAGCAAGCAAAGCTGTTGAGACGGCAATAAGGAGAATTCTGTTTAACTGTTTCTGGAAGGTATGAAGCATTATTGCCCTGTTAAATTTGATTAAATTTGAAAATGTATACTGTATACAAAGCTAAATCTAATTTAAAGGGAGTAGAAAAGAAGTTTCTGTATATCTCAATACAAAGAAATATGCCTCTTAAAGCAATCTTGATCTCGATTTATCATTAATTTAGTTAGGATCAGCAATTATTATTTTCGACTTTCATTGCTTACGTTGCTGAAAGTCGAAAAATAGTAATTGCTGTAATTAAGCCCAACTGTTTGTTAAGACTTCAAAACTTTGATGTAAAGTATTGAGTACTAAAAGTTTGATATCAATTTGATGAGGGTGTTTACTAATGACTGGTATATCGATAGATTTGGCGGCAAAGTCTCTTCTTTATGTCGGTTTGCTATTTGGTGGACAGTCAGGCGAACATGATGTATCAATTACATCAGCAAAAGCGATCGCCTCAGCCCTCAGCCAAAATCCTCGTTATCATGTTCAGCCTTTTTACATTCAACGCGATGGTACTTGGCGCAGTCCTGATGTGTCAAAACAAGTATTAGAATCTGGCAAAGGTTTACAGGATTCAGAATTATTAACTAACGCAGCATTTTTCTTGCCAACAGAAGTTCAGCAAGTAGATCTGTGGTTTCCAGTTCTCCATGGGCCAAATGGTGAAGATGGGACGGTGCAGGGTCTATTGCAATTGATGCATAAGCCCTATGTTGGCAACGGGGTACTTGCTTCTTCGGTGGGAATGGATAAGATTGCGATGAAGGCGATTTTTGCTAATGCTGGCTTGCCTCAGGTCAAGTATGTAGCGCTAAATCGTTGGCAATGGCAACAAGATGAGCCAGCATGGAGTGAACATATCGAGGCTACTCTTGGCTATCCTTGTTTTGTGAAGCCTTCTAACCTTGGCTCCTCAGTTGGAATTTCCAAAGTACGCGATCGCACTCAGTTAAATGAAGCGATCGCTAGTGCTACTAGCTACGATCCGCGCATTATCATCGAGCAAGGCGTAGTCGCCCGTGAAATCGAATGTGCTGTCCTTGGCAATGAACAACCCCAAGCTTCTGCGATCGGTGAAATTACTTTCACTAGCGATTTTTACGATTATGAAACTAAATACACCGCTGGTATGGCTGAACTAATCATTCCCAGTAAGCTGCCTGACAACGTGGCTCAAGCAGTACAGTCAATGGCAGTGAAAGCATTCCAATCTTTGGCAGGTTCAGGTTTAGCCAGAGTTGATTTTTTCTATGTGGAAGCAACGGGAACGGTTTTAATCAATGAAATTAATACTTTCCCTGGATTCACTTCGCTAAGCATGTATCCCAAATTATGGGAGTACTCAGGCATTCCTTTTGCAGAATTATGCGATCGGCTTGTAGCGTTGGCACTTGAAAAACAAGTTTAAAAACCAATAAATTTTTCAAAAGTTTTGCTTTGCAAAACTTTTGAAAAATTTATTTTGAGGTAATCAGGCAATGCTGCTACGCTTGCGGGACTCTTTGTAAGAAGTAGTCACATTGCGTAAACCAGACTTCACCATTTGTTGTTCTAAAATTGCAAAAAATCGGCGGCGATCGCTACCAGTGACAACTGCCTGATTATGAGCTTCGGCTAGGGCAACAGGATATCCATAGCCTTTTTGTACTTGAGCGAGAATAATTTGCAAAGCCTGTGATCGCAGTTCTACATCTAATGCAGTCCAAGCTGGCATCTCAATTCGAGCGATTTCTGTGCCGACATGGAGATAACAAAAATAAATTTGATGTTCGCCATATTCCTGCAAAATCCTTGCATGGCTTTTCCAAAACGGGCTACATTCGCCCACTTTTAACAGCCGGCTCCACAAAGTCCCGTCACGCAATGGTTGAATTTGACTACAAGGTGCAGAATCGAGAGGCTTAGCATCACCACAATGCGTCTTGCAGTCAGGTTGCTCAAAAGGACATATTTGTAAACGCAAAAAATTAGTAGTTTCCGCAGCACGGGGAGCGCTAATATATCCTGCTAAAGGAATTCGTCGAGCTTTCAGTTCATCCCATGCAGCCAGTATATCTGGTAAAAGTTGCGATCTCGCCTCAGCAGCAATCTCGTCAAATTCCCAATGAACCAAAGCTCCATCGGTGAAGGTTAACAATGGTGATTTCGGAGAACTCGCAAGAGTTTCTATGGCTAAATTTGCTAGGGCGACATTTTCCGCAACCGTGCGCTTAAAAGTCATCCACTGTTCAGTCTGGATTCCCCATTGACGTGCCTTGTATAGGTCTTCCGTTTTATAAAATACTTCAGGCACATTATCCAATAATGGATAGATGCCAGAGTTATAATGAATCGCCACTCGACCAATATTAATCAAATAGCAATAGGCGATTTCATGGCGGCTTGGTGCTATTTGAGATCCATCAGTAGCTAACACTATGTGCGGAGTAGAGATTGGTGATATTGCTTGAATTTCTGATAAAGCTTCAACTGGTTCAGCGCAATTAAAAATATAGCGATCGCGAAATTGCTCACTTTGTTGATTGAGTGAAGCTTGATTGACAACTGCTTGATAAAATATAGTTTCTGCGCGATCGAGTTTGACTGTCAACTGCTGAGCTTCTCTCTGCAATTGTTCAGACATCCCTTGCATCTGTCCCATCAATTTCTGTAAATCCAGCATAGTCATATTTCTCTGTTTAAACTAGAAACAAGAAAATTATCATTACAGCAATTACTGATCAAAAGAACCACAATATATTTGTTGAAAGTGCCGCTAAGTAACACTATGAGCAGTGGTAAGAGGATCGAATTCAGTTTCCATATGATAGTTAACTATACTTACCCAATATCAATTACAGCGCTTTGCGCTCAAACCCGAACCAATAAATTTTTTGAAAGTGTTGCTTCGCAACACTTTCAAAAAATTTATTGGTTCGTTTGATCGGAAATTGTTGTAATAAACAAAATAAGAGCAGTGCGTTGTACTGCTCTTATTTTATAGAAACTAAATCAAACTAAACTGAAACCGTCTGCCACTCTAGCTTGTCTAATGTGTGTGAGCGCTCTAGTGCACGCTCGAAGCTGTCAAGTTTAGGCTCAATCAAGAATGGCTCACCGACATATCCTTGGATTGCTTCTTGGGTTTTCAATCCGTTGCCTGTGATGTAAACAACTGTTACTTCTTCAGGATCAATTTTGCCAGCTTCGACTAACTTCTTGAGAACTGCAATCGTTGTACCGCCAGCAGTTTCAGTGAAGATGCCTTCAGTTTCAGCAAGCAACTTCATTGCTTGAATGATTTCATCGTCATTTACTGATTCGATATTGCCGTTGGTCTTGTGGGCAATATCGATCGCATAGATGCCATCCGCAGGATTACCGATCGCTAAACTCTTCGCAATGGTTTTGGGCTTAACAGGGGTAATAAAGTCGCGACCTTCTTTGTAAGCAGCAGCAATTGGAGAACATCCTTCAGCCTGTGCGCCACTGAATCGAACGGGCTTGTCGTCTATTAAGCCCACCTTCACAAATTCATTGAAACCTTTGTAAATTTTGGTAAATAGAGAGCCAGAGGCTAAAGGCGCAACAATGTGATCGGGCAACTTCCAACCGAGTTGTTCAACAACTTCATATGCAAGGGTCTTAGAACCTTCAGAGTAGTATGGACGGAGGTTGATATTTACAAATCCCCAACCATGAGTATTAGCAACTTCTGAGCAAAGACGATTTACTTGGTCGTAGTTCCCATGTACCGAGAAAACTTTGGGATTGTAAATGGTTGTCCCCAAAACTTTGCCAGCTTCGAGATCGGAGGGAATGAAAACGCAACATTCTAAGCCTGCATGGGCGGCGATCGCAGCGGTGGAGTTTGCCAAGTTACCAGTACTGGCACAAGCAACGGTGGTGAAACCAAGTTCACGAGCGCGGCTGAGAGCTACGGAAACAACACGATCCTTAAAGCTCAAGGTGGGCATGTTTACAGCATCATTTTTAATGTAGAGATTTTTGATGCCGAGACGCTTGGCAAGGCGATTTGCCTTGATCAAGGGAGTCATGCCTGTGGATACATCGATATAGTTTTCAGTTTTGACTGGTAGGAAGTCGCGATAGCGCCAAATTGAGAGTGGACCAGCTTGAATTGTTTCACGACTGACTCTGGCTGCGATGACATCATAGTTATAGGCAACCTCTAGAGGACCAAAGCACAATTCACAAACGTGCATCGCCTTGGCTTCATATTCTGCACCGCACTCTTTGCACTTGAGATTACTGAAGGTTTCAACGCGATCGCTGGTGTAAGGAGAAACAATCGTTGCAGTCATGTTCTTGGTTGCCTTTCTAGTCGTTAAAGGTTTTAATTTGATTTCATTATTAGACCAAACTCTAACACAGGCATTTTATAGTCGTCAAATATACCAGACTAAAATAGTCGGGTTTTAGCCTTAGCCGCAAAATTATAGCTAAAGTCATTTGCTCTCTGAACACATCAAAAGCCCAGAATTAGGATTGGCGGCGTGGAGCGCCGCCAATCCTAATTCTGGGCTTTTACAGCGCTTTGCGCTCGAACTTAATAAGAGAAATGCGACATTTTCGCAGTTCTTTGCTTCTTGGATTTTAAAGCGATCGCTTCTATAGCAACGTAAGAGATAGATAGGACAATTCAAAACCCAAAAGATGGCAGAGCTTCGCTCTGCCATCTTTTGGGTTTTATGTCCTAAGCAAAGCTTACATTGCTATACGATCTCGTGCACACGAATTTGGCGAATAATGGATTGATCGACAGCATGTTTAGAAAACTCAAAATATTTCTAGAAATCGATTACACAATTCACAACGTTCACGGGTATTTGAGTTACCTTTTTTATCCAGCATTATCCATACCAAGGGGAATGCAACGCCGTGATGCACTACTCCCAATGTCAATACATTAAACACTGTCTTACCGAATTTCCAATCGTTGCGGTCGATGGAGATTATCCATGGCTCGGGGATTTTCATTACTTTGATGACCATTAGAGCGATGCTTTCATAGTCCACTTCAAAGTCTCGAAAAAATCCCTGTAACCTCTTATAGTGCGACTCGACTTTCGCTTCTCCACTAAATCCTGTTGCGATTTCGACTAGGTTTACTGTCTTTACTCGCATTAGCGCGATCAGGAACATAGAGACAAAGGCTAGTCTTGCTGCATTCCATTGCAGATGTTGCTACAACATTTCTCGGAATAGGTTAATCTCTTTCATAGGGGTTTTATTTGCGATGTGGTTATCTTTTATAAAACCCCTTCCTCTCTACTTTTGCAACTTTTTGTCCTGTACTTAG
>JADBWK010000190.1 GCA_020404895.1 Pseudanabaena sp. M085S1SP2A07QC | reverse complement strand
CTCCCTCAAAGTGGCTCAGTAAACTAACTGTGATAGAACTATTCATTACGGGTTGACTTCTTTATTGTCTCCTTATTTTATTCACTTTTTTATGCGGTTGCCCTGCGATGAATATTGGTCTGGAATCAGCAACAGGAGATATTATTGTATTTACCGATGATGACGCGGCTCCTCATTCTGATTGGTTCGCAAGAATAGAAGCTTATTATTTGGCGGATGAAAAAATCGGCGGAGTTGGTGGGAGTGATTGGGTTTATCACGGGACAAAATTGGAAGATGGTTCTCAGCCTGTGGTAGGTAAGTTGCAGTGGTTTGGGCGATTGATTGGCAATCATCATATTGGCAGCGGTGAAGGGCGCGAAGTAGATGCGCTGAACTGCGTCAAACATCCTAGAAAGAACGAAAATATGGATAACCTTTGGGTACTCCTAATTCCTTTTCTAGTTCAAAGTTAATAATCCCCCAGCGAGTATCTTGTTCTTCGGGGGGACTAAATTCTACGGTTAAACCATACAAACTTTGGGCACTAGAAACAATGGACGTATTTTCAAGATAATGTTCAACTAGTCCCATGTAGCGATGGGCAATAGTGACTTTGATCGCTCGATAACCTTGGGTATATAGATGATCTATACTTTCATGGATTTCAAAACGAATTCCGTCAGGATGGGTATGTTGTCGATACCATTCATCGTCCCATAGTCTCCATTGGCGATCGGATTGGAGATGGACTAAATCCCTGCAATTGGGCTGGACTTCAAAGGCTCCATGTCTCGGACAAAGATACGTGTCAGTCAAAATCAGAGCCGGAATAATTTGCCGACAATGAGGACATTTAATTTCAGAGCCAAAAATCGGATATTGCTGCACCGAGGTGACTGTCCTCATGACTTATTAAAGTGTAGGAGATTCTTATGGTCGATCTTAACATGCACATCATATAGCTGAGTCCAAAAATGAGAGATGGCACTTAACTCCCCCTCCTATTTTTTGAGTTTTGAGCGCAAAGCATTGTAGGTCAAGAATTATTGTTTATGGTTCAGATAACACACTCTAAAAATTTGCAAACCGCTACAATTTTGAAGTCAAGTTATAAAACCGTCAAATAAGTCAGGTTAGGATGCCAGAAGCTAACCCAAAAACCCAGTGGGGATCAGTTTTAAATCGCGCAAACCACGTAGAGAAGTATCTTCGGTGGTTCGTTGAGTTTTGCCCAGTCTCGATTGCGATGTTTGATCGCAATTTACATTACATATTAGTTAGTCAGCCTTGGGTTAAAACTTTGGGCATTCCTCGTCTTAAGTTAATAGGCACAAGTCTATATGAATCACTCCCAAAAGCGATCGCTCACAGACATGGATTAGAGCGATGCCTAAGCGGTGGGCAAATGCATTACACGGCGGAAATTGAGATTGCAATTCGTGGAGAATCGGCTAGTAATTTCCAGTGGGACGTGCAGCCTTGGTATACCGATGATGGCTCAGCGGGTGGGATTATTGTCGCTAGCCATCCTTTAGCTGAGCCTCAGACTGCATTGCTAAAGCATCAGTTAGCCGAAGAAATTGCTGAACGTCAATATCTTGAAGATGCTTTTACTAAAATTGGCACAGCGCTTGAAAGTGCTAATGATGCAATTTGTATTACTGATGATTCAGGGCAGCCAATTTATATCAATCTAGCCTTTAGCGATCTATTTGCCTATAGTTTGTCGGCTTTACAAACAACCACCAATTTACGACCTCTTTTTACTGATGAGCAAACTGCTCAAGTAATCCATACGGCGGTAATGCATGGTGGTACTTGGACTAGTGAAATAGAAATGCGCGATCGCGATCATCAGCATATTCCTATTTGCTTAAAGGTCAATCCTGTTAAAAGTCCATCTGGAAAGGTGATTGGCTCAACTTATATTTGTACAAATATCCGCGATCGCAAAGCCGCAGAAGCTGAAATCAACAAAAGCTTTGCCGCACTAGGTGCAACTCTTGAAGCAACTGCCGATGGTATTTTGGTGCTAGATGCGATCGGAAATATTATTATTTGCAATCAAAAATTTGTCGATCTTTGGCAGATTCCCGATCACATTTTTAGATCCAATGACGACTCATATATCCTTAAGTATGTGGCTAAGCGGATTAGCTCAGCTCAATATTTGCATCAATTTGGCAAAGGACTAGAAATTGACCAGAATAGCTTTGAGATAGTCGAGTTAGATGATGGCAGAACCCTAGAATGCTATTCACAACCACAAAATGTTTTGGATAGTTGCGCGGGGCGTGTTTGGAGTTTACGCGACATTACCGAACGCCTTGCCGCCGAGACTCTAGTCCGTGCCTCCGAAGAAAAATATCGCCTCCAAGCTGAGAAGCTACAACATGCTTTGCAAGAGTTAAAAAGTACGCAATCGCAATTGATTCAAGCCGAAAAAATGTCTGGGCTAGGTCAGTTAGTGGCAGGTATAGCCCATGAGATTAATAATCCTGTAAATTTTATTTATGGGAATCTCTCCTATGCCGACACCTATACATCTGAGTTATTAAGTCTTGTCGAAATTTACCGTTCGCATTATCCAGAGCCTGTCGAGGCGGTACAGGTAAAGCTGGAAGAGGTTGATATTGATTTTCTTGCCGATGACTTTGTAAAGTTGGTTGGTTCAATTCGGATTGGTGCAGAACGAATTCAGAAGATTGTGCAATCACTCAATAAATTTTCTCGTAGTGATGAAGAAGGATGTAAATCTGTTGATATTCATGAGGGGATTGATAGCACTTTGATGATTTTGCAAAGTCGTCTGAAGGCGACTGCTCATCGTCCTGAGATTAAGATTGAAAAAAACTATGCGCAAATTCCTGAGGTTGAATGCTATGCAGGACAGCTAAATCAAGTATTTATGAATCTACTGACTAATGCGATCGATGCGCTTGAAGAAGATGCTCAAGCAAATGGAACTTGGCAGATGGTGAATGATAAACTTCTATGGAATAGGCAAGATGGAAAAGTTTCCAAAATTTTGCTCCAGACAGAGATTCTTGCAGATCCTCAAAATAGCGATCGCTTGGCGATCAAAATTTCTGATAATGCCAATGGAATTCCTGATGAGTTACGCAATCGCTTGTTTGACTTGTTTTTCACGACTAAGCCTGTAGGTAAAGGTACAGGTTTAGGTTTATCGCTCGCTTATCAGATCATTACAGAAAATCATGGCGGTAAGTTGTCCTTTATTTCAGAAATTGGGAAAGGTACAGAATTTACGATCGAGATTCCATTAAAGCAATCTAATTAGGTAGGCATAAGAAAAGTTAAAAAGTAAAGGTTAAGATCGCCGACTTTTTGTAAATTTGCAAGAGGAGACGTTAATTGGGCAGATCGTCGAAGGGTTAATCGCTGAGCCTTGTTTGTTGGTGTTGGACAATATGGAAACGGTAATACCAGCAGAAGGGAAGTCGGTTTATGGTCAATTTTTAAGCCGATGGTTAGGGAATGGGGATAACAGTAAGATACTTCTCACCAGTCGCGAACAGCCAGTGTTTAGCGCCAATTTGCAACCGCGTTGTCATTGGTTAGTTCTAAAGGGGTTAGCCGAAGCCGATGCGATACGTTTGGTAACGGAAGACTATGAATTAACAGGAACGCAGAAGGAATTAGCCCATTTTGTGAACCGAATGTATCGGCATCCCCTCTTGATGCAACTGGTATCGAGTTGGATGCGGGATGATTTTGGAGTAGGGGTTTGCGTGACAGAGGCGGAAAATTTGGGCTTAGATTTGTTTACGGTGGAGGGTTATCACCGTGATATGGAAACCTGTGTTAGGGAAGTGATAGCGGCGAGTTTGGCGCGATTATCGGCAAGGTTGGGGGATATTTTAAAGCGGTTATCGGTATTGCGAGGGATTTTTGATCTAGGGTTAGCTCAGGGGTTAACTGCCGAGGTAACGGAGGCAGAGTTACGGTATTTAGCCCGTTTGTCGTTGTTGCAGGAGTTTCCCCCCGAACCCCTCAAGGGAAAACCGCGACGGTTTCAGTTTTTGCCTTTAATTTCGATGGTGGTGCAACAGCAAGCGGATTCTGAGTTGTTGCGATCGGCGCATCAGGCTGCGTTGGATTATTTTTTGGCTCATTTACCTGCGCCACCTTGGGAATCGTTGGAGGATTTGACGGCATATTTAGAGGGGTTTTACCATGCAGGGGAATTGGGAGAATGGCAGTTTGCTTTTGATATTTTGAATGAGGAGCGAGGGGGAGAAGGGAAAAATAAATCGGTTGAGGAGTTTTTGGATTTACAAGGGTTTTATCGTCAGCGAGCGCATTTATATGAGCAGGTGATCGCGGGGACTCAACGAGAACAAGATTGTCATCGCAAATCGTTAAACCGTCTGGGCAATTGTTATATTTCCTTGGGGCAGTATGAAAAAGCGATTGCCCTTTACCAGCGATGTCACGACATGAGTGAAAAAATCGGCGATCGGCAAGGGGTGGCAATTTCTCTAGGGAATTTAGGCAATTGTTATATTTCCTTGGGGCAGTATGAAAAAGCGATCGCCCACTTCCAGCAACATCACGACATGAGTGAAAAAATCGGCGATCGGCAAGGGGTGGCAAGTTCTCTATGTGGTTTAGGCAATTGTTATATTTCCTTGGGGCAGCATGAAAAAGCGATCACCCACCACCAGCAATATCACGACATCAGTGAAGAAATCGGCTATCGGCAAGGGGTGGCAAATTCTCTAGGCAATTTAGGCATTTGTTATAAAAACTTGGGACAGTATGAAAAAGCGATCACCCACCACCAGCGATGTCACGACATCAGTAAAGAAATCGGAGATCGGCAAGAGACGGCAAATTCGCTAGGGAATTTAGGGATTTCTTATAATTACTTGGGGCAGTATGAAAAAGCGATCTCCCATCACCAGCAACATCACGACATCAGTGAAGAAATCGGCTTTCGGGAAGGTGTGGCACGTTCATTACACAATATAGGTGAGACATTGCTCAACCTAGAAAACTACAGCGAAGCAGAAACCAAAATTCAAGAATCCTTAGTTATTTCCCAAGAGATTAACTATAAGTCTTTAATCGCCGACAGTTTCAAAGCCCTTGCAGCGATCGCCCATCAAACCAATCAACCCCAACTCGCCCTCACCCATTGCCAAGCCGCCCTCACCCTCTCCCAAGAACTTGGCATTCCTTTAGTCAAAGACTGCGAAGAACTCCTAGCAAAAATTCAGGATGACTTAGAGGCGGTTTGAAAAGGTTTGATCCCCTCAATCCCCCTTAAAAAGCTTGGCTTAAATCCTACTAATAACTTCGTATGATAACCCAGTTGATTCGGCAATGATTTCTATTGCTATATTTTTCTCTTTCAATGCTTTGGCAACTTTCTCAATACCCTTCTCAATACCGACTTTTTCACCTTCTTCAAAGGCTGTATCAAATACATTTTTCACTTCTAAATAAAAGTATTTCGCCACCATAATTTCCCCAAAACATTCGTGCAATTTAGCTGTGAAAACCTTGTAAGCCATCTCCTGTATAGCACAAAAAATGTGGTTAAAATACCGAACAACTAAAGAGAAATTATGGTATTCATACAAAATGAGATAAGGGCTACCAATTGGCAACCCTTACTTAAAATTCTTTGTGGAATAAGAGATTATAGTGATCGTCAACCAAGGCTTTTTCCCTCTGGGTAATCACGACTCTTACTAGGCACACGGCTGAGCAAGTCGTCTTTTTTGATCTCTACTATGATCATTATCTAGCTAGATACACCTTCTAATTTATTCTAAATATTCGCTAAAAGTCAATACTGTATGCCTTTACACCTCAAAATTATGTCAGAAAAATTTTTGTGCGATGATCGCGAATGAAGATATGGCTATGAAAGAGGACATAAAAAAGCTTGGCTTAAATCCTACTAATAACTTCGTATGATAACCCAGTTGATTCGGCAATGATTTCTATAGCTACATTTTGCTCTTTCAATGCTTTGGCAACTTTCTCAATACCCTTCTCAATACCCTTCTCAATACCCTTCTCAATACCGACCTTTTCACCTTCTTCAAAGGCTGTATCAAATACATTTTTCACTTCTAAATACTGGACTAAACTCTTTTTATATTGTTCGTACTGCTCTAGATCTAAGTGCGATATTTCGGCGATTTCAAATCCCCTTTGAAAGATGGGTTCATTCAATATTGCGGGTATATGATTAAAACTTTCTAGATTCTTTAAAAAATACAGCCATTTATCGAAGTGAGTTACCAGTTCATTCTCTTGTTTATTGAATAGCGGCATTTGTAAAAATTTAAAATTTAATTTATCGAAGAATATATCTCCATCTTGGTCTTTGAGGCATACATCGCGCCTAAACTTGGGTGTGATATGTTCATCATACTCAAAATCTAATATCGCAATAAAATAGATTGGTAATAAATAGAAATTCCAATCTCCTTTTTCCGACTGTTCTCGAATTGGGAATGTGGAATAGAATAAGGCTCGATCTTTGAAATGCTTGATTTTCGCTTTTTGCATTTCCACAATAAACTTATCACCAGTTTTACTTTCGCAGTAAATATCAAAAATAGCTTTACGTTCTGATATGGTGTCGGAGAGGTTTTCAGAATTTTTAAATGTTAATTGTTGGATTTGATGATGTATCGGTAAAAGTTGATTGAGAAAATCGATGAGCAAATCTTTACTGCCTTCTTCGCCGAACAGTTTCTTAAAGCCAAAATCAGTATAAGGATTAAAGTATTTCGCCACCATAATTTTCCAAAAATATTCGTGCAGTTTAGCTGTGAAAACTTTGTAACCCATCTCCTGTATAGCACAAAAAATGTGGTTAAAATGCCGAATCTAAAGAGAGATTATGATATTCATATAAAATGAGATAAGGGCTACCAATTTGCAGCCCTTAATGATTAAATTGCATAGATCCATCAGACAAGCGAGGAGCCTATAAGATTATGTCATCTGATATTCAAGGGCAAAAAAACTTTACTCTCGGACTTGCTTTGATTGCAGCAGGACTATTGACAATAGGAGTTTATCAAGGCAATCGATGGATTATTGGAGGTAGCATTGGTTTGGGGGCATTTACAGGGTTAGCTTGGATCGGAGTCCTTGATGATGAAAAACAGCAAATACAGAAACTGCATGACGCTCTAGATCTAGCACGTTTAGAAGAAAAGCCTTTTAGTGCCAAGTTCTTTGCAGGAATGTCCAATATTGACATCGAAACGGCTGAAAAATTTCTCAATAAAGAAGTTGCTGCTAACGGTATTAACAGCAAAGACGTGGATATGGAAGATGGCACAGTGGTGTATATCTTTCCCATCTCTCAAAATCGCAGAGCTGAATTGGAAATATTGAAAGCCAAGAGAGAAGAAGAGGCTGCAATTCTGCGAAAAGCTGAAGCTAGACAAAAGCGAAAGGAAGAATTAAAAACGCTTAATCTATCAGAACTAGATCGCGAACATCTAGAAAAACTCAGTGAAGAAGACCGTCAGCTTGTACTAGAGGCAAAAGCTGAACAAGATACTGAAAAGACTGTTTCTAATACTGTGGCTATTGGTACTGCGGCAGTGGGGTTAGCTGTATTGTCCATGTTCCTCGGAGGAGATTGAGAATATTGGTGATTTCTATAGGAAGTAGGTATGTATGTGAGGATAAAAGGCAATGATGTAAGCTAAAGCTAGATTTTAAGAAATATAAATTATGCGATCGCAATAGGAATGTTTGCTGCAAAACCTTGGCTGTTGGCAAGGTTCATTTACCCGCTTATCAACAAAAGGTGAGATTTTAGAAGATATTCCTAGTGAAACCAGTCTGGAACTTAAGGAAGATAATCAAACAGTGCGTCAAGTTGTGCGCCGATTTTATGACGGTCAGCCGCAGAACTTAGTTTTGGAATATCGTACTCTCAATCGCAGCACCACTTTTTTTGAGAATGGCGCTTTTTCTCAAGGAGGATTGCAATTTGCACCCTATACAGAATTTGGTGGAGAGTTGGGATTGATTTATGGCGATCGCCGATTGCGTGTGGTTCTGCTCTATGATAAAGCTAGCCAACTTGATCGTGTTACCTTCATCCGTGAACATTTACCCCATAGCACCACGCCCGAACATCCAGCTTTGACTCTAAATGATTTGCTCGGCAAATGGGAAGGAGAAGCAATTACGATCGCTGCTGATTGGTTAGAACCAGAAATAGTCAAGGCTTGCTTTGCAAGCCTCGACGTAATCAAATCAAACTATCAAACAACTATGTCATTACCGCCAATCATTGAGCAAATGCTCTCGCCTGAGTTTTACGAACATCCTGTTACTGAACCAATTCAGCTTTTGCAAACGCATATTTCCTTTGTATTGCTTACAGGACAATATGCATACAAAGTCAAGAAACCAATGAACTTTGGCTTCTTAGATTTTTCTACATTAGAAAAGCGCAAATATTTCTGTGAAGAAGAACTTCGACTTAACCGCCGCTTAGCGCCTGACCTATATCTTTCAGTCTTACCGATTATCGAAACAGATGGGAAATACCATTTTGATCAAGCTAGAATTGGAACACCTGTGGAATATGCAATCGCCATGCCAGAATTCTCGCAAGAGGATTTGCTGATTGAGATGTTTGCTTCAGGCAGACTTACGGCTGATCATGTAAAACAAATTGGTGAACAGTTGGCAGTATTCCATCAAAGTGCACTGACCAATGACCATATCAATAGCTTCGGCACAATGGAAGCAGTTCTCGCTGTGGCAAATGATAACTATGCCTCCACTGAAAAGTATGTTGGGATTGCTCAAACTGACGAGCAGCTTGCTCAAACTCGTGCTTATACAGATAAATTCTTTGAGGAGAATGCTGCTTTATTTAGCGATCGCATTGCTAAGGGTAAAGTCCGCGAATGTCATGGCGATGTGCATTTAAAAAATATTTGTCTCTATCAAGATCAGATCCAGATTTTTGATTGTATCGAATTCAATGAGCCATTCCGCAATAGCGATGTGCTTTACGATGCAGCATTTCTATTAATGGATTTGCAGTTTCGCCGCAGAAGGGATCTCGCGAATATTTTCCTGAATACCTATCTAGAACGTACTGGCGATTATGAAGGAGCAGTTCTATTGCCACTACATTGCAGTATGCGAGCCTATATTCGCGCTAAGGTGACATCATTCTTACTTGATGATCCCAATATTCCTACGGATGTGAAAGCGAATGCTCAAACGGAAGCCTCGGCATATTACAAATTGGCTTGGGAATATACGCAGCCCAAACAGGGCAAATTGATCATCATGTCAGGTGTATCTGGCTCTGGCAAAAGCACAACTGCTAAAGCGATCGCCTCTGAGCAAGATGCTATCTATCTGCGATCGGATGCGATTCGCAAGCAAATTGCAGGTATTGGTTTAATGGAACGTGGTAGTGATGATATTTACACGCCAGAGATGACGGCGAAAACCTATACCAGATTGGCGGAGTTAGGTGCATTGTTAGCTAGCAAAGGTTTTACGGTGATTCTCGATGCGAAGTACGATCGCATTAGTTTACGAGGTCAAGCGATCGCCGCCGTCCAAGACCAAAATATTCCTGTAGAAATCATCTATTGCACTGCGCCTGTGGAAGTTTTGGAGCAACGTTTACGCGATCGCTCTGCCGCAAATAATGACATTGCTGATGCCACGGTTGAGCTATTAGCCAGTCAGCAAGCCGCCTTTGAGGATTTCACGGCTGAGGAATTGGTCTTAGTGAAGAAAAACGATTAAAAAGTGGGGCTGTAGGGGCTTAGCATTCCCGCCACAATTTATAAAATTCTTAGATCATCTGAATTTGGGAATGCTAAGCCCAAAACCTCACACCGCAGGGACAATTTTTCTGTGAAGTCATAAACCTTACACCGCAGGGACAGTTTTTCTGTGAAAGCAAAGAGGGCTTAGCATTCGTGGATCGAGGTTTCTGTAGTGAGTTTAAAAATTGTGGCACAAATGCTAAGCCCCTACAGGTGCTATCTAATCTTCTGGATTCACAGAAATGTGACGATAGTGAAATGCTCTTGCGATCGCAGGAACGAGCAGAATTATAAGGGCGATCGCACTCCCAATCGCAATATATGGATTGAGCATGATTAGGCGCGATGTAGGCATTGTTGCATCTACATTAAAAACACCATCAAAAACCGTAGGAATTTCTAAAAGCTTACTTGCCGATGGCGGTGAAATCAAATTTAGAGAAGCTGCGAACGCAGGAAACATCACCGAGCTAAAAAGACATATACTCAGAAACCTTGCCCAAGACTTCAAATACCACAGCCCGATCGCTAATAAAATCGGCACGATACTAAAACCGAGAAAAGCTATATTGGAAACTACTTGTAAATTAATGGAATTACTGTCAGCCACAGGAACATTGTTTTCCAATAATCGATAGAGATAAAAATTGAGGATGCGATCGCAAATCAATACCAGACTCATCCCCAACATTGTTGTTGAGAGAATGGTAATAGCGATCGGGCGTTTGATAGTTTTAGAGTTCATCATGTTTTCGGTATGAATTTTAGGTTGAGTATGAACATCGCTTTGCGATGCCCATACAATTAGGGCTGACTGAGATAGCGTGGTAAATGACGAAATAACTTGCTCGATTGCATCATGCGTAATACGTAATAACTAGCAGTTGGCAAGAAGATCACCATCGACCAACCAAACTGATCAGGAACTTCAATTTGAAAAAAGGAGGGAAACATCAACATGAGTATTGCCGAAATCCCCACGGACAAAACACCGAGAATCGCAGCCGTAGAATTTTTGAAGAGAGTCTTTATCTTCCAAATGGAAATATCGGTAATGCTCCAAAACACAAATAGACAGAAGAGCATACCGATTAAAGTGCTAACACATTGTGCTTGTCCTTTCGCAATATCTTGAAAAGCATCTGAACTAATCACAGTTGAACTATAGGGAACCTTGAGTAGCGCCCAACCACTGATGTAATAGGAAAAGATATAGCCGATCGTCATCGCGATCGCCCCAAAAATGCCAGCAATACAGCTATAGCCCAAGACATCGCGCAGGAAGTTCTCTAGTCTCACTGGTTTCAGCCAACCAAAGGCTATCCAAATCGTCGGTAAGCCAACCACTGCCATCGTTAAAACCGTCATGTGACGAGGCTCGACAGGAAAGGGAAGCTGCACAAATCCCGCAAAGGAAATTGTCAGAATCACCATGATATTTTTGGTGAGATAAAGCAAAGCCGAAGAGAGAATTTTTTGCTTGATATCATCCCCTGCGGCGAAGGCTTGGGGCAGTGCCGAAAGATTGTTATCCAGCAACACTATATCAGCGACATCTTTACTAATTTGTGCACCATCATTCATGGCGATCGCAAGTTGTGCTTCCTTAAATGCAGGTACATCATTCACCCCATCGCCCACCATGCCCACGTAACCACCGCGCTTCACCATCGCCGAAATAAGACGACGTTTCATGTCGGGGGTGATTCTGCCAAATACTGCACCAGAGGCTGCTGAACGGCTAAAGGTTGGTGAATCCATCGCTTCTAAAGTTTTTTGCGTAAACACTGCATCATCGGGAACGGCAATTCCTGCTTGACGAGCGATCGACGCGACAGTTTCGACACTATCGCCCGAAATCACTTTGAGGCGAATATTTTTATTTTGTAATTCGGCGATCGTCTCGATTACATCGGGTCGCAAACTATCTTCAAGCAAGACTAAGCCGCGATCTCGTCGATTACTAGGCAAAGCAGGATTTTTATCAGATGCGTCAAAGCTATCTTCACTGGTGACTACAGCGATCGCTCGCAATCCCTGTCTTCCATATTGCTTAGCCTTCTCCTGCATCTCAGGATTAGAAAATAGAATTTCAGGAGCTCCGACCATAATCGTTGTGCCGATATCGATCGCGATCGCGCCCCATTTACGGCTAGAACTAAAGGGAACTTCACTGACTAATTGTGCAGGTGATCTGGGCTTATCCGAGAAAGTTGCCATTGCCTTGGCACTGCTATTCTGGGAACCCATCAGATTTGTATAGAGCGCGATTAACTCGCGGAGTGAATCTTCATCGGTATCATCTAAAGGCACGATTTCTTTCACAACAAGTTTGTTTTGGGTCAGCGTTCCCGTTTTGTCTGTGCAGAGAATCCGCACACTATTCATCGAATCTACGGCATTGATTTTTTGAATCAAGGTGCGTCGCTTACTGATTTCTACTGCACCGATCGCAAAGGCAACACTAATCGAGAGGATTAAACCAGCTGGCACAAAGCTATTGATGATTACCGAAGCATAGCGAATCGTATCTACCATCGACCGCCCCGAATTGAGGCTGGATGAGACATGCAAGAATGCTGCTACGATCAGCACTAGCACAAAAATTTCGACGAGAACATCAATCTTTTTCTGTAAAGGCGTAAAGACTCGCTTATAAACACGCGAAGACTGCGATAGCTTTACTGCATAGCTTTCATTGCCAATTTTGTCGGCACGAAATACACAACTTCCTGCTAAACAGAAAGAACCCGACAGTACAATATCGTCAATTTGCTTGGCTACAGGATCGGACTCTCCTGTTAGCAATGATTCATCCATCTCCACATTTTGAGAAAATAGTACCGCCCCATCCACAGGAGCGCGATCGCCTGGGTTCAGCTCGATCAGGTCATCCCGCACCAACTCACCAACAGGGATCTCCCTTGCTTCGCCATCACGGCGTACTTTTACCTTCTGTACTGACAGCAAGGCAAGTTTATCCAGAGTCAGCTTTGCCTGAATTTCTTGTGCCACACCGACCAGAATATTCATAAACACTGAAAATCCTGAGAAGATGGCATCGGTAATTTGTCCAAGTGCCATCATCAGGATTAAAATCACCCCAAAGGTAACGTTAAATAATGTAAAAACGTTTTCTTTGAAAATGTCATTGTAGGTGCGACTCGATCGCATCACTACGACATTGATATCACCGCGATGCTTGCGATCATTAACCTCAGCTTCGCTAAGTCCTATATCGACGTTTGGCGATGCGATCACGGGCGAGTCAGGAGTATTTTCTGATGTAGGTTGTGACATAAATGCACAGGTATCATTTTTAGTAAGAAGTATAAGATCTCTAAGCCAACATTTAAAATCAGAGTTTAAACTTAATGTCTATGATTACGTTGCAAGTGAATGGTGATGATCGCATATGTGAACCAAATCTCACGATGATCGAATTGCTGGAATATTTAGGGCTGAATCCTCGCTTAGTTGCCGTGGAGTATAACGGCGAGATTTTACATCGTCAACTCTGGGGGAATACGATTATCCAAAATAGCGATCACCTAGAAATCGTCACCATTGTTGGCGGCGGTTAGAAGTCTCTACAAATCAAGAGCGCTATAATTTTGTCAGTACATCTTTTTAATTAGCATCACAGGCAATTGGCATCGGCTATGATCGCAACATCACAAATCCCCGCTACAGTGCTCACGGGCTTCCTCGGCGCAGGCAAAACTACATTACTTAATCACATTCTCACGGCTGAACATGGCAAAAAAGTTGCTGTGATTGTCAATGAATTTGGCGAAGTCGGTATCGATCAGCAACTAGTGATCGGTGCTGACGAAGAAATTTTTGAAATGAACAATGGCTGTATCTGCTGCACTGTGCGCGGCGATTTGATTCGGATTATCGGTAATTTGATGCGCCGCCGCAACAAGTTCGATCATCTCCTGATTGAAACTACTGGTTTAGCCGATCCTGGACCCGTGATTCAAACCTTCTTTATGGATGAGGACATTCATAGACAAGTTTCCCTTGATGCTGTGGCGACCGTCGTTGATGCTAAGCATGTCCAACAACATTGGGGCGATCGCGAAGTTCTCGAACAAATCGGATTCGCTGATGTGATCTTGCTGAATAAGACTGATTTGGTTACTGAATCGGAATTAGTAGAACTCGAAGCAAAAATCAAGCATCTGAACGTTTTGGCAAGAGTCGATCGCGTTCAGTTAAATCAAACCGATACCGAGAATATTGAGGACAGTATCAATAAAGTTCTTAATGTCGGTGGTTTTGATCTCAATCGCATTCTTGAAAAGAATCCTGAGTTCCTTGCTGCTCAAGCCAAAGAAGAATATGATCACGACCATGACCATAATCACGACCATCATGACCCCGACGATCATCACGAGCATGAGCATAAACATCATGAACATCATCACCATGTTCATGATGAGGAGGTTGGCTCGGTCAGTATTCTAGAAGCAGGTGTAGTTAATCCCTACAAGTTCCAAGCTTGGATTAGTGAGCTATTGAAAACTCAAGGTCAAGATATTTTCCGCTCTAAAGGAATTATCAATCTTTCTGGTTCGGAAGAGCGCTTAGTATTTCAAGGTGTGCATATGCAGTTCGACGCAACTCGCGATCGCCCTTGGAAAGACAATGAACTCCGCAAGAATCAATTGGTCTTCATCGGCAGACATTTAGAGAGTGAGAAGCTCCGCGAAGGTTTTATGGGTTGCTTGGTTTGAGCAACTCGTTCAAATTAATTCTGGTGATCGCTACTATCTCAAGATAGCGATCACCTAAAAAAGAAAAAGTGAGCATTGCTCACTTTTTCTTTTAGTTTTTAGCTGGAGGTAGTGACAACTTGACATGTAGCTCTTTCAATTGCGAATCATCCACACTGGATGGCGCATCGGTCAACAGGTCGCGTGCTTGCTGTGTTTTCGGGAAGGCAATTACATCACGAATCGAGTCACCACCAGCAATCAACATCACTAAACGATCCAGCCCAAAGGCTAAACCACCATGAGGAGGAGTTCCATATTCAAAGGCTTCCATAAGGAATCCAAACTTCTCCTTTGCCTGTTCATCGCTTAGCCCGATCGCAGCAAATACTTTCTCTTGAACTTCGCGCTTGTGAATGCGGATACTACCGCCACCGATCTCTGTGCCATTTAGCACAAGGTCATAGGCAAGAGCGATCGTATTAACATCAATGGCTTGACCATCAGCAATGTCTTCAAGACGTGGGGATGTGAAAGGATGGTGCAGGGCTTCCAATCTTTTCTCATCAGCATTCCACTCAAACATCGGGAAGTCAGTGATCCAAACAAAGTTAAGTTTGTTATGATCAATCAGTTCCAACTCATGACCGAGTGCTAGGCGCAAACGATAGAGTGATTCGTTAACAATCGCCTTTTCCCCAGCGCCGAATAATAGGATTGTGCCTGCGGTTGCGCCTGTGCGTTCTAGCAGTTCCTTTTTAACTTCTTCGGTGATGCTATCTTTGAGTGCGCCGATGGTATCGATTACGCCACCTTCACGCACACGGATAAAGGCTAAGCCCTTTGCGCCATACTGTGCAACCAGATTCGATAAATCTCCACCTGGTTTGATGCGAGTATTAGAAATTGCTTCATCGCCACCGATGACGGGAAGCACTTTGATAATGCCGCCATTAGCGACGGTATTGGCAAATACTTTAAATCCTGAATTAGCAAACAAATCAGTGACATTGACTAATTCCATCCCAAAGCGGGTATCAGGGCGATCGCAGCCATAGCGATCCATTGACTCGGTGTAGGTGAGACGAGGGAAATCGCCAAGTTCCACACCTTTAACGGTTTTGAAAATATAGCGAATCAGGTTCTCATTTAGCTCGATGATTTCTTCTTGAGACATGAAACTCATTTCCATGTCCAGTTGTGTAAATTCGGGCTGGCGATCGGCGCGAAGGTCTTCATCACGGAAACAACGCGCAATTTGATAATAGCGATCGCAACCACCCACCATCAACAATTGCTTAAATAACTGGGGTGACTGTGGCAGCGCGTACCATTGACCAGCATTGACACGACTTGGCACGAGGTAATCTCTTGCACCTTCAGGGGTGGAACGACAAAGAATCGGTGTTTCTACTTCCATAAAGTTATATTCATCTTCAAGGAAGCGTCGAATGGACTTCACTACTTCAAAGCGCAACTTGAGATTATTGGCTAAGCGATCGCCACGCATATCGAGATAGCGATATTTAAGACGCAATTCTTCTTTAATCGTGTCTGCTTCAGAAATTAGGAACGGTAAGGGCTTACTAACAGCATTGAGTAATTCAATCGATTCAGCATAAATCTCGACTTCCCCTGTGGCAAGTTTTGGATTAAGCGACTCATCTGGGCGTTTAGAAACTTTGCCGATAATACGGACTACATATTCATTTCGCATTTCCCCAGCAAGTTCATAGGAGACAGGAGTGCGCTGGGGATCGCTGACGATTTGCAAGATTCCTGTGCGATCGCGCAAATCTAAAAAGATCACGCCACCATGATCCCGTCTGCGATCGATCCAACCGCACAAGCTTACTGTTTGTCCGATCTGTTCGGCATTGAGGTGACCGCAATAGTGACTACGCATCATGTTTTTCGAGAAGACTTGATTATAAAATCGTGATTTTGAACATTGTCTATGATAACCGCTAATGCGTTAGTGACTGGTATTATTCTTGATTTACCTATGCGATCGTAAAATTTTTACAAAAAGACAAAATGCTTGAGATGTTACTGTGCACAGTCTCAAACCATCCTGTTTTTTGTGTGATTAAGTATCTGTGCAGAATAAATTGCCCAAACCTGTAAGGTTTCGCTCCGCAGGAGCGAAACCTTACAGGTTTGGGTGTTTAATTAATTAAGCATGTCTACTTTAATACCAATTCACAAAAGTGTGGCAACACTTCTGTGAATTAAAACCCAAGCTCTGTAAGGGTTTTAAAAACACAAAATGGCTACGCCCTTTTATGTTTTGGTATAATACAAGAAAAGTCCAAACAATTCTGCGAAGCAAGGCTTTCAAATTACTAAATTTCTCTAGTTTTTAGTAAGTTTAGTGAATACTAAATCTTGATACTAAGTGGGATAACGCATCAAAAGAACTTCAACTTTATCCCTGATGTTATCCCTGATATATCGATATGATTCGACCAAAGCTCCTTCTGGTTGCGGCAAGATCCATTCATCAAAAAAACGACGTAGCATCCATTCTTCTGGTAGCCTCATACTGAAATTGCATAGTGAAATTACAGTATCGAAATGTTTTGAATTGCAATCGCTCAAGAGTTTTGTCTCATTGTCTCTTATGTCAATCCCAACTTCATCCATAACGCGAATAAAATTTGGACTAGGTTCACTGATACTAAGTCCTGAACTCATTACCGAAATACTGTCTTTTGTAAGAGTAAGCATCCAAGCTTCAGCTATTTGAGAGTAGGTATTGTCTTTGCAGACAAACATTATGTTTTTCACCGATTCAGGTTTCCTCCTAATTTAATTAATTGATACCAATTCACAAAAGTGTGTCAACACTTCTGTGAATTAAAAACTAAACCCCGTAAGGGTTCTCAAAGCACAAAATGGCGTAGCCATTTTGTGCTTTGGGATGACTGATGTTACGTGGAACTCAGATTATGAATCTCTTGCTACTAGCAGAGTACGAAACCCACGGGGGGATCGCCCCTAACTGAAATTTTAAATTTTGTAGTGGCTGTGCTCCCGTGCCAGCACCTAACCTATGCTCAATTCTGAGAGAAGACTAATCGGAAATTGGGACAATTGGATAGAAGTGATTTTCGGAGGCAACATAACACCATGCTATGCCTTCGGGGTCATGTTTTTTAGTCCATTCAGCGAAAGTGTTTTTATCTTTCTTTTGATTTAATGTGCGAACGGCAACAGCCAAATGGCTAGATAACTCTTTATCACTCAAAGCTGCAAAAACTCGCTCACTTGTATTGGGTGAAGAAGGGGCAATTGACAAAGATTCATCAGATATAGGGGGTTGCACCTGAAGTGAATCGCTAGGTTTGTCGGCTAATTTAGTTTCTAAAGCTTCAATACGTTTTACCAAGCTATCAAAAAGATCGCTTTCAACAGGTTTGCGTTCAGCCATTTCTAACTGTTGCAATGCCTGCACCAACAGGACTTCAACCATTGCTGCCATGCCCATTTTTGTTTCTTGGACATGCGCTTCTAACTTACTGAGCAAGGCATCGGGAAGCCTTACATTCAACTGTCTTTTTTTAGCCATTCATAACACCATATTGCTATCAATTGCTAGTATAAGATATCTTGCTATAAAAAGCTAGCATTTAATAGCTTTTTATAATATTTAAATCTGCGCTCTCCTATGGCAATGCAATAGATAGCTAGGAAACGTTAAAATCCCAAAAGATAATTGGCGGCGCTAATATTAAAGTTGTGCGGTATATATTCACAATTTGCAATGTGAAGGTTAACATGGCTATAACTTTTGTAGCAATCTCATGACAGCAGTACCTACCGTTCGCACTCACCGATTGACAAAACAGTTTGACAATCACGTCGCGGTGAATCATCTCGATTTGCAGATCGATCGCGGTGAGGTTTATGGACTGATCGGACCAAATGGTGCAGGTAAAACAACATTGATTCGGATGCTCGCTGCTGCTGAAGAGCCAACTGCTGGAGAAATTTATATCAATGGGGCGCGGTTTTTGCGTGGTCAAAATAACCCTGAACTGAAGAGACAACTGGGCTATTTACCCGATGACTTTCCTCTTTATGATGACCTAACGGTTTGGGATTATCTCGACTATTTTGCGCGTTTATATTTTCTAAGAGATCCACAGCGATCGCAAAGACTGTATGAAGTAATTGAGTTAGTAGAGCTAGAACAAAAAAAGAATGAACTAATTGCGACGCTCTCGCGAGGAATGAAACAGCGTCTTAGCCTTGCCAGAAGTATTATTCACAATCCCACTTTGTTGTTATTGGATGAGCCTGTATCGGGACTCGATCCTCTTGCTAGGGTTCAGGTTCGCAATATTATCAAATCTCTGCAACAGCAAGGGATGACGATTCTGATTTCATCGCATATCTTGAGCGATCTTGCCGAAATTTGCACTTCGATTGGGATTATGGAACTAGGGCATTTAGTAGAAAGCTCAAAACTGCAAGCTCTCTACGATCGCAGTAATCAAGACCAGCAACAATTACTAATCTCGACCTTAGGCAATCTTGAGGATTTACAAACCGCTTTAAGAAAATCGGAGCAGGTACAGGAGGTAGAAGCTCTATCAGGTGTCCCGAGTGTTCGTGTTCAGTTTATTGGCAGTATTGAAGACTGTGCTGCGCTGCTTAAGTCTTTGTTAGAAGTAGGCATTCCTATTTCCAATTTCCATCGTACTCAAGAAACTCTAGAAAATATTTTCTTGAAATTAGGCTATAAGCAAACCAGCTAAAGAAGCATTTTATTAAGGTGTGGCGGAGCCACACCTTAATAAAAGAGGGTCTTAGTCTGATTGAGCGCGATCGCTTTCGAGCTTTTGATGATTACGGGAGAGAGAAACTTATTGAGAATGCGATCGGCTACTACTATTACTTCTCCCACATCTTGAATATCATCAACGAGAATTGTAAATTCATCCCCCCCAATCCTCGCAACTGTATCTATAGCGCGTAAGCAACCTTACAAGATTTCAGCGATCGCTTGTAAAAACAGGTCGCCTACACTAACTATGCCCCCTGATTGACTGACAAAAGACTAGGAAGCCCAGTCGAGAGTAAAAGCATAGAACTCAATGCGGAATAATTTCTGAAGATGTTTTCGACAAGAAGCAATAGCAGGGTGAGAGTTAAATTCACACTCCCTGTGGCGATCATTCCCACCATCATCCACGAAATTACTCCCAAATGGCGCACATCTGACCACTGGCTGTATTGACTCCCGAATTTTATTAGTTCATTATAGATACGTGAGGCGTTTTGGGTCATTTGTCCTATGCTCCTTTTTCTTCAAAAAACAGCATACGCCTCTTTTTTACTCAAATTCAATCTCTGTATACTTTCTCGCAACTTCTCTTACCACTTTTGTCAGTCAATCAGGAGTTTGACAAACACAAAGTTGCTATGCCACTTTGTGTTTTGGGATAAACAGGATTTATAATAAAAATTCAAAATTTAAATGCTAAAAAGATGTAAAGTGCCTTTCTAGCCCTTTAGCTTTTATATCGTAAAAATACTTACTTCAAAGCAATTTCTTTTGATATTGCTGTCTGAATTTGTGCAGTTACTGAATCTTTTGGCTTACAAAGATGATCGGGTAAAGCAGAGCCTGAGGGGTCAAGTTTGTCTGCTAGATGTGGGTATTTAATCCTGCCATGATTGCGCTCTTGCCAAACCTTAATAAATACAGGTGCAATTCGATCTAAATCGTCCCAAGACAAAGAGCAATCTTTGAGTTGACCGTCATCCCATCGAGCTTGAAAAATTCGCATGAGCAATTTTTTGGCAGCTTCAAGAGTTGTTTCAGTACCCAGCGATCGCAAAGCGGCTTCACAGGCATCAGCTAACATAACAATTCCTGTCTCACGAGATTGAGGAATTGGTCCAACATATCGAAAATCTGCTTCAACTAGATGATTTGATCGCTTTTGAGCTTGGTAATAAAAATAACTAATCGTGATTGTGCCTTGGTGCTCTGGGATAAATGCTTGTAACATTTCAGGAAGATGGTATTTTTGCGCTAATTTGATGCCCCCTGAAACATGCTCTTTAACAATTCGGGCACTTTCCCAAGGATCGTTAAGTAAGTCATGGGGGTTAGGCTGGCCCATTTGATTTTCGATAAAATATTCAGGTCTGAGGGTTTTGCCAATATCGTGATAGAGCGTACCTGTTCTTACTAAGGCTGTATCTGCTCCCAGTTCACGAGCCGCAGCTTCGGCGAGGTTTGCTACAAATAAAGTATGTTGAAAAGTTCCTGGGGTTTCGGTGACTAAACGTCGTAATAAAGGGCGATCAAGGTTAGCGAGCTCTGCTAGACGAAATGGGGTTAATGCATAAGAAATATGCTCTAAATAAGGAATTGCTCCAAGAGCAACGATCGCAGAAATCAGTCCTCCTGATGCATACTGAAGCGCAGTAATCGCGATCAAGACTGGTGGAGTCGCACCTGCAATAAGTGCGATCGCAATATATACAGCCGCTTGTAAAAAGCCGACTAGTAAACCTGTTGCAGCTAAATGCGATCGCGTAAGAGGGCGGTTAGTAATTGCCGCAGCAACAATTGCCCCAATTACTATAGGCGTGAGTACTAGCAAATCACTACTAATTGCAAGCGCTAGTAAGCTTGAGGTGAGGCAGGTAATTAAGAGAGCAAGTCGAGAGCTGTAAAAGCTGCCGATGATTAGGCTGACACTAGCTAGTGGGAGAAATACAAGCATATTAGGAGCCATGAGCACAGTTGCTAAGGCACTACCAGTACAGATAATTCCAATCGCTAACAGATCTTTAATATGTAATTTTACTTTGAGTAAATATTGCCATCGCTGATTGGCATAGCCAAATATGCCAAAGCAGATTGCTGTAGTTGCGACCATCAAGATCAATCCATTGAGATTGACCTGCCTTTGCGTCATTTTTAGCTCGTCTAAAATAACAAACTGTCTTTCAGTAATCTTTTCCCCACCCTTAACAATTAAATCACCAGCCTTAAGTGAAATTCTTTGAGCCTGAACTGATTCAGATGCTTTGAGTACTCTTTCGGTTGTACCCACATAGTCCAGCGTCATATTGGGCTTGACTGTAGCACTGAGCAAAGAAATCGACATAGCTCGATGCTCTTCATTTGTCGGTAAGTTGCTCAGGTTTGTTAGCCGTTTTTGCAACATATCATCTGGTAATCCAGCCACAATTCCTGTGGACTGGACATCGATCAATGCTTGCCTTGTCAGTTTTTTACAAGCTTCCCATTCTTCATTGGTCATCTCCAAGAGACGATCTCGAAACATCTCTGGTCCTTTTGCGGCTTTCTGCTGAGTTAATGCATAGGCTTTGCGAATATCAGTCACAGTATTGATCAGCTTTTGATAGTCTTGGGGAAGAGCATTAATTTTGTATAGAGTTAGCTCAGCCAATGCTACGGATGGGGCTTCTTTATCTCTATTGATAAAACTAGCTATAGCAGCCTGATTATTGACATTAGCAGCAAGTTTATTGGCTCTATCTTGTAACTGTGACCAATCCAGATTAGAGATCCGTCTAAGATATCGTTGCACGTCATCACTGAGGATTTTGCGATCGACGTAAGGTAAATTTCCAGATGATATTCTCAGGTTATCGCCCACTTGCAGGAGTTCTTCTAGATGCTTAATGGCGTTAGTATCTATCTCTGGACTACTACGATAGATCGGGGTTACTTGTTGTTTAGCTAGTTCTTTTGCCTGTTTAGTTGCCTCAATATCAGTCGCTGTTATCGTTCTTGGCGATCGCAAATCTTGATCTACAAATGTACCGATTGCTAAGCGTGGCTCAGAGTAAAAACGAATGCTGAGGGTGGAAATCAAACAGACAAATGTAATTCCTATAACTGCTCTACCAGACCACTTGCGAGATATGCGATGGGTCGTCTCAGGGAGCAATGATGAATGGTTGGGAGCAATTCCCATAGTTTAATTACTCTAGTTAAAATGTGTCGTAAGAACAAATGCAGTTTAAGGTTGCAATTCAATCGATCTCATATAGATTCTAGATGTACCAGATCTTCAAGGTTAATATCAATCAAAAAACTTAAAATCTGCTTTTTGTTTTTTGATCACCTATGGCACAAAACTAAAGAATATACAAAAACATTTATCAAAAGGCAGCAATTCTCATTATAAGTAGATACGCTTAATTAATTACACATCCTAATATGTAAAGCTGTACTCGCCAGGGGCGCAGCCTTACATATTAGGTAATTTATTCTGTACAGGTACTTAAAAATTGGTTTTTTGAAAGCCCACCTAAGGTGAGCTTTCAAAAAACCAATTTTGGTGTTTCCAGCGCCTTTGGCGCTGGAAACACCAAAATTGGTTTCATAATGAGAATTGTTAATTAAAAGGCTAGAACATAAAGCATGAAGTGGCGTAGGTTCTGGTTTTAGAGGATTTTAATAGGAAGAGTAAGACATAAGCCGGGTTCTGTTTCAGGAGTTTCATCAACTGCCTTAGCGGTTATCTATCTGGGATATTTGTTACCAAATACCTCATGCGGCACACACTTAATTGCGATCGCGTAGTTTTCACCAAACAACCGCAGTAAGCAACGGACACAAGATCAACTGAAGATCGCAACACTTGTATCCTCTCGCCTTGCTTCCAACTGGGGTTTACCGAGCCAGAGCCTCACGACTCTGCTGGTGCGCTCTTAACACACCTTTGCACCCTTACCCTTTGTAGATATAGTGCTTCGCGCTATGTCTACAAAGGGCGGTATTTTTCTGTGGCACTATCCTCACGATCGCTCGCACTGGGCGTTATCCAGCAGCCTGATCTTCATGGAAGCCCGGACTTTCCTCAAAACTTGTGCTCAAAATATCCTTTCGTTAATTTTGAGACAAATTTCGCAACCACACGCTTACTCTCCCTTATTACCATTATGTACTAAGTGACTAGGCTCAATTAAATATAAAACCAAAAAGCGTTTCGGCAGGCAAAGCCTGCCGAAACGCTTTTTGGTTTTATTAAATTACCTCGGTAAAATTCAGGCAAAAGCTGCTATAAGTATGCGGAAATAATGTTTATCAAAATCGGATTGTTTTGCTAAACTATCTGACTATCCGAGGTTAAACTAAAATGCCTCAAATCTTACTCAAAATTAATTACATTCTTTGCTTACAGGTGTAAGTGACTAACTAAATGATGAAACACTTCTCCAAAGCGATGTACACGCTAATTTTGTCCTTGCTGTTAGTAATTGTCGCAGGAGTTTCTCAGGCTGCTGCTGCCAATTTATTGAGGGTTTTGGTTAGAGAGGAAAGTGGCTCCAAAATTTCTGTAGCTGTGACTCAACCATCAACCCTACAAGCATCAGGACAGGCAAGCCGCCGTCTCGATCCTGGTAAGTGGTACACCTTGCCCCTTACTTCGGCATATCGGATTACCCCTAGCAATAATGGATTGGTGCAGGTCGGCAGCAATCTTTATCCGGGCGAGATCGAATTGCGAGCTTGGAATAACAAGGCGATCGCGGTTAACGTGTTATCCCTTGAGGAATATCTTCGTAGCGTTGTACCTAGCGAAATGCCTGCAAGTTGGCATATGGATGCATTAATGGCTCAAGCAGTAGCAGCTCGTAGTTATGCTGTCAATACTCAACGCCAACGTAAATGGGGTGAAGCACCCTACGATCTAGTGAGTGATACTCGCGATCAGGTATACAAAGGCTTCTATCGCTTTGACCCGAATACTGGACAAGCGATCGCCCTAATTCATAGCCGTAGCGATCAGGCTGTTGCGTCAACGGCAGGCTATATGCTCAGACCTGGGTTTAAAGGTTATTATCGCGCCCGTTTGCCTCGCAACTGGATCAGCTGGGGTGGTGGATATATGCCAGTCTCTGACGGACAACACCTCGATCAAGAAATGACGCAACAAATGGCTAAAAATGGCTGGAATTGGGTACAGATTTTATCTTGGTGGTATCGCGATCAACCGATCAAAAACTAAAAAAAGAGGCGACACATTGTGTCGCTTCTTTTTTTAGTTTTGTGTGAATATAAGCTTAACCCTCTATTAACACAAAAGCCATGGCTATTCAAAAATTATCTGAAGTCGAAATCTCATCAGCGATCGCACAGTTAGCTGGTTGGGCAGTTGTTGATCATAAGTTACAAAAAAACTTCAAGTTTCGTGATTTTGTCGAAGCCTTTGGCTTTATCAGTAAAGTTGCGATTGTTGCCGATAAGATGGGGCATCATCCTGAACTCTTTAATGTTTACAACAAAGTCAAGATCGATCTCACTACCCATGATGCTGATGGTATCAGCGCTCTCGACTTTGAGCTAGCCCAAAAAATTGACAAACTGCTGTAATGCTTTGGTATGTAATTCAAAAGCATAAAACCCAAAAGATGAAATGGAGCGCAAAGCGCTCCATTTCATCTTTTGGGTTTTGCCATAACAAAAAGGGACGCTTCGCGTCCCTTTTTGTTATGCAGCATGGCGTTTTTGATGCCATTGCCATGCATGTTGCAAAATCAAATTTAAATCAGCATATTTAGGTTGCCAGTTTAAGATATTTCTTGCTTTATCGCTACTGCCAACTAAAGCTGGCGGATCTCCTGCACGGCGATCGCCCATCACCACATTAATCGGCTTACCCGTAATTTGCTTGGCAGCATCAATTACCTCTTTGACCGAAAAGCCGTTACCATTACCAAGATTAAAAATTTCACTCTTGTTACCCTTGAGTAAATATTCCAAGCCCAATACATGCGCTTCAGCTAGATCAGTTACATGGATATAGTCACGGATGCAAGTTCCGTCTGCGGTTGGATAATCAGACCCATAAACTGTAATTGCTTCGCGGATACCCATAGCCGTCTGCAAAACTAACGGTATCAAATGTGTCTCAGGATTATGATCCTCACCGATCGCCCCAGCGGGATCAGCTCCTGCGGCATTAAAATATCGAAAAATTACTGACTTCAGTCCATAGGCGATATCAAAATCTTGCAAAATTCGCTCAACCATTAGCTTAGTCGCCCCATAGGGATTGATCGGCGACTGCGGATGATCTTCGGTGATCGGGATTTGCTGCGGTACGCCATAACTGGCACAGGTTGAAGAAAAAACAAAGGATTTAATGTTTGCGGCAACCATCGCCTCTAGCAATGTCAAAGTCCCAACCACATTGTTGCGATAGTATTTGTCAGGCTGTGTCACCGACTCACCCACATAGGCATAGGCGGCAAAATGCATGACTGCACTAATTTGGCGATCGCTAAATAAGCGATCGAGTAAGGCGCGATCATTTGTGTCACCAATAATCAATTCCGCGTTTAGGGTTTCAGCGATATCTTGGTGACCATAGACGAGATGGTCTAAAATTACTACCTTATAACCAACTTGCTGCAACGCTTTGACTGTATGAGAGCCAATATAGCCTGCGCCACCTGTAACCAAAATTGTCTGTTTGCTCATAACTTTTCTGGGAAGGGTTCTTTATTTTACTGCTCGTCCCTTATTGCTCATTGAATTTGGTTTAGAGACGTGATTTGAGAATGTCAAAAATTTCAGGTGGAATTTGGGTGCGAAGCGATCGCCCTAAGCGATTTTTCTTTTGGGCTAGTTGTAAACATTCCAACTTTTTACACAGATATGCTGATCTCCCCATACCATGATCAAGTTGAATTTGATTTTGATCATGTTTGGCTTTAGCCTCGTTGGGATTCTCATCTGTTGAAGCGATCGGCACTCGCACCACCCTCCAAAAAGTATCGCGGATGGCGACACATTGGCAACTAACACAACGACGGTGTAGCTTTAGAGTCAAGTTAATTTACTCCTTAATCCCAAGTTGTAAGGTGTCGTCCCGTAGGGGGCGACACCTTACAACAAATCTGTGGATTTTTAATCTTCACTGTTGTCATACTCATTTTCTTCATCATCTAGATTAGATTGTTCGAGGATAGGCGCTGACCTTGCAATACTTTCTTGAGCTTTGCGATCTTCATCTTCATAGTCGTACTTGGACAAATTTTTGATATCAATTTTCCAGCCAGTCAAACGCGCCGCCAAACGTACATTTTGCCCTTCCTTCCCAATTGCGAGGCTCAGCTGATCCTCTGGGACAATCACATGAGCGATTCTTTCATTGGCATTAATCAAGCGTACTTCATGGATTCGCGCAGGGCTTAATGAATTAGCGATATAAGTTGAAGGATCAGGTGACCATCTGATGACATCAATTTTTTCGCCGCGTAGCTCGGCAACCACTGCTTGAATCCTTGCTCCTCGAGCTCCAATGCAAGCTCCCACAGGATCAACATCGCGCTCAAGCGTATCTACGGCAATTTTAGTGCGGGGTCCAACAGCAGGTGATGGAGGATTGGCTTCTCTCGCCACCGCCACAATACGAACGATTTCCTCTTCAATTTCGGGTACTTCGTTAGCAAACAGATACACAACTAAACCTGCATCAGCACGAGAGACTAATAACTGAGGACCACGCCGTGAACCTTCAAAGACCTTCTTTAGATAAACTTTAAGGGTCATATTAGGACGGTAGGGTCTTTCGCCAGCAAGTTGTTCTCGTTTTGGTAGCTCTGCCTCAGCTTCAGGTTGACCAAATCCACTACTGACAGACACAATTACGGAAGTAGTTTCAAAACGCAGTACTCGACCTTGTAAAACTGTTCCTTCAATGTCTTGAAACTCTTCTTGAATGATCTTGCGTTGTTGATCTCTTAGCTTTTGAGCTAGTACTTGTTTAGTCTGAATTGCAGCCATGCGTCCAAAGTCACCTTGTTCTGGGGTGACATCCACAACTACAGTTCCACCAGCTTGAGCTTCAGGCGCAACTTCTCTCACTTCAAACAGACCAATTTCATGATCAGCATCGCCAACTTCATCGACAATAGTCTTCGTCGCCAGAACTCGAAACCCTTCACCTTCAAGATCTAGTTCTACATCAAAGTTATTAAAATGTTCCTCTTCAAAGTTAATTCCATCGGAGCGATAGGTTTTGCGAAAGCGCTCATATCCCTTGAGTAAAGCTTCACGCAAAGCATTTTGGACAGCATGTTTGGGGAGATTGCGCTCTTTACTAATCACCTCCACCATTTGTCCTAATCCAGGTAAATTCAATAATGACATAAGTATTTCTCACTTCTATAAAAATCAACAATTGCAATTCTCTATAGCGGTTGACATTTTGCCTACTACAAAATATCAACGCTAAACCCTTACTGTGGTTGGCTTTTGTTTAGCTAATTAGTACACACTCATTTGCTAAACGCTATAGGTTCTATTTATCCCATTTTGGTTAATTCAACACGGTCAACAAGTTCACGGGGAATATTGACAATCCGCCCCTTGATACTAATCGTCACATGTGTCTCGTTTCGCGACATGAGATGTCCACTCCAACTTTGTTTACCTTCATGGAGATCTGTTGTGCCAACGGTAACCATGAAACCTCGAAAAGCCACAAATTCGCGATCGCCTTGTAATTGACGCTCGGCTCCTGGACTAGAAATTTCTAACACATAAGCATGGGGAATCAAATCGGCTGCATCAAGAGTGGGCTCTAGTGATCGACTCATCCGTTCACAATCATCTAACCCCGTGTTTTGATCAGGATTGCGAATATCGACCCGCAATACCACAGGATTTTTATTGGTATGCAATACAACATCGACAACCTCCAACCCAAGGGGCGAGGCAACTTCTTCAGCAATTTGAAAAATTTGCGGAATTAGAGGATGACTCATAGAATTTAAGATTTGAGCTTACAGTGTGAACGTTTCTTTGTTTTTGACGTAATACCAATTCACAGAAGTGTTGTCACACTTTTGTGAATTAAGAACTAAACCCTGTAAGGGGTTTAAAAGCACAAAATGGCGTAGCCATTTTGTGCTTTGGTATAAGAGTTTTAAAGCCAAGCTGTAAAAAGCTATTTTAAAAACAAAAAAGTGGGACGATCGCCCACTCTTTGAGTGCTTTTATCTTTAAACCGATCACAGCAAAAAGGATCACAGTTGCGATTCTCTTGCTGCTGAAGATCTGATGGCTACCTGCAAAATATGCAACAAGTAGTATACAGATACATTTCTTCGGAGCTTGTGTACTACAGGAAAAACATGGCTATCTTAGCGTGTTTACTCTTGACTACTTACCTGTCAGTACTGGAGCTATACTATCACGTTGAAACCAATTTTGATGTTTGCAGTGCCTTCGGTGCAGCAAACATCAAAATTGGTTTTTAGATTACTAATTCTGGACGCTCTTCTGGCAAAATAGCCCCCTGAACTGGGCAAACCTGCAAGCAAACACCGCAGTCAATACAAATTGAGGCATCAATCTTAAACCAAATTGTCCCTTTAATGTTTGCGCCCTCCCCTTGCTCAATACAGGCAACAGGACAAGCAGGGACGCAATCTGCTATGCCTTCACATATATTTGAGGCGATCGTATAAGACATATTGGCAATATCCAATTTGGATCTAATGATTACAGCTATTTATATTATGAAAGCAATTTAGCGACTTAATACCAAAACATAAAATGGCATACTCCCTCCCTGCCTACTAAAAAATAGGCATTATTAAAGTGAATAGGCTAAATAGGCGTTTCGGGGAGGTCAAACATCATAAACGTCTCAATGCTTTTCATGACGGGTGTTTCAGATATCGAATACCTCCGACGTTAAAACCATTGCACATCAACCATTTCAGCCCTTT
>JADBWK010000019.1 GCA_020404895.1 Pseudanabaena sp. M085S1SP2A07QC | reverse complement strand
TAGTGCCGCAGGGCTGTTTTGGGGTGACATTTTCGACTTCTCTTTTTAAATATCCTCAATTCTCCTGTTGTTACCTCCCACTTTCGTGCTTGTTAAGATATATCTCTTTTTTTTGTTAAGAAACGTGTGCGGTTGCCCTAGATATATTTTGTCACGTATAGCGAAACCTATCTTAATTAAGCAGATATACTCAGGAGATTGCTATGAGTGGCTACTCCTTTTCCAGCTACTTAATTAGTGGTGTGTGGCTTCGCCGCAAACCACTAATTAAGTAGCTATATTGATTATAGAAATAGAACTCGACGCGATGGGTTCTATCATCACTAAAGGAAAGTCAACCGCTACTAATATTGAAGGTATCTAATCCTGTGGCGATGTCCAAGATAGCGAATATCGTTAAGTAATTACTGCCGCAGGAACAGGATGCATGGTAGCACTAGAAGCAGAGAGATGGATATCTGCACAAACTGACAGCAATTGCCGATCAAACGAGCCATAAGATAAATTTTGAAAGCGTTGCTTCGCAACGCTTTCAAAATTTATCTTGGTTTTGGTTTGAGCGCAAAGCGCTGTAAAAGATAAAGTCGGCACTTCGTGCCGACTTTATCTTTTACAGATGTAAATGCTGAATTACGGTATTTACATCCTTGTCACCACGACCAGAGCAGTTGATGATAATGCGCTGATCGGCGGTTAGTTGTGGGCAGAGGGTTTCCAGATAAGCGATCGCATGGGATGTTTCCAAAGCGGGAATAATTCCTTCCAAACGAGAGAGTCGTTGAAATGCATCTAGAGCCTCTTGATCGGTGACGCTGTAATATTCAGCACGACCTAAATCCTTGAGATAGCTATGTTCTGGACCAACACCTGGATAATCTAAGCCAGCACTGATGGAATGCGCTTCTTGAACTTGTCCTTCCGAATCCTGTAATAGATAGCTCATTGCGCCATGTAATACACCAACGCGCCCAAGAGTTAAAGTTGCGGCATGGAACTCAGTATTTGTGCCTTTACCTGCTGCTTCCACACCGATCAAGCGAACGCTCGGCTCATCGACGAACTCATGGAATAGACCCATCGCATTGGAGCCACCACCAACACAAGCAAGCAAAATATCTGGTAAACCGCCCCATTTCTCTTGACTCTGGCGACGACTCTCCTTACCAATCACGGCATGAAAATCTCGGACAATCATTGGGTAAGGATGTGGACCAGCAACGGAACCGAGAATATAATGGGTATCGACGACATTAGTTACCCAATCACGAATTGCTTCAGATGTGGCATCTTTGAGCGTACCAGTACCAGCTTCAACAGGACGCACTTCCGCACCCATGAGCTTCATCCGAAATACATTCAGCGATTGGCGTTCCATGTCTTGCACGCCCATATAAATCACACAATCTAGACCAAAGCGAGCGCAAACAGTTGCCGTAGCCACACCATGTTGTCCTGCACCTGTTTCGGCAATTACGCGCTTTTTGCCCATGCGGATAGCGAGGAGAACTTGAGCTAGGGCATTATTGATTTTGTGCGCACCCGTATGGTTGAGGTCTTCTCGCTTTAGATAAATCTGAGCAGTCCCATAGTGCTGCGTCAATCTCTCCGCAAAGTACAGAGGGCTGGGTCTACCCACATAGTCCCGTAAATAGCCATCTAGCTCGTTATTGAAATCTGGATCGTTCTTGTAATGATAAAAGGCGGTTTCCAGTTCAGCAAGGGCGCTCATAAGGGTTTCGGGGACATATTTGCCCCCAAAAATGCCAAATCGTCCTAATGCGTCAGGACGATTGACGAGTGTGGTTTGTGTAGTTGTTTTGGGTGCGATCGGCGTTGTGGTCATTGCGGTGGGTCTTGACTGATGAGTTAGCTACTATTAAAACTTGCTTGTGGTGCTTGTGACACTGTATTTAGGATAACAAATTTTGAAAGTGCCGCTTCGCGGTACTTTCAAAATTTTCACTGGGTTTTAAGTCAGCGCAAAGCGCTATAACATATAGCAAAAAAAAGAGTTAGCCAGTATAAACCAAAATCCAAGAAACGAGTTGCGGCGCGAAGCGCCGCAACTCATCTTCTGGTTTTATGTCCTGAGCAAAACTTGCTTTGCTATGCTCTATATACCAAAAGATGAAATCAGTTTCATGAATCAAGAAGACATCCGATCGCTAGAAATTGCAAATTATCCTGTAGCAGGAGTTGACGAAGTTGGAAGGGGTTGTCTTTTTGGTGAAGTTGTGGCGGCGGCTGTGATTTTGCCAATTGATAAATTTGCTTCTTTAGAAGAGCTTGGCGTAACTGATAGCAAAAAGCTATCACCCCAACGGCGCGAAAAATTAGATCTAATCATTCGTGAAACTGCGATCGCCTGTGAAATTGGTACAGCATCAGTTGAGGAAATCGATGAAATGAATATTCTCGCAGCGAGTTTACTAGCGATGGAGAGGGCGATCGCCAAGCTAAATCCACAGCCTAAGCATTGCTTGATCGATGGCAATCAACTTTTGCGATTTAAACTAATTGCGCCAATTCCACAAACTACAGTAATTAAGGGGGATTCTCTGTCAATCTCAATTGCGGCGGCAAGCATTATCGCAAAAGTGTGGCGCGATCGCAGGATAGTAGGACTAGCAGAAATATATACAGGCTATGATCTAGGCACAAATAAGGGTTATGGTACGGCTAAACATCGAGAAGCGATCGCGCAACTTGGCTATAGCGATCTCCATCGTAAAACCTTTAAAATAAAATTATGACTTATGATGCCCTGCACACTCAAGTGCGGGCTAAAAGCTCAAACCCGTTTCAAGGGGTTAATTAAAAGTATTCTGTAGTCCTCTTCAGTGGACTTGAGCTTTTAGCCAAGAACTTGAGATCTTGGTTTATTCTTTATTTGATAGGAGAATTGTCAATGCGATCGCAACTATGTATTCCATTTATCTTGCTTAATGTCATTGTTCAAGTCACTGCTTGCGCCCAACAGCCTGCTGTTAACGCAGGTATAGCCACGACTCAGGCAGAAACGACTAAAAACCTACCTGAATCTCAAACAAAAGCAGCTACAAATGATCAACAATCCGTGATTAAAGCAGATGCAATCGATGGGCGATCGTCATCTAAGCAAGTATCTCTAATTACAGGTGTATATAATGCAGGCTCCAGATACATTACGATCGCAAAGCAGGGAAGCCGTATCTGTTATCAAGGTGTTTCTATGCCATCTGGGCGCTATGCTGTCGCAGTTGGCGAGACTACTGGCTCCTTATCTGCTGAAAAAGATTATTTTGTTGCGGATGGCTGGAAAAAACATGCAAGAACTGTAACTTTAAGTCAGAATGGTGAGAATCTCTCGATATCGCTAGATGGTGGTTCTCCCTCTGAATATAATTTCTTTCAAAAAGATAGTGGAGAGAAATATTCTGAATCCCTAATGAATTGTTTGAATAGTACTGGCGAGTTTTTTGAAACCGCTCCTAATTATACGATTTCTACTGCAATTGGAAGTCAGCCAAAGAAAGACACTGGGAATTTATTGACTTCAGAACAAAAAGCGTTACTTCTACAATTGCCAATCCCAATTGTTGCGCCAAATTTTATTCCAGAAGGGTTTCGCTTAGTTTATGCCAAGGGAGAAGCGAACAAATATGCTAATGGTGATGATGACTCTGGTTACACGATCGCCTATCAAGGAGAAAATAACACCTGTATTAGTATCCGTTCCACTCAATCTGGTTCACGAGGTCTGCAAAGAGTAAATCAAGTTCAGACGGAGTTTGGCTCAGTGGGAGTTTATACAGAGAATGCTCGCGATAACAGTGTCGTAGTTATTTCGAGCTTTTTTGAGCTAAAAGGAAATCCAGCACTCATCTCAGGTGGAAGTATTCCAGATAGTAGTGCAAATGGTGGGTTTAGACGCTGTGAGCCTGTGGGAATGGGAGTCTATTTGCAAGTATTAAAGTCGCTAACATTGGTAAAATAATATGCGTTTAATTCATACCTCTGATTGGCATTTGGGTAGAAAATTAAAGGGAGTCGATCGCACTCCTGAAATTGCCCTAGCATTGGAAGAAATACTCAAATATGCTCAAGAATTTGAAGTTGATGCCGTACTTGTGGCGGGGGATATTTTTGATGTACCGAATCCCACAACTGAGTCAGAACGAGTTGCCTATGAATTTTTTTATAAGCTTAATCAGTCAAGTATTCCTTCAGTGGCGATCGCAGGAAATCATGACTCTGCCAATCGGATTGATAGTCTTGCGCATTTACTATCTCTTGCAGGAGTGAGGGCTTTAGGTAGACCAAGAATTGCCGAAGAAGGGGGCGTTGTTAATATTGATACTGCTAATGGAAAGCTATGTGTTGGCGCGATGCCTTTTGCTTCAGAGCGGCGCTTATTAGCGGCTGAGGATGTTTGGAATAAAGATGCTGTTGAGCAACGCAATGATTATAAAACCTTGGCAACCTATGTTTTGCAAGATCTGGCTACTGCATTTAAGACCGATGCTGTGAATGTGATGATGGCGCATATGACCGTTGATGGCGCGAAGTTTACAGGCTCAGAGGCTGCCTTTTATAGTGGTGCTGTCTATAGCCTTTCAGGACAATCAATCCCTTCAGAATGTCAGTATGTAGGCTTAGGTCATATCCATCGTCCTCAACAGATTGCCAATGCCGCACCGACCTATTATGCAGGATCATTAATTCAAGTAGATTTTGGCGAAGTGGGCGAAGAGAAGGGCTTTAATTTGATTGAAGTGGAAGTGGGTAGACCTGCGAAAGTGCAATTTCAGCCCCTTGCTTGCCAAAAGCCTCTTAAACGAGTGGAATGTCATATCGATCAGCTTGATGAGCAATTAGAAGCGCATCGCGATTATGTCGGCTATTTGAAATTTGCGATCGCTGTGGATACGCCGCCCATCGGACTAGCAGATCGGGTGCGAAAAGTCTGTCCTCAAGCGGTAATGGTAGAGCCAAAGTTAATCTTGAATGAATCAGTACGGGTTCCAGAACCTAAAGATTACGATCGCTTTGATGCGATCGCTGAGTTTCAAAAATTTTATAGCGATCGGGAAAAGACATTATCACCAGATGTGATTGCTGCATTTAAGGATTTGTATATGGAGTTTAGCGATGCGTCCAATTGAGCTAATTGTCGAAGGATTTACTGTTTCTAGGTGTGAATAGATGATATTAGATAATGAAAACCAGAATCTAAAAGTCCATGAGTGGATTAAGCAATATACAGAAGATGGCACTATTGATATCGTTACAGGCTATTTCACGGTTGGGGCTTTAGCTTATCTTTCGCAACAGGTTAATCAAAAAATTACCAAGTTTCGGCTAGTGCTGGGAGACATCGTTAACTTAGATCAAGTTGATGATCGCCCCTTAGATTTACTAAATGAGAACATTACGATTGAGGCAGCACTAAATCTTAGTCGTCTGGCTCAGGAAGCAGTCGATTTTTTAAAGCAGGACAAGGTTAAAGCAAAAACTTTAGAGCCAAATTTTTGTCATGCTAAGTGCTACTTGTTTGAGCCGTCAAAGAAAGACGATCGCAACAAATACTTTATTTCAGGTAGCTCGAACCTGACGGAAGCAGGAATTGGCAAAAAGCAAACTAATAATCTTGAGTTAAATATTGCGGAGACGGGAAACAATAGCCAATATAAAGAGCTAGTTGAATGGTTTGAGACTCTCTGGCATAAGCCTCAAGCTCATAAAGAGAAAACGATTCTGGCTAAGGATGGTACGAGTAAAAAGATTGATTTTAAGCAATATCTGATTGAGGCGATCACTAAAATATTTATTGAATATTCGCCACGGGATATTTACTACAAGATTTTATTTGAGCTATTTGGCAATCAAATTCTAGAAATTGAGAACGATCCAGAATTTAATCGTCAAGTGGGCAGATTAGAAAATACGGCTATTTTTAATGCTCTGTATGATTTCCAGAAAAAAGGTGTCCTGAGTTTAATTCGGATGCTTCAGAAATATGATGGGGCAATCTTAGCGGACGCGGTAGGTTTGGGTAAAACTTGGAGTGCTTTGGCGGTAATGAAGTTTTTCCAGATGCAGGGGCGTGAGGTGATCTTGCTTTGCCCTAAAAAACTAGAGGATAACTGGAGACGATACAAGGAAAATCAGGAATCTAAATTTGAAAGTGACAAGCTCAAGTTTTTCATGCGCTTTCATACGGATATGAGTAGCTCTCGTTTAGAGTCCTATAGCGATCGCGCTGATAAGTTCTTTCGTGACGATAAGCCGAAGCTGATCGTGATTGATGAAAGTCATAACTTGCGAAATGACAAGGCAAATCGCTATAAGTTTCTGGTTGAGCAGATTTTACAGAAAAACCAAGATGTCAAAGTCTTATTGATATCGGCAACGCCGATCAATAACTCTCTGAATGATGCTAGAAACCAGTTTAAGTTGATGGTGCAGGGGAATGTGCATGGCTATGATGCAAAATTGGGTGTCAGAAATATTGACTATTCGTTTAAGCAAGCCCAGACAATGTTTAATGAATGGCGCAAAGATGACAATCCCAAAATCGGAGACTTTATTAAAAAACTCTCAGGTAATGATTTCTTTCGCTTGACTGACTCTTTGCTCGTAGCACGAACTCGCAAGATGGTTGAGAGTCAGGAGACTGATTTAATCTTTCCTGTCAAAAATAAGCCCGTAAACTTGTTTGTAACACCACATCAGCTTGGTAATTTTGAAACCTTTGAGGAGTTGTTTGACCATTTCCCTCCGATGCTGTCAGGCTATCAACCAGCCTCTTATTTAGAAGATGATTTAGATGATAATTCAGGCGTAAAAAAAGATGTATTGAAGGATGAAAAATTGCGCGATCGCTTTCTGGTCAAGATGATTTATATCTTGATGGTGAAGCGGCTAGAGTCTTCTTGGTGTTCGTTTTATTCAACGGTTGAGAAGATTAAGGATCATCATCAAAATGCTTTAGATAAGATTAAGGCGTATCAAGCAAACAAGGCAAAACCAGTAACCCTAGAAAATGATGTGGTTAACTTGGATGACGATCAGAATGACGATGAGTTTACAGAAGCGGTTGAGCAGTACACGCTAGGCAAAAAACGCCCGATTAGTATTGCGGAAATTGATCGGGTTGGGAACTTAGACAAATTCAAAGAGGATTTAAAGAAAGATTTAGATGCTCTAGATAAGCTGTCGGTCAACTTGCAAAAGTTTGCTGTAAAACTTGACAAAGAGATTGCTCCAGCCTCCAAAAAGTCGGATCGGCTGAAATCCTGTGATGATAAGTTGAAGGCTTTGATTGCAGAGATTGTCAAAAAGCGTAAGTCGGGCGCAAATAACCATAATCCCAAGGTAGTTATTTTTACGGTCTATCGGGATACGGCAGTATATCTGTTTGAGCAACTGCAAGCGAGAGGGTTTGAGAAGATTGCGATCGCATCTGGGACAGGCTCATACTCAGATGATAGCGATCGCAAACAGTCTATGGAAGCGGTTCTCGAAAGGTTTGCACCATATACCAAGCTTTTTTGTGAAAAGGAATGGGCATTTAACTTTGACGAAAGCTCTGAGCAAAGTTTAGATAAACAAGGGTTAAAAGCTTTTGTAGAATGGCAAGCTTGGATTGCAGAAAACCATCCTGATACGCACCAGAAGTTAACTAAGCCCATTGACATCTTGATTGCTACGGATGCTCTCAGTGAGGGGCAGAACTTACAAGATGCAGATATGGTGATTAATTATGATATTCATTGGAATCCTGTACGGATTATTCAGCGTATGGGACGGATCGATCGCCTTGGTAGTCCGAACGAGCAGATCTTCGGGATTAACTTCTGGCCCTCAGATAATATTAATTCCTATCTCAATCTACAAGGACGGATTGAGCAACGGATGGCGGCGATGAAGTTGGCTGGCTCTGAGGTCGATCATCAGTTCTCGGATAGCTTTGCCAAGATGGCTCATGATGAAGACTTTGATCGCAAGATGAACGATCGCATGATGGAACAGATGCTAATCACTTGGGATGACATCGAGGTAAGCGATCAAGGTTTAGGCTTTGATAGTTTGTCTTTGGAGCGCTATCGACAGGATTTACTTGCTGAGTTTAATCGTGATAAGGATAAATATCGCCAGATGCCCAAGGGTGTCTATTCGGGATTTGGGGGAGATGCTGATAGTAGTAATGGAATAGTGGCTTTGCTGGGCTATCCTGCGAAACCATCGAAAAAACTCGATCATCAATATCAGGTGTTTGATTTGATTTATATCGATAAGTCTGGCAAGTTGGTTTTGAATAATCAAAAGGAAGTTTTAGATTTTCTGACTTTGCATAAGGAGAAAGATAGATATGTGCCTGCTGCTGTGGAGCGAGGTGAAGAGGTGGCGATCGCTGAGTTAGTAACTGCGCTCAAGTCTTGGCTTAGTAGTCAATCGGTGCAAACTGAAGTGATGGCGGATGGTACGACTAAGGAGACGATGGGAACGGCGGTGCGAGATCTATTTGGAAAAATTAAAAAGGGTAATCAAATGGCGTTAGATTTTGTGAAGCAAGATGGGAATGTTGATCAAAAATTTCAGGTTGATAAGTTTGACTTGGTGGCGTGGGTGTTGGTGAGTAAATAGTCTGAATCACAGATTAGACGGATTACGCAGATTTCACAGATTTTTTGGATTAGAATTAAGTTAAAATCCGTGCAATCCTTTAATCTGTCTAATCTGTGATTCAGACGTTGTTTTGAATAGGAGAGTAAATAGCTATGACTATTGCCGTTACCGAAAATATCCGATCGCTTCATGATGTGGAGACAAAGTTGGGTTTGAGCCGATCGCTTGATCCAGATTTTTTTAAGGAATGGCAAGGGGAGTTTGCAGAATTAGTTGATACTGAAAAAAACACTTTAGATCGAATTAAGCAGTCATATTTGTATCATGTTAATGAAGGCTTTTTGTCTGAGGGAACAGTAAATTTGTTGATGGTTTCACCATTGCTGTTTTTGGCGGGTTTTCTGGAGTCTCCTTTTAGTTTGCGAAGTGAAGAGTCTGTTGAGATTAGTGATTCCTTTCAGGATGCGTACCGCCGCGGTGGTAATGTTACTTATCACGGCAGAATTGATGCTTTAGTTTTAAATAACAACTTATGGATAGTTTTAGTTGAGGCAAAGCGTTCTAGTTTTTCGTTTTTAGTGGCAGTACCACAGGCTCTTGCTTATATGATGGCAAGTCCAAATGGTGATAAGCCAACCTATGCAATGGTTACTAATGGCGATCATTTTATGTTTGTTAAGCTACAACGATCGCAATATGATCTTTCGGATGATTTTTCACTGTTTAAGCGATCGGGCAATGAACTATATCCCGTGCTGCAAATTTTAAAATCGTTTAAGGATCTGTAAATAATGAATCTAACTATCTTTAATCAATTAGATTTTCTGCCTGCTTTACGCGAGTTTTTTAAGGTGTTGCAAGTGCCGATCGCTGCGGTGACGGATAAGCCGATCGCTGCTAGGGATATTCTCGAAAGTAATTATAAGGATAATGAGTCTTTTCGGTTGATTGATGAGGTTTATTTTTTGGGGATGGTTGATGATGCGGCGTTTCGGGGTGGTAAGAGTTTAGATATTTCGCAGATTAAGTCGGATTATGATGGGATTGTTATTTTTGGGGTGACGCTCAAAGTTCGAGAAGGGGGGCGCGATGGTGGTTTGTTGCCAACGAGATCGCAGCTTGCGGAAATCTCACGGGCTTTTAATCGTGAGTTTTGCCATACGCCTGTGGTGGTGGTGTTTCGGTATGACGAATATCTGGCGTTTGCGAATACTGAAAGGTTGAAGTTTAAGCGCGATATCGAGGGTGAGAAGGCGGGTAAGGTGACGCTGTTACGGGATGTGAGTATTAGTAATATTCATGCGGCGCATGAAAAGATTATTTTTGGGGATAAGAACTTTAAGGGTTTAAAGATTGATGCGAGTAAGGTCAATAGTTTTAAAAAGCTGTACGACTATTGGCAAACGGTATTTTCATTACAGGCTTTAAATGATCAGTTTTATGCAGATTTGCAAGACTGGTTTTACTATGCTTCGCAACAGATCAAGCTTCCTTTTAGACCTGAGTATGTACCAGAAAAGGAAAACATCAAAAACTTTTTGGTGCGATTGCTGGCGAGAACGATGTTTTGCTGGTTTATCAAGGAGAAGGGATTAATTAAGCCTGAGATTTTGGAGCTTAGAGATTGGGATGGTCGGGTTTATCCTTTGGTTAGTGACTTTGAGGAGGAGAATTTTTTAGAGTCAAATAGTTACTATCGGGGGGTTTTGCAAAATATCTTTTTCAATTCACTGAATCAAAAGGATAAAAAATCGCTCAAAGATTTTAAATGGACTAAGTATTTACATTCTGATTTTCGGGTTGAATGGTTTACAGCGATTCCATATTTGAACGGTGGTATTTTTGATAAATTGGACGAAGATAATGCGAAGGAAAGTATTGAAGATACGGTGATGTCTGTGCCTAATTTTCTGTTTTATGGGATTGAGACAGAGGAAAGTGTGGCTAAGGGTAAGGCTAAAAAGCTTGAAGTTAGCAAGGTTTACCATAAGGGTTTGAATGGTATTTTCAAGTCCTATAAGTTCACTTTGGAAGAGAATACGCCCTATGATGAAGATATTGCGCTAGATCCTGAGTTATTGGGTTTGGTGTTTGAGAATCTATTGGCAGAACTCGATCCAAACTTGGAAGAGAATACGATCAAGAGTATCCGTAAGCAGACAGGGAGCTATTACACGCCGCGTAAGGTGATTCAGGAAATGGTGAATGAGAGTTTGTTTATCTATTTGAAAAAACATACTACTCCCGAAAATGCGGAAACCCTAAAAAAGTTAGTCTATGAGAATACCCTAGATAATGCAGATGATACTTTTTGTGAAAGTGTTGTCAACGGCATTGATCGCTTTAAAGTGCTTGACCCTGCCTGTGGTTCGGGTGCTTTCCCGATGGGTGTATTGCATCGGTTGGTTGATATTTTGAAGTTGGTCGATCCTGAAAATGATAAGTGGTTAAAGCTCAAATTGCAACCTGTGGATGTGAATTATCGCGATGAGTTTGAGAAGACACTGAAGCAACATTTAGATGATTACAGCCGTAAGTTAGGGATTATTCGCGACAGCATTTATGGCATTGATATTCAGCCTTTGGCGGTACAGATTACGAAGTTACGCTTTTTCATCTCTTTGCTAATCGATCAAAAGGTCGAGAAAGGGATTACACCGATGCCGAATATTGAGACAAAGATTATTTGTGCGAATAGTCTCAAAAATATTCAGCCAGATTTGTTTTCGCCTGATGCGATCGCCAAACTAAAAATCGCGAGGCTCAAGTATTACAAGCCTGATTTGTCGATTGAGGAGAAGCGATCGGTAACTGATGACATTGTGACGGTTTTAGATGGTGCTTTTCCGTCTTTTAGTACGGAGATTATGGGTAAACATATCGCAGGGCAGAATAAGGAATTATTGCGTCATTGGTTTACCCATGCGACGGTGGCGGCTCCATTTTTTAATCTTGAGTTTTTCTATCCTGAGCTTGAGGGGCAGGGTTTTGATTGTGTGATTGGCAATCCGCCCTATGGTGGTACGAAGATTAGTGATGATGTGCGTAAGGATTTGGGAATAGATAGTAAAGATCCCTATGGTGCTTTTATTGCGAGGTTTTTGGCTAGTAATAATAAGCAAACGCCGTTAAGGGATGGTGGGGTTTTGGCTTACATTGTCAGTGATACTTTCATGACGATCAAGAGTCATCATGCTTTGCGCCGTCAGATGATGGATAACTACATTCATAAGATGATTCGAGTGCATCCTGATACGTTTAAGGCAACTGTAAATACGGCAATTATTATTTGTGAACGGAATACGTCAAGGGCTTTTAATCAGGATCATGTTTGTCAGATGGTGGATATGACTAATGTGAGTGTTCATGATAGTTATAGTCGGTTTGTGGAGTTGTTGGGGCTAGCGCGAGGGGTTGATTTTGGGGTGGTGAAGGAATGTGTGAGTAATGAGGAGTATGGGATTTATTATTATCCGCAGGGTTTGATTCGGACTAATAATAATTTGCCGTTTTTTGTGGCTAGTCCTAAGTTGTTTGCTTTTCAAGATGATTCACATCCAACACTTAAAAAGCTAGAAAACTATCCAAATACAGTATTTGAGATTGGCAATAAACTGTTTTTTAAAGTGGGTGAAAACTACACTGGTAGTGGTAAAAATAAAACTTGGAAAAATGATGGTTTGTTTAAGATTACATCAGGAATTAAAACGGGAAACAATTCTAAATATTTACATGAATCTCCAAATATTAAAAATGTCATATCTGATGAAGATGCTTTAAAAATACCTAAAAATTATAAGGAAAAAGGAATTAACGGAGATAAATATTTAGTTTCTTTTGAAATGGGACAAAATTCTGATACTAATTCGGGACTTCTACCCTGCTATTTTCAAAAGCCAACGAGTATTTTTATTGACTGGTCTATCAATAGTGTTTCAGCTATGAATGCTGAGGCACATTCTGATTTAGCTAATAAGGAGTTTAGATTTTTAGAGTTAAAAAATCAGATTTCTTTTTCTACGACAGGTCAATATGCGCCTACTTTTAGAACTCCTGCTGGTCTTATATTTTTAAATAAAGCGTCACGCATTTTTTTGAGAAATGGATTTGAACAGCTAGAATGGTTAGGTATTTTTAATTCTAAGTTATTCAAATATTTTAATAAAAATTTTTCCAATCATACTGTTGAATTTGGAGTAGAAGACTTAAAGGCATTACTTTTCTTAGGATCTTGCTCAGAAATCAAAGAAAAAGTAGAGTCTATTCTTAATCATCAAAAAATTGATCCTTATTACGATTATGCCAGTCACGAACAGATAGAAATAGATAGATTAGTCTATGAAGCCTATGGACTTAACGCCGAAGACATTGCCGAAGTTGAGAATTGGTATGCGCGTAGATATCCAAAATTATCTCAAGCTCAGAAGGCTAATCTGCGGAAACTTAACCCCCACTATTTGAACACGGATTAAGCGGATTACACAGGTTGCGCGGATTTTTTGGATTAGAGTAGATTAAAATCAGTGAAATCAGCGTAATCCATAAAATCCGCGTTCTGAATTTATATTAACCCCACTCTTTGAACACGGATTAAGCGGATTACACAGGTTGCGCGGATTTTTTGGATTAGAGTAGATTAAAATCAGTGAAATCAGCGTAATCCGTCAAATCCGCGTTCTGAATTTATATTAACCCCACTCTTTGAACACGGATTAAGCGGATTACACAGATTGCGCGGATTTTTTGGATTAGATTAGATTAAAATCAGTGAAATCAGCGTAATCCGTCAAATCCGTGTTCTGAATTTAATTATGACCTTCAAACACCAAGACATCACCCAGAAAATCATCGGCGCGTCCTTTGAAGTTCATAAATTTCTCGGTAACGGCTTTCAAGAAGTAATCTATCAAAGAGCATTAGCCTACGAATTTCATCAAGCAGGCTTAACATTTGCCAGAGAAATCGAACAACAAATCTATTACAAAAACCTACCCGAACCAATCGGTACACGCCGCGCTGATTTTGTAGTCGAAGATAAAATATTAGTCGAGCTAAAAGCCACAAAACAACTAGAAGATGTCCACTTTGCCCAAGCCCTAAACTACCTCAAAGTCTACAAACTCGAAGTCGGACTATTAATTAACTTCGGCGGTAAAAGCCTAGAATTTAAAAGATTAATACGCTGATAAAAGTCTGAACACGGATTAGATGGATTACACTGATTTCACTGATTTTAATTGTCTATTACTGTCGCAAATAACTTAATCTGTGCAATCCGCGTAATCTGCCTAATCCGTGTTCTAATTCTGTGTAATCCATAAAATCCGTGTTCAGAATTTAATATGAACTACTGGCTAGTAAAATTCGCACCCTTCCGCTACAGTTGGCAAAAAATCTTATTACATGGCAAATTTGAAATCTATTCCGTCCGCAATCCCCAAGCACGGAATAACCTCAAAGCCATGCAACTAAACGATCAAGTCTTGTTTTACCATAGCCAAGAAGGAAATAGCATCATGGGTAAAATGAAAGTAATTGCGATCGCCCATCAAGACCCAACTACCGATGATCCAAAATGGTTAAGCGTTACCTTTGAGCCAGTAGAAACCTTTGAGAAACCAATAACCTTAAGCCAGATAAAAAAAACTCCCGAATTAGCAAATATTGGCTTAGTTAAACAGCCAAGACTCTCAGTAATGCCATTAACTAAAGATGAGTTTGAGATAATAAATAGTCTGACAACAGATTAGAAAAATTTCTAGATGAGGATATAAATGCTAACTCAAGATGAATTTGAGGAAATTATTGCTGACGAAACTAAGCGGATCGAAGGTGATATCTCATGGCGCGAAGACGAAGATCATTCACCCTTTGTTGAATTTCAGTGCCAAATTATTTCAGATAATGGCTATCCCATCGTGGCAAGAGGCAGCTATAACCAACTATCAGAAAAATTAGGTTACGTCATCATTTACAAAGCTGTTGGCAGAATATATGCCCTAGACATGGGTAGCGATCATAAAAACCCAGATGGCGAAAGAGTTGGCGAAAAACATAAACATCGATGGCGGTATGGGTATCGTGACAAATTTGCCTATGTACCCTCAGATATCACCGCTTTAGTTACAAATCCTGTAGCAGTCTGGCAACAATTTTGTTTAGAGTCTAAAATCATTCATAATGGGAGCTTACATCAGCCCCCACATTTACAACTAGACCTATTTCTGTAATGACTAGCATCTGTGAAAAAATAACCAACCAGATGAACGAGCTATATGAATGCTCGCTAGTCAACGATGCTGTCCGAATTCGCACACCATATCTATATCCCGATGGCGACTATATAGATATTTTCCTCAAGGAACGTCAAAACACCTATACCCTTACAGATTTTGGTGAAACCCTGCGTTGGCTAAAAATGCAAACAACATCGCAGTATCGCTCCAATAGACAAGATGCAATCCTTCAAGATATTTGCCAAACTCACAATATTGAGCTTTATCGCGGAATGCTACTAACCCGAACATCAGTTAACAGTAGCCTTGGCGCAGATATAACACGCATTGCTCAGGCAGCCTTACGAGTTTCTGATATTTGGTTTACTCAAAAAACCAGAGCTTTTGAATCGATTCAAAGCGAAGTCTCCGAACTCCTCGAAACAAACAAAATCCCCTTCGATCAAGGTGAAAAATATATTGGTAGATCTGGGCGATCGCGCAAAGTAGACTTTCACGCTAGACACCCAAAACGCAGTTCACTCATCTACGTTTTAAGTACAGGTAGTCGCGCTAGCGCAAACAGTCGCGTTAACAACGTCCTCGCATCTTGGTATGACCTCAACCATCTTAAAACTGGCATTGAACCTCTGCGATTTATTTCATTATTCGATGACACAGTAGATGTCTGGACTCCTGACAACATGAGTATCCTTGAAGACCTATCTGACATTGCCTACTGGTCACAACCCGAAGAGTTAATAGAGCTTCTCGCAGCCTAGCCTTAAAATTCATACAAACACCATGCGCCCCCTTGAATTAATTGTCGAAGGATTTACAAGTTTTCGCAGTCGGCAAGTGCTAGATTTTACGAGCCTTGACTTGTTTGCGATTACAGGCGCAACGGGTGCTGGGAAAACTTCGCTATTAGATGCGATTACTTTTGCGCTGTATGACAAGGTGGCAAATAAACCCAATTCATCAAAGGAATTAGTTAGCCAAGGCGCGACCCAGCTAAAAGTGGAATTTCGGTTTGTGATGCGACAAACGGAATATCGTGTCCTGCGAACTTGGCGCAGTCGGGGCAAAACCGATGAGAAAAAATTTCTGCTTGATCAATTGATTGATGGAGAATGGGAAAGATGCGATCGCGCACAAAAGGTAGAAGACATCATTGGCATGGACTTTGAGACGTTTACCCGTGTGATCATTTTGCCACAGGGACAATTTGATGAATTCCTCAAGGGTGAGGCAGGTAAACGGCGCGAGATTTTGCGGCAGTTGGCAGGATTTCAAATATTTGAGCAAATGCGGAAAGAAGCAAGCGATCGCACTAGTCGTTTTAAAGCTGAGCGTGAAGGCTTAGATAAAGTTCTTGAAGGAATGCAAGCGCCAACTATTGAAGAGGTCAATGCTCAACAAACAGAATCAGAAAACCTTGAGGTTGCGATTCCTGAATTGGATATCAAAGCGAAAAATAGCCGTAAGCTATTAGAAGCAGAGGAAAGATTGTTTGCTCAAATTCAGCAATATAGCCAACTTTCAGTAAAACTGAAGCAACTTCAGCAAGATGCATCAAAAATCCAAGCTTTAGAATTTCAATTTCGTAATGCTCAGTTAGCTAACTCGATTGTGGGAACTTGGACAATTTTGCAAACTACTCGCAAGCGCGTAGAAAATGCGATCGCCGATCTGACAACTGCCAATAAACAGTTAGAAATAGCCAAGCTTGACCTAAATGAGCAACAACAAATTTTTGAGCAATCTCGCACCGACCAAATTGAAGCTCAAAGACATATAGAATCCCAAGAACGTAGTCTTGCTCTAGCGGAAGCTCTGCATACACAACAACAGCAATGCGAGGCAGAGCTAGAACGTGCTAACAAGAATACGCTAGAGCGATCGCAGCAGCTTGAAAAAGCGACAAAAGCAACAAAACAAGCTGAACTAGAATTGCAAAATGCAACTCAGCAATTACAAAAAATTGCAACTGCGATCACTAATTCCCATAATGATCCTCAGCGTCTCGAAAGTCTGCGCCAAGTTGCCGAGCAGCTTGCTCAGCAGCAAATGTTGCAAGATGGGCTTGTGAAGCTAAAGCAAAAATCTAAGCAATTACAAACGGAAAGCAGTAACCTCACGCAGCAATTAGAGAAATCTAAACAGGCGATCGCGAAGGCTGAAAATGAATTTCAAATCGCAAGTATAGCCCTAAATAATGCAGAAGCTTCAAACTTACAAGCCTTACAAAGTAGCCATGTTAATGCTTTGCGTGCTGAGCTTCATGATGGTGACAACTGCCCCGTTTGCAATAATCTTTATGTTATAGAGGGATTGCCAGAGCTTCCCAAAATAGAACTAATCGATACAGATACTCTCAAGAAACAGCGAGATGCCAACGAGAGACAGTTAGCAAAACTGCGTGAGGACAAGGCAAAACTTGAGGCGAATTTGGAGACATCGCAACTACAACTGCAAATCCAAACTCAGGAAATTGCAGAGTTAGAGACTGAGGTTGCAAAATTCCAAGAACAGATTGATCGCATTCTCAAAACTGCATGGACAGCCGCAGATATTCTCCGCGAACGCCAAGAATTAGAGAGACAAGAATTAGCCTATCAAAAACTGATTAACGAGCAAAAAGAAATTGCGAGCGCATGTCAAAATGCTGAAAGCAAGCTAAATATCAATCAAGAAAATCTACAATTAGCTCAAACAGAATTTCAAAAAGCCGAACAAGAGAAAGTCCATCGTCAGTCCCAGCTACAAGAAGTATCACAGCGGTTGCAAGAAATTACCGTAGGCAAAAGTTATGAATCATTGCGTCAAAGTATTTTGCAAGCAAAATCTGAACTAAGTGATCGCCTCCAATCTATCGAAAAATCCTACCAAAAAGCTCGTGAAACCTTTGTGAAACGAGAAGAAGCTGCCACAAAAGCTCAAGACAATCATAATATCGCAATTGCTGAATGCACTCAACAAGAGACAAACTGGCACGACGAACTACAATCTATCAACTTTACTGAATCAGCATTTCTGACTGCTCAAACTACGCGATCGCAAATGGAGTCATGGCAAAAAGAAATCGAAACCTATCAGCGCCAAGAACAGGACTTAACTACTCGTCGGCAAATGTTTGCGGAGGCGATCGCATATCAACATACCGATGAAATTGCGATCGCCAATCTTCGCGCTGATTTGCAACAAATAGAACAGGATCTCCAACTAGCTAGTGAAAATCGCGCTTCAATTAAGGCATGGCTAGAGCAAGCACGGCAAAGGCGGCAGGAATCACAAGATTTAGAAGAAAGAAAAATTTCTCTACAGTCTCAAGAGCAGATTTATCATACTCTCTCTCAAGATTTGCAATCCAACAAGTTCCAAGAATATATTCTCGATAGTCTGCAACAGGAACTTGCTAACCGTGCCTCAGTTTTATTGCAACAGCTTTCTGAAGATCGTTATATTCTCCAAATCGAAAGTGGTGACTATTGGGTGTCTGACAACTGGAATGGCGGTGAAAAACGGCGTATTCGCACGCTTTCAGGTGGCGAAACCTTTGCGGCTTCGCTCTCAATGGCACTAGCCTTATCAGAAAAGTTGTCAATGGGAATAGAACTTGGTAGTCTCTTCTTAGATGAAGGCTTTGGCACGCTCGATAGCGAAACGCTCGAATCTGTCACCCAAATCCTCGAATCCCTGCGCCAACAGGATCGGCTCATTGGTGTAATCACCCATATTCAATCGTTAGCCGAGAGATTGCCCACTCAAATCCACGTCCGTAAATCTATCAATGGTTCAGAATTAGTTAAGATCTAGTTGCAGCACATACTTTTATTCAGGTGATATAATTTGATTAAGAGCAGAGTTTTTTAGATTGAGATTGCTAAGATGATTGCTGTAAAAACGCTTTACGAAACTGATTTTAACCTTTGGTTAGAGGAGACGGCTTTTCTAATCAAAGAAGGTAAATTAGACCGATTAGATATTGAGAATCTGCTGGAAGAAATCGAAGGTATGAGTCGGAGAGAGAAAGATGCGATCGAAAGTAATTTAATTCGAGTTCTGCAACATTTGATTAAATGGAATTATCAATGTCAAAAGCGTTCTCCTAGTTGGGCTTATACGATTATTGAGCATTCTCGAAGGTTAAATAAGGCTTTTAAAAATAGCCCTAGCCTGAAGCGTTATTTTGATGATGTCTTTGATGAGTGTTATGCCTCAGCTTGTCAAGCTGCTTCTGTTGAGACTCAATTACCCTTAGCAACTTTTCCTAGCTCATGTCCTTTTTCTAAGTCTGATGTGTTGGATATTAATTCTGATAGTTATTTGATCGATATTACCCGTTTTACGGGGTTTTAGCTTTGAGTATCTCATTTGAGTGTAGGGCTATAACAAACTCGATCGCATCTTGTCTTGATGAAATTTTGCCTTCGACTTGAGCAATTTTCACCATCTCTAATAGTTCACCTATTTTCGGACTAGGCGCAATTCCCAAATCTTTTCGCAAATCATCGCCAGTAATTAACGCTACAGGATAGGCGATCGCATCTTGAGGATCAAGCCAGCGTTCTAGCCAAGGCGAGATCTCTTCTAATTCACAACCACTAGCTATAGCCAAAGCTGCGATCGCAGGAAAAAACTCTAAAGTAGACTGAAAAAATTTATATTGCTCTTTGAGTGAAGCTTGATCTAAAATCTTGATAAATTGAGGCAGATAACGCAAAATCCCGACGAGCCAGCGTTGTTCAGCACGGCTTAGCCCTAGCGATTCCAAAGCTGTCGCGCTATTGGTCAATGCAGCTAATTTGATAATCACCAGAGTATAGCGATCGCCTGATAACTGCTTATTAAAAAATGATTCTAGATTCGGGGATTTAGCTATTAAGGTAGAAATCACATTCTCAATTTTGGCAAATCGTTCTAGATTCAAATATTGACTTGGCAACCAATCTTCTAAAATGCGATCGTCGATGGCAGCCATCATTCCTTGACTACCATTCTCGATTGATAGCAAATAACCTAGTTCTGTCCGCACCCGTTCAGCAGCCATAGCCTTTAACTTGGGCGCAAGTTTAATCAAAACCTGTCGAGTTAAACTTTCAATCTCAAAGCCTAACTGAGTCGCCTGTCGATATCCCCGCAAAATCCGCAAAGGATCATCCGCTAAATTCTCAGGCGCAACCATCCTAATTCGACGAGCTTGTAAATCTTCAATTCCATTAAACGGATCTATAAACTGATTTTGAGCCAAAGGCACAAAATCAGTTTCATTTAGTTCATGGCATTCTAAAGCGATCGCATTCATACAAAAGTCGCGCCGCCCTAAATCTGCTTCTAAACTATCACCCATTTGCTGGGCAAAATCCGCCGTTCCATTTTTAAAAACAACCCGCGCAATTTGACGCTCTGCGTCTAAAACCACAAATCCTGCTTTATACTTACGGGCGATCGCATTAGCTATTTCAACAGCTTTCTCTGGCAAAACAAAATCTAGATCAAGATATTTACCTTGACGATTTAATATGCGATCGCGTACCCATCCACCCACTAAATAGGCAGGTGTTGGTAAATCATTAAAATTAAATGGGAACTGTTGCAAAATCTATGTTTAGTCCACTTTGTTAAAGGTTTTGACTACTAAGAATATGTTATATGATTTTATATAAAATTTACCCCTCCCTAACCCTCCCCTTGCAAAGGGGAGGGAACAAGATTTCTGGTCTTCCCCCTTTGCAAGGGGGAATTAAAGGGGGTAAGTCCGACTTGTATGTACACGATAGCCCTTGCAAAGGGGAGGGAACAAGATTTCTAGTGTTTCCCCTAAGCAAGAATTATGGGTTAGAGATCGCGTAACCCATCCTACGTTTAATTACACCACCCCACTTAACAGCAATTTTTGATCAAATGAAACACAATAAAATCATTGAAAGTGGTGGTTTGTAACACTTTCAATGATTTTATTGGTCTGGGGTTGAACGCAAAGCGCTGTAGTACGGTTACACTTGTTAGGTAGGGTTTTGGGTTCAGCCTTGTCACTTAAAAATAAAAGCATTGCGATTACAGGCGCTTCAGGCACAATGGGCAGAGCATTAGCCACAGAGCTTTCTAAGCAAGGGGCAAGGATCATTGCACTAACAACTTCGCCTAACCCTAATTTTCAAATTGCAGACAGCGATAATCAGTCCAATCAAGCAGTAGAAGTTTTGACTTGGCAACTAGGGCATGAAACAGAACTACGCGATCGCCTACAAAAAGTCGATATTCTCATTCTTAATCATGGTGTAAATGTTTTAGGTGCAAGAGATTCTACATCTATTTATAAATCCTACGAGGTCAATACTTTTTCTGTTTTCCGTTGGATCGATTTATTCTTAGAAACTGTAACTGATGCTCAAGCAGTTAGAGCTAAGGAGATTTGGGTAAATACTTCCGAAGCTGAAGTCAATCCTGCCTTCAGTCCATTGTATGAACTCTCAAAACGTGCGATCGGTGATTTGCTAACCTTACGCCGCCTTGATGCTCCTTGCAAAATTCGCAAGCTAATTTTAGGCCCATTCAAAAGTGATCTTAATCCCTATGGGGTAATGTCAGCAGATTTTGTGGCTTGGGCGATCGTCGCTTTAGCGAACCTTGGTCTCCGCGATATTATCGTTACGATTAATCCGATTACATTTATTGCCTATCCTTTTAAAGAATTTTGGCGATCGCTATACTTTCGGGCATTTTCTCGGGTCTCCAAAAACGATCCCCCCCAGCCCCCCTTAAAAAGGGGGGAGAATTAAATTCTTCCTGCTTTTTAAGGGGGATTGAGGGGGATCTCTTAGGGCTTTTGACCGCAGAAAGCAATTCTCTTAAATGGTTTTTAAGTTTTATTTATTCTCTTTAGTTATTATGAATCCTGCATTACAAACAGAAATTTGTCAGTTTATTCGTGAAATCGGTCAAAAGGCAATTCATTTGAGAGAGTTGGGTTTTCAAGTTGATGAAAAAGGTTTTGATGATTATGTGACAAATGTTGATCGCGAACTTGATCACCTCTTAAGTCAAAGGTTTCAGGCGTGGTTTCCTAATGATGGAATAATTAGCGAAGAAAATACGCGATCGCTAGAACTCTGGCAACAAAAATCAAAAGTTAACCAGAAATTCTGGTTTATCGATCCCATTGATGGAACTGATGACTTTATCCATGGGCGTGAATTCTATTCAGTCATGGTCGGTGCTTTAGAGTCATTTCAGCCAGTTCTTGGCTGGGTATATGCTCCAAAGAGCGATCGCTTATATTTTGGCGGAACTGCAATCAATGGCTTATTTATTGCTACAAATGGTAATGTCCCTGAGGTCTTATATTCCCATGAACCAATTGGTGCAAGTCGCGATCGCATAATTGTAAGCAAAAAAGATGATCTTGCCTATGGCGATGCGATTCGGGCTGCTGTTCCCGATATTGAGTTTTATAGTCTCGGTAGTTTTGGCTTAAAGGTAATGGAAGTTGTCCAAGGACGGGCAAGTGCCTATATCTATCTCAATCGCCGCGTTAAGCTCTGGGATACTGTTGGCCCCTTAGCGATCGCAAGAGCGGCAGGGTTAATTTGTTGCGATCTCGAAGGTCGCGAAATTGGATTTACGTACGAAGATATTGATTCTGAAAAGCTAACTCACAATCAATTAATCGTGATTGGCTGGTCGAAATTTATTGATGAATATCTTGATGCGATCGCCAAAGAATTTCACGATATTTAATGCCAAAACACAAAATTGTATTCCTGTAAACGTTGTTTCCACCCTTTGCGAGTGCCGATGGTAAGGATCTCATGAAATAAGCCGATCGCTTTGAATACTGTGATGCAATGCAGGATGTGGGTCAGTATCAAATTCTGGATAAAACAAATAGGAGATTTTCGGTTGTTCGTAGTTGAATTTGATGATGGTGAATTTGCTGTCTTTGGGAAGTAGTGATCTGGCTTGGCGATCGCATTCTTGTAATTGTGGAGCTAAAGAGGCGATCGCTGATCTACGAACATAGAGAGCAGTGGGTAGCTTTTTGCCAACTTTGCTTTGTTGGCAGAGGGCAATGAGTTGGTTATGGCTATACTCTGCGATCATTGCGACAAGAGCTTTATTGAATGTTTAGATTATACTAGTAGCACCTCATTACCCAAGTAATTGCTAAGGTAAAGCCATGACTCTAACTTTAACTAAAACGGCTGATCAATACCTCGTCAAGCAGGCTGTGACATGGGAACAATTCAAGGCTCTGCAATCTGCTTTTGAAGAGATTGGTGGGGTGCGATTAAATTATTGTGAGGGAGTGGTAGAAATTGTGGGTATTGGGCTATTGCATGAAATGATCACGGCTTTGTTGGGGTTGTTGCTAGGACAATATTTTGTGATTAAAAGGATGCGGTTTACCTCAACGGGAGCTTATACCCAATCTATTGCTACTAAGTTAGAGTTTCAATCTGATCTGTCTTTTGCTTTTGGTAGTGATCCTAAAGTTACGGATTTATGTATTGAGGTTGTGGTGACCAGTGGTAGCGTCAAAAAGCTAAGAAAGTATCAATTAAGAAATATTCCTGAGGTTTGGTTTTGGCAAGACGGCAAGATTAAAATTTATTGCTTACTGGATGGAGAATATGCACAGGTTGAATCAAGTGGATGGTTGCCTGATTTGGATCTTGCTCATTTGGAACAGTGTTTGCTGATGGAGTCTCAGTTAGATGCAGTGCTAGCTTTTCAGGAAAGATATAAATGATGGAGCGATCGCTTAATATCATAATTATTTCCAGAACTTCAGCTAATACCTAATTAAGTCTTTCCTCTCTTAAGTAAGCCCAAAAGTCAACTTGAAATCAGATTTTATTATTTAATTCTATAAATAGGGAGCTTGTGAATCTGTATATGAGTGATTAGTACTCTAAAAAACATTGATCGTCTTGATTAAAAACATTTTCTCGATGCCATCGTAAAGCTTCAATTCTTGGCAAATAGCTTTGATGTGCTGGCAAAACGATATTCTGACCGTGAAAATCTCGCATTGTCTGCGCGTGAGGCGATTCTTCCCTTAGGCTGAAATGGTGCAGTAGGATTTTCTGCGGATCTTAAAGACCGTACAAGTTCAGCTTTGTCTTCAGCAATATAGACTCTACGAATACTTATGATTTGCCCCCAACCCTGCCTTATTCTTCGCGATCTTTACCCTTGCATCAGCCATTCTTACTTATCCCTCAATAACTAATCTAAAAACATCTTACACACAAGCAACCTACCCTTTAACTTCAATTGCCATTAAGCCAGCCATCATCAACAAGCGATCATCTTTTACAGTGCGTTATAATCTTTATATATTTTACCCGAATTTATTGTTTCTTAAAATCAATTTAAATGAGCAGCATTAACTCTGAAAATTTTAAATTTAATCTATCTACGCTCAGTATTGCGAACTTAAATGATGAAGACAACGAAGATCGTGCATATTGGCTTCTGAAAAGTCCAAAAGAGCGATTAATTGCCCTAGAATATCTACGTCAAGTAATGTATGGCTATGATCCAAATACCTCCAGACTTCAAAGAGTTTTTGAGATTGCTAAACTTCCATCAATTTGAATACGTATTTGTTCTATCTTTAATCAGCATTTTACAACTATGCTAACAACAAAAACTAAAAACATCAAAGCTGAAAAGAAAAAAGGATTTTCGCATTTTCGCTATGCTGAAGCGTTTAAACTGCTAAACATAGATGAATTACAGAGATGGCATATTGATATTCAATCTTGTCCGCCCAGTGACTTTCTGCAAATTCGTCTCAAACGATTAGAACAATGCTTCGATCTGCAAAACTATGAAGAATCGAAAAAGCTAGTTATCGACGCAATTTGTGAAGAAGCAATTATTAGCTTTGAACATCTCAAAATCTGGAAGGGTGCGGCTCTATCTTCAGATGTTGCTACAGGTGCAACCGACTATCTCATTGCCGAACGCAAAGCCTATTTAGAAGCGCCATTTCTTTGCATTGTGGAAGCAAAAAAAGATGACTTTGGGCAGGGATTAGCGCAATGTTTAGTAGAAATGCAAGCCTGTCAATGGCGAAACACCCAAATTAACAAGAAGATAGATGTGTTTGGAATAGTCACAAACGGTGATACATGGAAAGCTTACAAACTACGGTAAATTTCATCTAGACTCCCAAAAGGTGAATCCATAACCATTGGAAAAGTACTACTGTCTGATCCCATCACCAAACCAGACTTGCTCCATTCCCTCACGAGATCGATGATGCTACCGATAAAAGACAAACTGAGGATCTGATTCTCTCCTGTCGATGCACCCGACTGAACTTCTTGCCCAGCCACAGTTTCTACTAAGCTAAGTTCATATTTTTCACTTAGTCTTTGCGTTTGCGCTTTGAACGAGATCTGGCTAAAGATTTCACAGATCCGAGATTCCAATTGCTTGCGGAATAGCTCATTACGGTTAGTCTTTAACTCACTGAGGAGATCGATCGCCTGTTGGGCTGCATCAATCCGCTTTTGAGCAAGCTTTTGCTTACCTTCATTTTGCTTACTACTCTTGATTTGCTTCTGAAGATTTTCAATTTGCCCTTGATAATCAGTCCATTTCTGGAGCTTCTTACCCTTCTCTAAGGTTAAATCCTCAACCCTGCGATCTATCTCATCAAGGCGAGTTTGCATTAGCCGAATATCCTCAATGGGACCCTTGCGTAGCTGTTCGCTGATTGTTTCCAACTCTAACTCAAGACGAGAGATTGCTGTTTTGAGTTGATTGATACTCAATTGTTTGGTATCAATACCTTGCCAAAAATCCGTAGCCTGTTTTTCTACCTCATCGACAAAACTTTCCAGTTTCAAGGTTGCAGTTTCCACATCTGCTAAACCTGCTTTCTCTAGCCAAGCACTGACCTGCTCATAGTTAGGAGAACCATCATGTAAGTCTGCTCCACAGATGCATTTACGCCGTTCTAATAGGTCTAACACAAAGGTCTGTTTAATATCCGCAGGTAGTTCACCGCGTTCATGCAAACCCTCAACTAACCCGCGAAAATCTGCGATCGCACCCGTCAGAAATACACTATAGCCATTAGTAGAAATATCTGACTTCAGTTGGTTCTTTAAACCTCGTAAATTACTGCGGTTTTCCCGTTCTTATTGACGCACAATGCGATTCTCAATTTTTACCTGCAAAGGCGACATAGCGGTGATATATTCTGCGATCGCATCCGATAGCAAATAACCAGTTTCTAAAAGATTTGCACCTTCCGCAAAGCTGCGATATCCATCACCACCAGAAGCAAGGAAGTTATTTGTTGCGACTCGATAAACGTCTTTGGGATTTAACAATTGGAACTTACCTGAAGGGTCTTTTACTTCTACTTTCGTAATTCGCTTACCTGCGGGAAGTTTGCTGTCCCAAACAAAGCGGATACCAGCTACTTGCGGAAATCGACCTTCCCCTTGCTCTGCCATACTCACACCACTCTCTAAAGCTTCTATTAACTGCTTGCCAGTTAACTCCACCCTTGTAATCGTATTGCCGAAGGGAAGCGCTTCTAACACATTCCCCATCGTGATATCACCTAAAGGGAGTCCATTGCGAATGCCACCCGCATTAATTAGAACGACTTGAACTCGATCCACCTTTGTTTTTGTCAAGATCGCATCGGCAATCAAGTTACCTAAAGCTGTTTCGCTAGTTCGCAGTTTGACGCGATCGCCATCTAGCGCTACCAAAGATTTACCAATAATCTTTTGACGCAATGCTTCAATTGGTTCGGCGTAGGCTTTGAGCTTATCGGCAAATTCTGGATTGGGCTTAATGCTAGCATCAAGGACATGGGGCTTTCCTGCCCAAGCAATCAACTTACCTGTGCGATCAAAACTCACTGATAAATCTCCTAAATATTTACCCCATTCCCAATCTGTTACAACTAGCACAGGTTCCTTGGTTCCATTCTTCTCAACCAATGGATAGGGATGATTAGCTTTGGGAATATTGCCAACAGATGTATGGCTATGACCACCGATAATGATATCGATATCGGAGACTTTTTGCGCTAGTAATACATCATTGTCAAAGCCAATGTGGGTAAGAGCTACAATTTTATTAATTCCCTGTTGCTTAAGTGCAAGCACTGATTTGCGAGCTGCCGCGATCGGGTCAGTAAATTTCACGCCATTGCCAACACTGGCTAATATTGCCGTATCTGGAGTTGTCAAACCAAACATCCCAATCTTTTCGCCTTGCATATCCAGAATATGCCAAGGACGAACTTTGCCATAGAGAGGCGATTCGGGAGCAATGTCGATATTTGCAGAAATAATTGGGAACTTAGCCTTAGCGATGAAATCGGCAAGTACCTGCTGTCCGCGATCGAATTCATGATTGCCAATTGTGCTTGCATCGTAGGCAAGAGCATTATAAAAATCTAGATCTGCTTGACCCAAATATTGATTGAAATACAGAGTTCCCTGAAAAATATCCCCTGCATCCAATAACAGCATAGGCTCCTGATTAGTCTTGCTTTCGGCACGGATTTGCTCGATGAGAGTACGACGACGAGCAATCCCCCCCAGTAGGCGATCGCCAAATTTGACAGGTTCCAAATGCGCGTGGTGATCGTTCGTATGCAAAATCCTGAGTGAGAAGCGACTTTCCTCTGCAACGACATTTAACAGTGCTGGAGAAACAGCAATCAGAAAGGTAATTACAAAAGCTACGAATATTTGCCAAGATCGCCTCATTTGAGGTTTCAGTTTTAAGTAATTGGCGATCGCTTTAAAACTATTCTTCGCTTTCACAGTCATTACCCTTAAGATTCAAAGATTTGCTTAGGCTAGTTTAACCGTAGTTTTAGGCGATCGCTTAAAATTTAACCCGCCGATAAACTTCTTGCATCGGTAGTTCTAGATTTAAGCTCTGTAAATAAATTGCCTGCTCTAAGCGATCGCAAATTTGTAATTGCCAGCGATCATTATTATTTTGGCGATCAATTTGGTGATATTGCTCTACATAGGGTTCTGATTGACTAACGAGTAAATATTCACAGAAGCTAGAAATCGAGCGATATTTTCTAAATTTATCGCCGCGATCATAACCTGCGGTTGAGGGAGATAGAACTTCCACAATCAATAAAGGATTTAGAATTTCATCAGTACGATCACCATTAAATTCTGGCTCACCGTTAATTACTAGAACATCAGCATAGGTTCCATGATTAAAAGCAGGAACCCAAATACGTAGATCGCCATTGTAAATTTGAAAGTTGGTTTTACGAACCGCGATATTCAGAAATGTGGTGATGTCTACAGCAATACAACTGTGAGCAGACGATCCTCCTGTCATAGCAATAATTTCTCCGTTGCAATATTCATAACGTTCCTCAGATGTTTCTACGATCGCTCGATATTCTTCAAGGGTCATGAGAACTTTGCCATCTGAAGCTTCAGGCTCTGGAGATATATTTGTGGCGATCGGTTTAGCTTGAGCGATGACCATGATCGTACCTATGAGAATGAAATAACGTTGAGGTCTTAATTATAGCGTAGGGGCAATTCATGAATTGCCCCTACGCTATCGCTTATTTGAATTTGTCGAGAATACGGCGCATTGCCTCATTCACGTTGTCGCGACTATTGAAAGCCGAAATACGGAAGTAACCCTCACCTGCTGCACCAAACCCAGAACCAGGGGTTCCCACCACATTACAGGTTTGCAAGAGCTTATCAAAGAAATCCCAACTGGTCAGCCCTGCGGGAGTCTGTACCCACACATAGGGAGCATTCTCACCACCATAGACAGCTAAACCAGCTTCTGTCAATTTCTCGCGGATAATTTTGGCATTTTCCATGTAGAAGTCAATCAAAGCTCTAGTTTGTGATTTTCCTTCTTCAGAATAGACGGCTTCGGCACCACGTTGGACGACGTAGGAAACACCATTAAACTTAGTGGATTGACGACGATTCCAGAGCTTCCAGAGTTCTACGTTAGAACCATCTTTCGCCTTGCCCATCAAGTTCTTAGGAACTACAGTTAAGGCGCAACGAGTACCTGTAAATCCTGCATTCTTCGAGAAAGAACGGAACTCAATCGCACATTCCTTAGCGCCTTCAATTTCGTAGATCGAGTGTGGAAGATTAGGATCGGTGATAAATGCTTCGTAGGCTGCATCAAAAAAGATGATCGAACCGTTAGCTCTAGCATAATCCACCCATGCTTGCAGATGTTCTTTAGTAGCAGTTGCACCTGTAGGATTGTTGGGGAAGCAGAGATAAATCAGATCAACTTTTTCAGTGGGAATCTCGGCAGTGAAATTATTTTCGGCAGTTACAGGCAAATAAACTAAACCTTCGTATTCGCCTTTCTCGTTGATTTCGCCTGTGTGCCCTGCCATGACGTTGGTATCGACATACACAGGATAGACAGGGTCAGTAACGGCTATCACGTTATCATCACCAAAAATATCAAGGATGTTGCCGCAGTCGCACTTGGAGCCATCGGAAATAAATATTTCAGAAGCATCAATATCGCAGCCTCGCGACTGAAAATCATTCGCTGCAATTTTTTCGCGTAGCCATGCGTAGCCTTGTTCGGGACCATAACCCTTAAATGAATTGCGATCGCCCATATCTTCAACCGCTTTGATCATGGCAGCGCGACATGCATCTGGCAAGGGTTCGGTGACATCGCCAATGCCGAGACGGATCACTTTTGCGTCAGGATTTGCCTCGATAAAGACGTTTACCCGTCTTGCAATTTCGGGAAACAGGTAGCCTGCCTTAAGTTTGAGATAGTTGTCGTTAACGGTAGCCATGATGGATGAGTTAATCTTTTTTGATTTTTGTATAGTTTTATATTATGCCTTTATGAAGATAAGAACAAAAAACCTATTGCGGGGCAAAGTCCCGCAATAGGTTTTTTGTTCTTATCTGTGGCAAGATTGATCGTACCAAGCCTGTTCTACAAACTCTAAAAACTCTGCCTGAAATCTCTCCGTTGAGAAACGCATCGCATTTTCGTGACAAGTCATAGGTAAGATGCGATCGCTATTCTCTTCAAACTCAAGCACAGCTTCACGAATACTCGTCACCGTCTGTTCTGCAAAAAATACACCCGTAGGGCGATCGCCATCTAAGCCACGCACTGATTCACTCACACCACCTCGACCATAGGCAATTACTGGCGTGCCGCAGGCTTGAGCTTCTACAGGTGTAATTCCAAAATCCTCCTCAGATGCAAATACAAAAGCTTTAGCATTTTGCATATATCCGCGCAACAAATCTGGTTCTAAATGCCCAAGAAACTTGATGTTACGGCTTGCTTTAGCGCGAATTCTTGCCATCTGCTCCCCATCACCAATCACAATTAATTGGCGATCGCCCATTTGCGAAAATGCTTCCACAATTAGATCAATTCGTTTATAGGGAACCAACCGTGATGCAGTGAGATAGAAGTCCTGCTTTTGTTCGCACAATGTATAATTTTGAAGATCTACAGGTGGATAAATTACTTCTGCTGATCGCCGATAGACTTTCTGAATCCGACGGGCGATAAACTTGGAATTAGCAAGAAATAGATCAACACCGTTTGCCGTGCGCGTATCCCAAATTCTGATCTGATGCAAAATCCATCTAGCAATCCAGCTTTTAATACCACGATCTAAATTTGACTCTTTTAAATATTGATGTTGCAAATCCCAAGCATAGCGAATTGGTGAATGCATATAGGAAATATGTAATTGATGCGGCGCAGTCAGCACTCCTTTGGCGACAGCATGGGAACTAGAAATAATGAGGTCGTAGGCGGACAAATCTAGCTGCTCGATCGCTAAGGGCATGAGTGGCAAATATTTACGAAACTTCGTTTTGGCGAAGGGGAGATTTTGAATAAAAGTAGTTGTAACTTTTTTGTTTTGAATAAATCCCCGCTGAGAATCATTGAGAAAATCTACAACCGCAAATAGATCAGCATGGGGAAATAAATTTAAAATTTGCTCGACCACGCGCTCCGATCCTGCATAGGTCACAAACCATTCATGGATGATCGCAATCTTGAGATTTTCGAGTTTTGACATAATTAATTTCTTTGGGAAGCTGAGCATTGACCGCTCTAATTTAGTGTCAATAATTATGGTTAAAATAGCAACGTTGAACTCACCTGATTTATGAAGTTTCGCCAAACTGCTTCTACATTAGCCTCCGTGGGGCTAGCGATCGCTAGTATCACAATCACAGGTTTTTCTGCTGTTATATTTCCGCCGCAATTGACTGAGACTGCGATCGCCCAAGAAGCAGCTCCCGCGGTGACAACAACATCAAGTGCCAATGAGATCGCCTTAGCCAAACATTTGCACAAAATCGGAGCAAAGCTATACACTGCCTATTGGTGTCCCCATTGCCATAGCCAAAAACAACGTTTTGGTAAAGAGGCTGTAAAACACTTAGAAGTAGTTGAATGCGATCAGCGCGGTGTCAATCCTCAAACCCAACTTTGCCGCGCCAAGAGAGTGCGAGCTTTTCCTACATGGGAGATTAACGGCAAACTCTATCCAGGAAATCACTCCCTAGAGAATATTGCTAACTTCTCAAAATATCGTGGCAACTTGTAAGTCCCAAAGATTGAGAGACGGCGCGAAGCGCCGTCTCTCAATCTTTGGGGTTGCATGATAGGGCTTTACATGCATTAATTGAATCCAATGCACTAAAGAGCTAAATTTGCAACTAGTAGTTTTGGGAAACTTGTTAGTGTAGTTACCGTCCTACTAAAAAATAGTAATTTTCTGCATAAACATTGTATATAGGTTAAGAAGGTATTTAATAAGCCCTTGATTTTGTGCTTATTGATCTTCCAGTTTCTTTTGATTACCGCGAACCTTGCAGGCTAATATGTCTACTCTTGTCATTGTCGAATCGCCCACGAAGGCACGCACCATTCGTAATTTTTTGCCTGCTGGATATCGAGTAGAGGCATCAATGGGGCATGTGCGCGATTTGCCACAATCAGCTAGTGATATTCCTGCCGATCTCAAAGGTACGGAGTGGGCAAAGCTCGGCGTAAATGTTGATGCTGACTTTGAGCCGCTATATATCGTCCCAGACGACAAAAAAAAGATTGTCCGTGAACTTAAGTCAGCACTAAAAGGGGTCAAAGAGCTAATCCTAGCGACTGACGAAGACCGAGAAGGTGAAAGTATTTCTTGGCACTTATTACAAATCTTGCAGCCGAAAGTGCCGATTAAGCGCATGGTTTTCCATGAGATCACCTCTGAGGCGATCAAAGCGGCGCTAAAAGATTGCCGACAGATCGACGATCGCCTAGTCCATGCCCAAGAAACTCGCCGCATACTCGATCGCCTTGTGGGTTATACCCTTTCACCTTTGCTCTGGAAAAAAATTGCATGGGGCTTGTCAGCGGGACGAGTCCAGTCCGTAGCTGTGCGCGTCATCGTTAACCGTGAACGCGAACGCCGTGCTTTTAAGTCTGGTAGTTATTGGGACTTGAAAGCAAATCTATTTGCGCCAAAACAAGAATTTCCTGTGCAACTAGTCTCAGTTGGTGGCGTGAATGTTGCCACTGGCAAGGATTTTGATGAGGCGACAGGCAAAATTGCCAAAGGGCGCAAAGTTTTATTGTTGGATGAAGCGGCGGCGATCGCATTGCAACAGAAACTAAATGGCAAAGTCTGGTCGGTGAGCAATCTTGATGAACGACCCACCACCCGCAAGCCTTCGCCACCATTTACCACATCAACATTGCAACAAGAAGCTAACCGCAAACTGCGCCTATCGGCAAGGGATTCGATGCGTGTGGCTCAAGCTTTATACGAGCAAGGCTTCATTACCTATATGCGTACTGACTCGGTGCATCTGTCTCAACAGGCGATCACAGCAGCGCGTCAATGCGTGACTAGCATGTATGGTAATAACTTCTTGAGCAAAGAGCCCCGCCAATATGTGACCAAATCCAAGGGCGCACAGGAAGCCCACGAAGCAATTCGTCCCGCAGGCGCAACTTTCCGCACTCCGCAAGAGACAGGACTGTCAGGTCGAGAGCTAGCCCTCTATGACCTGATTTGGAAGCGCACCGTTGCCTCACAGATGGAGGATGCACGCCTCACGATGCTTAGTGTGCAATTGACCGTTGAGGATGCTTTATTCCGCGCATCGGGTAAGCGTATTGATTTCGCAGGATTTTTCCGCGCCTATGTTGAAGGCTCGGACGATCCCGATGCAGCGCTAGAAGAAAAAGAGGTAATGTTACCACCGCTCAAAGTTGGGGATCATCCAGTCTGTCGTGAATTAAATACGGTCGGACATGAAACTCAACCACCTGCAAGATTTACCGAAGCTGCCCTTGTGAAGATGCTCGAAAGTGAAGGCATTGGTCGCCCCAGTACCTACGCCAGCATTATTGGCACGATCTGCGATCGCGGCTATGTGCAGCTTGTCAATAATGCTTTAATTCCTAGCTTTACTGCCTTTGCCGTCACCAGTTTATTAGAGGAGCATTTTCCAAATCTCGTCGATCCTAGTTTCACTTCCAAAATGGAACAAACCCTTGATGACATTTCTATGGGTACGGTGGAGTGGCTTCCCTACCTCAAGAAATTCTATTCAGGAGAGCAGGGATTGAGCGGACAGGTGAAGTCTCGCGATAGTCTGATCGATGGCGAATCAGCAAGAACTGTACGTCTGGAAGGTTTAGATGATGATGTCAAGGTTAAAATCGGTAAGTTCGGCGCATATATCCAAGTTGGAGAAGGCGATCGCACGGTTAATTCTTCCATTCCTCAAAACTTAACTCCCTCCGATCTAGTTCCTGAAAAGATTGAACTTCTGCTCAAACAGAAGCTCGAAGGACCTGATCAAGTTGGTATCCATCCAGAACTGAATGAGCCAATCTTCATGATGATGGGTCAATATGGTCCCTATGTGCAGCTTGGTCAAGCCACAGATGCTGTGCCTAAACCTAAACGTGCTTCATTGCCCAAGGGAATGCAGCCAGAAAATGTCACCGTCGATATTGCTGTCAAGTTACTAGCTTTGCCTCGAACCTTAGGCGCACATCCTGAAACTGGTAATCGTGTTTTTGTGAATACGGGTAGATTCGGTCCCTATGTTTGTCATACCAAAGGGAACGGCGACAAGGATGACAATCGATCGCTAAAGTCCACTGATGATCCCTACACGATCACCTTTGAACGCGGTTTAGAATTGCTTGCCCAGCCCAAAACTCTACGCGGAGCCGCCGCTGCCAAGGTTTTGAAATCCCTTGGCAAACATCCTGATGATAATGATGCGATTGAGATTCTCGATGGCAAGTATGGTGCATATGTGAAGCATGGCAAGGTGAATGTGTCACTAACTAAGGAGCAGACTGTCGAAGGGCTAACCTTAGAAGAGGCGCTATCGATGTTGGCAAGCAAGTCTGGCAAAAGTACTAGTAAGCGCACTAAGTCTGCTTCTAGCGAAACCAAGAAAACCACCACAAAAAAGACCACCACAAAATCCACAGCAACTAAAGCAGCAACAACCAAAACCGCCGCGAAAACAACTAAAAAGACGACAACTACCAAAAAAGCTACTGCAACGAAATAAAAACAAAGTGCGAGTCGCCCACGTAGCGGACAACTCGCACTTTGTTTTTGGGCTTTATGCGCCAAATCCTCCTAAAGAATTAAAATTAGCAGCACTTTGACTCACCCTCATAGCTGACTGTGAGAAGACTTGAAACGCTTTCCGAATTTCGCTATCACTATTTGCGGGTGTGAGAATCCATTCATCACGGATGCCCATATCCTGAAATACTTTCCGAAAATCCGTAGAGCCATCATCAATACCCATTGCCGCAATAATGTGATTTTCCATTCGCAACATGTCCTTTGCGATCGCAGCCACATCCTTTGCCCCGTGACGCATCGAATGACAATCATCACCATCAGTAATAATCAGTGTCACCGTTCGTACTGGCACACCATTATCGGAGAACTCCTGCGACTTAGCCAAGACGGTTCCCAATAGCACCACAGTTTGATCATAAAGTGGCGTACCTTGATTGGGAGTGTAGTTTTTGGCATCCATACGAATTGCCTGTGCGATCGGGCAGTAGGGATAAAGAACTGTTCCATTGAGATAGCGATTGTGAATCAGGATGTTATCCTGTTGCTGTGAAGATGTGAGCGCATCAAGTACTGAGTTATGTCCACCGCGCACAGCCTGAGCATTTCCTGAGTACTGGATCGAACCAGAGTCATCGGGCATAACCGTAACAAGTACAACTTCACTGGACATGACATCATCGACATGGATGCCAAGTCCCGATTGAATTTGTGCGCCAAGGTCATAAACTGTAAGTGCTTGCAAAGATTCATTGGAAAGAGTTCCGTCATCTAATGCAGATTGGAAAAGGTCGTTGATGTTTGTCATGGTGATTGGTGATAGGTGATGGGTGACAAATAATTATGAATTACGAATTACAAGTTGATAATTCGTAATTCGTAATTAAGATATAGAGCCTGATAACAACCGTTCCAGAAAATTTTTCTTGGGTTGAATAGAATCCCAATATTCTCGTAGCAAGCGTTCAATCAATTCAGAACTGGTTGTATTTTCTTGCGCGAGAATTGTCACAAGATATCTCTCGGTATGGCTGTCAAGATTTATAATCATCATGGCTTTTTCTCTCCAAAGCAAAGTGTAATTATTTTAAGTAAGTTCAAGATCTACCCAGCTTTCCATCGCATCAGTAGATTTCACTAAATGCATACCTGCATCAGCAAAGCGCTGAAAAGCTGCATCAGCTTGATCGGTGTAGTCCACAACGTTAGGGACAACCACAGGCGAAGTGCAATCTTCGAGTAGATAGACCTTCTTGGCTAATTTTGGATCGTGAGCCAAAATCTCGCTAAGCAAATCTTGAATTGTCCATGCTACGCAATGGCTCTTGGCTTGACCAGCGATAATCACCGCATCGAATTCTAGTAACCTTTGCAGAAAGCGAGTGTTCTTCTGGGCGATCGGTCTACCATCGGCTCCATCCATCACTTCAGGACGCAATACAGAATAGTTCTCAGTCAGAGGATTACCGCCTTTAATCTCAAAGTTAGTCTGACTGTGACGAGCAATATTATGGAAAAACATTGCTTCCTCTACAGCCGAAACTAGCGCGTGACCAATACCGCCGAGCATAGAGTGATACGCCCAAACCGTAAGCGGAAACTTGCCTTCATCGCTAAGCTTCTGCACATAATGCAAAGCGTGGCGCTGAATTGCCATGTAGTTACCCTTGGCAAGACTATATGCGATCGCAGGATTTACTTTCCACTTACCCTTTTGCACATCTTCTAACGTAATCGATGTAGCATTGGGAATCGGATGTTCGCCAGCATCATTCACCCAAAAGATCGGATGGAAGATTTGCATGGCGGTGTGAGTGTCCATCGTGGGTGCAATTTCACTGATGTGGTGCAGGTTGCGATAGATAAATTCACACAGACGCACATTGTCCTCGATCGCGCCAGTGCCAGATCGACCGCCCACAAACAACTCATGATCGGGAATACAAAAGGTATTCTGCACATCGATCGCCATCAAACAAATTTTCTTGCGATCCTTTGCGGCGGGTGCGATACCATGTTGTTTTGCCAATGCTTCGGCTTGGTTAGCACGATCTTGATAGGGAACACGCCATACTGAGCCGACTTTGTGGCGATCGAAGAAGGTGGGGATGGGAAGTTGGGTTGCAATTTGAGTAGTCATGATTAGAGTTTTCCTTTTTTAAAATTATTGAAAAGAGAGAGAAAGAATGCCCAGAATTTTGTCGATATTGCTGAGTTGATACTCAGTTAAATCAATCTCCACAAGGCGATCGCATAGTCTCAAAAACTTCCAATCATTGCCAGTCGTAGCGGCTCCATAGATGACAGAAATATCATTCTCATGTTGCTGATTAAAAAGTTTCGCTGCCCACATTTCGGCAATACATTGACCTAACGCTCCGTTGATATTCTCCTTCTTCGCCTCAACTACGACCACGACAGGCGCTTTAAGCATTAGTTGCGATGGCGATCGGCTCAATAGGAAGTCACAAATACCATTTAGTCCCGAATCTCGATCAATGTTTAGTTCTACGCCTGAGAATAAACTCGCTTTGCCCAAGTATTTTTTACGAACTTCTACCAGAATGGGCGCAATAATTAATTCTGATCGCGCTTTTTCAGTATTCATGGCAAGTGCTAAAGGGACAAATTCATTTAAAAGTTCTTTGAGGAATTTACTGGCTTCTCCTAAAGGGGAATCATCCAGTAAATTAGCACGTTCAGCAATCGTGAGGTCAAAAGCTATTTGCACTGATTCTAGAGTAAATTCGCTATAAGACATAGTTTTCAAGGAAAAAGTAGAAAGGAAAAAGGAAAAATTTTAAATACTCAGATCCCCAACTTTTTGCATGATTAGTAAAACTAATTTGTGATTGCAAAGAAAAAGTCGGGGATCTTAATCTCTACACTTAGGACAATTGTAACTGCAAAATCTTCTGTGAATGAATCACATAAATTCCTTGTGAGGCGACGATTAAGGAACAGCCACTATCAACATAGGGTTCGGTTTCGGGAAAGGTTTTGGTAATCATAATTTGTCCGTTTTGCACCTCAACTCTAGCGATACCTTCATCGGTGGGAACGAATAGCCAATTGGAGATCGCACTGCATCCATGAAAATGATCTAGCCATGCAATATCACCTTTTTGAGCGACAAGCGTAGCGACTAATTCACTAGTATCTCTCAATACAGAAACTCGATGGATGATTTTGCCTTGCTCTTGAGTTGCCGTGAAGAACCAACAAATGCGATCGCTAAAGACACAATTTGCATCAATTAGTTCTCCTCGAATGGGCGGAAGCTGCACGCGATCGCAAATCCCTGCACGCATAGCATCAAAGGTGAAAGCTACACTGAGACTACCCGCGCGATAAAATCCAAAGCCAAAGGTCTCGCCAATCCAAAATTGGGTTTGCCCTTCGAGAATATCACCGATATATTCATTACCAAGTTTGCCATCGCGTAATAGTTGACCATTGCCAATCCAATAACGAGAGAAAGAATTTGCGCGAATCAGATCGGCTGCGATCGCATTCGGCGGCTGCCCTTTGGTGAGGGTAATCGCTTTGCCTTGCCCATCACCTTTTTTTGTAACAATTGTAGACTTACCAAAAATCGCAAATTGAATATTTGCATCAAGCTCACCTGACAGTAACACTGCATTATCTTCTCGTTTAAATTCATTGCGATCGTGATAGAGATAGTAGATCGAGTTGTTTTGCAAAGCCGCCTGCAAGATCACGCCTTCAGTTTGAAAAATCTGGACAACCTTGCAAGTTGCCGTTCCTAGACTCTTCTCCACCACAGCAATAGCGATTGTGGGTGAGCAAATTGGGCAAGAAGTTCTTAAATGCTCAATTCCACATTGATTACACCTTGTCCAACGCATTGATTCTAGTAATGGCTTTGGGAAGTCTCCGCGCCAATCTTTTTCAAAGCAGTTGTGAAAATGATGTAACAAATCATCTGAAAGAACTTTATAAGGAATTGCAGGTTTGGGATAGCGCACATCAGGATGGAAAACGGTTATGCGTTGTAATGGTCTAGCGCTATGGGGAATCATCGCACTTTGAGCTTTGGGTTTGTACACACCGCCATAGGGATCGACATAGAGGAGGCTCTGCATCAACATCACTGTGAAAGCATACCAATCAGAATCAGGATTGTGCGTATTAATCAAGATTGGTTGATTTGCGCTGCGATCGCACAAAATCGGATCGACAAATCTTGCTGTGAAGACCTGACAGGGAAACTGTCCAAACTGAAAAGAATCCGCATCAATCAGATTGACTTGATTTTGAGAAACTAGCAAATTCAAATCATTGAAATCGCCAATCGTCACATTTGCTTGGTGAACTTGGAGAACCGTATTATGCAGATCTCGGAATAGGTTTGTGACAAATTGCTGCGAGATGCCATTGGTGCTGCGATAATTGCGATCGCTATATTTCAACAAGGTAACTGTATTTTGCAAAAATGGCATCGTATAGCCAAGGATATTAGTACCTTGCTTATCCGTTGCAAGAGTTTCAGGTTTTATAACTCTTGCTGGAAGATTTTGAGGAAAAACACGCAATTTCTGCTGATGTAATGCAATCCTTGCTGTTGCAGCCAGTTGCTCTTGAGGCAGTAGCTCATAATCAGCATGATTGGCGGGTTTAAACAGCTTGAGAACCTTGCCATTACCAATATCATAAATATCTGCTTCGCCACCTTTGCCGATCACGGATTTCAGATTAAGTTTAACCCGCTTCTGATTGAGATAGACTTCCATAAAATTTCTCCACAACTTCTCGCATATTGGAATCGAGATAACTCAATGCTTTTTTGGCGATATCTGTCGGCACACCATCATAAAAGGCTTCGGCAATACCACCTGTAATACATGTAAGTGTGTCACTATCACCACCCAAAGAAATGGCATTACGAATCGCATCTTCAAAATCCGTTGATTCTAGAAATGCGATAATTGCCTCTGGGACTGTACCTTGACATGATTCGTTAAATACATAAACAGGACGAATTTTATCTACTGTTCTATTTAAGTTATAGCCAAAGGATTTAGCAATTGTTTCTCGAATTTCTTCTTTGCTCTGACCTTGACGAGCCATAAAGATTACTACAGCCGTTGCTTGCGCTCCTCGAATACCTTGTGGATGGTTATGGGTGACTTCCGCCGATCGCTGAGACTCTAACATGATTGTTGCCAAATCATTATAGGCAAAGCCCACAGCACTAACTCGCATCGCCGAGCCATTACCCCAGCTATTATAAGGTTCCATACTCTCAGAGCTAACCCATTGTCTAAAGCGACCTCCATAGCCTCGACCTGTATATTTACGAGCATAGTTCTTGATGTATTCGGTGTAGTTACCGTTGTTCATTAAACAATCAGCAACTGCTACAGTTAATACTGTGTCATCAGTGAATTTACAGTCTTCGCCAAAGAGAGGGAAGTCTTTCGAGCGATGATTATTAAATTCATAAATCGAACCAACGATATCGCCAACAATTGCACCTAACATTATTTTTTACCTCTGAAATAAATTTTCTATGTTGTTCCATCTGTAGGGACAATTCATGAATTACCTCTACGGTAAGCTTCTTCTTATTGTTATTAAGGTTGTATCATCTGACAAAACACCTGATCGCTTAGTTAGCTCTCGTTTATTCCAATCGGGCTTGATGTCTTCACGATTCAGCATCGCTAACTTACGCCTTATGGCATCAGGATTTTTAAAGTAACGATCTTCTTGCCAGAATTGACGAACTTCTTCAACAGCAATCAAATCATCAATTCCATCTGTAGCAATTAGAATAGATTCTAATTCTGAGGTAGGTATACGATCGCGAATCTCAAACTCAATAGCATCAGGGCGATATAAACCGTAGGCAAGATAGGGCGGTGCATTGTCAGGATAAGCAGGGATTTGAATGAGCTTGCCATTAACTGCGATCGCACCATCGCCCATTGAGAAAGTAACCGTTTCGCTAGGAGTGATAACTAAGCCCACAATTGTAAATAATAGATAATTATTCACAAATTCCATCTGTAGTGGCAATTCATGAATTGCCACTACAGATGCTAATTCATGATTCGCATAGGCGATCGCGACAAAATCCTTCAATTTTTGCAACAAGTTTATTTTGAGAACATTCCAAAAGTCAGGCTCAGATATTGCCAAACCATGATTGAGTAAATCCGCGATCGCGTCAGTTACCATCCGCGAACCGATCTTTGCCCCAACTTCGCTATGTTTACCACTGCCGCAGCCGTCACAAACTACAGCCGTTACAAAGTTATCCCACAGGACAATCCGTAGAGCATCCTGATTATTCTTACTAGCAAGAACATGGTTGCGCCCAATAATTGATCCGCAGGCATACTCAAACTGACTTGACAAATTTTGAATTTCATTTTGAATTTCATTCAGCATTTCTAAGTCAGGAATTTGTGGCGATCGCATATCAGGGACTTCAACTTGCTCTTGCATAACGATATAGTGTATAAACTACACAAACAACTATAGTGTTATTTTTACACTATGTCAAGAGTGAAAATAATTACGAATTACGAAGTATCAACTCGTAATTCGTAATTCGTAATTTCTAAATCTCTAATTACAAAAATGTACAACTACGAATACCCTCGTCCAGCCCTCACCGTTGATTGCATTGTATTTGGACTTAATGCTCAGCAAGAGCTCAAAGTCATGCTGATTCAGCGTGATATTCCACCGTTTCAGGGACAATGGGCGATCCCAGGGGGATTTGTGCGCATTGACGAAACCCTTGAAGAGGCGGCTTTACGAGAGCTGCAAGAGGAAACAGGCATTCATCATATTTTCTTAGAGCAGCTTTATACCTTTGGTGATTTGGGGCGAGATCCCCGCGATCGCACAGTTACCGTTGCTTATTTCGCCCTTATAAATTTGGTCGAGCAAAAAATTCAAGCTTCTACAGATGCCCGTGCGGCTGAATGGTTTGCGATTTCTAACATTCCTCAACTTGCCTTTGACCACAATCAGATCTTGCAAATAGCGATCGCTAGGTTACGTAGCAAAATTCGTTATGAGCCTATCGGGTTTGAGCTACTACCCCAAAACTTTAGCCTGTCTCAACTACAAAGACTTTACGAAACTGTATTAGATCGACCTCTAGACAAGCGTAATTTTCGCAAAAAAATTCTCGGCATGGACTTACTTATCGATACGGGTAAAGTCGAACACAATGTAGCTCATCGAGCTGCTAAGCTTTATCAGTTTGATGAGAATAAATACCTACAGTTAAAACAAAAGGGATTTAATTTTGAAATCTAAATCCCCAAAATAGATGTCGGCGCGAAGCGCCGACATCTATTTTGGGGATTTTATGTCATAGCAAGCATGACGACAGATATTAAGGGGTGATCGCTAAATTAGTGATCTCAAACTGAGTATTACAGTTAGGATGGATAGGTACAGCAGTACCGATCAAAATAATCAATAGATTTGTTAGCTTTTTGCCTTGCCCACCTCTAAGTCAAACTTTATGTATAAAAAGGAACTCAAGCTTCCAAGTCGATATATAAACAACTTCTACGATGGCTCAATCTACGATCTTGTTTTTTTAGACTTAGAATGGTGTCGCGATTTTCATAAAGATGGATTAGTACAAAAAATATTTGGTTATACGCTTACTCGTATTTTAGAAGACAGCAATGAGCAATATATAAAAATTCAATTTATTGAATCAAGCACCCAAGAAAAAAAGATAATTCAAGACATCTTATATGACTTACAGAGCTTACAGAGTAAGTACTTTATTGGTTACGGTCTATCGACTAGTGATATGTTTTGCTTACGCCAAAGAATTGAGGCTCTAGATTTTATTCCCAAGGTAGATAGTATTAAAATCCTAGATTTACAAAGAATTATCCAACGGACAGATCTCAATCAAGGTTTAAATAACTTATTTGCTTATTTGGAAATTCCTATTTATAAAAGAATCAAGGGATATTATGTTTTTCGGAATGGAATTAAGGTACTACGCAAAGAAAGAGGATATGAAACAATTCTTAATGAAATCTATGAATATTGTTTAGAAGATGCCGAGAACTATTTTCATATAATCAGCAATTGGCAAACTCAATTTCCCCTAGTCGATCGCCATAAACACCAGATAATCAACCTAAAAATTGATCCGCGATCGGAGCAACGCATTAGGTCTAGAAGGGGGGCTGCATTACAAAGACCCTCTAGTTAAAAAATGAGAGGCGGCCCAAAGCGCCGCCTCTCATTTTTGGGCTTCACCACGCTGTATTAGAGTGCTTGCAAAACGATATAGTAATCTAGGTCAAAACATTGCCATCGCAAAAACATGGATGTAACAGCAACAATCAAAACTATTTTGCAAGAAAAAATCGGTGCAACAATTGTCGAAATTGAAGATCGCAGTGATTTGCATAAGCACCACCAAGGACGCATGAATGCCCCAGTCGGGAGTGGTCATTTTGATGCGATCGTTGTTGCTGCTAGTTTTGCAGGCAAAACCATGATGCAGCAGCATCGCATGGTCTATGCAGCTCTATCCGATCAGATGCAAACCACGATTCATGCCCTATCGCTCAAAACTTATACGCCCGAACAATGGCAGCAAATTTAATTTGAGTATTAAAAATAGCAATAATTCTGCTGCTCAAATTGAATTTGCTTGTTAAAGAAATGTTGTAGGAACTTGTTAAATGGAACACGATAAAAGCTCTGAAATCAAAAATACTGATGTAAATACTGGTGCAAATACTGGTGCTATTAACAGTTCAAAAGATAAAGGTGGCAATCCTTTCTTATATAAAATGTTCAAGTGGCTGGTAGTTAGACCACTGTTGTATTTGTTTTATCAAGAGCGAATTTATGGTGCTGAGAATGTGCCACTCACAGGCAATCTTATCGTCGTTAGTAATCATGCTAGTGACTTCGATCCTCTAATTGTGGGTAGTTGCATGGGTCGTCCTGTCGCATTTATGGCAAAAGAGGAATTATTTGAAATACCTGTGCTCAAACAAGCAATTCTCGCCTTTGGAGCTTATCCAGTTAAGCGTGGAGCTGGCGATCGCGCTGCAATCCGCGCTGCGATCGCTTCTATTGAGAAAGGTTGGGCAACGGGTATTTTTTTGCAAGGCACACGTACTTTGGATGGACGGGTAACAGAACCAAAGTTGGGTGCTGCAATGATTGCGGCAAAAACTCAAGCTCCATTTTTGCCAATTAGTATTTGGGGGACAGAAACAATTTTACCGAAGGGGGCAAAATTTCCAAAGTTATTTCAGCCTGTCACGGTCAGGATCGGGGAGCTACTTCCACCACCTGAAGCAAGCGATCGCGCGACTTTAGAAGCATATACACAAAGATGTGCGGATACGATTAACGCTCTGCACGAATTAGGAAGATAGAAAGAAATGGTTCTAAATAGAACCATTTCTTTCCTAAAAGCCCTCACTAAGTCAGAATAAAGCCTAAAAGAGAATTTGCAGCGCTTCGCGCCACAACTCTACTTTTGTTTTTTTTACAGCTAGAAAAAAATAGGTTGAGGCACAAAGAGCCTCAACCTATTTTTTTAACAAATAATCTCGCGAAAGGATTCTATTTACTTAATCTGGAGAATAGGCAAGTAATGTGCCGTTTTGTCCAATTACAAAACCGCGATCGGGTGAAAAGAAGGCAATCTGATAGAGATTAGCGCCAACATTAGCCGCAGACATATCACGTTTCCATGTTTTGCCTCCATCTTCACTATGGAGCAATCTGGAGCTACCACCTGATATCCAGACATTATTTTCATCTTGATAAGCTAAATCCAACAGTCCAAATCCACCACCTTCTCTAGGAGTTTGCTTTTTCTCCCATGTATCTAATTCACCAGCTTCACTAAACTGGACTTGACCACCACGATTCAACATCCAGAGTCGATTGTCGGGCGTATAGCCCATATTCTGCACACGGCGAGAGCTATTACGATTGTGTTGAATCCACGTCATATCACCTGGTTGCCATGTGGAATAAAAGTTGCCATTTGCTGAGATGGCAACATAACGACCATCTTTGCTACGGTTGAGGTTACGAGCATTACCAACGGCTTGGGTAACTAAGGCTCTCCAATTTTGTCCAGCATCTTCAGTGGCATAGATTGCACCCAAATCTGTAACCATTTCGGCAGAGTTTTTACCAGAAGCAACGATCGCAAAGGGATCGCCAGGTAGCTTAGAGCTAAGTCCGATCCGTGACCAAGATTTACCGCTATCAGTGGTATGCAGTAACAGTGCAGGTTGTCCCGTAATCCAGCCTTCAGCACCAGAGAAGCTAACCGACGAGAAGCGATAAATACTATCACCAAGATCAAGTTTGCGCTCTTCCCAAGTGTTACCGCCATCGGTGGTTTCGAGCAAAGTTGCATCAGTACCAACGAGCCAGCCATGATTAGGTTCAGACTTGTCAAACCATAAATCAAGGGGCGTAATTGCTACTGGAAGTTCAACTTTATGCCAACTACCGCTACTTGCAAAGGCGCTAGGAATATTGCCCAATAAGGTTAAGCAAATAAGTAATACACAAATCGAGAAGGAGCTAAGAAAGCGTTTTAGGCTTTTTTTCATAAAAATTTGGTAAAAATAATGATGGTTGTGATGCTAATTAAAATTGCGAATGAATAAATTAATCCAAGGCATAGAGGCTGATAAAGAATGCTACTGCTAAGGCTAAAGAGCCAAATATGAGTAGATTTTTTTGACCTGGGGTCATGACATTGACACCAAATCCGTAGCCGAGATTTTCGGTAAAGCCTGAGGGCTTGGAGGCAATACCAATATCTGAGAAGGCTTTTTTCTTGGTGTTGCACACAGGGCATCGCCAATCTTCACTTATGGTCTCAAAGGCTGTACCAGCAGGGATATTGCGTTTAGTATCGCCGATAGATGGTTCATATATATAGCCACATACGCCACATTCATGACGATGCAGCTCTTCGTCAGCTTCAGTGGCTTCAACTATGGTGATATTTATTACGGGTTTAGTTTCTGATTTAGAGATTTCCGTATTTATTGATTCGGGTTCCATGGGTTTGATCGTTTTGAATGTATGTTTAGGCGATCGCTTGTCAATTCTGTTACAAATTATTACATCTTTTTGACAGGCTTGCCTAGTTGCCCAAAGTCTCAAAAGTTTCCTAAAAATGAAACTTAAGTCTGAAATTTTAAAGTCTAGTCAAGTAAGGCTTGTCAAATTTATCAGTCAATCATGCCGACAGTAGATCAAGCGATCGCCTGTGTTAGAGTTTGCCAAAAGCTCTCAAACGACTATCAGCCAATACATATATTTCGCTACAATGCGAATACTAGTACAGTTTTCATTTTGGCTAGCGTAAAACACCCAAGTCTTTCTACATAAAACCCTAAACCCATATCTACCTATCCAATTATCTTAATTCCTAACTCCATACAACGCGCCCAAAGTGTTAATCCACCTGTACCTGTATTCACAGAGACAGCACCACAAAAACCATCTTCACCGCCAGAAATCTATGACAAGGGAGTGTTAGCAAGATGGGGAATTTTTGGCTTTGTCGCGTCATTGGTGCTTGCCTTTTTTCATATTTGGCTAGGTCATATTTGGCTAGGTATTTCCGCGATCGCGCTAAGTGCTGGTGTGGTCGCTTATCTCGCATGGTCAATGAATCAAAGTTTTCCACAACGAAAACGTGTACACGATGACCAAATAAGGAAGTATCCGAAGTTACGACAGTCCTATCAACAGGCGAAACGAGAATACGAGCAAGAGGTAAAGCATATCCTGAACCCCGAAAATATAGCTTCGTATCGAAAATTAGAACTTTTGCGGATACTTTGGGAAACTCAGCCCAATGATGGAGGAAATAGTAAAGCGCAAGCAGGATTCTCAGAAGCCAAGTTTTATGCATATCTCAACCACTATTTCAAGGACAAAGTAAAACGCGGACTTACGCTAAATATTCCAAATTTTAAGTATCATTACAGTCCTGATTTTGTTTATATCGACAAGTCAGTAAATTTATACATTGACATAGAAATTGACGAGCCTTATGCATTTAACAGCAAAGTTCCTACTCACTTTGTTGGGGCTAATAAAGATGCAAATCGTAATAACTTTTTCCTTAATAAAAATTGGCTGGTGATTCGTTTCAGTGAAGAGCAAGTAGTCCGTTATCCACAAAGTTGCTGTAAGGCGATGGGAGCATGTCACTTTTGCAAAAAGCGAGAAAAAGGCGGGAAAATAGAATAATTTAGAGGCCAGTAAAAGCATGACACCAGAACAAGCCGAGAAATTACAAGAACATGTGCAGGAGATCGCCAAAATACTTTACGCAAATACCTAACTAGAAGCGCTAAAGAAATTTTCAGGGATCGAACAAGCCGTGCGAGAACAGATGCAACAGCATGTGATGCCCGAAGTAGGAATTTTTTTGTCTCAACAAGTACAGGAACAACAGAAGGACGAGAACGCAAGCTCAAAAGCATCCTTGGAGAAATAACTGTAACCACTCAACAAGCAGAGCAACTGGGAATTAAGGCACATACTCGTCTGAGTCCATATCTGGAAATGTGTTGTTTGCGAGTCAGTGCAAATAGCTCCTATGAACACACCGAAGCAGATGTGACAATGTTTACAGGAATTCGAGTCCCAGCCAAGACCCAACAGCGTTTAGTCCATCGACAAACCTTTGAATTACCCCAAGCAGAGCAAGAGATTAACGAACTGAGTGCAGATGGCGGTAAGATTCGCATCAGAACACCTCTGGGGGAAGAATGTCGATGGCTAGACTATAAAGGAGTGAGATTGCATGAGTTTGCTACTGGAGCTTGCTTTCAGGACAATCAGCAGTTAGTCGATTGGGTACGCCAGCAACCTTTGAGTACGCCAATAACTTGTTTAGGGGATGGACATGATGGAGTATGGAATTTGATTAAGCCCATGGCTACTGAAGAGCAACGACGTGAAATTCTCGATTGGTATCATCTGATGGAGAATCTAGAAAAAGTGGGTGGTTCAATACGTCGCTTAAAAGATGCGAGAGCTTTACTTTGGAAAGGTAATGTTGATGATACTATTACTCTTATTGAACAGTGTAAACGCAGGCAAGCTGTTAATTTCTGTGCCTATCTCCGAAAACATAGACACCGTATTGTCAATTATGATTACTATCAGAGTGAGCAGATTTGTTCTATCGGTTCAGGAGCAGTTGAGTCTGCGGTAAAGCAGATTGACCGTCGCACTAAAATCTCTGGTGCTCAGTGGAACAAAGATAATGTCCCTCAGGTGCTTGCCCATCGTTGTGCTTATCTCAATGGTTTATTGGCTTTCTAGACTATCCCAAAAAAGTGACATGCTCCCTAAGGCGATCGCCAAAGTTATCGCTAATGTGCTTGGGGATAATTTATATTTAAGTCAGTTTGCGATGGTTGCCGACTTGGAGCCGATGAAGCAATGGACTGAACCAGAGGCAGTATATATGGCAGATAGAAATTATCGACAAACTTATTTGATAAATTGATATAAATGGCTACAAGCAATTCAAGAAGTGGTTTACAAAACAATAATATATTCTGATAAAAATCATTATGAGTAGTAAAGCAAATTTAGTAACAATTTATGTTGATGGTTACTACAAAGAACCTTGTGGAGGTTGGGGATGTATTCTTAAATATGGAGAGACAATCAAAGAATTTTCTGGGAATATAATTGAATCGAGTAAACCTCGAATAGATATGATTGCAGTTACTGAAGCCTTGAAACACCTCAAGCGTCCTTGCCAAGTAGAACTTTATACTAATTGTCAATTTCTAATAAATTGTATACAGTCACATTGGAAACGTAAATCTAATTTAGATTTATGGGATAATCTCGATAACGCAATACTTGCTCACGATGTTACGTGGATATGGATTAAAGGTTATAAAGAAGAACTTCATAAACAGTCTCACCAGTTAGCTATGGCTGCGGCAAGAAATATATCACCAAGGCTAGAGGTATTAGAACGTGAGACTAACTTTACTCAAGCCAGAAATGATTTGCAAAGCTTACTAAAACAACTGTCCAAAGCCGAAATCATTAGAGATAATGAAAACATGTCGGTTGCTTTACGGACAGATAACCGCATTCTTGAATTTCACTCTCGTAAAATTATGACTATCTCTGAAATTGAATCCTAGTTAGTAGGTCATCTTTAAACATTTGAATTGATCCCAATATGTCTACTCCACCTCTCCCCCAACCTCAACTCGATCGCACTCCAATCACCTCTGATCAATACTTTGAATACACACCCGAAAAACTAGAGTTATGGAGTGGATTCTATGGTTATGGTGGACAAGACTTAACAGGATTTTATCTCGGCATTTTGGCAAACATGGGACTTCGTGAAGCTGTGCGTCATGTGCCGATGTCCAAATGGCTAGAAGCAATTCAAGAAGTCGCATTCCAAAATCCTAAACTCAATGAAGCAATGTGCGATCTGCTCAACCGAGGTTTAGCCGATTTGCAAGCAGTTACCGAATATTTAGAAGACCAAAGTTGAAATTGCTAGCTGCTGACTTGTCCAATAATTTACAGCGCTTTGCTCTCAAAACCAAACCAAGTAAATTTTTGAAAGTGTTGCTTTGCAATACTCTCAAAAATTTACTTGTGGTTCATTTGATCAGAAATTGCTGTAGTAATAACGTTAGAACCAACCATTTTTTATTTTGGTAATTAGGTTTATCTATCAAAAAATACTATTTTTCTTCCATGTACCATTAATAATAAACCACGTAAATTCGAGAAACTAGAGAAATATTCATGAGTGGACTTGGCGGCCTAAATAAAACCCCTAATGGATTAGTCCTAGGGATGGTGCAACTTCAACTACCAACAGTTGTTACCCAGCAAGACTTAGCAGCCCAGACCCAACGTATTTGTGAGATGGTAGCCAAGGCAAGGCGCAATATGCCAACTATGGACTTAGTGGTATTTCCTGAATACTCTTTGCATGGTTTGTCAATGGATACAAATCCAGACATCATGTGTAAATTAGACGGGGTAGAGGTTGCAGCTTTTAAACAAGCTTGTATTGATAATAATATTTGGGGATGCTTTTCCATAATGGAATTCAATCCTCAAGGAAATCCCTACAACAGTGGGCTTATCATCGACAATCAGGGGGAATTGAAGCTTTACTATCGCAAGCTACATCCTTGGGTTCCTGTCGAACCTTGGGAACCTGGTGATGTGGGTATTCCAGTTTGTGAGGGGCCAAACGGTAGCACTCTCGCTCTAATTATTTGTCATGATGGCATGTTTCCAGAAATGGCTAGAGAATGTGCCTATAAAGGTGCTGAAATCATGATTCGCACCGCTGGATATACTGCTCCAATTCGTCATTCTTGGCAGATTACTAATCAAGCAAATGCTTTTTGTAACCTCATGGTAACAGCTTCAGTCTGTATGTGTGGCTCCGATGGCAGTTTTGACTCTATGGGCGAAGGAATGATTGTTAATTTCGATGGGGAGCCTTTGGTAATGGGTAGTCATCGTCCTGATGAAATTATCACAGCCGAAGTGCGTCCTGATCTTGTTCGAGAAGCCCGCAAATATTGGAGCGTCGAGAATAATATTTACCAATTTGGGCATCGTGGCTATGTTGCGGTCAAAGGCGGCGCTCAAGACTGTCCTTATACTTATATGCAGGATATGGTCAAAGGCAAGTATTGTCTCCCTTGGGAAGATGAGGTCGTCTATAAGGATGGAACTTCCTGTGGATTCCCCTCGCCTGAGCGTGTATACAATCCAATTTCGTAATTACCAATCAAACGAACCATAAGAAGCTTTTAAAAGTGTTGCAAAGCAACACTTTTAAAAACTTCTTGGCTTGGATTTGAGCGCAAAGCTCTGGGTAGTCCTAAAAAGGAAGGGATGTAGGAAAATATCCAGATAGTTGATACAAAGTAAAGTAATGTCAGAAGCAAGGTCATCCTGTCCATCCTGCCAGTCCGTATCCGTGGTAAAAAACGGCAGTACACGACATGGAAAACAAAATTATAAATGTCGAGACTGTGGTCGTCAATTTGTAGAAAATCCACAGTGGCAGAGAGTTTCAGAGCATAACCAAGACACTTATGGGCATCTCTATTAATTCAAAATTATTGAGAATAGCAACGATAAAATGAGGGTTTTAGTCTTGTCTTATTGAGAATAGAGCTATTTTTAGAGATGTCCTTATGACCTTTTAGAGAAACTACTACTAGAAAAAATCCCACTAGCTGGAATAGCCAGAGTCCTCAAGGTCTCAGAGAGATGGTTGCAGAGTTACGTCAATCATAAATATGAAAACGTTCCTCAGCAGGTGGAGGTAGAACCAAAACCAAAACGCCGTTTGACCAGATGGATGAATTGTGGTCTTTTGTGGACGACAAAGGCAATAAATAGTGGGTATGGCTTGCCATTGATGCCGAGACTCGTGAAATTGTCGGTTGTTATATTGGCGATCGCTCTAGCGACTCAGCTCAGAAATTATGGCAGTCGTTGCCTAGTGTCTATCGCCAATGTGCGATTATTTACACTGACTTCTACTCGTCTTATCCAGTTGTCCTGCCCAGCAAACGTCATAGGGCTGTGGGCAAAGAAACGGGAAAAACCAACTATATTGAGAGATTCAACTGTACGTTACGTCAACGAGTATCTAGACTAGTTAGAAAGACCTTATCCTTTTCTAAGAAATTGGAAAATCACATTGGAGCTATTTGGAATTTTATTCATCATTACAACGATTCTTTACATCCGTGTGCGTCCTTTCCTTTTTAGGACTACCCTTTCCTCACACCGTGAAATTTACGATCGCTGTTTTTGATGTTTGATTAAGGGCGATCGCCTTTTGTAGATAGATTGTTGGTGCGATCGCACACAAATCACGACTCATAGTAATAGCGATCGCCAACTCAGAAAAACAATAAATCAATTGAGATTAATTATGTTTTAATCTGAGCGATCGCCAAGTCGTTGCCACCTTTGTCTTGAATGCGTCGAGCGAGATCTTCTAAGAGATCGAGGCGACGGGCAGCGATCGCGTAAGGAATGGAAGGGTATGGAAGGGTGCTAAAACTTGACAATCCAAACTTGAGCCGCCCAACTCAGTGATTCAGATATATCGAACTTGATTTTCCATCTCATCTGCTGTGACTTGGTTTAAAATCGCCAATAATCATCGTTATGCGATTTCTTGAGGCGAACGACGGACAGGGAACGCACCCGTTTTAGCAGGGAGGGTAGGCATCGCCCACAATAATCTAAAATTTCCTCTTTGAATGTTATGGAGGTGCTTCATTGCTTCATTGCTTCGTCACAAAAACTAACCTGCCGCTTACATTGCCACTTTCAATTAACTCGTGAGCGCGAATGGCATCATCGAGGGACAATAGCTCGGCAATTTCTGGCTTAATTTTGTCGGATACCAAGAGGTCAAACAGATCTTGGAGATCTGCAACAAACCAATCTGGTTGCTCTGTACGCATTTTGGAAATATCGTAGGACTTCGTCGATCGATCGTTGGGCAAGTAATTCAACAGCAATAAGGTGATATCAATCACAAAGAACAATGCTGGTCCAAAGATGCTGGTGACAAGGGAGCGCTGGGATACGCTACTTGCTGAGCTAGCAGCACCGTAAGTAACTAATGTACCGCCACGTTTGAGTAATCGAAACGATCGCATAAAGCTCTGGAAACCAACACCATCAAAGACGGCATCATAACCATCGCCACCAGCACGTTGTAACTGTTGCGTGTAATGGGTTGCGCGATAATCAATGGCTGTTGCACCGTAGGCTCTAAGTAAATCCAGTTTTTTTGCAGAAGCAGTAGCTACCATATTCAGTCCTAGATGCCTCCCCAGGTCTAACAATGCCGAACCCACAGCCCCGGCTCCGCCGTGAATGAGTACGGTTTGTCCTAGTTTCACCTTAGCTACACGGCGATACATCTGATACGCTGTCATGTAAGTTAAGACCATGGTCTCGGCTTCTGCGGCATCAACAGTGGTGGGTACAGAAACCAACCGATCGCTTGGACGACAAATGTATTCGGCATTACTTCCCGTCCGAGTAAGATCAGCAACTCGCTGCCCGATCGTCAGATTTGTCACTTCTTCCCCTAGCTTATCGACTACGCCAACCAAGTCATATCCCAGCGCCAAGGGAAATGTGGGATTAAGATTTGGGTAAAGGCCTTTACGAATGATTACATCGGAGAACGTTGCACTGGAAGCTTCTATCTTGATGCGAACTTCACCCCGTTTAGGTTCTGGCAAAGCAGGGGTATTAATCACCTTGATTATATCGGGAGTGCCAAAGGCCGAAATAATAACTTGCTTGTTGCTCATACTTTCAAGTACTCCATAAATTCAGAGGTCATTAATAGCTTCAATAATCTTCTTGGAAACAAACTATTGAAGTGCTATACTCCGTACATACTAAAGCAACTAGCTTTTTAAAGTAAAGTAGTTACCCTAAAGTAATCTAGTTACTCCAAGGTAACTAATAAGGTAACAAAATATTTCTTTGAAGCTATGCCCCCATCCGAAAGTTGTGATCCCCCCCCCGTTAGCATCCTTGTCTCCCTCCTCTCAGGTCCTTGGACACTGTATATTCTCTGGGTATTAGGGAGTAGGAAGTCTATGCGATTCGGGGCTTTGAGCCGAGAAATTCAGGGCATTTCCACGAAGGTTCTCACAGAAAGATTGCGAATGCTGGAAGCAGAAGGCATTATCTATCGCGAATATCAGGCAACAATTCCGCCCCAAGTCACCTACGGTTTGACCGATCGCGGGCAGGAACTCATGGGGGTCATTGAACAAATTGATGTGCTCGCCCAGCGTTGGTACGGACAAAAAAACTCATCTCAAGTTAGTCAGAAATGATCGATCGTTAGTGCGATCGCCCAACAGTTAAGTGGAATATCATCCATAGAACGAGAGTCAGTCGCTCTTAATCCAGTTCCAAGCGAACCTGTCCATGCGGAAATCGATCATACAAAAAACACCAAAGAAAGAATCCTCGAAGCCGCAGCCTGTGGTTTTCGGACTAAAGGTTATAGCGGCATTGGCATTGATGCCCTAGCCAAAGAAGCGGGTGTGACATCGGGGGCATTTTACGGGCATTTTCGGTCTAAAGAAGATGCTTTCCTAGAGACTGTTGTAACTGGATTAGCTGAGTTCCGAGCAGGTGTTGGCAAGTATCGCAGCAATAATGGCGATCGCTGGACTACGGGGCTAATTGATTACTACTTTGGTAGGCAGCATCGTGAGAATTTAACCAATGGTTGTGCCTTACCCATCTTTTCGCCAGAGGTAATTCGTGCTGAGGGCAGAGTGCGTTTTGCCTATCAAACGGAATTGGTAAAACTGAATGAAGCGATCGCGGCAGGTTTGACTATTGGTGACGAGCAAGAAAATCAGAATCGAGCTTGGGTGTTGATGGCTTTAATGATTGGAGGTGTAACTTTGGCTAGAGCGGTGCAGGATGAGAGTTTATCCGATCGGATTGCTTTTGCAGTACATGAAGGTGCATTAGAGAGTGCCATCAGTAAATCTTTAACAGATAGATAATTGAGGCGATCGCTTAACAATCACGACTCACACAGTACTAGCGATCGCCTTCAGTAAACCCACAGAAAATATCGTTAAAGCGATCGCCTAAAAATCACGCCTCACAGTAATTCCGATCTCCTTGAGAAGATAGATTATTGAGGTGATCGCATCTAAAATCGTTAATCAATGCTCTTAAGAATTTGTAGAAACAGATGCTTTTGGAATACTTCCATCCATTTTTTGATTTTCTCTTGTTGCTTCTCCAACTGCATAGGCACGTTGGACGGCTGGTCTAGCAGCTATTTGATCCGCCCATTGAGCAATTTTTGGATAATCTTCTGCCAAAACAATTCCAATGAGATTTGTCGCTTTTAGCCAAGGATAAATGGCAATGTCGGCTATAGAATAGCTTCCTGCCAGATAGTCTCGATTACCTAGATGCTTTTCCATCACGCCTAAAAGCCGCTTTGTTTCATCCATATAGCGATTTTTTGCGTAGGGAATATCTTCGGGTGCTACCTTAAGAAAATGATATGCTTACCCTGCCATTAGACTAATTCCTCCCATTTGCCACATTAACCATTGGATAGACTCATAACGGTTTAAGAGAGTTTATTGAGAAGCCTGAAGCTCGGACTTATTCTAGTGGCAGACTTGAACTCGGTTAATTCTGATCATAGTAATTTAGTATGCACGTTTCTGGCTCTCAGCAACTCAAGAATACCAATGCCCATAAACATAAACCCTGAAACAGTTGGTCCAATAAATGGAAGCACAGAGCCACCTGGAATTCCCAAAAACTCTGAACTAGAGGCAATGAATGACAGTGCGGCAATTCCTGCCATAATCGCAACCCATTTTGGATAGACTTTATTTTTAAACACGCTTACAGAGAATAAAATGAGAAAAAGACCACCAAGAATATTAACCCCCAAATCTTCCTGAATGGTAGAGAGTAAATCATTTAAAAGTATATAATTAACATTGATTATTGCTTTTCCTGCACTGTCAGCCTCTTGCCACAATTTTGCCATTAATGGAACTTGTGTTAGAAGTGCAAACCACCAAATAGATCGGAGGGCACCTGAGGAAATAGCAAGACCCAGTAAAGGTTTTGAACTCAAAAGATTTGGAATTTTATTATACGAAACCTTGGCTAGATAAATCATTCCAAAAAACACTAATAGCGCAGAAATTGCATTTGATAAATACCCTACACGGAACGCAAATTCATTTACTAGAAACAATGATATTGCTTCACTGCCACCCATGCCTTGTAAACTTTCGGGGAAGCCAGTTGCTGGCAAGAGTATTTGACCAGGAATAGAAAGAAAACCTCCTAAGAAAAGAACGCATCCTGCGAGCAAATGCATTTTAAAGTTTGTTCTTGCTAAATTTTTGTCTATCATAATTAAATTAATATTTTTAAAATTAATGTTGTTTTAATAATCTCGTAGCTTAATAAAATGTACGATCAACATGCGTCAAAAGTCCCAAATCTTCTCAAACAGCTAGCCAACTCGTGGTACGTCAGCGCTTTAGACGCTTTTAAAATTTAAAACGGCGACAAGTTTAGTAGATAGAGAGCGTGTCATATTTGTCATATTTAAATCCGCGATTTACTTATTTTGATGCTCACTTTATAGCTGTTAGAGCAAACATAATCTACCTCTAATAATATTTTTAGAACGCAATAAATGTTCCTTTAGATATAATAAACATTCCAAGGAATGTTGTCAAGTTCTTTTCTCTCTCTTAAAATTCCACGAAATCTAAAAAAATAATTTGGTTGATGCTAAACAGTTTGAACGGTATAACTAATTTCTAACCCAAATATGTAGGGTTGAGAACCTACGCATTTGTTTGGTTGCTAATTTTACAGCAATTAACATTTAGCGATCGCTTACAGCAAACCCTTTGATAGTATAGACAATTGAGGCGATCGCCTATCACAAAAACATAAAATTGTTCGGCGACATCTATTAACAGTTCAATTTCACTAAAGTTTTAGCGGAGCGATTATCTAAAGCTTTAGACGTTATACTTCGCAATTATTACTCTCTAATGTATCTCGGTGATCGTCTAACCAATTCTTTAACCGAAATAAAGACTTATGCAACGAATCAACCTCTTCAGAACTCCATTCAGCAAAGATAAGTTGAGCATCGGGAAGGATAAGAGCGATCGCTTGCTTATGGGCATCTAAACCTGCCTTAGTGATATAGTGATATTTAACTCGCTTATCCTCCTTACTCACTTGGACTTCCAAATAGCCTTTCTGAATAAGGTGCTGCACTGTTTTTGTAATAGCGGGTTGATTTGCCTGAAAAGCTGAAGCAAGTTGGGTTATAGTGCGCCCTTGATGTGGATCGCGTCTAAAGTGATTCAACATAGTGAATTGTGGTAATGGCAAATTATATTCAGCCATCAGTTGATTAAATCGTGTGGTGTTTAACTGATTTGCAACCCCAATCCAAATCATCACTTGCTTTAACTTCTCAGGATCGTGTAAGTTCATGTTTTTTAAGTTAACAGTAAATCTTGCAAAGCTCGACGGGGTGAAGGATTAGGATTTTTAGTATATCCCAATCGCACCAACATTTGCACAGTATGACCTTCAGGAATATCAAGCATCCTTAAAAACCCTCTTTGCAAAGCTTGCATCTCTTTATATTCTTGAAGAACCTGACTCATGGGATGCATCGCAACCCCTAGTTCGGTCGCTTTGAGATTGAGTCTTGCATAGGCTCTTCCCACGGCTAATTGCATCGATCGCGAATTACGGCTTGTGGTCATCCAAGCAAATGCAGGAGAAGCTTCGGCAATATTACGGTACATAGTTACTCCTGATTGAAAAGCTTGAGAGGTAGGATCGGCTAGTTTTTCCCTACTGATTAAGCCCAATATACGTCCCCATCCAATTGGTGCTCCAGTTAAGCTAATCCCATTGCGATTTTGCTCGACTTCTTTTGCTCCAATCCTCATTACATCAACACTTTCTTGATATGTGCGCGGAGTTCGCATCTCGATTTCCATTCCCGATCTCACAATTCCCTGCAATCCCAATACTTGCGGGTTTTCAGTTGTAATCGAGAATTTGCAATCAGGATTGGTATATGCCGTCGCTAGACCTTTCACATGATCGGGACTTAGAGGTTTCGCAGAATCGAAGGGAACTTTAGCACTTCGACGCTTCAGAATTTGCTGAAACAAAGGATCGGGTTCCCTGTTTGGGTCTGGAATTAGTCGAATTGAAGCAATAGGACGATCGTCAATGAGATCGCCAAACTCGCCCTTTGGGAAGTAAGTGATTTCCGCCCGATGTCCTGCTGCACCAGCGGCAAGATCTAACAATTCGAGAAAAGCCCCATGACCGATCAAAATCTGACGAGAGAACGGATCGGTTTGAGGCAATAAGCGACTGCGATCGCAATAGAGAATAATCTGGTCGGGCTGGCGCAGATCCACAAGCCAAGGTTGCATATTGTGAGGGTTTGGAGCCAGAATTGCATAGGATAATACTCGCTTGCGAATGTCGGATTCAGTTGAACTAGGCTCAGACCAAGCAGCGATCGCACTTGATGGCATCTCGTCTAGATTGACCGCCGCACTACCCGCCGCCACAATCACGGCTGTAGTCCCTGCCATTAGAATAAAGTTACGTCTAGAAAGCATTATGAAACACCAAAAAACATTCCCAAGAATATATTAACATTCCTAGGAATGTTGTCAAGAGTATTCTTTTTTTTCAATGGGTTGACGGTGCGTAGTTGTTTAATCAAGTTATAAAAGATTGTTATTGTCTGTTCCTTGTCAAAATTGGGTTATTAAAAATGATTGACTTCGTTGTTGAGTTCCGAGAAGTTATCAGCAATGAATATGGTGGTTTGAGCTTATCCAAAGAAAAATATTTGTTGAGCGATCAGAACTCATGACTCACAGGAATAGCGATCGCAAAGTTAAGAAATTGATAGGTGCTCGGGGCATAACAAAACATTCGAGCGGACAAAATCAGGATATTTTGTGTTAATTTGGAGGGGGATCACTTGTCGCTCAATTAAGCCGTTATGCCGAAACGATACGCCCATTAAGGCTGGCTGTTTCTAGTCGAGATTACGCAAGCAAAATGGTTCGCTTCGTTGTTTAGTTCCGATAACTTCTCGGCGATGAAGTTATCGGCGATTACTTTCAGGATGCTTCCCGCCGCAAAGACAAATAATAGTTAAGCGATCGCCGAAAAATCACGGCTTACGGTAATAGCGATCGCCTTTAGAAGATAGATTGTTGAGGCGATCGCCTTTAGATTCTCAAGTGATGATGCGTCTGCACAAGTAGCGTAAAGTCATGGCAGTTTTTCGCCAATTTGGGTGAGATTAACAGCATATCCACCTGTAACTAGATAGACATCATCTGCGATCGCACCAATCTTGCGACTAAGACCACCAAGGCGATCGCAAAATATTCTTCCCGATTTATATTCTGGCACAAGTCCCCAGCCCACCTCTTCCGCAACAAAAGTGATATCGACAGTACAAGCTTGAATTGCTTGTAAGAGTTCTACTTCTATTTTATTCCAAGCTAGTTCATCCTCTTCCAAAAGATTTGCTAACCAAGTACCAAGGGAATCTACCAGAATATAAGCATCACCATTAATCTCTAAAATACTTGTTGCTAAAGCAATTGGGACTTCTAAAGTTTGCCAATTCTCAGGACGGCGATCGCTATGTTTCTGTAAACGGGCTTCCCATTCCGCATCATCGGGATAACGAGTTGCTGTGGCGATATAAATTACATTTTTTTGCGATCGCATTGCTAGATTTTCTGCCCATTCACTTTTACCTGAGCTAGTTGCGCCCGTTACTAAACTAATCATGATCACGGATTATATGGATTGAAGGATTTCGCAGATTAGCAGATTTTACAGCGCTATGTGCTGCGGATGAGTCTATGGATTACGAAAAATTAAAATCTGTGCAATCCCATAATCCGTCTAATCTGTGATTCTGACGAATTGCTATACTATTACGATATCGCTCATCGTAGGAATCCATCATGACTCAAGCGATCATTGCTACACATGAAACTGCTAATAATTCCCTTGATACTGAAGCTTCGTCAGACAAGTGAGAGCGATCGCTATTGTTATAGTGGCTCCTCACCCAATGGTGCAATGATTGCCTCTCTCAATATCAAGATTCCTCGCTATCTGACAGGGCTTGATTATGAAGTTTATACATTGCAAGGCGTAAAAAATCTTGCCATTCAGCAATATGCTTTCAAAAGAGATCAGATTACCTTTGGTAAATTAGTTGGACGCTTTGTGCGTGAGGGATCAGTCTATAAGCGTGAAGGTAATGTAAGCACAGAGCGATCGCCTGAATTGCAAGAGTGTCTTAACTCTAACAAGCCATATTTCAAACAAATTTCATCGGGACGCGATCGCAGGTAAAACATCATGGTTACTCAACTTGCCAAGAAAACTTACACCGTTGACGAATACCTAGAGCTAGAAATAGCGTCAGAAACTCGCAACGAATACCGTAATGGAGAAATTATTCCAATGACTGGTGGAACACCAAACCATACTGAAATCGCCGTAAATTTGTTGTCAATCGTCAAAATTGCCCTGCGTGGTCAACCTTTCCGTCTATTTTCAGCCGATCAGCGGCTTTGGATTCCTGATGTTAAGATCCATACCTATCCTGATGTCATGGTTGCACCAAAACCTTTGGAAATGCAAGACGGTCGTAAAGATACGATTACTAATCCTTGCTTTATTGCGGAAGTGTTGTCTAGATCCACCCAAAACTACGATCGCAGTGAAAAATTTGCTGCTTACCGAACTATTAATACTTTTCAGGAATATGTATTAATTGATCAGTATCGTATCCGTGTAGAGCATCATGTGAAAACTGCGGTCAATCAATGGCTATTTTCGGAATATGATGATCCAACCGTAACGATTTCTCTAAGGTTTGCAGATGTGCAAATCCAAATAGCCGATCTTTACGACAATATTGATTTCACTTAACCCCATAGGTTATACCAATTCACAAAAGTGTGGCAACACTTCTGTGAATTAAAACCCAAGCTCTGTAAGGGTTTTAAAAACACAAAATGGCTACGCCCTTTTATGTTTTGGTATTAGAGATGCTTTGCGTCTTCAGCCTAATTATAGTACAGATAAATTTTTGAAAGAGCCGCTTAGCAGCGCTTTCAAAAATTTATCTGTACTATAATTCAGCGCAACGCGCTGGATGGCAATAGTTAATTTTTATAGTCCAGCTTATCTCTACCTATAAGCACTAGCTTTACAGTGCTATGATCTCAAGATGCTAGGAGTGTCTGTGAAAACCAGACTGAGAGCAAATCCTTAGAACCTGAACCGATTGACATCGGCGTAGGAAAGCACATTATTTGAGGAAATTTACATGACAGTTGGTTTAAAACTCCCCTCTGCGCCTACAAGGCGCGGAGAATATCGCGGTACGCAAATGCACTGTGCCCGTCAAGGCATCATTACCGAAGAGATGCAGTATGTGGCATGGCGTGAAAATCTTCCCGTCGAACTGGTACGCGCTGAAGTCGCTAGAGGTCGAGCCATCATTCCCGCCAACAAGAATCATACAAATCTTGAACCAATGGGAATTGGCATTGCCTTCCGATGTAAGGTCAACGCCAACATCGGTGCATCACCCAACTCTTCAAATATTGACGAAGAAGTTGAGAAGTTACATTTATCAGTCAAATATGGCGCTGATACTGTCATGGACTTGTCAACTGGCGGTGGCGATCTTGATGTGATTCGGACTGCGATTATCAAAGCTTCACCTGTTCCCATCGGCACAGTTCCCATTTACCAAGCACTCGAAAGCGTGCATGGCACAATGCAAAACCTCACACCTGATGACTTCTTACACATTATTGAGAAGCACGCTGAGCAAGGTGTAGACTATCAAACCATCCATGCAGGGATTTTGATCGAGCATCTACCACTTGTCAAGAATCGTCTTACAGGGATTGTTTCCCGTGGTGGTGGTATTCTTGCGCGATGGATGTTGCATCATCACAAGCAAAATCCTCTCTATACCCATTTCAATGACATCATCGAAATCTTTAAGAAGCATGATGTGTCCTTCAGCCTTGGGGATTCGCTACGTCCAGGTTGCTTGCATGATGCCTCCGATGACGCTCAGCTTGCAGAACTAAAAACTCTCGGACAACTTACCCGTCGAGCTTGGGAACATGATATTCAAGTCATGGTCGAAGGTCCTGGACATGTGCCAATGGATCAGATCGAGTTCAATGTTCGTAAACAAATGGAAGAATGCTCTGAAGCTCCTTTCTATGTTCTTGGACCTTTGGTGACTGATATTGCCCCAGGATATGACCACATCACTTCCGCGATTGGTGCAGCAATGGCTGGTTGGTATGGCACTGCGATGCTTTGCTATGTCACACCAAAGGAACACCTTGGCTTGCCAAATGCTGAAGATGTGCGTAATGGCTTAATTGCTTATAAGATCGCCGCCCATGCTGCGGATATTGCCCGTCATCGCCCTAATGCACGTGATCGCGACGATGAGCTATCCACTGCGCGTTACAACTTCGATTGGAACAAACAATTTGAATTGTCTCTCGATCCTGAGCGTGCTAAGGAATATCATGACGAGACCTTACCTGCGGATATTTATAAAACCGCAGAATTCTGCTCGATGTGTGGACCGAAGTTCTGTCCGATGCAAGAGAAGGTTGATGCTGAAGCAATTTCCGAGCTTGAGAAGTTTCTCGCCAAAGAGCCTGTAACTTCGGCTTAATCAAAAAATCTAAAAAAGGAGGTGCGCTGCACCTCCTTTTTTTTGTATGAAACAAAAGCAACTTGCTGCTAGTCTAGTTAGACATGTTTGCTAGATATCTTGTTGGTGTCTGAATATGAATAAGTTTCCCTGTCCTCGTCTTATTAGTATAGTTTTTCTCGCATCACTCGTCACACCCTCTATTGTTTGGGCGCAAACTGCTCAACAAAAGATTGTTTATGTATCTCCACAAGGTAATGATGCACAGACCTATCGTACAATCACGGCTGCGATCGCAGCCAATCCTCAAGAAGGAACGATTTTCCAATTAAGTAATGGCACATATAGCCAAACTACGGGCGAAAGTTTTCCGATTAGACTTCCTAAAGGTGCAATCTTACGAGGTAATCCTAGCACGAATGGAAATGGTGTAGTAATTAGCGGTGGTGGGCGCTTTGTCAGTCCAACTTTTGCAAGTCAAAATATTGCGATCGCCGCCGCAACCAACTCTCGCATCGAAGGCATTACAGTTACCAATAGCAACCCACGCGGTTATGGACTATGGTTAGAATCCAGCCGAAATGTCATTATTGCTAACAATAGTTTTGTGAGCAGTACCCACGATGGCATCTTTCTCACAGGCAGTGCTAATGCTTTCATTGGCAACAATCTATTTACAAATAATAAAGGTAGTGGCATTTCGGCACTTGGCACAAGTACAGGGGAAATTCGCGATAACAAATTTGAGAATACAGGTTTTGGACTGTCGATTGGACAGCAATCTCAAGTTCTTTTAGCGAATAATAATATCTCTCGCAATGTGGATGGAATTATTATTTCAAATACGGCTCAACCAACTCTAAGAGGCAATGCGATCGCTGATAATCAGCGCAATGGGCTAGTAGTTCTCAGTAGCTCCAATGGTTCTCCCCGCCCTGACCTTGGCACAACGGTTTCGCTAGGAAATAATACTTTCAGAAACAATCGTGAATTCGATATTAATAATGCTACGACTATTCCTTTAGTGGCAGTGGGCAATCAAATTAATCAATCGCGGGTGAAAGGATTACTGGATCTGAGAGCATCAAGTTCTCCGATTACCAATGCGATCGCGACTTCTATCACTCCTGCACCATTAACATCGATTCCATCACCACCAGCCAATACGGTCACTCCTATTCCAATTCAATCTAATCCTCGTCCCACACCGACTACAGTATTTGTACCTGCCAAGCCTCCTAACTCTGGTCAAGTATTGCCAAGTCCTGTAATTTCCACTAATCCTAATACTGCACCAACAACAATCATCATTGAGCGTGACTATAGGGTTCCTGAGACTCCTCCTAGAGTTGCGGCTTTACCACCCGCCCTCGATCCTACTACAGGTAAGCCTTTCCAATATCGGGTAGTTGTGCCAGTTACTTCCATCGCTGTAACTCAACGGGTAAAAACGGTTGTTCCCGATGCATTTCGGTTATCGCGTAGTGGTAGAACTATGATGCAAGTGGGAGCCTATAGCGAGAGCACCACGGCAAATCAACTAGTACAGAAACTCGCTCAATCAGGTTTAAAAGCGGAAATCATTCCCTTTCGATAGAAAAACAAGGGGCTTAATTAAGTCTCTCTTAGTTCATTCAGTGCGATCTCTTACAGCGCTTTGCACTCAAATCCAATCAAACTCACCAAAAGAAAATTATTGAAATCAATGATTTCAATAATTTTCTTTTGGTGAGTTTGATTGGATAACATCTGTAATACCAAAACACAAAATGGCTACGCCATTTTGTGTTTTAAAACCCTTACAGGGTTTGCTATAGCAATGAAAGAGATGGCTAGGACAAATCAAAACCCAAATAAATGAAGGCGGCGAGAAGCGCCGCCTTCATTTATTTGGGTTTTATGTCCTAAATAAAACTTTCATTACTAGAAAAAGTGGATGCCGATTACCTTTGCTTTTCCGATGGGCTGGGATCTGCTTTAATTGTTCTATAAAGTTCATGGTCTGGTCTTGCTTAGATTTTAACAGACCATTTGTTTACTGTTGTGGCTACTTGTTTTTCTGTATCCCCTTCCCCCTATCCCTTCCCGAAAATGAAACCACCCTGCTCTCCCAAAAGGAGAGAGGGAGAAAGATTTGTCCTCTCACAGAAATTGATACATGTCCACAGAAATTAAGTTAGATCCTCAATCTCCCATTAAACCTTGGTGGCAACAACATGGTGAAACCATTCGGATTTTTGTTATAGCCCTTGCAATCGCAGTATTTTTGCGGACTTTTATTGTGGAGCCACGATTCATTCCCTCAGGCTCGATGGAGCCCACTCTGCAAGTAGGCGATCGCATCTTAGTCGATAAGATCTCACAGCAATGGCAAGAACCCCAACGCGGCGATATTTTAATTTTCTATCCGCCTAAGTCCCCTGCTATTGAAGATAATACTAAAGCTTATATCAAGCGCTTGATTGGTATCGAAGGCGATCGCATTGCAGTACGAGGCGGTAAAGTCTATCGCAATGAGGAACCTCTTGATGAACCATATATTGCGGAAGCTCCTAAATACATGATGCGTACTGTGACTGTACCAAAAGGTTGTTATTGGATGATGGGAGACAATCGCAATCACAGCAATGATTCGCATATTTGGGGATTTTTGCCCAAGGAAAATGTGATTGGTAAAGCGACTATTAGATTTTTTCCTTTTGGCGATCGCTTAGGCGCAATTACAACAGGGAACCTCTAAAAAAGGCTAAGAAAGTCAACCACGAAAACTATAGCAATGTTTTGCTTAGGATATAAAACCCAAATAAATGAAGGTGGCGAGAAGCGCCACCTTCGTTTATTTGGGTACTGTCAACGATCTTGAGCAGAAGCCTTTGCTTGGTCATTTGGGGCAGCCTCTCGGTAAAATTATCACGATCGCAGGTGTCGTTCGCCAAGGAGAATTAGGTGCAAAAGCTAGCCCAAGAGATGTGTTAAGCGTCGAAACTGTGAACGATCGCCCTCTCGCTCAAGCCCGTAACTATCGAATTTAATCTGTTTATGACAGCGCAAGTTGCCAAGCCTGTTTTAGGGCGATCATTTAAATATGTAGGCTATGAAACAGGAGGATTTACAGCCTTAAGAGGCATTCAAGTTCGTACCCGCCGTAGCGACGACTAGCCATCGCTTTAATCATTCTTTTCAAGTGCTGCAAGAAGAGTTGGATATTGTTAAAACAAAGTCGGATTTGACTCGGTTTAACAATCGCCGCGTTCAAGTGATCGGTCGCTATGTGTCGCACAGTAGTCCAGCGCCTGCAATCACGTCCAGCATAGATTTTAAAGGAACCTATACAACTGCAAATATATCTAAAGATACTTCCCAATCAACACACCATTCTGACGACCTTTGATGGAATTTGGCAATATACTCCCTTTCCACCGAAAGAATAGAATAATACCAATTCACAGAAGTGTAGCCACACTTTCGAGAATTGGTATTACAAACTATTACTAATCAGAACAAAAGCCGACCAAAAATAAGGATGATTATAATTCACAGCGCCTTCTTTAATATTGTGATTAATCATGCTTAACTGAGCTTCTCGCAGAGATGTAGAAATTAGGACTTACTCAAAAGAACGAGCCGTAGTGGCAATTCATGAATTGCCACTACGGCAAAATGAGGCTTTCAGGGCATTTTTGCGTAAGTCCTATTGATAAAAAGCGATCGCTTGTTTATACTGTCCTAATTGAATATAGTTCAGCCCCAGACTATCAAGGGCATAGGCTTCAGCCTGACGATCGTTTAATTCACGAGAGATGGTCAAACGTTGCTGAAATAAAGGGACTGCCTTTGTAAATTGTCCAAGACTGTAGTAAGCAATGCCCAGATTATTCAATACCTTGCTTTCACCAGCACGGTCTTTGACTTCTTGATAAATCTTTAAGGCACTTTGCCAAGACTGAAAGGCTTCCTCATACTCCCCCCACGATATTGCCGAAGTCCTTGGTTGAGTAATTGAGCCGATTGTGTCTTGCGATCGCTTTGCTCTTGCGCCCATATCCGCTCACATACCAATGTTTGCACAGGCAAGCTCAACAAAATAGTGATTAAAGCGATCGCACTCAACTTTCCCTGCATAACATTGATCCTAATAAACCCAAAAGCACTACCTAAAGGCAGTGCTTTTGGAGATTGAATGATTTAAGAAATGCGCAGTAGCTCGACATCGAACATTAATGTCGCATTAGGAGGAATGACTCCACCTGCTCCACGAGCGCCATAACCGAGATCTGGTGGAATAATCAAGGTGTAGCGATCGCCAACACGCATAATCGATAGGCCTTCATCCCAACCCTTGATCACTTGACCAACGCCAAGCTTGAACGAAAAAGGACTATTGCGATCGCGGGAACTATCGAACTTAGTACCATCTTCGAGCGTACCAGTGTAATGCACGATTACAGTATCGCCCTTCTTAGGAGTTGCACCTGTCCCCGCAGTGATCACTTTATATTTGAGACCAGTGCCAGTTTCTTTGATTTCAGAATCACTCATACTAATTAAAGGTGCTGCCGCTATTTTTACTTCTGTTTGATTTGGTACACCTGTAGATGGTGCACCAGTACTAGCAACTGCTGGCTGTCCGCCTGTAATTTGAGCAACTACAATGACTAGGACAGCAACTGCCATAATGCCAAAGCTAATCAAAATTCCTTTCAAGGTTACATTCTCCAATCAATTATGTGATGACTTAGCTTTTGGAATCTTATACCAATTAAGTAAAGTATGACTACACTTCACTTATGCAAAAAACAAAAAAGAGTTCGCTGAGCGGACTCTTTTTTGTTTAACATGCCAGGAACGAGATTTGAACTCGTGACACGTGGATTTTCAGTCCACTGCTCTACCAACTGAGCTATCCCGGCGCTGTGCGTTTTTTAGCGCTTTACCAAGATAACACTGAAGGGGATTTTCGAGCAATAGAATTTAAAATTTTTTTAGAAGCTTGTAATAAGTAGCTAAGTACAATTAAATATAAAGCCATAAAAGCTATATCGCCTGCGGTGCAAGCGATACAGCTTTTATGACCTTATATTATATTTCAGAGAGTCGGCTCGATGCGCCACCTCTCTTTATCTAGTAGCATCACTACGATCCAGTGACTAGCCAAACAACTGATCGAAAACCATCACGCAGAGATTTGGCAGGATTCTCGGATTTAATACTAGAAGGGATTGAGATAGGGTGCATCTCAATCCCACGACTGCCTAAAATAATCTTGCCAATCACAAGAGCGCGGGGCATATGAAACTCCGAAGTCAGTACATACACATCCGTAATTTTGCGCTGTTGAAGCTCAGTCACCATTACCGTAAAATTGGTGACCGTATCGACAGCACGATAATCTAAGTGAATGCGATCGCGTTTTACCCCAGCTTGATCAAACACATATTCAGCGTATTCCTCAGGACTACCTGATGATACAAAAATCGGGAGTTGTGGATGTTGTAAAGCAAACTGAGCAGCAAATTTTTCGCGGGTGGGAGAGCCCCCCAACACTAAAATCGCTTGTGGTTCTTTAGGCGCAGGAGTGGAGCTGATTGGTGGTAAGCATGGCACTCCAAAAATCATGCATCCAGAGCCAATTAACCCAGTTAAAGCTGTCATAGAACTTTTGCTAGGGAATTGGTTAATCATCATTATTAATGCGTTGCGAATCAGCAAAATATTATCTGCTTGATGGAACAATATGCAACAAGATATTTCCGTAGATTATTAAGATACTCACCCTTTTGGTAAGTATCTTAATAATCTAAAAATCTAATTCGCGTCGGCCCTCGATCGCTTTAGCAAGAGTTACCTCATCTGCATATTCTAAATCACCACCCATCGGAATGCCAAAGGCAATTCGCGTAACTTTTGTAAAGGGTCTTAATAATCCGCCCACATATAAAGTCGTAGTTTCACCTTCAACGCTGGGCGCGATCGCCATAATCACCTCAGAGACTTTGTTGCCGCTGACGCGCCGCACTAAACTTTGGATATTCAGTTGATCAGGACTAATCCCGTCCATTGGCGAGATTAATCCTCCAAGAACGTGATATTTCCCACGATATTCGCGAGTTCTTTCAAGAGCAATCAGATCACGGGAGTCCGCGACTACACAAATTAAGGCATTATCACGGCTAGGAGTAGCGCAAATTTCACAAATTGGTTCTGCCGAAAGATGACCGCATATGGTGCAACTACCTACCTGTTGCTTAGCCTGAATTAATGCTTGAGCAAGAGCTTCAACTTCTTCTGTGGGGCGTTTGAGAATATGAAGCGATAAGCGTTGAGCAGTTTTCGCCCCAACACCTGGCAGTCGTTGCAATTGTTCGATGAGATTAGCTAAGGGTCGAGTATACAAAACGGCGAAGGCATGAAGTAACGTTAACAATTTTAACGTTACTTCATGCTTAAAATCATAAAAGTAAAGGGCGGCGCGAAGCGCTGCTCTTTACTTTTATAAATTAGCTTTAGCAAAACGATTTTGTAAATCGTAAGCTTCTCTTTCCATGAGATTATTTTCGTACTTTTGCTGGGCTCGTTTATATTCCACAAAATATTGATAGCCAAATTGGTCTAGCCCCCCATTTTGAAAGCATTGGCGCACATGCACCATTTCGTGAGCCAAAATTGATAGTTGTCGGGGGTCTTCGGGCTTGAAACCATCTCGCAGATAAATGCGATCGCAATAGGTTTGGGCGATTGTCTCAACTTGACCAAAATGGACAGCGACATTACCCAATACCCAACGATCCATCATTTGGGCGTTATAAATGACCTGCACACGATCAATGTAATCAATAAAATATCTCCTAAGATAACGCTTCTGAACATTGTCCAAAGGTACACCTTCGCCATTCTTTGAACGCATGGTTCTAGAGGCCGCTTGATATGCGATCGAGCCAGCCTGTCCCCAAGCTTCATCAGCTAGGCTCGATTTTGTTTCCGAGTCCGCAAAAAAACTGACATCTGACATGCCTATGGTTGCGGCTAATGCAAGAGTCAGCAAAATTAAAAAGACTATTCTACGAAAGCTATTCATAATGCTTTACAGAGCTTTTAGGATTCTGCAATTTAAATTATTGGTGCGGCTTCGCCGCGCCAATAAAAATTTGTTTCTTGATTTTAACTAATCGTCTTGAGAGTTTTGATTTAGTTCGTTAGAAACAATCACAACAGTGATGTTGTCGCGACCGCCGCGTAATTTAGCTGATTCGATCAGAGTTTGAGCTGCTTGTTGGCAGTTACGAATGCCCTTGAGATGGTGTGCAATTCGATCATCACTGAGTTCTTCAGTCAAACCATCACTACAGATCAAGAAGCGATCGCCTGGTTGCCATTCGATTTCACGAGCTGCGGTTGCTTTAACATCTTCACGTCCCAGACATTGCAGCAACATATGTCGCCAAGGATGGCTTTTAGCTTCTTCAGGGTTGACAACATCTGTTTGAATTGCTCTAGCAATCCATGTATGGTCTTCACTGATTTGATCAAGTTTTGCGCCGCGCAATCGATATAACCGCGAATCACCAATATGGGAGTACCAAGGCTGTTCATCTCGAAATAGTAATACGACGATAGTTGTGCCCATATCTGATCGCACAGGATTAGCAGCTTGATCGTTAATAATTGCTTGATTTGCTTTACTAATCGCATCTTGCATTAGTGTTTGGGTGTCTATTTTTACATCCCAAAGTTCTTCTAAACATGCGCGTATGGAATCGACAGCAATCTTGCTTGCTACCTCACCGCCTGCATGTCCTCCCATTCCATCAGCAACGACAAAAAATCGTCCCTCAGGGTCGATATGGTAAGAATCTTGGTTGGCTGATCTGACGCAGCCAGTATCGGTTGCTCCCGCAAATAGACGCTTCATGTTAGGTGGTTCGGCTCGACGTATTGAATTGACCAGTTTTGCTACAGCAATCTTTAGTTTACCCTTCACAGGCAAAATCTACAGAAATATCCAAACAATCCATATTTTAGTTTTTCTATGTTGTAGCAGATGCTCACTATGAAACCAATTTCAAAGTCATCGAAAAACGGAAATATGGATTATCTTTCAGGACGATCGATTTTTGATAGCAACCGTAATAAAACTAAGACAAACAGCCCTGCTACGATCGCAGCCATCAAAGCGGGGATCTGTGCGCCATTCACAAATAAAAGTGTGGCGCACAATAAACTAGTTGCGCCCAACAAAGCATAAATTCCACCTATACCCACATTACTTAATCGCCGTAATAAGCGATCAGTTTCTTGCGATTTGACTCTAACCCGAATATCTCCGCGATCGAGCTTGGCGAGGGTGTCATCAATGCGACGGGGTAAAGCGATCGCAGTATTACTAACCTGTGCGGCTTGCCTACCTAACTCACCAAAGAAAGCTGTAGACAAATTTCCTGATTCTTTAGAACTACCATTTTCCATAAGATTTGTTGCGTAGGGTTTGGCTACTTCCATAAAGTTAAAATTAGGATCGAGTCCTTTACCTAGACCTTCAAGCGTAGAAATTGCTCTTAAGACAAAGGTAAATGTGGCGGGAAATCGAAATGGTTGGTCATAAGCAATATCGTACAAATCATCACTGATGGCAGCAACCGACTGTTTTTCCATCGGCTGCCCCATGAAGTTATCTAGCATGTACTGCACAGACCGTCTAATTGGACCAGTATCACCTGTAACTTCTAAAGCGCCCAGCTCGATTAAGGAATTAACTACTGCTTCTGCATCTTTTTGAGCGATCCCGAAGAAAGTCTTTAATAATTTTTCGCGGGTAATTGATTGGATCTGCCCCATCATCCCAAAATCATAGAAAATCAATTCACCTTTACCAGTCACCGCTAAGTTTCCGGGATGAGGATCGGCATGAAAAAAGCCATGATTGAGTAGTTGTTCTAGATAGGCTTCTGCACCAATTCGAGCAATAACTGTGCGATCAATGCCAGCGGCTTCCAGTGCCCCATAATTGCTAACCTTGATTCCTGGCATATACTCCAGCGTCAGTACCCGCCGTGAAGCATAGCGCCAATACACACGCGGAACCATAATACGGCGATCGCTCTTGAAGTTACGCCGAAAGGTATCTGCGTTCTTACCTTCATTTAAATAATCGGCTTCTTCGTAAAGAATTTTGCTGCATTCCTCATAAATGCCCACCCAATCGCGTCCTCGCCCATGTTTAGGGTGATTTTGAAAATATTGCGCGATTCGCTTAAGAATTCCTAAATCGATCGCAAATAATTTTAATAATCCCGGCCGTTGGACTTTGACGACAATTTCTTCGCCTGTATGCAATTGCGCCTTATGCACCTGTCCAAGACTTGCTGCCGCAAGGGGGATCGGATCGAAATAACCAAACATTTCGGCGATCGGCTTGCCTAAATCTGACTCAATGATTTGTTGTGCTTTGGTGGCTGTGAAGGCGGGAACTTTATCTTGTAATTTTGATAGCTCCTCTACTGACTCCGCAGGTAAAATGTCGGCGCGAGTAGAGAGTAATTGACCGACCTTGATAAAGGTTGGCCCCAATTGAAGCATGGACTCACGTAGCCAAACAGCGCGTTTGCGAGTACGCTTTTTGACTTTGGCTTCATTCTTGCCACCTACATAGCTCCATTTTTTGCCATCGATCCAAACCATCCACGAAAAGGTCAGGACTGTTCGCCAAATGTCGATGCTGCGGGCGAATTCAGAGTAGTTGTCACGACTCCAGCGATAATTTGGTTCAGACGGTAAAGCTGGCACGGTTCACTAACTTTGGTAGGACTATCAAAAATCTGTAACAAACCTTCACATCTTAGCCTAAATATTTACATTTTAATGCAACTACTGTCTAGCCAAAGCAATTCATATTTTAAAAATCTGTTTTATAGCAATGAACGGTTTACTTAGGAAATAAAACCCAAAACAAAAGTGGCGGCGCGAAGCGCCGCCACTTTTGTTTTGGGTTTTGCTAACTTCGCGATGGCTATAACTATCACTAAACTCTTTTTAATTCTTCAAATCTTGGCTCTACTGGGAGGTTTCGATAAACATCTAAACCCATTCGCGCGGATTGCCTGATTTGACTGTAGTAACTAGATTCGCCACTACAGCATCCGAAAAAGGACACTTTCCAATTTTGGCAATGTCATCATCATCAAAAGTGATAATAACAATTTTAGGATCTAAACTTTCAGCATTTCGGAACTCAAAGAGTTTGTCTAAGAACCTTAACTCTAGTAATTGAAATGCACCAAATACCTGTACCAAAATAACTAGAGTAACGATCAAAATGGGAGCCGTAAATATGCTCGATTGGACTTTCTCTACGGCTCGAATCAAGCTCTTATTTAGTCTGCGTAGCGGATTCAGATGATTGAACGACATGATCTTTTATCAACTTATTCCAGCAATTCCAAACTCGGAATGTGAAATGATACAGCAAATCCAAAATACTCGCTAGCAAAGGATTTTACTTTTAATGGAGGGGATGATTGCAGGGTTTTATTAAGTGGCAGATCAAATTTATTCCTAAAATATTGATGCTTCAAGTGAACGGTATGTGATCTAACTACTGTTTGATCGGTATTGGTGGGATCAGCATCATTTTTAAGGGCATTAGCATAGGTACTAAACGAATAATCGTTAGAACGAGCAATAGCGCCAGCAATGGTATTGCCAGCAAAGTCTTTTTGGATATCAACAGCAATATTGATGGTCACGTTGTCGGTCAAGTATGAAGACCAGATTTTGCCAGCCATCTCAAAAGCAGTCATCTGAATCTGGGATAAGCCTTGTGCGTAACTAAAATTAAATTGCATTACTTTCCTGCCCCCCAAATTTTAAGTTGGATTCCCCCAACATCAATTTCTTAAAGACAACGGATACATACGAAACTATATAAATTAACTGAATTAATAGCTAACTGAGTTAATTTCATTAATACGATAACGCGGACATATATCTGTTGTCACTACCCAAAAGTTATCAGAAAGTTATCAGAAAGTTATAAATTAGGACTTACGCAAAAATGATTTAAAACCTGTATTTCATCATAGTAGGGGCAATTCATGTATTGCCCCTACATTTAGTTCTTTTGTGTAAGTCCTAATTCTCCCAAAACCACAAAGAGGGTTGCGGTACTTGCGCCGCAACCCTCTTTGTGGTTTTGCCTTAAGTAAAAATATCATTTTATCTTTTGGGTAAACAAAACTTACATTCCCATAGCCCAGAATTGTGGAGCTATAGCAATGTAAGACATTTATTGGTAATCTTGCGTTAACTTAAAGCAACATAAGTTCAGCAGAATCTCTAGAAATATCGATCGCAAAGTCGCGTTACCTAATCATTTTTATGGATGCTTTTAATCCAATACCTCCAGAGTGGGTCGAAAAGGCTACACATGCTAATGGGTTTTGTTGTCCTAAATGTGGACAGCCCCCAAGCAAAGCTAAAGCTGTGTGGATTAACCGCCGATCGCCTGTTTATACTGAAAATCATCAACGCAAGTGGCAAGAGTTTTATCACTGTGAGTGCCAAGCAGTCTGGTGGGCTTGGAGCAATGATCGCCCACCCTCAGAATTTAGCGATCGCGCAATTCGGAACATCTATGGCGATGATCTAATCTGAGCAAATGAAATCGCAAGTTGTTTTAGTTTTATCTTTGTTTTTTGTGGCAGGAGCCTATGCCAGTTTTTTACCAGACTGGACAGGTTTTATAGTGGTTTTGTGTCTCGGTTTTGTCTTGTCGTTAGCGGTTCCTGCCATTTGGCGCTTAGGTCCAAAACGCTGGGTTTATCTGCTAGCAACTTTAATTGCTGTTTTAGCTTGCTTTTATGTCAAAATTCGCACACCCCAGCCTCAAGCCGAAGATATTTCCAAGTATGCACCGTTGTCTAATGCGATCGTGCGAGGACAGGTAATCGAATCGCCTAGCTTGACTCGAAGTGAGCGGGCAAAGTTTTTGCTAGAGGTGAGAGAGATCAATACCTCTGGAAAATTAAACATTAAAGATCTTACTCAAACGCCTACGACGAATCCCGGCAATGCTGAAGCAAAACCTGATGAATCTAGTAAATTTGTAGCAGCTTCGGGCAAATTGTATGTAACTGTGCCATTGATCGAGGTGACAGGTTTACGCTCAGGACAAGCAGTCGAGCTTTCAGGAAGATTGTATTTGCCAAATCGCGCCGATAATTTTGGAGCCTTTGATTTTAAATCCTATTTAGCGCGTCAGGGTGTATTTGCGGGCATGAGTGGGCGATCGCTAATAGAACAAGGTGATGCGCCTAGCTTTGGTGAATGGTGGTTTGTCAGTCGGATTGTCCGCGCCCATGTGATGGGGGCAGGTGTACCAGAGGGGGCATTACTTAGCTCGTTGGTTTTGGGTGGTCGGGCGGTAGACTTGCCAAGTGATCTGAAGGATGCTTTTATTCAGGCGGGATTAGCAGCAGTACTGGCGGCTTCAGGCTTTCAGGTGACATTGGTACTAGGTGCGGCGATCGCTCTGAGTCGGAATAAATCACTGAAGCTGCAATTTGTGATTGGGAGCCTTTGTTTAGGTGGATATTTGCTGCTGACGGGGGCTAGTCCGTCGATTTTACGGGCTGTGGTCATTGGCTTCGGCAGTTTGATTGGGTTAGTGGTGCAACGCCGAAGCCGTCCAGTAATCGGTCTAATCGTTACCGCCGTATTGTTATTGCTATATCAACCGCTTTGGATTTGGGATTTAGGATTTCAGTTTAGTTTTCTTGCCACATTCGGTTTAATCACCACCTCGCGCTCAATTTCTGATCGTTTAGAGTGGCTACCACCTGCGATCGCCGAATTACTCTCTGTACCGATCGCAGCCTACATCTGGACATTGCCTTTACAACTAATAGTATTTGGTAAGCTTTCTCCCTATAGCTTGCTTGCTAATGTTTTTACTACGCCATTAGTCTCGATATCAACCTATGGCGGCATTGTTAGCGGACTTTTAGGAATTATTTTTGTGCCAATTGGTGCAGTGATCGCTTGGCTCCTCTATCCCTTGCTTCATTGGACGATTGACCTCGCACAATGGGTTAATACTTTGCCTAATGCTAGTACTAGTGTCGGCACAATTAATCTCTGGCAAATGTTAATTGCCTATGGTTTGTTTATGGCGATTTGGTTAGTGCCTTGGTTTGGCAAAATGCAGCGTTGGACGATCGCTTTTGTTTTAGCTTGCGTAGTTTTGTTTGTCCCGAATGCGATCGCTCAAGCCAATGTCTTTCAAGTGACATTGCCAGCCTTTAACGATGTCCCGATTATGTTGATCAAAAACCAAAATCAAACGGTACTAATCAATAGCGGCGATCAGCAATTTGCCAGTTTTACATTGCAACCTTTTTTACAAAAGCTTGGTGTCAATCGCATTGATTGGGCGATATCCACCGATACGCAGCCTGATGTCAGCGATGGCTGGAATACTCTAATATCTAGCTCAGTTGCGATCGCTCAGTTTCGAGATATCAGTCTTGGTGTCACCCCAAAACCTTATCAAAATCTCCAACAAGCCCTCGCTAGTGCCAAAACTCCTCTTGCTTCTCTCAAAGTTGGCGAAACCTTAACGATTAATAACCAAGTAGATATTCAATTACTCAATCAATCCCCTGATGTCTTAAAAATCAAAACGGGTGAACTTACATGGCTCTTACTGCCTAATGCCGATCCAAAATCTTTACAAGCGATCGCTACCCAAAAAGATCTACTTCCCAAACTATCTGCGAATATACTCTGGTGGACAGGTGGGCAAATAGAACCAGCTATTTTAAAAGCGATCAGTCCTAAAATTGCGATCGCTTCTGCAACTAGCGTTGTGGAAGCGATGGTCAATCAACTTTATGAAGATAAAATCAGAGTGTTTTATACAGGTCGCGATGGTGCGATTCAATGGAATCCTGACAAAGATTTTCATACCCTCCGCGATCAACAAGATACGCGATCGCCAATCTAAATTATTTTCCATCTAATCAATTTAACTAATCTAAATTTATGAATAAGCGATCGCTAATTTTTCCAATTATTCTTGCTAGCTTGGCATTCTCAACTTCACCTGCGGTGGCTCAATATACAGGACTAGGTAAAGAGAGCCTCGACCCTGCAATCCTCAAACGCTATGCGCCTACGCCATTACCGCCAACGGTGACGAGACCAATTGAATCCATCTTGGATGTGCGATCGCCAGGGATGGGCATGGTGACACCCGACGGGAAGCGGATGTTCTTTACATGGGGAATTACGGGAACCGTGCAAGTATGGCGATTGGATGGAGCGCAAAAATTTCCTGTGCAAGTAACAGGCGGACAGGATGCTACCACCATTTCAGGCATGACTCCAGATGGAAAATATTTAATCCTGTCACGCGATCGCCAAGGCGAAGAAAATCCAGGGCTATATTTACAATCGACTAAGGGTGGTGAATTAGAGTTAATTCAGCATCAAGCAGGTGTGCGAACTTCACTGCAATATGTGGGAAATGACTCTCGCACGATTTATTTTAGTGCTAACGATATCAAACCAGACTCTGTTGTGATCTATCGCTATGATTTGCAATCCAAAAAGAAAGTGCAAATTTCTGGTGGTGATGGTATTTGGTGGATTGCTGATGTGTATGTGAATCCACAAACAGGCGATCGCGAAAAGTTTCTCTTTGCCAAAGCCACAGGTAGCCAATCGCAAGAATATTACGAATACGATGTCAAAACTAGGCAAACCACTCCTCTGATTGGTCAGAATGAGCAGCAAGAATACAGTATTAGCTACGGCGTAAAAGCTGATGAATACCTCGTATTAACACCAAAATTTAGTGAATTTCGTCGCCTTTATCATTACAAAGACAAAAAATTTACTCCGATCACGCCAGAGCTAAAGGCGGATGTGTCTAACTTTGAGATTGATGACCAGCGCCAACGGATTCTCTACTCGATTAATGATGGTGGTTACACCCGTTTGAAAGCGATCGCAGCCGACACCTTCGAGCAAATTAAGTTTCCAGATTTTATCAACGCCGATCATATTTACACAGGCACTACTACCCGCAACGGACGCTTTACAACCATCGGTGTCGAAACCGCCAAAGCGCCTCGCCTGAGCTATGTATATGATTGGGAAACCCAGAAACTCACCCAATGGGTATTGCCTAGCACTCCCGAAATTGATACTAGCAAGTTTGCCGCAGCTAAACTTGAGAACTACACAACCAGAGATGGCACATCGATTCCGATGTTTGTATATAGATCTCCTCAATGCGAAACTAATGCTCAAAATCCCCTTGAAAAACCATGTCCAGTCATTGTCCATTTTCATGGGGGACCAGAAGGACAGAGTACCGCAGGTTTCAATCGTTATGCGCAGTTATTCGTGAATGCAGGATTTATATTTGTTGATCCGAATGTGCGTGGCAGTGATGGCTATGGTAAAACTTGGCTGAATGCCGATAATGGACGAGATCGCCTCAAAGTCATTACTGACATCGAAGACGCATCAATCTACATTCGCAAAAACTGGCAAATTAATGGAATCACGCCCAAAATCGGTATCGTTGGCGGCAGCTATGGTGGCTATTCTGCTCTACTCGGTATGTCCAAATTTGCAGGTAGTTATGATGCAGGTGTATCCATTGTGGGGATTAGCAATCTAGTTACTTTTTTAAATAACACCGCACCCTATCGTCGCATTCTCCGCATCAGTGAATATGGTGATCCTGTCAAGGATCGTGAGGCTCTAATTGAGTTATCGCCTGTAACCTATAGCGATCGCATCAAAGCTCCCTTACTAATTATCCAAGGTGCTAACGATCCGCGTGTTCCTGTTGGCGAAGCAATCCAAATCCAAAAAATTCTAGAGCAGAAAAAAATTCCCTCGCAACTCGTCATTTTCCCCGATGAAGGTCACGGCTCTAGCAAACGTAGCAACCAAGTTTTGGAAATTGGATACACTCTTGACTTCTTCAAAAAGTATTTACAAAAATAATTTATAGTTTGTGGGATTGTTCACTAAAGGTGAACAATCCCACAAACTATTTAGGATTACTATAAGTAGCTAAGAATATACAAACCCAAAACCTATTCCGCCCGCGCTGCGGGCGGAATAGGTTTTGGGGATAAGGTACTTGTGGCTAGATAAAATTGAAGAAAAAGAATGATTTAGCTTGTATTTTGATTTGCCAAAAATCAGACTGTTGGCAAAGTGGTGGCAAAGAAATTTATCAGCGCTTGGAAGAAGAACTACGCGATCGCGGCTTAAGTAATCGCGTCCAAATCCAAAAAACAGGATGCCAGAAGCGATGCAAACAAGCACCTAATTTGGTAATCATGCCTAATAAGGATCACCATAGCTATGTTAAGTCGTCGCAGGTTGAGAGCTTACTAAATCGATATTTTGGCGATCGCTTCGACTAAAGGTTAAACAGGGGCTAAACTAGGTTTAATAAATTATAAATTTTTGTAGACACTAAGAAAGCGTGATTGATACTCGTCTCGATCTTTACCCTGCCTCTACAGTTCCTCATGGTTGGCCCGGACTGATATGTCGCTATGCGGATTATTTGCCAGTTACAGACCAGACCCCGATCGTAACTTTGCATGAAGGCAATACTCCCCTTATTCCTGCGATCGCTCTGAGCCAGAGGCTCGGACGAAATATCAAAGTCTTACTCAAATATGATGGGCTTAACCCTACTGGTAGCTTTAAAGATCGTGGCATGACCATGGCGATCTCTAAAGCTAAGGAAGCTGGTTCGGCGGCAGTAATTTGTGCCAGTACAGGTAATACATCGGCGGCGGCCGCAGCCTACGCTAAGCGGGGTGGGCTAAAAGCATTTGTATTAATTCCTGATGGCAAAATTGCGCTTGGTAAATTGAGTCAAGCATTAATTTATGGAGCAGAAGTAATTGCGATCGATGGCAACTTTGACCAAGCTCTAGAAATTGTGCGGGAAATGTCTGAGAAATTCCCAATTACTCTCGTTAACTCTGTCAATCCATATCGTCTAGAAGGACAAAAAACGGCTGCCTTTGAACTGGTAGAAGCGATCGGTGATGCTCCTGATTGGCTCTGTATTCCCATGGGAAATGCAGGAAATATCACTGCCTATTGGATGGGATTTTCGCAGTACCATGCGTTAGGTAAGGCTACAAAATTGCCTCGCATGATGGGTTTTCAAGCTGCTGGTTCTGCACCGTTAGTAACAGGCAAAATTTTTGATCAGCCCGAAACGATCGCAACGGCGATCAGAATTGGTAATCCTGCCAACTGGGCAAAGGCTCTCAGGGTAAGAGAAGAAAGCGATGGGGCTTTTAATAGTGTCACTGATGTTGAGATTTTGTCAGCCTACAAGTTCTTAGCAGGTGAAGAGGGTGTGTTCTGTGAACCTGCAAGTGCGGCTTCGGTGGCTGGTTTGCTGAAAGTAAGCGATCAAATTCCTTCAGGAGCAACGATTGTTTGCGTCTTAACAGGTAATGGAATAAAAGATCCTGACACTGCGATCGCCTGTGCCGAATCTAAATTACACAAAGGCATAGCGCCAGACATTACGAGTGTTGCCAAGGTAATGGGATTTTAGTAAAGAACCCCACGCGCGAGCGCGTGGGGTTCTTTACTATTCGTATCTTGCCTTTTTGGACTTAATGATTTCAATTACGTTGTCATGTTTTTGACCTTCAATAATGTCCTTAAGGTGAATTTGATGATTGATGTACTGCACATGAATACGCCAACCAGAGACCTTATCGATATCAGCCCGATAAATGGCTTGCTTTACACCAGTCACTTTATGCAGTCTTGTCTTGGGGAATTTCCGCATTCGATGACACTCATTATCTTCAAGTTCTGCCAAGGCTTCCAGAAAACAAATTTTGAGTGCATTGGTGGGCAAAATCTTCATCGCTTCGTAAATGATGCCATGCTCGTCATAGAGAGTAAGGGTTTGAGCCATAATTAAATTTACGAAGCCAGAACCACTTCTAATTCTTGACGAAGCAGATCTTTATACAAGGACTCAACCACAACTTGATAGGCTTTATTAAAATCATCCCGATTAGCTACCCCAAACAGAGTAAAGATCACTTGATCAAAGATGGGATCTTCGTCAACCGTTAAAATTATTCTTGATTCTGGAGAAATTTGCATTGTATATAGTGAGGAATCATAACCACTAATACTTAATGGTAAGCGCCTTAGCTTACGATATGCGTTGATCTTATGCTCAGGAAAAAGAGCAGCACAGTCATTGATTTTTTGAATAGCAATATCTTTCTCGCCTTCACTCACACTGGAAAGATCTTGCTCAAACCTACTAGTTGACTCAATCAAAATATCCATACAAATACCAAAATTTTACAAATCTTGTAGTCGTAATCTTACCGAATCACCGTGGGATGGTAAGCCTTCAGCTTCGGTGAGTAAGGCGATCGCACCCGATACTTCCTTCAAGGCTTCAGGACTGTACTGAATTAAGCTGGAATGCTTGATGAAAGTCTCGACCCCCAGTGCCGATGAATAACGCGCCCCACCACAGGTTGGCAAAGTATGATTTGGTCCCGCTAGATAGTCACCCACGGCTTCAGGCGTGGCATGTCCGATGAAAATCGCCCCCGCGTGACGGATTTGATCAACTAGCTGCCAAGGCTCTTCAACTTCGAGTTCTAGATGCTCGGGCGCAAATTGATTGGATAGCTCAGCGGCGGTTTTGAGACTATCGACGACAACGATTAAGCCATAATGAGCGATCGCTTTCTCTGTCATCAAGCGACGCGGATGACTTTCTAACATGCGATTCACTTCTTCGCTAACACGATTAGCAAGGCGGGAATCATTGGTAATTAGGATCGAAGCTGCCATCTGGTCATGTTCGGCTTGGGCTAGCATATCAGCAGCTACATAAGTAGGATTAGCACTAGCATCAGCAATGATCAAAACTTCAGAAGGTCCTGCGATCGAGTCGATCCCCACCCTGCCAAATACCTGTTTCTTGGCAAGAGTGACATAGATATTGCCTGGTCCTGTGATCATATCAACCTTGGGGATGGTTTCAGTCCCATAAGCCAAAGCCGCGATCGCCTGTGCTCCACCCACGCGATAAATTTCTTCGACCCCCGCCACCTGTGCTGCTACTAAAATCGCAGGATTAATCGTACGTTCCTGCCCTGGTGGTGTAACCATCACAATCTTTTTCACCCCTGCTACTCTTGCAGGAACGGCATTCATCAAAACAGTACTTGGATAGGCGGCTTTCCCCCCAGGAATATAAATACCAGCCGAGTCAACAGGTGTATAGCGCTTGCCCAACACCACATCTTTATCGCCAAAGTGCACCCAGCTTTGGGGTACACGCATTTTGTGAAATTCTTCGATACGCTGATGCGCTAATTCGATTGCTTTAAGCAGTCCGCCTTTGACTTGCTGATAAGCAGCATCAAGTTCTGATCCACTTACACGCAGTTCAGCCGCCGTAAAGTCTTGTCCGTCAAACTCTGAGGTGTAATGCAAAAGGGCGCTATCGCCTTTGCGCCTAATCGTTTGAATGATTTCTGTGACGGTGGCTTCTTTATGGATCATCTGATCGTCATAGATGCGATCGCAAATCCGCTTAATTTCGGATTCTGCTTCAGTTCTCTGGGTGACAATTCGTAGCATAGATTGTGACGTAAGAAGCGATGATTAATCCTAGCTTAACCTGTATTCCTGTAAGTTGTGTGAATAAGGATCGTAAATTAATAATGAATTCAAATCAACTAATATAAAACCTATGCAAGTAACTGATCGCGAACGTCCAACACATGGGGGAAATCGTCAATGGGCGGCGAGTCTTGCTGGTATTGAGCAAGAGCAAATTTTAGATTTTTCGGCAAGTATTAATCCTCTTGGTCCCCCTCAATCTGCGATCGCGGCGATTCAATCTCACTTAACTGAGCTAAATCATTATCCTGATCCCGAATATATATTGCTCAGACAAGCTTTAGGAAAGTTTCACCAATTATCGCCAGAATGGATTTTGGCGGGAAATGGTGTGGCGGAGCTATTAACTTGGGTGGGGCACGATCTTTCGCAACTATCGGCAACAGTTCTATTTACGCCAGCTTTCACTGATTATTATCGCGCTCTCAAAACTTTTGATTGCCAAGTAGAAAAGCATCCATTTCTACTTGACAATCAGGATTTAAAGTTGAAGATAGAATCCCCCCCAATTATCAATTCTCATACAAAAGGAATATTAATCAATAATCCCCACAATCCTACAGGTTATTTATTTTCTAGGGATAGTCTTTTGCCTTATCTAGAACAATTTGCCCTAGTTGTAATTGATGAAGCATTTATGGACTTTCTATCACCAGAGCAGCAGCAAAGTTTAATTGATTTAGTTCCATTACATCCTAATTTAGTGATTTTACGATCGCTGACTAAATTTTATAGCTTGCCAGGTTTACGACTTGGCTATGCGATCGCCCATCCTGATCGTTTACAGCGTTGGCAAGAATGGCGCGATCCTTGGTGTGTGAATGCTTTGGCGGTAGCAGCAGGAATTGCTGTACTTGAAGATCAGGAATTTCAACAACAAACTTGGACTTGGCTTGCGGAAGCAAGATCGCAACTATTTACAGGTTTATCGCAAATAGCTGGTTTAAATCCCTTGCCAAATGTTGCCAATTATCTATTAGTAAAAACTGAAGTTGCGGGTTCTCTTTTACAAAAGGAACTATTGCAAAATGAGCAAATTCTCATTCGTGATTGTCTGAGTTTTCCTGAATTAGGCGATCGCTACTTTCGAGTGGCTGTACGTCTGGAACATGAAAATCAAAAATTAATAAATGCTCTATCAAGTCGCTGGCCAGCTAAATCATGATCGGTGTATTTGTTTTTTTGTTAATGAAATGCGCGTTTCAGCAGCCACTTACAGCGCTTTGCGCTCAAACCCAAACCAAAGAGAATCTTGAAAGTGTTGCTTTGCAACGCTTTCAAGATTCTCTTTGATCTAAACTACCCAGAGCTGAAATTACAGAAGTAATGCAGATAATCCGAAAATCATTCTGATGATGGGTGATCATGTTTGTTCTTGGCTGAGTTCAGGTTGACGATATTTCCAAATTGGATCTTCAATTCCTGCTTGAGAAAAACCGCGATCGCGGATCAGACAAGCATGGCATTTACCGCAACCGCCCTTAATTCCAGCATAGCAAGTATGAGTTAGCGCAAGAATTTCCTCAAAGCGATCGCCTAATACGTCAACTGCAAGATTGACGCTCTCTGCCTTGGTTAATTGCATCAAGGGAGTATGAATGATAAAGGAATCAGGATTGCCCCATATACCTTCTCCGATCGCCTTCGCCATGAAATCGATAAATACTTGACGGCAATCATAGTAACCTGCAAAGTCGGCTTCACAGACCCCTATAAAAATATCTTTAATACCAAGTACAGCCGCCCGATTTCCTGCCAAGGTAAGAAACAAAATATTTCTTGCTGGGACAAAAGTTGGTTCAACACCTTCAGGCAATTCCTCTGTGGAATCGTATTGCTCCAAAGGGGTGTCTGAAACTAGAGGAGATGTCCCTTTTAAAATAGGACCTAATTGAATAATTTCATGACTCGCGAGGTTAAGAGATTTAGCGATCGCGATCGCACTTTCCAGTTCAATCACATGGCGTTGTCCATAATCAAATGTAATTGCATGGACTTCATCAAACTGTTGACAAGCAATAGCAGCACAGGTTGTTGAATCCTGCCCTCCGCTAAGAACACATAATGCTTTAGATCGTGTCATGATGATCTCCTAATTTAAGAAAGAATTTCAGCTCTAGTATAAAATGTTATAGCCATTTGACAGATTAAAACCCTTGCTGGGCTTGGGTTATAATCTGTCAAAGTGTTGCTACACTTTCGTGAATTGATAATAAGTGCCTTTGCTGAATAAATTACCCCAACCCGTAAGGTTAGGATGTGTAATTAATTAAGCGTGCCTACTTAGGAGTGAAATATATGTTTTAATCATGAAAGTAATCCTATATTAATGGCATGACTTTCCTTTATAAACTGAAAACTTGATCTAGGGGTTAGAGTATACACACAGCTTGAAGTACAGGTTTCATCAATTCGGACAGCAAGTAATCCTGCTAATCCTTGTTTCTCAAGTTTCTCAAAAATCCATCGTGCAATCTCTTCACTAGTAGGGTTCTCTAAACCAGTAGTTTTGTTAAGAAAATAATGATCTAAATAGTCATCCAATAAAGGTTTCAGAAAATGCTTAATATCAGCATAGTCAATCAACATCCCCGCTTTAGGACCAGATTCATGCAATGCAGTTCCACTAACGTAAACTACTCCACGCCAGCTATGTCCATGCAATCGGGCACATTTGCCGTCATGGTGAGGAAGTTCGTGGGCAGCTTCAAAGCGAAACTCTTTACCCAGAATCCATTCATTCGTCATGCAACACCTATGTATTTATGAGTTTGTAGAGAGAGTCGGTAATTTGGGTTTTGTTGAAGTAGCTCTAGAATGATAGAAATAGCGCGATCGCGAACATTCCATTCTGGCTGTAGGAATATAGGACAATCTTGCACTATTAGTAAGTAGTCCTTGTAAAATTCCAATTCTTGCCCCGTACTAATTACAAATTTGATTTCGTTTGCACGCCTCCAAAATAACTCTTTGACTGGGTAGGATGGACTAAGATGATGCTTAGGAGAAAGAGTAATCCAAGCTGATGATGGAATTTCTTGCCAGAAAGCTCCAGAAGTTTCAATATTAACTTGTCGGTCTGCATCCAATAATGCTTGTACCAGTTGCGGTAACTGCTTATGGATAAACGGTTCTCCTCCGCTAATCACAACCCTAGGAGATCGTAATTCCTTGAGTAATTCTGCGAATGATTTCATCTCTCTGGGTGCGTTAAGACCTCCATCACTGTAGCCTGTGTCACACCAGCTACAACGAACTGGACATCCTGAAAGGCGAATAAAATCTACTAAAGCGCCTATCCAAAAACCTTCTCCCTGCACAGTGCTCTGAAAAGTTTCATGGATAGGGACTTGCAGTACCTCATCTATTGACATTATTGGGACATTCCTGACAATGACCTGAATTAAATCAAGCACTAAATGAATATTTGACGATCAATATATAATGTATAGGTGCAGAAAGTCAAGTTTCTGGCTAACACCAATTTCCGAAAGTCTAGTCATAGCTCAAATTCATTGAAACGAGTTACACTGACAGAATATTTGATCATCTTATAACTCATGACCTGCCCAGTTCCTAAAGAGCAACAACCACTTAATGAATATGTCGAGCTTAAGGAAGCTTTCTTTTATCGCTGGGCAAAGCTAGCGCGATCGCAGTATTTGCGAGTGTTGTTGCTCTTGTGGCTAGGTTTCACAGTTGTTTTTTTGCCAGTGGCGATGAGTATTGAGTCACCAAGCCGACATTTGTGGCAATTTATCTGTGTGGCGAGTATTGGCGGCGCTGTAGGGCTAATTTTGCCAGTGTTGCTATTGCTGTCAGGATGGAGTCATGTGAAGCAAAGGCTTGACAGTGCGAAGATTTTTTATGAAGAGTCAGGCTGGTATGACGGACAAACTTGGGAAAAGCCAGAAGCGGATTTAGTCAAGGATCGCTTATTAGTAGCTTATGAGATTAAACCCGTATTAAGTAGATTGCAAAAGACACTTTTGGGAATCATCGGATTTCTAGTTCTTGGCTTTGGGGCTCTAAATATTCTTTAAAACCAGTTTTTTACTTCACAGCGCCGAAGGCGCTACGAAGTAAAATCTTTTGATTTTTTATGCCCAATAGGGTGAAGCTAATTTTGTAAAACAAGCCTTAACATATGTTTACAAGTAAACTAAGACTAATAGAAAAACTTCAATAAATCGTGTCTAGTTTCATTTAATGAAGTTTTGCGATTGAGATTAACTGAGGTAAAGGAATATGACCATTTTAGACCAATATTTTGAACTTTCCGATCGCGCTAATGATGACGAGAAAGCATTTAACGAATTGGTAGAGTTATTCGCTGAGCAAGCCGAAGTTCATCCATCGGGGGCAAAAAAAGTAGTTGGCAAAGATGAAATTGCACAACTATATCGCAAATTTTTTCAATCTTATTATGGGATGCAACGTGTTTGGACGACCAGAAAGACCGAGAATGGACTAGAAGCTATTTGGGCGATCGCAGGTAAGCGTGATAGTGGTGAACTATTCGCGATGCAGGGCAGACATATTGCCGAAGTTGATGCCCAAGGCAAAATCTACGCCTTAGAAGTTCATGTATCCAAAGCTAGTTAACCCATCAATTGAAGAATATCTTGCCAGTTTTGATAAATTTGGCATCCACCTTGGTCTAGAGCGCATTCAACAACTGCTCGAAACTTTAGGCTCCCCCCATCAACAAGTTCCCGTGATTCATGTCGCAGGCACAAATGGAAAAGGTTCTGTTTGTGCTTTTTTGTTGTCAATTTTACAAGCCGCAGGCTATCGCGTCGGGCGTTATACTTCACCACATTTACTTGATTGGCGCGAACGAATTACGATTAACGGGAAATGGATTAGTAATCAGGATTTATTAGATTCTTTGCACCAAGTTGATGCAGCGATCGCATCAGAGTTTCCACCAACGCAGTTTGAAGTTTTCACGGCAGCGATGTGGTGGTATTTCGCTCAACAAAAATCACAGCAAAATCTAGATATTGCAATTATTGAGACAGGCTTGGGTGGTAGACTAGACGCAACCAATGTATGCGATCGCCCTTTAGTTAGTGCAATCACCTCAATTGGACTAGATCATTGTCAGCAATTGGGACATACCTTAGGTGCGATCGCATCAGAGAAAGCAGGAATCATCAAACCTAAATGTCCCGTAGTTATTGCCGAGAATGCTCCTGAAGCGCTCAAGGCTTTACAAACAAAATCAACAGCATGTGATGCGCCAATAACTTGGGTCAATGCAGCTACTCGCACAGCTACAGGCGCTGTATGGCAGGGCTTTGCATATCCTTTGCCGTTACTGGGAAATCATCAGTTAATTAATTCGGCGATCGCGATCGCTGTAGTGCAATCGTTGAGAACACAAGGTTGGCAAATTAGTGATGATGCGATCCGAACAGGAATGGCGAATACAGAATGGGCAGGTCGATTACAATGGATAGAATTTAACTTAAATGGAAAGTCGCGCAAAATTTTAATTGATGGAGCGCATAATGTCGCAGCGGCAGAATATCTTAGACAATTTGTAAATGAATCTTTTCCAAATCAACGAAAGCTTTGGGTAATGGGAATTCTCAATACGAAGGATCAATCTGGGATTCTCCAAGCACTGCTGCATCCTGATGATTTACTTTATCCAGTACCTGTTCCTAATCCCGCAACCACATCGCCGCAGGATTTAGCTAAGATTGCCTCTACAATCCTCAAGACTAAACCTCATGCTTATGAGCATCTGCAATTAGGACTTGAGGCAGCTTTTGATGATCAGCGATCGCATGATATTGTCATTCTCTGCGGCTCATTATATTTAGTTGGTGAGTTTCTTGATCATTTAAAAATTGTCTAGATCCTGCCCAGTCGCCATTGGGAAGGGGGATTGAGGGCGATCTCTTTTTGGTTTAACAATTAGGAGAGGCAAAAGTGCTGAACGCTCTAAATCTTCAAAGTGAATATCGCAGCGATACCTGCGATTTAGTACAAGATTTTTACATTCCTTATTTAGAGAACTCTATTCTCTATAGTCGAGCAGTGGGATTTTTTTCTAGCACCTCAATGGCAACAGTCGCCAAGGGGCTAATGTCATTACTTCGTTTGGGCGGTAAGATGCGCTTGATTGCTGCACCATGTTTGTCAGAGCAGGATGCTGAAGCGATCGCACTGGGGCTCAAACAGCGAGATGAGGTTATTACACAAAGTTTATTAAAGGAATTAGATCAAGAGTTTGAAGTGGTTGTCAAAGATCGTTTAGCCTGTCTTGCGTGGCTTTTGAGCAAAAATATTTTAGAGATTAAGCTCGCTATTCGTAAGGATATTCGCAATCAGAGAGGCATCTATCATGAGAAGTTAGGAATTTTCTCTGACGAAGCGGATAATCTTGTAGCCCTTACAGGATCGGCAAATGAAAGCTCTAGGCATCTCTAAAAAAGAATAAGAGAGCCAAACATGAAAATCAAGAACAATAAAAACCATTAATATCAAATGTTTCTGCCTTTCTCAGCAAGCCCTATTTAATTGTGCCTAGATACTTAGATAGAATGACAACATATGGATACAATACTATTCGATCTTGATGGAACTTTAACCGATCCCAAAATTGGGATTACTACTTGTATTCAATATGCACTCAAGCAACTTGACTACGAAGCCCCAGAGACTGATCGCCTCCTCTGGTGTATTGGTCCACCATTGACAGTCAGTTTTGCCAAACTACTCCAAACTACCGATCAAATAATAATTGATCGCGCTATTGCCCTTTATCGCGATCGCTTTGCCACAGTTGGTCTATTTGAGAATGTTCTATACCCACAAATTCCTGAGACGCTAAAACTCATTCGCGCCGCAGGTTATCAAACTCACATTGCCACATCCAAACCCCATGTGTTTGCCAAGCGGATTATTGATCATTTTGAACTGACTTCTCTGTTTGATGGTATTTATGGCAGTGAATTAGATGGCACTCGCAGTGACAAAGGAGAACTAATTCGTTATATTCTCCTCACCGAAAATTTGAGCCCTGCTAAAACAGTTATGGTAGGTGACCGCTCCCATGATGTGATCGGCGCTAAAAAAAATCAGCTATTAGCGATCGGCGTTACCTATGGTTATGGCTCAGAGGAGGAGCTACGAATTCATGGAGTAGATTTGATTGCTAACTCTCCTATGGAGATTACCAAATATTTATAATTTATAGCAATGAAAGTTTTGCTTAGAACATAAACGCCAAATAAATGAAGGCGGCGCAAAGCGCCGCCTTCATTTATTTGGCGTTTGATTTGTCCTAGCTATCTCTTTCACAGCTACATAATACTATTGGGGCTTTGTTGTGCCGTAGGCACAATTGTCGTTAAGCCCAAAAAGTTAATAGCGGCGCTATTAACTTTTTGGGCTTAACGGCAAAAGCTATATTTCGCTATATTTTATAGATGATATGCGATGATTTATAGCGTTATCGCATTCATTCCGAGGTTGTCCTATGCCCAAAGCGATCGCTCAAGCAGATACTTTTCTTAAAAAAAAGCTGCTTGGCTCAACGGATTTAGCCGATTCCGAGAAAATTTTTATCAAAAAGGGGCAGGAATTTTTTTTCACCGAATATAGCCCTGATCGCAATCAGCATCTTTTTCTTACCCTTGCATCTCCCTTTCCTACACTGGATGGCAAGTCTCAATTACAGAAGGTCTATGCCTACGATCCTCATATCAAAATTGAAGGGGAAGATCTCAATAAGCTGATCAAGTTACCTGTCAAATATTGTTCACAACTAGACAACGATCAAGCGATCTTCGGAGCTGGTTGGCGACAGTGTAATACGACTAGTAACGCTATGCTAGCCGACTATGTGCTAAATGGAGCCTTGACAACAATGGCAAAAGCACAGGGATTCCCAGAGCCAGAGTCAGTCTATATGCGACTAGTGGGCAAGTATGGGGATACTATCGATCATGATGCTCAAACATGGGCTTTGAAGGAACTTGGTATTAACTCTTACTTTAGCTATTCTCTCTCCGCCAAAGACGTACTACTATCGCTCAAAGCAAATATCCCCGTAGTTGTAGGTTTTGCCTACAAAGGCAGTGGTCACATTTGCGTAGTTGTCGGACATGATCCTGATAAAAAAGTTTGGCTGGTGCATGATCCTTACGGCACTCGTCATGGTGCTAGCGATAGCTATGATGTAGGCGTTGGCGGCGTTTATGATCCCTATAGCTATGCAGTAATGCAGCAAATTTTTTGGGATGGAGGCGGTGAAGCTGGCTGGGGCAGAATTGTTACTAGCATTAAGGGTAAGCCAACGGGTTTACCTTCAGGGCTATAAAAAAAGCGGCGCATTGCGCCGCTTCTTTTATTTACTGGATTATTTACTGCGAAAAATTGCTCTTACGGGCAAATGATCGGATACTTTTGCAAAATAGGTGCGATCGCTATCAAAGCCAAGATCCTTTTGAGGATCGAGAATTTGTATTGACTGAGGAATATATTCTTCTTCTGCACCCTTGGGAACTTTAGAAATAGCGATATGATCGATGACGCAACCAATGCCACGATTAGAATATCTAGGACGACCATCTATCATTTTCGGCTGACCGCGTTTTTTTAAGCAGTTCTCTTTTGCATCGGTTTCGATCGCTTTCGTCAAAAAAGTCACTGGTGCATCACGTAACCCTCGATTTTGGTCAGCCCATGTCGGACTATTGAAATCACCGACAAGAATCAGATCGGGATCAGATTGAGTGTTTTTTTGATATTTATCGACTTCTTTGCGCAGAATGTCGCTTTGATTTTGACGTAAGCGATCGGCATCTTTGCCACCACCACCTTTCTGATGCACAACGACTAAGGTGAAGTCGAAATCTTTACCAGCCTTGAGATATGTCACAAGCGGAGATCGCAAAGTTCCCGTTATATTGACCTGTCGCCATTCGGTTACTTTTTGAGCAGCGATCGCATCTTTACGATAAAACATTGCGATTCTCTGTTTACCGCCTGTCTCTCCTAAGATAAACTCCCATTGTTTGGATTTGTTCAGCTTTTCTTTTAGCTTATCAGCAGCAATTGGGCTGACTTCCTGCAAACCGATTACATCAAAATTGCGTTCTATAATCTGGCTCACGGCTTCTAATTTCTCGGTATTTAGTCCGTCAAAATTTTCCAGATTGAAAGTTCCCAGTCGTATTTGATCAGGAGCATTTGCAGTCGTGAAGGGATTTGAGCAGCCTGCGATCGCGATGCAACAAAGCCAAGAGACATGAAAATATTTAAAGCGTTTAAAAAGCGATCGCAGCATTATTTTCTCCTAATCGAATGTTAAGAAGTCTTCGATCACTTCGAGCAAAGATTGCTTTAGAAATCTTTGCTCGAAGGATTTATAGCACGAATTTTTCGATCGCTACAGCCGCTCCATCATTCTCAACACTTGGGGCAACCCAATCCCCAAGAGGTTTCAATCCTTCAGGAGCATTTCCCATCACCACGCCGATGCCTGCATATTCGATCATCTCTAAATCGTTGAAATTGTCACCAATCGCTAAAACCTGCGATCGGTCAAATCCCAAAATATTCTCAGCTAAATGCTTTACCGCAGTTCCTTTATTTGCGATCGGATTAGTTGCTTCAAAGAATGTTGCTACAGATTTGGTGAGATAAAGTTGTTGCGGTGTATAGCGATCCTTGAGGACTCGGAGCATTTCTGTGACTAATTCAGCAGTATCACTCAAGGCAAGAATCTTGGTCGGCGGATGGTCTGTACTTTCACTCGTCAGGAATTCTCGCAAGTCACCAACTACTGTGACTCCAACTTTAGAGCGTTCGGCATAGGCTTGAGTTTGCGCTGTCATCTTGCGAACATAGAGTTCATCATTAACATAGATATGAATCGATAGTTTGTCATTAGTCGCAAATTCTCCCAAATCATCTAGTAAAGAGAGCGCTTGTTTAAGTTCAACTGGCCAATGTCCAACTAATTCATCGGTTTTGGGATCTTTAATGAATGCGCCTTGATAGGAAATTAATGGCATATCAGAGGCAATCAATTCGTGAAATCGGACAGCCGAGCGATACATTCTACCCGTTGCGATCGCGACTTTGACACCCTTTGCTTGAGCTGCTTTTACCGCTTGCTTAACTGCATCATTGACCTGATTGGCATCACCGCTAATCGTGCCATCGATATCTACCACGATCAGTTTAATGTCTTGCGCCATGAGTTTTCTTTTTGATTTGTATAAAAAAAGTAGGGTCAATTCATGAATTGACCCTACTTTTTTATAATACCTTTAAAATTTACCTCACCCTAGCCCTCCCCTTGCAAAGGGGAGGGAACAAGATTTCTAGTTTGCCCCCTTTCCAAGGGGGAATTAAAGGGGGTAAGTCCGACTTATGTCTAGATGATGTGGGTTCTTACGAGAAATACCTTTAATTGGTCTGTTCAGGACAGGTTGCACCGCCCGAAATGTTACGGCATTGCTGACGGATTTCTGCTAATAAACTGGGGTTCATTTGCTTGGACTTACTCAAAGCCATTTCAAAGTACTTCTTGGCAGACAAAATATTGTTGCCGCCTTGCATCCATAACACCTGTCCCTTCAGGTACTGTAGTTCTGGGTTATTTGGAGCGGAGACAAGAGCCTTATTCACTGCATCTAATGCAAGATCAGGCTTACGTGCATCACGATAGGCAAGAGCAATACCACGCCATTTCAGATAATCGGGCGCTGCATGTTTCCTTAGGCTTTCCAATGCAGTTTCAAGATCCGATAGAGGCAATACCGAGGCAATTAGCATATCGATATAGCCCTTAACCAAATTTAGTTCAGGATCATTAGGGTCAATATCCTTAGCTTTTTGGATATTGTCAAAAACGCTTTGCACTAGTGGTAGAGCTTTAGGAGAACTAGACAAACCTTCAGTTTTAACAATATATCCAGCCTCAATCAAATCGCTTACAGCGATATACATATAGGATCTAAGGCTGTCTATACCCTTCAAAGCTTGGGCGTTAGATCTGACTCGCTTACCAGCATCGTGCATTAGCAAGTATTCTTCTTTGGCATAGGCGGTAGAAGCCCTTAAAGCAAATAGGAGTGGATCACTAGCTTCAGTTCTAACCGCTAAATCCAACTGCTTTACTGCTGCCGTGTAATTTCCTTCTTTGAACATTAATTCAAAGGCTTTCTGGGTTTCACTACCGATCGCCCTAGCATTTGAGGAACGGAATGGATCGGCAGCAAAGCTAGGGCTCACTGTGGCGACTGTGATTAATGCTGCCATCAAGGAGACAGATACAGATTCAAAAACAAGTTTCAAAGGACGGCTCATAAAATTCCCCGAAAATATCAGGCTATGATGTGGTTAGCAAAGTTTAGATCGTATCTTTAGAGATTCTGACAAATTTAACTAGGACTAAATCTAAATACTTAATCTAAATTTGGTCTGGTGTTTATAGGTTGTCTGCAACATAGTACGTTAATGCATTAAGAGACGATTGTAATTTACAAAAAGTTTCTTACCTTCACCTAACAGGCTAGATGATGCAGCGACAAATGAGATACGGCACAATGTGCTCTATCTCATTTGTCGCTGTAAGTACCCCATCATAATTAAAAAATAGAGCAAAAAAGCTGTACCCTTCGCTGTGCGAAGGGTACAGCTTTTTTGCTACTTGATAAGCTTATTTTTCCAGTATTTGGCTAGAACTTCGCATGATTAAAGCCAAGGCATCTGACACAGGAAGCAAGGCAGCGATCGCGGTCAGTTTTAATGACCATGTATCTGTTGCGCTGAACAGCCCCTCCAAACCCCTCAAGTGGGCTGACCAAATATCAGTCAAATCAATGGCAATGCAAGCAAATAAAAGTACTTTGATCGTAACGTGATTAGAAAAGACCACCAAAATAGCTAAGACCATATCTCTAATCGACCACACCCAGATGATGTAAGGCATTTGCAGATTAAAATCCAAAGGAGCGCCTAGTTGTTGCATCAGCCAATGTGGCTCAACATAACCGATCGCACGCAATCCAAACCGCACAAGGCACATAAATCTAATCAACGTCGCTACATACCAACTTTTATCTTACAACAAATCTGAAACACCACCAAAAAATGGATACTGCGATCGGTTTCCGAGGTGTATGACATAAGAAAAGGAGCGCGAAGCGCTCCTTTTCTTATGTTTTTAGACTTCGCCTAGATATTTCAGCACAACCACACTTAATGGCGGAGCTGTCACATCGACAGAATAGGGCTTGCCATGACTGCCGTAGTCATCGGAATATTTGCCGCCAAGATTGCCGACACCACTGCCGCCGTAGATCGGGGCATCGCTATTAAGAACTTCTTTATAGAAGCCCTTTTCAGGAACGCCAACACGATAGTTGTGATGGACAACAGGCGTAAAGTTGCAGACCACCAAAACAAACTCGCCATCTAGACCTTTACGCAAGAAAGAGATGACTGAGTTCTGAGTGTCATTACACTCAATCCATTCAAATCCGTCTTGAGTGAAGTCTTGCGTGTAAAGCTCAGGCAGCGATCGCAAAAGTTTGTTCAGATCGCCAACATATTTTTGCAATGTCTTGTGGCTAGGATATTGCAACAAATGCCATTCCAAATCACCCCAAACGTTCCATTCAGCCCATTGTCCAAATTCCATGCCCATAAACATGGTTTTCTTGCCAGGATGGGTGAACATATAACCATAGAGGCAACGCAAGTTCGCAAACTTCTGCCATTCATCACCAGGCATCTTGCCGATCATCGGACTCTTACCATGCACCACTTCATCATGGGAAAGCGCCAACATGAAGTTTTCGCTGAACGCATACCAAATGCTGAAGGTGAGATAATTGTTGTTATGTCCACGGAAATATGGATCGAGTTTGAAATAATCGAGCATGTCATGCATCCAGCCCATATTCCACTTCAGGTTGAAGCCTAATCCACCTGAATAGGCTGGCCATGTCACCATCGGCCAAGAGGTGGACTCTTCGGCAATGGATAAAGCGCCTGGGTAATAGGTGAACAGAATGCTATGTAAATGGCGGAATAGCTCGATCGCTTCTAAACTTTCACGACCGCCGTACTCGTTGGCAAGCCATGTGCCTGGTTCGCGGTTGTAATCGCGATAGATCATCGAGGCAACTGCATCGACGCGGATTCCATCAATGTGATATTTGTCGAACCAGAACAGTACATTGGCAATTAAGAAATTCTTAACTTCACTACGCTTGTAGTTAAAAATTTTGGTTCCCCATTCTTTATGTTCACCAATGCGGACATCTTCTGGCTCGTAAAGAAACGTGCCATCAAAGAAAGATAAACCATGTCCATCTTTGGGGAAGTGAGCTGGAACCCAGTCAACAATAATGCCAATATCGTTTTGGTGACACTTATCGATGAAGTACATCAAGTCTTGAGGTGTACCATAACGCGATGTGGCGGCATAGTAACCCGTCACTTGATAGCCCCATGAGCCATCAAAGGGATGCTCGGCTACAGGCATCATTTCAATGTGGGTATAGCCCATCTCCTTGACATAGGGGATCAAGTCTTCGGCGAGTTCGCGATAGGTGAGAAATCTTGCTCCAGGTTTAAGATCGGCGGCTGATACGCTCTGGTATCCACTAGCAGGAGGATTGGCTGCCGAGGCATGCATCCATGAGCCAAGATGCATTTCGTAGACGGAGATTGGCTTTTTAAGAGGATCTTCAGTGCGGCGATTGTCTAGCCATACTTGATCATTCCATTCGTAGGTACTGAGATCGGTGACAATCGAGGCGGTTTTAGGACGCACTTCCTGAAAATAGCCGTAGGGATCGGATTTTTCGTAAATATGTCCTTCAGGGCTTTTAATTTCGTATTTGTAAACTGTACCAACTACTAATTCAGGAATAAACAGATCCCAAATGCCTGTATTTCCTCTACGCATTTGGTGCTTACGTCCATCCCAGCTATTAAAGTCGCCTAGGATTGAGACGTTACGAGCATTGGGAGCCCAAACTGCGAAATAAACACCACTCACACCGTCAATGGTGGTGGGATGTGCGCCCATTTTTTCGTAAATTTGGTAATGAGTGCCTTCACCAAATAGGTAAGCGTCAAATTCTGTCAGTAAAGGAGATCTGAAATAGTAAGGATCATGAATTAGCCGATCGCTGTCTCCAGCCTTAACTCTGAACTGGTAATTAAACAGGTGGGGCGCGTCACTGATCACACATTCAAAAAAGTGAGGATGATGCACGGAATGCATCGGATATTCTTTATTTTGTTCGGGATTAACTACATATACTGCTTCTGCGTCGGGTAGATAAGCTCTAACCACCCATACCGACTTACCTTCTTGCTCAAGTTCATGGGGGCCGAGGACTGTAAAGGGGTCGTGGTGTTGATTCCACACAATGCGATCGATTTGCTCGGTGGGGAGGGTTGGGGTCATATCACTTTAAGTAAACGCACATAATTAAATTACTGCATATTAATCACCAAATGACAGGGTGTAATCTAAAGTAAAGACTGGTGAATATTTTCCTTTATTTTTTATATATATAAAATACGAGATTGAGATGCTTTTATAGAGACATTGAGATCGCATCATCAAAATCTGCGATAAAAATTACGACTAATAATGTGGATGCCAGCCTCTAGCAACCCAAATACTTCTTTTTGCTAATATATTCATTGGTTAATTCGTAAAGCTGTAACTGTGACTCTACCAGTTGCTGTGACACCAATAACCTGAGTTGCTCCATTTATCCAAGCAAAATGTTCTATCCATAATTGTTTTTGTGGATTAAAGAACATTATGCTTCTGTTAGCAACTCATTTAGGGTTGGGACTGGATATCCGCGCCACCGTAGATTGCCCATGCATGAGCTTTGGTCAACATCATCCGATCGACTATCTTTCCTAAATCTTGGAGTTCTTGATATTCTGTTTCTGAAAGTTCTGAATTCTACAGGTAAGGGCAATGCCTCCGTGCTTGCCTTGTCACGCTAGCAGTAGGAGATTCATTATCTGCGTTCCACTTAACATCAGTAATAATAAATGATCTTTCTTCGCGATCGCAATTTCTTTGATTGTTCATAAATGTCTATCGCCTAAATCTCAATATCAAATAGCGATCGCCTATTTCTCTGCATCAAATCGCGATCGCTTGAGATTAGATATACTAAAATCAATTTACTATTTTATGACTTACGCAAAAGAACGAGCCGTAGGGGCAATTCATGAATTGCCCCTACGGCAAAATGAGGCTTTCATGGCGTTTTTACGTAAGTCCTATATTTATTCCTGCCTATGAAATTACCAAACGGTGATCATCCAGAAATTTCTATGCAAAAAATTTTAGGATATTGCTTAAACTTCAACCATGATAAGGGTAAAGATAAGGCGAGAGTATTTCAATCTGGGTTGGGTATCACGTCTCAAGATGCCGATCACTTGGTTAAATTAATTCAAATTGCGGCAGTTGAAGGTGAAGTTGTACAGGAGAGTAATACGAAATTTGGTAGGGAATATAAAGTAGATTGGGAAATTCCTAATATAGGAGGTACTGAACTGAGAACTATTTGGGAAGTTAGTATAGACTCTGGTTATCCGCGTTTGATTAGTGCTTTTTTGAAGAGAGAAAAATAATGAAAACTCCACAGTTACTTGATACGATCGCCATTCTAAAACCAATTTCTATAGATAGGCTTTCGCTGATGGAAGCAGAATATGATTTTAATTCAGCTTTGCCAGTGGGTTTGGTGGGTACGATTGTAGATATTCGTCAGGACAATCAAGAGGTTCACTATCTGGTGGAGTTTGCAGATTCTGATGGGTGTGAGTTTGCGATCGCCTATTTGAAATCTAATGAATTTCTTACTTTGCAGTACGAGCTTGTGGCGGCTTAAGGTTTTTACGAGATCGGATACCTCAACACCCACAGACCTGATCGCAAATCTCCCCAACATAAAACTGCGATCGCGCTTCACCACCCATAAAACCCGATCGCTAATTTATCCACATCAAACAGCGATTGCCCCTCATCACGCACAAAAACCGAGCGCCTATTTCCCCACCAAACAACGATCGCCCCTCATCACCCATAAAATCCGATCACCTATTCCCCGACCAAACAGCGATCGCCTCTTTATAGTGATCGTAGATTAGAATAGTGGTGATAATGCTTGCTTTAGCCTTAAATCTATGATTACAAATATTAAGAACAAGCAATTATTTGTTTTGTTGAACGAGCTAAAGTCTGGTCTGGTAGAACTCTATGGAGATAGATTGTTTTCGGTAATTCTTTTTGGTTCTCATGCAAGAGGAGAAGCTACTTCTGAATCAGATATTGATGTGATGGTAGTTTTGGCAGATCCTGTTAACACAGTTGAGGAGCGATCAAGAATGTCTATTCTTTTTTGGTACTTCTTGAGGGAATATGATGAACTAATCTCAATTATCCCCATGTCAAAATCTCGGTTTTTAGCAGGTGAAATTTCTTTTCTAAGAGTGGTTAAGCGTGAAGGTATTGAGATATGAATGAACTAGCAAAGTTCTTGATTTTGTCCAAAGACGATATGGAAACTGCTAAATTACTTTGCGATTGTGGACGTTATCGTTCTGCTATATTGCGTGCATATTATGCAATGTTTTATATGACTCAATATTTACTTCTCTCTGAAGGGTTGGATACTTCTACTCACAAAGGAGTTCTCAAGATGCTTAGTCTACATTTTGTGCAAACAGGGAAAATAGCTCCAAGCGTTGCAGAATTGCTGAGGGAGGCTTACGATGCTAGACAAACTTGTGATTACGAATCCGATATGACTGAGGACTAAATAATGGCGAAAAATGCGATCACTAACGCTCAAACTTTTATTTCTGAAGTTAAAATGCTACTTTGTTAAAATTAGCGATCGCCTAATTCCCCAACACTAAACAGCGATCGCCCCTCCCTACCCACAAACCCGATCGCCTATTTGCCACATCAACCAGAGATCGCATACTAATAAAACTCAATCGAGATCGCAAAAACCATATACTACGAAATACAATCAGATCAGTAACATTCAAGTATCGAATATGCTAAAAACTCTTTGGGCTACTGTTCAAAAAGGAAAAATTGAGTTGTTAGAGGCTTTAGACCTAACAGAAGGAACAAAGGTATTGGTGACTGTGCTTTCTGATGACTATGAGTCTGAGTTTTGGCTTCGGGCGAGTCAGACATCTCTTGATGCAGTTTGGGATAATACTGAGGATGATATCTATGCCGAATTACTCTAAAAATATCGTCATTTTAGTTAGATATCCATTTTCAGATCTTTCTAATGCGAAGGTTCGTCCTGCTGTAATTGTCAATGCACCACATAGCTCTCAAGACATTCTAATTGTGCCATTAACTAGCAAAACAGGCTTTTTGCTTGATGGAGAGTTTGTCGTTGCTGAATGGGCGACAGCAGGGCTTAATATTGCTACAGCAGTTAAGCGTGGTATCTATACTGTAAATAGAAGTTTGGTTATTAAGACTATTGGGAAGTTAGGTGATGTTGATATTGAGAGGCTTGAGCAATCTTTAAGAATTTGGCTAGGTTTATAATTAATTACAGCCCGATCGCCTATTTCCCTCAAATCAAACAACGATCGCCCCTCCCCATCCACAAAACCCGATCGCCTACTCCCTCAAATCAAACAGCGATCGCCTCTCAGTAAATATGTTAATCTGAATTAGGTTGATGCTTTAAGCAAAGGTAAAAATGGATACTTTAGCACAAACATTAAATGTAAAATTAGCCAGATGGCAACCAGATGTTGCTGAATTGGCGAGACAGTTCATTTTGGAGATAATTGATTTAGCTGATCGGGATGCGTTAGATATTTTGCGATCGCGTTCCGTGGAACAAGAAGTGTTGGATTTGCTGGATGAATATTAAACAGGGTGAAGTTTGGTTAGCGGATTTAGGGATAGCTGCAAAGACTCGTCCTGTTGTCATTGTTTCTCGTTATGATACAAATCCTCCAAGAGTTTTAGTGATTTATGTTCCTCTGACGACTCAGTATAGAAATAGTGAGTATGAGGTCGTACGTCCTAACTTGAAGTTTCTCAATCAATCATCTGTCGCTAATGTTCAAGGTATTGGGTCTATCCCAACAGAACGTTTAGAGCGCAAGTTGGGAGATTTACCAAGTGATGTAATGTTACAAATTAAGAAAGCCATCATTTTTGCAATGGATTTAAGCTTTTAAGATTGAGATCGCCCTTATCACTCACAAAACCCGATCGCCTATTTCCCACATCAAACAGCGATCGCCCCTCATCATCCAAAACCCGATCGCCTAAATCTCCACATCAAACAGCGATCGCCCCTCACCACCCACAAAACCTGATCGCCCATTTCCACATCAAACAGCGATCTCTTTGCTAATTTATATTGATGACTAAGTTAAAATTAGTTAAAACTAAATATTAGATCCTTAGTGCTATGCAAATAAAAGAACTCACTACCGAACAGTTTCGTTTACTAGTTCGTGAAGTTGTAATTGAAGTGCTAGAAGAATATATCGATCTAGATGAAGGTAAGAAGTTAAAAACAGCAGTTGTGGAACGTTTATTACGACAACAACATCAACCAACTGTTATTCCTGCGGCTCAAGCTATGCAATCTTTGGGGCTTAATTGGGATGAGCTATAGCATTGATTTTACTTCTGAGGCGATCGCCGATCTTGCAAAAATTGACCGCACTAATCAAATACGGATAGCTCGTAAAATCAAGTGGTTAGGCGAGAATTTTGAACAAATTACGCCTCTATCGCTTTCTGGCAATTTATCAAGCTTTTTTAAGCTGCGTGTTGGAGATTATCGAGTTATTTACGCGATCGCGCAATCACAAAAAAGCCTCACTATCCATCAGGTCGGACATCGTAGAGAAGTTTATGATTAGATGAATAATCGCCTATTCCCCCAAATAAAACAGCGATCGCCCCTAATCACCCAACACCCGATCGCCTATTCCCTCAAATCAAACAGTAATTACCCGTATTGGTGTTTAACTAGAAACTGCGGCTAGTTGAGCAAATAATGGCTTGTCTTTGGGAAGAGTGCTTACTTGAAAAATAGAAAAGCCAATTACCTGACCATTAGTGTTTACTCGCTCCATTAGGTCGTCGTTTTCAGTTTCTCGCATATATCCCAATTCATCTGAGAAGCGAACTTCTAGAAAGTCGGCTTCTGGATCGAACCAAATCTTTACAAATTGCGCCATAGTTCTAATCCTTGTTTTAGTTTGTCTGTAAGATAAGCTGTAATTATAAAGGCATCGTCAGAGTTATCTTTTATTACAACACATAACCATTTTGCCCCAACTATTGTTTGTTCGTAAAAACGATAGTACAAGTACACTTTACTATCCGATCTTGATTGTCTTACAACTTCAGGGTTTTGCAACACTATTTCTAGTTGAAATCTCATATCTACCATTTCTGGATGATCGAGAATGTGTTGTAAGCGTTCTTCGGTTAGCCTAATTTGGCGATTTTGGTAGTCGGTAAGTATTTCCATTATCTAAGTTAAAAATTAGGCTGCTTTGGTAAATTTAGCGTCTTTAGTGATCGCAAAATCATCAAATTTCATGAAAATATAGCGATTGCCCCTCAACACCCAAAACCTGATCGCCAATTCTCTCAAACCAAACAGCGATCGCCTCTCAACACCAAAACCCGATCGCCTAAATATCAAATCAAACAGCGATCGTCCCTTCACTAGAACTGATTTTCAATATCTCTAGACTGATGCAGAATACGAACAATTTCAATGTAAGTTTCCATTCTTTTGTAGAAGATAATGTATGGCTTGATTGGAAAACTACGCAGTTCTTCAGCAAGCTCTTTTCTGCTTCTACCCATCTCTGGGAACTGTGCAAGCATAGGAAACTTGTCAAGGACTTTTGCGAGTAATAAATCGGCTGCTAGAGAATCGTTTTGAGCGAGATATACCCACATATCCTCAAGGTCACGATCTGCTTGTCGGGATATCTTAAATCGATTCATTTTTATGAGCTAAACGTTTTTGACCACGATTTTTAATGTTTTCTAATAGAGTTGGCAATGTGTCGGAATCGTATTCGGTGTAGTCACCATTTTTGAGTTGTGCAATTCCGAGGTTAATATCTTGTTGTAGTGTTGCAAGTTTTAGGGCGCGAAGTTCGGCTTCGGCTTGCTCTGCCCGATCGCATATTGCTTGAAAGGCATGAGCATCTTGCACAACGACTTCAGCTTTACCGTTAACGGTTAGAACCATAGGCGATTGTGTTGATTTAATGCGTTCAATAAATTCTTTGGCGTTGCGCTTGAAGTCGCTGAGGGAATGGATATTTTTTAGCTCGATCATAGTTGTCAAAGCACTTAATTCAGATCTAATTTAATGATAGCTGATCTTTCTTAGCGATCGCAATTTCTATGATTCTTCATAAATATCTATCGACTATTTCCCCACACCAAACAGCGATCGCCCTTCACCACCCATAAAACCCAATCGCCTAAATCTCAAAATCAAACAGTGATCGCCATTCACTGAGCCTCAATAGTAATTGTTTAGATGTTAAGATCGAAAATATCGCTAATTTAGCAAGAGATTGATATGGTTACACTTGCCGCGAAAAATTTAAATTTTGAAGACGTACAACATCTATTAGGCTTCCATGAGTCTGGAGAGATGGGTGTTTTTTCTGATTATTTGGATTTGGAATCTATTTCTGATTTTGAGCAAACAGAACTAACCGAGATTTGTACTAATTTTCGGCGGTATCTATTGTCAGGTAGAGTTTCCGAAGGACAAATTAAGTTTCTTGCTCTTGCGCCTCTGATGAATTTGACAGGTTACTATAACCAAGCGATCGAGTTACTTTTAGAAGAAAATATTCAGCGTATTGATATTCTCGAAGCGGATACTAGCATTACTGGTAGATATGATATTTTGGCGGTTAAAAAGTCTGGAGTCCAAAATTCAACTAAACTTTGGGTGCTGATAGTTGAAGCAAAGAAAGCAGGAATTGAACCTTTTACAGGAATTCCGCAATTATTAATCTATGCCCATGAGTCTTTGCGTTCTCAGTCTTCGGTTTGGGGTTTAGCAACAAATGGTTTACATTTTCAGTTTATTCGCATCTGTGCAGGAGAATCACCGATCTATCAGTTATTCCCTTCTTTATCGTTGATCGAGTCTGAACCTTCTATACAGATTCTTAAAGTTCTTAAAGCTATTTGTAAATCATAAAAGTTGCATGGTGAGATTTCCGCCCTCACCCCCAACAAACCCCGATCGCCTATTCCCCCAACATCAAACCCCGATCGCCCCCTCACACATCAAACCCGATCGCCTATTCCTTCATCATCAACCAGCGATCGCCCCTCACAACCCACAAACCTAATCGCCAATATCCTCAAGTCAATCAAAACAAGATATAAACTTATAGCAAGTCTCTAAGTTCATCTCTTGCGATCTGACAATCTCTTAGAATTTGTGAAAGTAGCCCAGTTCCGATATCTTCACCTGAATGAACTGGAACTACTGTGCGTCTACCATCAGCATGAATAAGAATATGATGACTACCTTTCACTCGCGCTATATCAAAGCCTATTTTCTCTAGAACTTTGATTAGTTGATTTCCTGTCAAACTTGGTAGTTTGCTCATACGGTTACTAAAATTTTCTGTATACCTATAAACTCTGGGGATGGAATATCTTGGCGCTCAAATTCCAAGCATAGTTCAGCCGATTCTTGAATACGTTCCATGAGGACATCAAGTGATTTTGCTTGGGTATGGCAGCCTCTTAAATTTGGGATTGAGGCGACAAAATACCCGTCAGAGTCTTTTTCGATAACTACGTTAAATTCTCTAATCATTTTTGACTAACTCGTTTATCTTGATTTGCCTAAATTGCTTTCAGGTTATTGCCTTAGTCTACTATAGGTTGACGAATCATTTGCGATCGCCAAAATCCTGAAGTCAATCAAAACAAAGATCGCCCCTCACACCCACAAAACCCGATCGCCTATTCCCTCAAATCAAACAGTGATCGCCCCCTCAACACCCACAAAACCTGATCGCCTAAATCTCAAAATCAAAAAGTGATCGCCATATTCTAAATGCTAAACTTTATTCTCAAGAGACGAGTGATTTAAGGTATGTATAATAAAAGTTATATATGAAATTCATATGGAATGAAGTTAAAAGGCAAAGCAACCTAAAAAAGCACGCTATCGATTTTGTGAATGCTGAAAAAGTCTTTATAGGCTCGACATTCACGTTCGAAGATAACCGTGAAAACTATGGAGAACAGCGTTGGGTAACGATTGGACTCTTAGGTATGAAAGTTGTTGTTATCGTACATACCGAAACCGAAGATGAAATCCGTATTATTTCCATGCGTGAGGCAAACAAAAATGAACAACTTCTCTTCTTCAGAAACCTCTAACGATCGTGATGAATATTCCGAAGTAACACAAGCAGATTTAGAACGGGCAAAGTTTCGTATAGCACTTAAACCTATGCCTCGCAAGCAAAGTATTACTATTTCTTTGGATTCCAATCTTATTGAGTATTTTAAATTGAAGGCGGGAGAACTTGGCTATCAAAATTTGATTAATGAAGTTTTACGCCAAGCGAAGGAGCAGGAAGAATCGGGGAAAGTTTTACATTAAATCAAAGCACGATCGCCCCTCATAACCCACAAATCCGACCACCCCTCAGCACCAAAAAACCGATCGCCTATTTCCCACATCAAACAGCGATCGCCCCTCATCACCCAAAACTCGATCGCCTATTTTCTCAACACCAAATAGCGACTAAGTTTAAGAAAGAACTAATTCTGGTTCGTTAATAAGGCGTAATAATTTTACTGGTTCGATTGTTTCCATTGCGAAGGTGTTGCCTTGCTTATCAGTAAAGTCGATTAGAAAGGCTTTACGATCAAATGACATTAAGACTGTTCCCATTTGTCCTCGGCGGAGCATGATTTGCTGATGGGTAACTTTATGAGTGGCGATCGCATCTTCAGTTAGTGCAACAAGATCGTATTCTTGGATTTCGTTCATAGTGCTTTTTAATCGATAGGGTAAGTATTAGTTAGGCGTGGAAAGTCTTCTGTAATTTTGATAATCCAACAACTTAGGACTAGGGATTCACCAATATCGGTACAAAGTGAAAATGCAAGATCATAATGAGTGCCATATTGATCGATTTTAAAGAGTTCGGCTTCACCTTCGATCGCTGCTTCTTGTAGAGCTTTTTCTAAAATTTCTTTGTTGGCGATGGTAATCCCAAGACGTTTTTCAAAAAGTAGGGCTTTATGTTTACCTTTCTGGTGTTCATAGTTCAGACAATATCTTTCGAGTTTGTCTCCTAGTTCGGCTCTGTCACCGTTTGGTAGTTTCATAGGCTTGAAGCGTTGGGTCTATCTAATTCTAATACTTGTCAGACTATTTGGACAGATTGCCCTCACACCCAACACCCGATCGCCTAAATCCCCATCAAACAGCGATCGCCCCACACCACCCACAAACCCGATCGCCTATTCCCTCAAATCAAACAGCGATCGCCCCTCAACACTCACAAACCGATCGCCTATTCCCCACATCAAACAACGATCGCCCCTGAACACCCACAAAACCCGATCGCTTATTCCCTCAAATCAAACAGCGATCGCCCCTCATCACCACAAAACCGATCGCCTATTCCCAACAGCAAACAGCGATCGCCACTCACAACCCACAAAACCCGATCGCCTAAATCTCAATATCAACCAGCGATCGCCCCTCAACACCCACAAAGCCCGATCGCCTAAATCTCAACATCAAACAGCGATTTTTAGTAGTGAAAGCGGCAGGCGAGAATTCTGATTTTATCGTCTAGAACTTCATAAACTAGACGATGTTCTTGATCGATCCGCCGTGACCAACAGCCAGATAGATCGTGTTTTAGTGCTTCAGGTTGTCCTGTGCCTTCAAATGGATTACGTTGGACTTCACGAATCAGTTTGATGATTTTTAAAGCTTTTTTGCGATCGCTTTCAATCCACCAAGCTAAGTCTTCAAAAGCATCTTGATCAAATTCCAAGTTTTTCACAGGCTGCTTCCAAAGAGATTCCATCCTGACGTTTTCTAGCTTTAAGCAGTCTGTTCTTCATGGCTGGACTACTAAGCAGATAGGCTGTTTCTCTTTCTGCCATTAGTTCTTGCCAAAAGGCAACGGGGACAACTACAGAAACTGTTTGCCCTTCTGAATCACAGATGTATTGTAATGCGTTAGTCATAGCAGAATATATAGTTTGCTAGATTAATGGTAATTATAACTGATCGCCCCACACCCCCCACAAACCTGATCGCCTTTCCCGCAACATCAAACAGCGATCGCCCTTCAACACCCACAAAACCCGATCGCCTATTTCATCAACATCAAAGAGCGATTAGATAAGACTAGAGTGAATTTTGAATATCTTCCCAAAAGTCCAAATTCAGCAGATCATTAAGTGAGCTACTGAATTGCCATGTTTCTGGAAACTTCGTTGTCTTGTATTCTGGACGCAGCTTTTTGAGACATTGCTGATAAACCGTATCAAGGATTTTTGAATAGTCGTTCTGCAAACTGGGAGAAGTTTCGATTAAATCCTCGATTTCAGGACGAATATTGCGAATTGTGCGTTCCCATCCGTTGTATTCCAGTGGCATATCGACATAGCATCGTTTTATAATATGCTCGATGAGGGCGCGAATTTGTCCCTTAAGCGAATTTTTCTGAGCTTTTCCCAATGAGTCAATCTCCTCGATCAAGTTGTTAATATCTAGTTGTTTAAAGTCACCAGTTTTTAGACAGGTAATTGTTTCTTCTGTCCATAGCAAGAAATCACGGTCGTATAAATTTGATGATTTTGTTGAGATTAAAGCTTGTGTCATTTGTTTGTGACTCCTTGCTAAAGTATGCGACCACCTACTTAATATTCTAAACTTAGTAGATTTTTTCTATTCTAAACGAAATTTGCTGCCTGATCGCCCCTCACATCACCCAAAACCCGATCGCCTATTCCCCACATCAAACAACGATCGCACCCTCATCACCCATAAACCAGATCGCCTATTCCCTCAAATCAAACAGCGATCGCACCCTCACCACCCATAAAACCCGATCGCCTATTCTCCACATCAAAGCTGCGATCACCAATCACCACTCACAAAATCAGATTGCCTAAACTCCATATCAAACTGCGATCTCCCCTCATCACCCAAAACCCGATCGCCTATACTTGCTAGCTTCATTTGAGTTAGAATTAGGAAATGTAGACTTCTTTTATGATTTAGAGATTAAATATGCAAGTATTCCTTAATGATGAAAAGACTAGAGAAATGCTAACTGAAGTCTTGATTGATTTGATTAGGACAAGAAAAGAGCTTTTTGCAGAAATATTTCGAGATGCTTTGGAAGAGGTTGGTTTCGCTAATGCGATCGCAGAGGGTAGAAAAAATGAGTTTGTTTCTGAAGAGACGATCTTTACTATTCTTGATGGTGATGTTGCATGAATGTTAAGTTTGAGTCTAGGTTTGAGAAAGACTTGAAGTTAGTCAAGGATCGTAATCTATTAACAAGGTTGAAACAAATAATTTTGACCTGTAAGCAGTCTGAATCTTTGGGGGAAATCAATCATCTAAAAAAGATGCAGGGATATGAAAGTTTCTATCGTATTCGTTTGGGTGATTACAGAATAGGGATAGAAGTTTTTGAAGATGAAATAATCTTTGTGAGATTTTTACATCGTAAAGATATTTACAAGTTTTTTCCATAAACCCGATCGCCTATTACCAACATCAAACAGCGATCGCCTCTCACCACCCAAAACCCGATCGCCTAATCACTCAACATCAAACAGCGATCGCCCCTCAACACCCAAACCCAGATCTCCTATTTCCCTCATCAAACAGTAATCGCTTAAACGGTCAAAATCTTGCTTTCAAGTTGGTTTATAATCAGGCTGTTAGGTGTATTTTTACTTTACAGAGGTAGAGTATATGAGGCATTGGGAAAGGTTAGATGCTATAGAAAGAGAACCTTATAAAGTGAGTGGTGCTTGGGTGTTTAGGAAGACGCGAGTCCCAGTTTCGGCTTTGTTTGAAAATTTGCGCGATGGTGCAACAGTAGAGGAATTTTTGGAGTGGTTTCCGCCTGTGCAGCGATCGCAGGTTGAGGCTGTACTGAACTATGAGCTTGATATGCTAGCTGAGGTGGCTTAGATTATGAGGATTCTTTTCGATCAGGGAACTCCTGTACCTTTGCGGCAATATTTGATAGAACATTCTGTGACAACAGCTTATGAAGAAGGTTGGTCTAATTTGTCGAATGGTGATTTACTCAAATCTTCTGAAGATAAGGGATACCAAATATTTGTAACAACGGATCGGAATTTGCGCTATCAACAGAATTTGAGCGATCGCCAGATTGCTATTGTTGTTTTGCTTTCTACCTCATAGCCAAAAATTCGGACACAGACTGAAAAGGTTTGTGATGTCATCAATACAATTAAACTTGGTGATTATGCCGAGATTTCTATCTAAGTTGCATTGTAATAATAGCGATCACCCCACCCCACCCCCAAAACCTGATCGCCTATTTTCCACCACATCAAACAGCGATCGCCCCTTACTAAAAGCAAACCCTGATCGAGTGTCTATGCTTTTGTTTTATAATGAAATAGGTTATATCGTGCAATGTAATGACACTAAATAACTTATTGGAAATGAAAGGGATTATTCATCGCGATCCCGATATTATGAGTGGAGTTCCAGTTTTTAAGGGAACGAGGGTTCCTTTGCAGACTTTTTTTGACTATCTTGAAGGTGAGGGAGGTTTAGTAGAATTTATTGATGATTTTCCTTACCTAAAGTCACAAGTTATGAGGGTTTTGGAAAGTGCTGCCAAATTATTAATTGCTCAGGAACGCGCTGCTTGATGATTATATTATTAGATGAAAATCTTCTGAGTAGAAAACTCAAGCAGTCTTTTGTATCTAGGGGTCATGAAGTTTACAATGTTGATGATATGGGATGGCATGGGTTTAAGGATAGTGAAATTCTTCGCTTAGCTGAGAATCATCCCTTTGATGCTTTTATTACTGCGGATAAGAACTTGCGTTATCAGCAAAATTTAGTGGGGAAGAATTTGAGAATTGTCGTTTTGGATGCTCGTAGTACTAGACCTGATTATTTACTGCCGTTGATGGAACGAATAAGTGAAGTGATTATTTCTTTACCAGCAGGAGTTGTCATATCAATCAATGACTCGTGTGAGTTTATATAGCATTAAACAACGATCGCCCCAGACCAACAATAAACCAGATCGCCTATGCCCCCACATCAAACAGCGATCGCCTAACTCAACAAAAATCAATTATGATCGAGTAGATGAAATATAGAGATTGATATCTTAAAAAGTTCAAGAATATATGAAAAACAGCAAAAAAGCATACAACTATACAGTGCTTCTAGAAAAGGAAGAAGATGGAGGTTATCACGCTTTTTGTCCTATTCTCAGGGGTTGTCATTCTCAGGGGGATACTTTTGAAGAGGCGATCGCTAATATTACTGAAGCTATTGAGCTATATATTGAAAGTTTAATAGCTGATAGTCAGCCTATCCCTAGAGAAAATTTAATTGTCAAACCTTTGAGTGTTTTGGTATGAGTAACTTCCCAAGTGTTAAGGCTAAGGAGTTTATAAGGGTTATCGAAAAATTGGGTTTTTATTTTGATCGCCAAAAAGGGAGTCATGCTATTTATAAAAATATTCAGGGAAAAAGAGTAGTTGTTCCAATTCATTCTGGAAAAGATATCAAACAAGGTACTTTATTGGGAATGATTCAAGATATTGATATTGACAAAGAGACTTTTTTCAAATTACTCCAAGAATAAAGCGATCGCCCTCTCACCACCCACAAACCCCGATCGCCTATTTCCTCAAATCAAACAGCGATCGCCCCTCACTACCCACAAAACCCGATCGCCTATCTCCTCAAACCAAACAGCGATCGCTCCCTCAACACCCACAAACCTGATCGCCTATCAATCAATAAAAATCACCAGACTCTCGGTTGTAAATTTTGACTATTGGCAATAATGACAGAATCTCCTGCGGGTTCGATTAAAAATAGTCCTTCTTGTGTTGCATATTCATCTGCCTTTTCATCAATTTTTATTCCTGCTACGGCTCCATAAACTTTGTAGTTTTTGTATTTGGGAAATGCTTCTTTAAATCTTGCTAATACTTCCAAAAATCGCTTCACATTGCGAATTTCTAAATGGGACTTCACTTCAATTGCTACTATTTCATTACCATTTTCTACTAGAATATCAATTTCCATTGAGCCACGATCATCATCTCCTTTCACACGCATGGCTGTGTAATGAACATCAATTCCATGTTCTCTAAAAATTCTAGCGGCAGCAGGCTTGATTAGGTTTTCGACAAATTCTGCCCATCTGCTGGTTAGTCCCCCAACTTGTTTGTTAGTTTGCTCAATTTGTTTGTTTGTTTGTTCAATAGTCTTTCGGAGTTCCGCCATTTCTAGTTCGGCTTGGTGCTGATATTCTTGTCGTTGTTGTTCGCTTTCGCGGAAGAGAGCGAAGATGTCGTCTAGGGTGATAGTGTTGTCGGACATGGTATTTATAGGATTAATTGTTGTGTAAGTATTTTAGCAATTAAGCTAGGATTTTGTGATCGCCTATTCCCTCAATTCAACCAGCGATCGCCTCTCACCACCCACAAAACCCGATCTCCTATTCCCTCAAATCAAACAGAGATCGTCTCACACCCACAAACCCGATCGCCTATTCCCCACATCAAACAGCGCTCGCCCCTCACAACCCGCAAAACCCGATCGCCTAAATCCCAAAATCAAACAGCGATCGCAATTACGGGTTAGTCTAAGCTTCGTAATGCCCACCAATAGCGATGATGTATATATTTTCGTCATCAAAGCTATAAACTAGCCGATCTTTGTCAGATATACGCCGTGAGTAATATCCAGCCAATTCATACTTCAGTGCTTCAGGTTTTCCCGTTCCTTGAGTGGGATCGCCTTTTTGCATTTCTTTGAGAATATTGAATAGTTTTTTGTGAATGGGTTTATTTGTTTCTCTCAAATATTCGTATGTTTGCAGAGTGTCTTCATGAAATACGACTGAGCGCATGATGCTTCTGTTTGTGGGTTTCGATTAGTAATTGAATTTGTGTAATTAGTTCTGGATTTTTTAGGATATAGTCGAAATCGAGAGAAAGATTTGCTTGATTAGAGTTTGATTTTTTAGAATGGTGCTTGAACTGCCTAATCTGTTGCATTAAGCGTGGGTTACTTAGGACATATTCGGTTTCTTGGTGAGTATCCATAAGTCTTGATAAAATTTATAGTCTATGATTACATTTTTAGCATACCTGATACGTTGTTGGATAGCGATCGCCACTCAACACCCACAACCCCGATCGCCTAAATCTTCACTTCAAACAGCGATCGCACCTCATCACCTATAAACCCGATCGCCCAAATCTCAAAATTAAACAGCGATCGCCATATCAGTATTCGTCATCTTCTAAATCGATTTCTAGATCTGAAATCAAATCTTGTGTAACAGCATAGACATCTCGCTTATCACCTTCCTTACGTCTTCCTACACCCACGATAACTACCACTACTCGATCTTGTTCAACTCGATAAATAATTCGATAACGCTGCCCCACAGCCCGAATACTACGATAGCCCGATAGTTCTTCAGATAAAGCCTTACCTTGTTTTTCTGGTTCATCCTTGAGCTTCTCAATCCTTGTCAAAATCAGGCTTTGTTCGCGCCGATCCTTGATTGCAGTAAACAGTTTCCGCGCTTGAACGGAAAAAATAATTCTATATTCCATAGCCGTATTAGAAACCCAACTCTAATTTCAAGGCTTCTAAACTAATCGTTTGTCCTAAATCTGCTTGTCGAATACCTTCTCGTAAATCTGCCATAAACTCACGATCGCTTAAAATCTCCATTGTTTCAACCAAGGAAGCAAACTGCTGCATACTCAAAGCAACAATTACAGGTTTACCATCTTGCGTGATAATCGCTGGATCTCTGAGGTTTTTAGATAGCGCTGGTAATTGTTCCTGAGCTTCAGCAACAGTCAAATAATTAAGCATATTGTTTCTGTCCGAGTGACTATCATTATTTTAGTCAATTTCAAGTTATTTAAGATTGTACGATATCCAGTCATGCGATCGCCCCTCACCACCCAACACCAGATCGCCTATTTCTCAAACAGCAAACAGTGCGAATAGTATTTAAACTGTTTAATTACAATGACCTAGTAATTTCGAGAATCGGTATTTGACCAGAATCATATAATTTCTCTACTTGCCTCATATAGTTGTCTAACTTACCTAATATGTACTTAGCTAGTACATTAGGTGCTGTTCTGATAGTGTAATGCATCTCAATACATATACATTTTTGATTAGGTACATCTATCAAGATGTCAGGTCTAATATATTGAAGCCAAGGATGGGTCTGTTCTACGTGGAAAGTTAAATCTGGTTTTTCTTCCGAGAAAATATCTGACAAAGCTAAACATAGAGCTTTATTAAAAGGTCTATCACTACCTTTTGCTCCTGAAATATAGTCTTTGTTTAATCTCTCGAAAATAGGCTTAGCTTTCTCAAGAGCGCCTGGAACAGATCCGCTTTTCCTCTTTCCTTTTTTAGGTTCTTCACCCGCCAATTTAAGATAAAGAGGAGTTGTAGATAATGAATTCTTAGCTGGATGTTTTTGAAGCCAATGTTTAGGAACACCCCAATTTTCAAACTCTTCTCTAGAAATAGGTATTCCTGCATCTTCAGCATAAGCCGCAAAGCAACTTATTAGAGTATTTGTAGGTATATACATTATTTTTGTATCAAACACTCCATTCAATGCTAGTGAGAGTCTTTGAGGTGTCCATTTAGCAGCAGCCTGATTATCCTTTGTATATACAGATAGTTGGCTGTAGTCTGCATTCCAAGTTTCATCTACAACATCAAATGTTTGCTTTGCAAATCTGGAAACAACTTCTTCTGCTTCAGGATAACAAACAATAAACCAAATTTCAGTTTGCTTCGGAACAGTTTTTGAGATTTTTTCAATATAATTCGTCTTATCTTCCCAACAAAGTTTAATGTCTTTTAAGTAATCTTTAATAATCTGTTTGCTTACAGGCTTACTTTCATATGATTCCTTTATAGATTCAAAATCAGAATCATGTAGCTGGAAATCATGATAAGTACGACCATGATTGAAAAAGCTAATGGTGTTTTTTGCGATTTTAGGATAATCTTCAACTGGTGGACCTGTGAACTCCATTACTGGGATTCTTTTATGGAAAAGACTGCTTGAGAAACTAGATGCATACTCTTGCATTTTTTCAAGATCTTCTCTTTCGGTTACAGGCCAGACAATAAGAACAGGAGAATTTCTCAATAAACCATTTAGATCTCGGAAAATTGCTCTAACATCAGGTAATGACTCTTCCTGCAAACTTTCTAAGTAGTCAATAATTATACAAAGCTTATCTTTACTTTTGGGTGAACTGGTTTGCTTATCATCTCGAACAATCTGATTGATTTTAGCGTATAGTTTCTTAAGTTTTAATCCAGGTTGCTCAGGCTCGTTTAGATCGCTTGCATTAATATTCACTATTTTACGAATAGGAATATGCGCTCTCCACTCCAAAGATCCGATAAAGGTTGATTTACCAACTCCAGAAATACCGTAGAGAAAAAGAATATATCCTGATTCTTTAATATCATTGATGACATGAATTATTTGCTCCTCAAATTTTGTTACTGGCACTATAAATTCTGCCATCTTTGCAATATCGTTACTTACCCTGTTAAGCGTGGCTTCGTAAGTAAGCGGTAAATCTAACTCTGGGAGGTCAGTCATAGAAATCTCAACAATATTTTGACTTTAAATCATTCTGACAATTCATTTTAGCTTATTCTAAAGACTGATAGCTAATTTACAGTTTAATCATCGCGATAAACTTCGCGGCGATGACCAACTCTCCCACCACCGATTCCCAAGGAATTGGCTGCTCCCCTAACCTTTCTGACTCAGCGATCGCATCTAGAGCATCTTGCAAATCTAAGCGATCTTCTAGCTCGGTTTCTTCTAGAAAATCAACCAATTCCCTAGGCGTGGTATCCAGAATCTTTGCCAAAGTAAAAATAGCAATCTGCGGCGTATCGTTAAAATAGAGCAAGCTATGCAAATATTCTCGTTTTAACCATGACAAAAAGCGTTCGGGCGTAGTTCCTAAAACATCTGCGGAAGTTGCTAAGTCAACCGTCAACTTTGCCATAATTTTACTCAATAGCGAAAAAGTAAGGAGCATAAGTGCCATCTAGGTTTGATTGTACTCCAAACTTCAGCAAGATCGCCAATGCTCTCGCCATGCACGAAAAACTGATGCTCTATGGCATCCGCTATGATCCCAATTACAAGATTGCAGATAAAAATTGAGCGTAGCGATCGCCTCATTATGATTAATTTTGATGTCGAAGGAATTTTGCAATATTTAGGTGGTTTACAGGAAATATTAGCGATACACATCGCGACGATGACCAACTTTGACCACTGTCACTACCAACTTACGATCCTGTATTTCGTAAACAACACGATAATTACCGAGGACACGAATTCTGTATAAGTTGTTTTCTCCTTTTAGCTTTTTACAACCATCTGGGCGCGGATTATCTGCAAGTAACTCGATCTCTGAGACGATGCTTTGTCGAGTAGACTCATCCAATTTACGAATCTCCCGTAAAGCAGAAGGCTTAAAGCCAATTTCGTATGCCATCTAATTAATTCCTAACTCCCTTTTAACATCTGCCAAAGGGATAAATCCATCCTCCTGTAAAGCTATTTCTGCATCGGCAACATCTTCAGCATCTTCCATTTCCTCCAAAACTAGCCAATCTCGTCTCAGCGTCAAAACTTTGAGAATATAATCTGACAAAGAAACATTGAGCCTTGAGGCTTCCATAGACAACTCATACTCTAACGGACTTGGCAAGTCGAGCTTAATATTCATACGCCTAAAATTCATTTCGTTGATCTATATTTTAAGGCATAACTTCAGATCCAAGCGATCACGATATTTACCAACTAGTAAAGCGATCGCATATCAAACCTTAACTCTACAAATTCTCGTACAAATCAGCGATGACGATATCAGAAAACAACCAACCATCGGGAGAAACTAACATAATGCGATTATCCTCAGCCTGCTCCACAAACCTAACCCAATCCTTCTCACGATAGCGATCGAGAATCCGCAAGGCGCGATCGCATAGCTCTTTTCCATAAGTTTCTTGCAAGGCATTCAAACTCAAACCTTCTGCCAATCGCAAGCCCTGCATGAGTGAATCCATCAACTCCTCCTTAGGCTCGATAATCGGAGCCGTAAAGCCAATCCCTTTACTTTGCCAGAGCGCGATCGCATCGAGATATTGGCGCATTTTCTGAGGGCGATCAATTCTTTGGTGATCGATGTAACTAGTTGCACCCATGCCCATGCCATAAAAAGGCTGATTGTGCCAATAGGTCAAATTATGTTTTGACTGATAACCAGATTGAGCATAATTCGAGATTTCATAATGTTCATAACCCGCAGATGGAAGTAACTCATGGGCAAATATATACATCTCAACTGTACGGGATTCCGTTGGCAATGGATTGTCACCAGATTGATAGCGCTTACCAAAAGCAGTTCCCTCTTCGATAGTGAGGTCATAAATGGATAGGTGTTTTGGCTCCAATGCGATCGCCTTCTGAAGCGAATCTTGCCAATCTGCCATCGATTGATGGGGTAGCCCTGAAATTAGATCTAAACTGAAGTTCTCAAAGCCAGCATTCTTAATTGCATCCACGGCTTCATAGATATCAGCAACGCTATGACCGCGCCCACAGACATCTAATAACTCTTGCTGAAAAGCCTGTGCGCCCAGACTAATTCGATTTACACCCAAACTGCGATAACCTTGCAAACTCTCTAGACTAACTGTTCCCGCATTCGCTTCGAGAGAAATATCAACATTAGGAGCGATCGCAAAATATTTTGCGATCGTTTCTAGGATTTGCTTAAGCTGTTTTACTGACAGCAAAGATGGCGTACCACCACCAAAAAAGATCGTTTGCAAAGCTTCCAATGGCGGAATCTCCGCGACAGTGAGCGCAATTTCTTGACATAGCACATCCACATATTGCTGTTTAAGATTCTCACCGCCAGTAGTAATCGCGAAGTCACAATAAAAACAGCGCCGCTTACAAAAGGGAATATGTATATATAGTGATTTGGGAAGGTTTTGGCTCAAAGTGTAACTGTGGTAATTAATCAGAAGTTGGCGAGAAGTGTCAAGCTTTGATTATTGGATGCAGAGATTATATAATTAGATTTAGCTGCTTGGCGATCGCGAATTTATCAACCCCAAATACCGATCAAAAACTATGACCAACACAATCTCCAAATTAGAAATCATCTATCCTAGTAGTGATGGGCAACCAATGGCAGAAAGTACCGAGCATTATCAATGGATTGTCACGATTGAGGGCGGATTAGAGGCTCTTTTTAAAGACAACAATGATGTATTCATCGCGGGAGATTTGCTTTGGTATCCTGTGGAGGGACAGTCAGAAATTCGTCGCGCTCCTGATGTGATGGTCGTGTTTGGGAGACCAAAGGGCGCAAGGGGTTCCTACATTCAACACCTCGAAGAAGGAATTGCGCCTCAAGTAGTATTTGAGGTCTTGTCGAGGGGAAATCGAATTTCGGAGATGGCCCGAAAATTTGAGTTCTACCAAACCTATGGTGTCGAGGAATACTATGTTTACGATCATCTTGCCAATGATTTGGTCGGTTGGTTACGAAATCATGACGATCACCATCTCGAACCAATAGCCGATATTCAAAATTGGACAAGTCCTCGCTTAGGAATTCGTTTTGAACTTACTGATGAGACTCTCAAGATACTTCAACCTGATGGTATAGCAACGTAAGAGATAGATAGGACAATTCAAAACCCAAAAGATGGCAGAGCGAAGCTCTGCCATCTTTTGGGTTTTATGTCCTAAGCAAAGCTTACATTGCTATACAAGGTTTTTAACTTATCTCGAACAAGCTGAACATGCTCAACGAGAACGAGATCGAGCTGAGACTGAGAAAATTGCAAAAGAACAGGCTCTAGACGCGATCGCAAAATTTACCGCTAAGCTCCGTGAAATGGGTGTTGATCCAGAAAATCTTTAATAAAAAATGAGATGAGACACTTTTCGTCTCATCTCATTTTTTTTATTTGAGTAATTCTACTTATTGAAAAAATCTAGTTGAAAATTGGGCAAAATAACTGAATAGAGTTGCCTTGCATCGGGTTTAATTAAGAGGAGCGATCGCAAAAAACAAAGGAAATCACGGCGGAAATATGGGGATTACGCGGCGACAATTCTTACAAGCAGGACTAACCAGTCTGATCGGATGGCAATTTCTTACCCGCGATCGCGTGGCATTTGCTGCTGAGCAATATGTGAGGCAAACAACTGCATCAACGCCGCGTAAACGAGCACTATTGATAGGGATTAATCAATATGACGCTAAAGAGGAACCGCAAAATTTATTGTCGTCAACAGCGAATGGATGGTTGCCTTTGCATGGTTGCGTCAATGATGTGGAGTTACAAAAGGAGTTACTAATTCATCGCTTTGGCTTTGCGCCCCAAGATATTGTGACGCTGACCGATCTTGATGCTACCCACACTAACATTGCCGATGCGATCGCCACCCATTTAGTTGCCCAGACTTTACCTAATGATTTGGTAATCGTTCACTTTAGCGGACATGGATCGCGTCTCGGTAATTACAATACGCTTGTACCTGTCGATAGTGGCTTGCCGCAAAATTTGGAAAACCTGCGGGACATTACGGAACAGGAATGGCAGGGGTGGCTGCAAGCGATCGCCACGGATCGGATTTTGAATATCATCGATGCAGGCTTTTACTACCCAAATGTTTCGGCAATTGGCAATTTCCGTTTGCGATCGCGAGTTGGGCTAAAAAACTGGCAACCACCGACCGTTACAGAGCCGAGCGAGCAGCCTATTGATCAGAAACTAATTGGCACAACCCTACGCGCAGCCTCAGGTGATATGCTCTGCGCCGATGCTCAATGGTCGGGATTTAGTAGTGGTGCATTTACCTATGCCCTAGTGCAGCAACTATGGCAGATCGTTCCTGCTACAAAAATCAATGTGGTGATGAGTGATCTTGCCACCACCCTCGATCGCCGTGCTTTGCACAATGACAATCTCACCATCGAGAAACAAGTTGCGAATATGTGGGAAGTTGAAGAGTCCAAACAAAAGGCGATCGCTTCAAGCACCTTTGCCGAAATGTTGCCAATTGCTGACTTTGGTTCCGATGGTGTGATTGTTAACAGCAGTAGCGATCGCCATACGGCCGATGTCTATTTGGCTGGTTTACCGATCGCCGTTTTGAGTAACTATGCGGCTGGTGCGATTTTGAATGTAGTAGGAGCGGCAAAAGCTCCAATAGTGAATGAATCAGAAACAGACTCTGTTCTCAAATCAATTCCATCTAATACACAAACTACAGTTCAGCTCAAATCGCGTAATGGATTTAACGGCAAAATTGAAGTTTTAAATGATTACAGCATCAATCCAAAATTAGAAAAAGGGCAATTACTTCAGGAAGTAATGCGAGCAATTTCGCGCAATGTCAAATTAGCGATCGCCCTTGATGTTGGCTTAAGCAAAATTGAGCGTGTTGATGCCACCAGCGCCTTCTCGACTATGCCAAATATGTTTGGCGTAAATGCCAATGAACAATGCGCTGATTGTCTATTTGGAGTGCAGTCGGCAAGCTATGGTCTATTTACAATTGGACATACACCGATTCTCGGCTCCTTTGGTTCTGTGGGCGAGTCGGTAGGTGTGGCGATTAAGCGTTTACAGCCATTTCTAGAAAGTCTCTTTGCAGCCAAACTGATCCGCACTACTGAAAATCAAGCCGCAACCCATCTCGATGTGCGAGTCACGCTCAAAGCCATGATCGGTGTCGATGAAAGAGCCGTCACTGTGGCTAGCAAATCTGCGGCTCGATCTGCTCTAATACCTGCAAATGCTGTCAGCAATATCGCGCGGACTAAACCGATTAATATTGGCGATCGCCTTGAATGTCAGATCGAAAACTTTAGCGATCAGCCGCTATATATGCGAATTTTCTGTCTCGATCCTCGCAGCAAGATTCTCACTCCTAACTTTATCTCTACTCCCTACGCCAACGACGGCATCATTCCACCATCGGAAACTTTAACAATTCCCTATCCCAAAGCGCCAATGAATTGGGCTGTTTCTGCTCCTAAAGGTATGGTCGATGTTTATATTGTGATTAGCCGATCGCCACTTTTACAGGTTGCCAAAATTTTAGAGGCTTCGCAACGCCAAGCCTCATCTCTGAATGGATTAATTTCCATTCCTAATCCGTTACAAGTCGCGCAATCTCTGTTGGATGATCTCGATCGCACAGGCAAGCCTTCAGATTTTGGCAATGCCGCTAATATAAATGACACATGGATGTTAGATGTCCAACAATGGGCAACCTTCAATTTCAATTATCAAGTTGCGTGAAATATATCTACAAAAAAAAGAATTGCGGCGCTTTGCGCCACAATTCTTTTTAACCTACAGCAAACTCGGTATCAGCACGAACTCTAAGAGGTTGAAATCCTAATACAATATCTTCCCTTGGTACGCCTAGCTTCAATAGTTCATAGGCAATACCACCCTCAGTCCCATCGTATTGAATCCAAATCTTTTCATCCTTGATATCTAGATGTAACAAACATCCATAATCTCTTATATCATTACGTTTCCAACCTACATAAACTAACTGATAATGATCGCGCTCCACATCAAAAATAGTCTGAGCCTCGACTTCCTTTGAAGATTGCATAGATCGATGCGCTCTTGCTTGCATTAGTTGTTGAATATATTGCCTATAGACATTTACTTTATCCATTGCTCAATAATCTCCTTCTCTAAGTCATAAACTAAAAGCTTAAGTTCACTGCGCTGCACAACTCTATTAATGAAAGCTAAGTTAAAAAAGGTTTGATAAACAAAACGAGGCACAGCTAAATATAAAATCCTTTCTGGCTCTACATCCTCTAGGGCATATCGATAATCTAAAAATTGTCCATGTGCCAAATGAAAGTCAGAAATTCTTGAGGGACTGATAAAGCTTTTAACCTCAACCGCAATTTTATCATTTCCTCTATCAGCACCGATAATCTGCTCAGCACCAATATCTATATACATTTCAACTCCACCTACACGCAATTCATAGGGATCATGAGTTATTTCCCACCCATCTTTCTCCAGGGCGTGTTTAACGTGATCGTGATATAAATCTTTTGCCATACATAATTATTCCATATCAAATTGTAGATAACTAAAAAGTCGCACAAGGCGCTGCTTTTTGTTTTTTATCTTCCTAGCGATACAGGCGGCTATCCCTACGTTTTCAGTCTAGCGCGAGTAACCCATCATTTCTATAATTGCTTCAGTAACAAATCTTAAAGTATAAAAAAATGGCTGTAAAAAAAGAAGACCCCAAGCGATCGCGCGCCAGACTCATCGGCAATGTCCTATTGCTGATCGGTGCAGGATTGCTAATTATAAATATATTTTTACCAAACTTATTCGCACCTCCCGTAGCCCGTGTTCCTTATAGTCTGTTCGTACATGAAATCGAAGAAGGACATGTAGCACGTGTATATATCGGACAAGACCAAATCACCTATCAATTAAAGGGTGTCAGCCCTGAAGTTCCTGGCGATGTTATTTCCACCACCCCAATTTTTGACTTAAATCTCCCTGAACGCTTAGAAAAGAGTGGCGTAGAATTTGCGGCTGCACCTGTACAAAAATCTGGCTGGTTCGGCACATTACTTAGCTGGGTAATTCCCCCATTGATCTTTGTAGGTATTTTCCAACTCTTTAGTCGTAATGGTGGCGGTGGCGCTCCTGGAGGCTTACAGATTGGCAAGAGCAAGGCAAAGGTCTATGTCGAAGGCGAAGCAACCAAAACTATGTTTACCGATGTTGCAGGCGTTGACGAAGCGAAACTAGAACTTCAAGAAATTGTCCAGTTCCTCAAAACTCCAGAGAAGTACACCAAAATCGGCGCAAAGATTCCTAAGGGTGTCTTGCTAGTTGGCCCCCCAGGTACTGGTAAAACTCTGCTTGCCAAAGCGGTCGCTGGTGAAGCAGGTGTTCCCTTCTTCAGTATCTCTGGTTCTGAATTTGTAGAACTCTTTGTCGGTGTTGGTTCTTCACGAGTTCGTGACTTGTTTGAACAAGCGAAAAAACAATCACCTTGTATTATTTTTATCGATGAACTTGATGCGATCGGTAAGGCGCGTTCTAGTGGTGGCATGTACGGCGGTAACGATGAGCGTGAACAAACTCTCAATCAATTGCTCACAGAAATGGATGGATTCGGCGTTGACGGAACGACAGTAATCGTTCTCGCTGCAACTAACCGTCCAGAAACCCTTGACCAAGCACTATTACGTCCAGGTCGTTTCGATCGCCAAGTCTTAGTCGATCGCCCTGACAAGAGCGGACGCTTGGCAATTCTCAAAATCCATGCTGCTAAGGTTACTCTCGACAAGAGTGTTGACCTAGAAACGATCGCTACTCGTACTTCTGGCTTTGCGGGTGCTGACCTTGCTAACCTCGTTAATGAAGCGGCTTTGCTTGCAGCCCGTGCTGGACGTGAAACTGTCTTGCTTGAAGACTTCGCTGAAGCTGTTGAGCGTGTAGTTGCTGGTCTAGAAAAGAAGAGTCGCGTTCTCAATGAGAACGAGAAGCGGATTGTCGCCTATCACGAAGTTGGTCATGCTCTAGTAGGAGCGCTTAACTCCAGTAGCGGCAAAGTTGAGAAAATCTCAATCGTGCCTCGCGGTATGGCGGCTCTCGGATACACCTTGCAACTCCCAACGGAAGATCGCTTCTTGTTAAGCAAAGAAGAAATCGAAGCCCAAATTGCGACTCTCCTCGGTGGGCGATCGGCCGAAGAAATCATCTTCGGTAGCATCACCACTGGTGCATCGAATGATCTCCAACGTGCTACAGACCTTGCTGACAAGATGGTAACTAGCTACGGTATGAGCGAAGTTTTGGGGCCACTTGCCTATCAGAAGCAACAAAATCAGTTCCTCGGCGGTATGGAGATGGCTCGTAATGTCAGCCCTGCTACTTCGGAAGCGATCGACAAGGAAATCAAAACCATCGTCGAGAATGCCCATGCGAAGGCTCTAGCGATTCTCAATGCAAATCGTGATTTGCTAGAGTCAATCTCTGAGAAGCTTTTAGAAACAGAAGTAATCGAAGGTGACTTCCTAACTGGTTTACTATCTCAAGTCAAGCCTGCTGAAGTTAACGTATAACTGTCTATTCATAAAAAAGGCACTTGCTGAGCAAGTGCCTTTTTTATTGTCTAACCAAACTGGATAATTGTTCTTCATCAAGAGCCACGCCTCGACGCTGCAAATATTGGCGGAGGTTAATTTGAATGAATAAATCTTGTAATTCTTCGGCAATTTCTGCTGGAGGATTGCCAGAAAGAGCCGTTGCAATTAGTCGATTGGCAATCTCAAACTCTTCACATTCAATCGCTAAAGATGCCGCACTACGATGTAAAACTGAACGGGTTGGCTCAGATTCCCAATGATTAGCAATTAGGGCGGCGGCGCTTGACTCTTGAGTAAAGGCTTGTCTAAGCAAATGATTAGATTGCTCTATTTCACCTCTGAGTTTAGCCACTTGAGCTAATTCTGCTAAGTTCATTGCTTCTTGATGTAATACGTTAACTTGCATCATTTTTTGAGTCGATACTAAGGCATTTAGTATGATTGTATTTTATGGTGATCGCTTGGCTGGATATCGTACAATCTTAATAACTTAGGCAAAACACTATGCTTTATTATTTGACTATTGCTGAAGCACAGGAACGACTACCTGTATTATCTAAGATCAATCCAATCTACTCGTAATTATGCCTCTTACTGAGCTTTTACCAACTGTTAGTCAATTAACCCATGAGGATAAACTACGGTTAATCCATTTTCTCTTGCTTGCTGTGGCGAAAGAAGAAGGTTGTAATTTGGAAACAACAAAGGTTAATCCAGAGCAAAATCTACTCAACCAATTAGCGTCAACTGAAGCAGTCGTGTGGTCGCCTCAAGCAGACACTCAAGCGGTCACAGCATTGTCAGATCTTTTGAGAGATGCAAAGGAAAAAGCAAATGCTTAACGGACAACGCTTTAATTTCAGATTTAATTTCACAGAGAAAGTTGATGATTTTGGGGAATCTCTTATCATATTTTATGTTGTCGCTTATCGATACTAAATCACAAACTTAATCTTAAAAAATGAACAAAATGGATAATTCACAAGTGATAAATGTTCCCTGTATGTGTTGTCGTTGTAACAGCAAAAAGAATCTACTAGAGTGGGAAATTTCATTACGGTATTTGAAATATTATTTCTTTTTTGTGAAAGTTTATAGAAATATCTCCCTTAAAGTATTTGTCTGTAAATCTTGCTGGGATAAATCAGAAAAATCATCAAAAAGCCTTAATAGAAATCTTGTAATTGCGGTATTAATAATCATATCTTGTAGCATTATTGCGCTACCTGTTCTACTTAATAACTCACAATATAATTCTTCCATTTTACATAATGTAATTTTAATTTTGATTATTCTATTGTTTTCATTGGCAATCATGTCAATTCCATTTAATCTATACAGGTATCGTGAATCTTTTGGAAATAGTCCAAGGATTAGTTTTTTACCTCCACCACGTATAATATTCCCTAATAGGGTATATAATTCCTTTTTTCAATCTGCAAACAAAAATTTAAAGTTATAAATTTATTCTACCAATAAAAACTATAAAATAATTACAATTAAGAATCTTTAAAATGGAGTAGTTAGTGGTCTAAATGATTAAAAAACCTCATAATTGGGATTCCATTATAAAGCTATCTGACAATATTGAGTCTCCATATGCTGTGATAGTGTCTTACTACCTTTCAAGATTTGATGAAGAAGCTTATAAGAATTTAGGATATGTGAACAAGCAAGAAACTCATCTTGCTCTAGATCTTATACTCAATAGTAAAGCTGGATTTTCTACTATAAGAAATTATAGAGATATGTTTGATTCTCATTTCCCAAGTAAGCGTAAGGGTTGGGGAGAGCCTTTACGTCCGTTTCACCAAGAAATTTATGCTGGATTTGCTAATTATTCCGAACAAGAAGTTTACACAATAGTTAGAAGAATATTTAAACTTAGAAATATTGAATTCAAATATCTTTTTGACACATTTACTATGCTAGATAGTGTGACAATATTTACTGATGAAGTCAAAGAAACGAAAACTTTAAAAGAAGGTGATTATCTTCAAATTGAAGTTAATGCTTACGAAAGGAATGTTGAAGCGCGTAATCAATGTATTGAGTATCACGGTTTAACCTGTTCTGTCTGTTCATTTAATTTTGAAGAAACTTTTGGGGAAATAGGTAAAGGATTTATCCACGTTCATCATTTAACACCTTTGTCTGAGATCAATCAAGAATACCAAGTAGATCCTATTCAAGATCTGCGTCCAGTATGTCCAAATTGTCATGCAATGATTCATACAAAGAATCCTCCATTTTCTATTGAAGAAATTAAAGGTTTACACAAATGACCATAGCTATTTTGATGAACCAGTAATGATTACATTGATTTTTACAACAATAAATTTTAGATAAAGTGACAAAAACTGTAATATGAAAGTCAATAGTTTTAAATTCAAAAATAATAGCCAAAATTGGCATCTAGAAAAGACTTACTTTGACAACTTAAACCTCTTAGTTGGCGCTTCTGGAGTTGGGAAAACTAGAATTCTCAAAGCACTTTATTTAATCTGTAATGTTGCTCAAGGCGAAGTCCAAATATTAGAAAATGTAGAATGGTCTATTGACTTTTCTCATTTAGGACAAAAATATCGATGGGAGCTAAAGGCATTAAACCCAACCGAAACAACTTTTTCCAATGAGCAACAACACTCTGAGATTGTAGATGAAAAGCTAATTAAACTTGCAGAAAATAACGAACCTATAGAAATTCTTCATCGCACTAAAACAGAATCTACATTAAATCAAAGTCAAATCCCAAAACTTAAAAGAACTGAAAGCGCAATTACTCTTCTCGCCGAAGAAGAATCTATAGCCCCAATAGCCGATGCGTTCAAAAGATTTATTTTCAATGAAACACTTCAAAATGTAGAAATATCTGTCGGTTTAGATCCTAGCAGCTTGATCTTATCCCCATCTTTAAATGCTCAGTTAAAATCAATAAATACTGATCGGAATGCTTATACCAAAGCTCTAGAAACATTTAAAGAAACTTCTATAAATTTTGCGACAATACTTAAAGCGTACTACCTAAAAAAATATTTTCCACAAATATTCGATGAGATAAAAGAAGCTTATATTGAGATTTTTCCTAGTGTAAAAGATATCAGAGTCACTGTAAATAAACAGTCTGATAAAAGCTATAATCTTCTCCTTGAAATTCAAGAACATGGCTCAGAAAACTGGATTCCTCAATATCGAATCTCCTCTGGTATGTACGTCACACTAACCTATTTGATAGAAATAACATCAGCCCCCGAAGGATCAGTATTTGTCGTCGATGAATTTGAGAATAGCTTAGGCATTAACTGTATGCCCCAATTAACAGATTTTATTCTAGATAAATCACCAAATCTACAATTTATTCTGACCAGTCATCATCCCTATATCATCAATAACATCCCTTGGAAGACTTGGCAATTAGTGAGCAGAACCAACGGCACTATCAGAACTAGAAAAGCTTTAGATATTCCCGAACTCAATACAGCATCTAGCTTAGACAAGTTCACACAACTAATTAACTTACTCGAACATGAGGAAGAAACTGCGTGAATCTTTTGTTTTTAGTTGAAGGAGGAAAAACAGAACCTAAAGTCTACAAAGCTTGGCTATCGCATCTATTCTCTGAGATCAACTTTGTCGAAAGACCTGAAGATATGACCACCAACTCATGTCGAATCATTGCAGGTAATGGCTATCCCAACATGGTGAGCGCTCCAAAAATTTATGGAGGACGCTCCCGATTAGAAGAATGTTTACTAGACATCAAAGATTCCAAGAATATAGATCATTTCTTCATTTGTGTAGATTCAGAAGATGATACTTATCAAACTAGATTCGATGAAATTTACTCCAAACTGGAAGACTTCAAAACTAAACTGGGCATAGATCAAACTCAAACTACAGAATTTCACATCATCGTTCAAAATTGTTGTCTTGAAACTTGGGCGTTAGGCAATGCTGATATTCCTACTCAATACTCAGCCAAGGGCAATTCCGACTTTTTCTCAGTTTTTCAGCCTTACTATGACGTTCTCACCAACGATCCCGAATTAATGAGTTGTCCACCTGAATATATTACAAAATCAAGATTTCACGAAAAATATCTCAAACAATATTTGCGAGAATTTGGCTTGTTTTACAAAAAAGAAAGACCAAAGACCATTGAAGACAAGACATATTTTGAAGCTCTGATTAAAAGATGCAGATCAACCAATCATTTATCTAGCTTGAAGTATTTGTTAGATATCTGGGACGAGATGTAGAACAGGCGATCGCAGTTTTGATTGACTTGATGATTTTAGCGATCGCATTGATTTTGAGCTTTGAGAAATGCGATCGCCTCAAAAAATGCTTTACCATAAATCAATAGCTTTCAAGTTAGAACCCAATGAGTCAAGTCCTAACCCTAGAACTTAGCGATACCGACTACGCCGAAATCAGACAACGTGCTGAACTTGCAGGCGTAACCATCACGGAATGGGCGATCGCATCCCTCAAAGTACATAAGCAACTAAACAAACCCAAATTACAAAACGAAGCTGAAAAACAAGCAGCACGTCAAAGGTTTCGCCGTCATGCTGGCGCAATCAATCTAGGATATGCAACAGGGGCAGATAATGAAAGCATTGATGCTGACCTTGCCAAAGCTTATGCTCATGAGCTTGGAGCGATCGCCTAGTGTTACTTCTCGATACATCAGGCTTACTCTGCTACATTCATACTAGCGAGCCACAACATCCGATTGCAGTCAAAGCGTTCGATGCGGCGCATACTTATCTAACCCATAGCTACGTTCTATCAGAGTTTGTCGCCCTCGCCCAAGTGCGAAACTTACCACGAATTGACGCTCTCACTTTTGTAACAGACTTATTAGAACATCCAGATATTGAAACAATATGGGTTGACGAAGAATTACATCAAGAAGCTGTCAATCTTCTATTAAATCGCATGGATAAAACCTATTCATTGTGTGATGCAGTGAGCTTCGTCTTGATGCGCCATCAAGGTATAACAGACGCTCTAACAACAGATCGCCATTTTGAACAGGAAGGTTTTGTAAGGTTGTTAACCACTTAATTTATGGACTTGAAGATTTTCGCGATCGCAATTAGTTTTTAGATGAGATAAAATGCGATCTATTTTCTAGCTTCCATATAAGCCCGTAACAAAGAATTAATCTGAGTTTGATAACCGCGTCCCTGAGACTTAAACCAATCTAAAACATCACTGTCAATCCGAAGCGTAATCTGTGCTTTATTTTTCGCAACAGGCAACCCACCACGTTTCACAATTGCCTTAGCAAACATCTCAGGTGTAACTTCTGGACAATCTGACAGATCTATATCTTCATCATTCATCGTCTCAAGCCTTTGCCAATCAGTCAAAGACTTCCTCGAAATAGATTTTTTGTTCATATCTAGTTGCCTTTCTTGCAGAAATAATACGGATAGAATCATTGCGATCGCTATGGACAATAGCAACAACTAAACTTTGTAATAAACCAAATGCGACAAAACGCTGCTCGCCATAATCATAGCGATTATCCTCAACTGTTAATGTATCTCCTTCAAACACGAAAGAAACATCTAGAAAATCAATTCCATGCTTACAAAGATTGGCAAGACGATTTGCTTCATCCCATTCAAACTCCATTGATGGTTTACATCAACATCAAGTTAATTGTAACAACAATTTGTAGTTACAACAAGTTACCAAATTGTTTTGATGACTTGTTGATTTTGGCGATCGCAATGTACAAGTAGTCATTTAGGTCTTGAGAAAATACACGATGATACAAAAAGCACAAATCGATTCATAATGAAAACTACTGTTTATAGCTAACAGAAAGCCATGCCAACTAAACGGATTTTGATTGTGGATGATGAAGAAAGCATTCAAACTGTTGTGCAGTTTGGTATTCAGATGGTCGCTGATTGGGAAGTATTAATTGCGAGTTCGGGTCCACAAGGGATTAAAACTGCATGTGACAAAAGTCCCGATGCTATTTTGCTAGATGTGATGATGCCAGACATGGATGGTATAGCCACATTTAAAGCACTTCAAGCCGATCCACAAACAGCTCAGATTCCAGTGATTTTCCTAACCGCCAAAGCCCAAACATCAGAGAGAAGGCAGTTTAATGATTTAGGGGTAAGTGGGGTAATTACAAAACCTTTTAATTCCCTCGATCTCCCAGATCAGATTATGAAAATGCTCGATTGGTAAAAGCTATGAAAATATTACTCGTAGAAGATGATGACGTATTAATTGCTGTCCTAACTAAAAATCTGACCGACAATCACTATATTGTAGACGTGGTCAAAGATGGGGAAATGGGTTGGACTTATGGCTCAACCTTTGAGTATGACCTAATTATGTTAGATATCGTTTTGCCAAAGCTAGACGGCATCAGCCTATGTCAACGCCTTCGTGCCGAAGGATATACCACACCAATTCTATTACTCACATCACAAACTGCCAGCACCGCCAAGGTCAGCGGATTAGATGCGGGGGCTGATGACTATGTGGTTAAACCTTTTGATATAGCTGAATTAATTGCAAGGATTAGAGCATTACTGCGGCGCAGTAATGCCAGTTCTTTTCCTCTACTAGTTTGGGGAGGTTTACTGCTAAATCCTAGTACCTGCGAAGTTTCTTACAACGATCATACCCTAACGCTTACAAATAAAGAATATGAGTTGTTGGAGCTGTTATTGCGCGATAGTCAACATTTACTCAGTGCTGACGAGATCCTCGATCGCTTATGGTCGTCCGATGAGTTTCCCTCCGAAGCGACAGTGCGATCGCATATTCGGCGATTGCGACACAAGTTAGTAGAGGCAGGTGCTCCATCAGATTTTATTGCGACTGTCCATGGACGAGGCTATTACCTCAAAGCGCCAGATAAGGTAGACGATGTCGTGATGCCAAGCCAAATTGAGTCTGCTAGCCGCAATTTACCTAAGTTAGCCCAACCAAAGTCTCAAGATAATCAACAGAAGCAGTATTTAGAATTCTTAAACCAAATTTGGATAGACACCAAGCCGAAAGGTCTTGAACAATTAGAAGTATTATTTGAAGCTGTCAGGAAATTAAAATCTGGCAAACTAGATCCACAATTACAAGCGCAGGCTCAACAGGTAGCTCACAAATTAGCGGGAACTTTGGGAACCCTTGGCTTAACGATCGCAATGCAATTAGCGCGTCAATTAGAAAATTTGCTCGCTAGCCAACCTTTACTAAAAAAACAACAGTTAGAAATTTTAGAAGCCTTGGTAACTTCTTTAGAAGAGTCAATTCAAAATACGCATCGAATTCAAAGTGCTTCCATCGCCGTGATCGCAGATATATCATCTTCAAGATTTGAGCTAGATCATTCTCAAATTGGAACTAAGGTGATGATTGTTGATGATGATGTCGATTGTTTGCGATCGATTCCTAAACTGTTGAAGCCATGGGGCTTTAAAGTAACGACTTTGGCAGATCCACAGGACTTTTGGACGGTGTTGCAATCTGTATTGCCTGATGTCTTGGTGTTGGACGTTAATATGCCTGAAATCAATGGATTTGAGCTCTGTCAATCTCTAAGGAGCAATCTCGACTGGCAGCGGTTACCAATTTTATTTCTGAGTGTAATGACAGATGTTAATACTCAAAATCTCGCTTTTAGTGTTGGCGCAGATGACTATCTATGCAAACCAATCGCGGGCATCGATCTAGCAAGTCGCATTCATAATCGACTACAACGAGTTAAAGCTTACCAAAACAGATAAATAGTTCGCAGAGCAAACCATTTATGGCTGTAAAAGCCCAATATTGGCAAAGCGGACTTCGCCAGTCTTTCCAATATTGGGCTTTTACAGCAATTTTCGATCAAATGAACCACAAGAAAGTTTTTAAAAGTGTTGCTAAGCAACACTTTTAAAAACTTTTAGGACTTACGCAAAAGAACGAGCCGTAGGGGCAATTCATGAATTGCCCCTACGGCAAAATAAGGCTTTCATGGCGTTTTTGCGTAAGTCCTAACTTTCTTGGTTTGGGTTTGAGCGCAAAGCGCTGTAATTGCACATATTTTGCACGAAAAATCAGTCATGGTCAGACAATAAATACTTTTTTTAAATTCACATATATTGAGATAAAATCGCATGACTCAAGCCACACAAGCGTCGCTGCGAGAGCAACAGTATCCCCTCATTCACGATTTAGCTAATTGTATCGAATCTGTATGGCGGGAAAACTTAGAATTATCGCCCTATCAAGTTCCAGAAGATCTTGGCTATGTTGAGGGTGCTTTAGAAGGTGAGCGCCTAGTGATTGAAAATCACTGCTACAGCACACCTCAATTTCGGAAGTTGCATTTAGAGCTAGCTAGAGTTGGCAGTGGCTTAGATATTTTGCACTGTGTAATGTTTCCTAATCCTGAATATGGCATTCCCATCTTCGGAGCCGATTTAGTTGGTGGTCGTGGCAGTATTAGCGCCGCGATCGCAGATCTATCTCCTGTCCATCCTGAACGCGCATTACCTCGTAGCTACTACAACGCTTTGTCGAGTTTACCTGAGATGCATTTTGAGCAGACTCGTGAGCTACCACAGTGGGGCGATATTTTTTCCGATTTCTGTTTGTTTGTGCGCCCAATGGGAGAGAAAGAAGAGGCGAACTTCCTGCAACGAGTACGCGAATATCTGACTTTGCATTGTCAGCTAGCATTGGCAACAGAGCCGTTAACGACTTCTGTGGAAATCGATCAGATTTTGGCAGGTCAGCGCTATTACTGCGAGAAGCAACAGCAAAACGATAAAACTCGACGGGTTCTCGAAAAGTCTTTTGGCACAGAATGGACTGAGCGTTACATGACGACAATGTTGTTTGATTTCGCCGCCTAAATCTAGAGCATAGCAATCAATATTTTTGCAGCAAGTCTTAAAGGCTCTATTGCTAAAAGAACTCTTAGTCTGCTTCGACAAAAGAATCCTGCAATCTTTGCTTAATTGGACTTTCTGCACCTCACTAGGCGCAATCAGTGCCTTCATTCTTCAAATCAGAGATATCTGAATGTTGGCATAACGGTCTAGCTGAGACGCTATAGTCATGTGTGCATTTACAGATCCGAATCAGCATTTGAGATTAGCCAAAAATAGTTTGACTAAAGAAAAAACGGGTGCGTTACATTTCATTAACGCACCATACAAGATCTGTGATCGCTGCGTAATTCCTAAATACGATTGAATCGCTGAAACGCAGTGAAATGAATCATTTTCAGCGCCAGAAACTAAGAATCTGAAACAAGCTTAATCTTTGCTTAAGATTAAGCTTGTAGTATTTAGCAGTCTATCATTAGCAATAATTTACTCAACTCCATGTACGGATTGCGTTCTGCATACATACTGCCTGCTGTCGCTCTAGTAGCCTTTACTACCGCTACCGCAGCGATCGCTCAACCTGAAGCTAAGCTTTCATCTATAGTGCGATTCAAAACCCCTGGCTCTGCCCCAGAAATTATTGCAGCTAGTCGCGATGGTAATAGAATTGTCTATGTCAACTCCAAAGAGAATGATATAGGATTTGTCAATATTCAAGACCCTAGCAAGCCGAAGATGCTTGGTGTGGTTAGTGTTGCCAATGTGGGTGAACCAACTTCTGTAGCAATTACCCCCGATGCGAAGTATGCGATCGTGTCTATTTTTGTCAAAGAAAAACCAGGTCAACTCCTATTCTTTAACATGAGCGATCGCAAACAAGTAGCTAGTCTTACCCTGCCTGGTATTGGTCCTGATAGTATTGCCATTACCCCTGATGGGAAGAAATTAGTAGTTGCGATTGAAGATGAAGAAAATACCGATAAGTTGCCAGGTAAAAGACCAGGAACGGTTGCGATCATTACCCTAGATTACAATAACCCATCCAAGTCATCCATTCAAAACATCGCCATCAATCTCAAGGGGATTTCTGGGGTGAATTTCCCTACCGATCCTCAGCCAGAATACGTGGCAATTTCTCCTGATAGCAAAATGGCTGCTGTAACCTTACAAGAAAATAATGCGATCGCCTTGATTGATATTAAATCAGCCAGCGTAACTCGGATTTTTTCAGCTCGCACAGTTACTCAACTTGCAGACCTGAGCGACGATGACAAAGCTAGCTTGACTGAGAAATTCACTAGCCGACGCGAACCAGATGGGATTGCTTTTACTGCTGATGGTCTTTTTTTGGTTACCGCCAATGAGGGAGATACGGAGCGCAAAACTTTTGGTGATAATGTCTATTCTGGTGGACGCGGCTGGACTATTTTTGATCTACAAGGTGCTGTCGTTTATGAAAGCGGCAACTCTGTAGAAGCGATCGCTATTAAAAATAGTTTTTATCCTCTCAAACGCTCTTCAAAGAGAGGTATTGAATTGGAAGGGGCAGTAATTTCAGTTGTAGACGACAAACAGGTTGCTTTTCTAACCTCGGAGCGTGGCAACTTCTTGTTGGCTTATGACGTTTCGTCGATTCGTATGCCGGTTCTTTTAGGGGTTGTGCCGACTGGCAAAAATCCAGAAGGATTAGTAGTGATTCCTAGTCGGAATTTGGTTTTAACTGCCAATGAAGGGGACGGTACAATCGATATCATTAAGATCAAGCCATAGATATAGCAATGTAAGCTTTGCTCAGGACATAAAACCCAAAAGATGGCAGAGCAAAGCTCTGCCATCTTTTGAGTTTTGAATTGTCCTATCTATCTCTTACGTTGCTATATATAAGGCTTTAAGTTAAATCATAGACAGAGGAACTGGTAGATCTAAACGTTGAAAGTTTCTCTGTTTCTTTATCTATACTTTGCTTCTTGGTCAAGGATGACTCTGCTGAACGGATACTCACGCAACCATCGCCTAGCACGAAGAATCTGCTTTTCAAAGTTTTTATTGCGGCTATTCTCAATAGTTGCCGCCAGATCAATACAAAGTGTTCATAATGAGAGTTACTGGTAGATGACGAATTACCAGCCAACAATAAATAATTGTTAAGCAGATTATGTCGCAATGTTCTTAACAATTACCAATCCATCGGTTTAATTTTTAATTTCTGAAAGTGTAGTTACACCTCACAAATTGACATTACAGACAATTCCTATAAATGAGAATGGCTAAAAATATTAGTTTGTTATCAATCTTTATATTAAGAAATAAGATCAAATAAAACGAATACTTTACAATTGCTGATTAGGTAGAAATCCCTAGAGCGATTGGCTGATAAAGGCTTGCAGAACTCCCCCGAATTTTAAATTAACTCCATAAACGACACTTCTTGATTTGCACAAAATCTGCACAAATTAGTTGTTTTAATCAGTTCAATCCCAAAGCCAATTGAACGAAATCAACTGGAGACAGTTAAGGTTTAGCTCTCTTAAGTAAATTGGATAGATTGGTTATCTTAAATCAATTCAGACTTAGGAATCTATATATTTTGCAGATATTAATTGCAGATATTAATTGCAGTTCCATATCACAAAGTAATAGAAGGATTGGGAGTCATAACAAAACTTATATATTAAACAAGGAGATTCTTTAGAATGCTAGATGCTTTTACTAAAGTAGTTGCCCAAGCCGACACTCGTGGTGCTTTTGTATCTGATTCTCAAATTGATGCACTAAAGCAATTGGTTGCTGATGGAACCAAGCGTTTGGACGTAGTTAACCGCATTACTGCAAGCTCTTCATCCATCGTCACCGACGCTGCTCGTGCTTTGTTTGAAGATCAGCCTCAATTGATCGCTCCAGGTGGAAATGCATACACCCATCGTCGTATCGCTGCATGTATGCGCGACATGGACATCATTCTTCGCTATGTAACCTACGCAGTATTCTCTGGCGATGCTAGCGTTTTGGAAGATCGTTGCCTCAATGGTTTGCGTGAAACCTACAGTGCATTGGGCGTACCTGGTGGATCAGTTGCAGTTGGCATCGAGAAAATGAAATCAGCAGCGATCGCACTTGCTAACGATCCTAATGGCGTAACCCGTGGCGATTGCAGCGCTTTGATGTCTGAACTCGCTAGCTACTTCGACAAAGCAGCCGCAGCAGTAGGCTAATCATTAATTTTCTTAAATTAATTTTTCTTTTTTCTTTTCAAAACATCTCATATAAATTCCTAGAGGTACATTAAGCATGAAAACTCCTTTAACAGAAGCCGTCTCTACAGCCGATTCCCAAGGTCGCTATCTTGGCGTTCCTGAAATGCAAGCTGCATTTGGTCGTTTACGCACAGCGGCTGCTAGCCTTGAAGCTGCTAAAGGATTGAGCGCTAAAGCTTCCAGCTTAGCCGAAGGTGCAGCAAATGCTGTTTACCAAAAATATCCCTACACCACCCAACAGTCTGGAAACAACTTCGCTTCCACCCCTCGCGGTAAAGCAAAGTGCGTTCGTGACATCGGCTACTATGTCCGCATGATCACCTACTGCTTGATTGCTGGTAGCACTGGTCCTATGGATGACTATCTAGTAAGTGGTTTGACCGAAATCAACCGTGCTTTCGATCTTTCTCCTAGCTGGTATGTTGAAGCATTGAAATCAATCAAGGCTAATCATGGTTTGAGTGGAGATGCAGCTTTGGAAGCTAATTCCTACATCGACTATGCAATCAATGCCCTAAGCTAATCGGTTTTCTTCTTCTAGAGATAAAGATTGGTGGCGCTAAGCAACGCCAATCTTTATCCTAAAATGTTAAAGCATATGAAAACCCCGAAAACGGTAAGTACGCCCTGCGGGGAGTGCTTACCGTTTTCTTTTTAAAAAATTTGTTAAAAGAAATTGGGAGCTTAAATATGACAAGTTCTTCGGCAGCAACCCGTTTAGGGTTCGAGCCTTTTGTAAATACTTCTCCTGTTGAGTTGCGGGCTAACTGGACTGGAGCTGATGTTATCGCCGTAATTACTGCGGCTAATCGTCAGGTTTTTGGTAACGATCATTTGATGGCATCAGAACGCCTAACAAGTGCTGAGTCATTGCTTGCTAGTGGCAATATCTCGGTTCGCGATTTTGTCCGGTCTCTAGCTCAGTCAGACCTTTATCGGACAAAGTTCTTTTCCACAGTTCCAAATACTCGTTTTATTGAGTTGAACTTCAAGCATCTTTTGGGACGTGCTCCCAATGATGAAGCGGAGATCGTAGAACATCTCGATCGCTACATTGAACATGGATATGAAGCGGAGATCAATTCTTATATTGATTCAGTTGAATATCAAGATAATTTTGGCGAGTCGATTGTTCCCTATTTCCGAGGGTTTTCATACCAAACTGGACAGAGAACCGTAGGGTTTACTCGCATGTTCCAGATTTATCGTGGCTATGCCAATAGCGATCGCACTCAATCCAAGAACAAATCAACTTGGCTCAATGAGGAGCTCGCACAGAACTCAGCTAATCCAATTCGCACTCCCCACTATGGGCAAGCGCTAACTGGTACTACTGGTGACGATCGCGGGCAGGTTTATCGTGTACGCGCTATCCAAGCCGATAACGGACGGACTACTCAAATTCGCCGTAGTGTTAGTGAATACGTGGTTTCCTATGACCAACTTTCACCAACTCTACAAAGGTTGAATAAGCGTGGAAGCCGCATTACGCAGATCTCTCTAGCTTAATGCATTAACCCAGTTTGTTAAAATTACCTCTTTGCAGTACTTTTAACAAACTGGGTTTGATTTCAATGTGCCTAAATATTAAAGGAGAATAAAATATAGTGATTACCAATGCTGCTTCCCGTTTGGGAATTTCTGCTTATAGCGATAGCAGTCCAACAGAACTCCGTCCTAACTGGACACCAGAAAATGCTAAGACTGTAATTAACGCGGTTTATCGTCATGTCTTAGGAAATGATTACATCATGGCATCAGAGCGCTTGGATGCTCTTGAATCTTTACTAAACAACGGTCAAATCACAGTACGTGATTTTGTTCGAGCCGTTGCCAAGTCAGAGCTATACAAAACCAAGTTTCTCTATCCTAACTTTCATACCCGCGTGATTGAGTTAAACTTCAAGCATCTATTGGGACGCGCTCCTTATAATGAAGCTGAAGTAGTTGAGCATCTCGATCGCTATCAAAACGAAGGATATGACGCTGATATCGATTCTTATCTTGATTCAGTTGAATACGAAGCTAATTTTGGCGATTCGACCGTACCTTACTATCGCGGTTTCGAGAACAAAGTTGGCGATCAAACTACTGGATTTACCAGAATGTTCCGTCTCTATCGTGGCTATGCCAATAGCGATCGCTCTCAAATTGAAGGCAATAATTCCAGGCTAGCGGCTGAACTTGCTCAAAACAGTGCTTCTGCGATCGTTGGAGCTTCTGGCGGCAACGATGGCTGGGCATATCGTTCTGCAAAGGGTGCAATGGCTACTCGTGCATTTGGTCGCTCTTCTACAGGTTCAGGCGATCGCCTTTATCGTATCGAAGTAGCCGCAATTTCTCTGCCTCGATACCCTAAAGTGCGTCGCAGCAACCGTGAGTACATCGTGTCCTATGAGCAGTTAAACAGCACGTTGCAACGCATCAATAAAATGGGTGGAAAAGTTGCCAGTGTAACGAATGTCTAAACAACCCTAATATGTGTACCTTTTAAACACACATATTCATCAATTTCAACAATCTATATTGAAAATCTGTTTTTATGATACCTCCAACTTCAACTTCAGATACTCGCTTCTTTGTTTATGAAGTAGCAGGGCTTAATCGCTATCAACAACCAGACAATAGTAATTATGTTATCCGCCCTAGCGATAATGTTTTTATGCAAGTTCCTTATAATCGCATGAATGAAAAAATGCGGAGTATCACCCGTCTCGGTGGCACAATTGTGAGCATCCGTCCACTCAATGAGCATTTGTCTCAAGGCGAGTAACTTATAGCTCTTTTGTGTTTTGAGCAAAAAGTGCCAAAATCCCCAACAATAAAGGCAGCGCTAGAGGCGCTGCCTTTATTGTTGGGGATTTTATTTTAAACTCAACACAAAAAACTTAATTAGGGTAACTAAACCAATTACCACAAAGCAGGAACAGGACGCGATGGTACTGTTGGCTCAAATCTAGGCATAGGAACCGCAGCAGCAGGTTCTTCAGGAGCAGCACAAGCATTAAAGCCTTCGCTCAGCAAAGATGAGCAATAAGCACTTGGCAAATCACGAGTACGAATAGTCGCATCGCTAAGGGTTTGCAAATCGATCATTTCTCGATTCATTGCTCGAAAAGCGTTAGCTTGACGCTCAATCCATTGATCCCTAAAGGTTGATTGAATATAAGGGTTGGGCAAATTAGGATCAGAGGTCATATCCAAGACTTTGTTCTGTGCCTGAGGATAGGTAGCAGGAAAGTTTCGAGGAAATTGCTCTTGATCCGTAAATGTGGGGTCAGCTAGAGCCGCACCACTAGCTAGCAGCGTCGAAGCTGCAATCAGTGATGAGGCAAGCCACGAGAACTTAGTACTCATATAAATATGCATCCTCACAGTTGGACGCTGACTAATGTAGCAGATCCAGTCATAAATTGACTGGTTTTAGAAAATTGGGCGTAAAATACAAAACCCAAAAAGAGTTGGCGGCGCTTCGCGCCGCCAACTCTTTTTGGGTAGCGATCGCTATACACTACGAAAGTATTTATTAAGCTCACCAACAAAATCAAAATTGTGGAACATCCAAATCGAGAAAAGTTACTAGAACTATTTTGTCGTCTTGCTTACAAGAGCGGAGACTTTACCCTATCTTCTGGGCAAAAAAGCACCTATTACATTAATGGGAAGTTAGTCACCCTACATCCATTTGGTGGTTTATGGACAGGACAGGTGTTATTGGAGATGTTGCCAATAGGAACAGGAGCAGTAGCAGGGCTGACCTTAGGTGCTGATCCAATTGTTAGCGCGGTAAGTGTCGTCTCAGCCTATGAAAACAAGCCAATTCCTGCTTTGATTATTCGGAAACAACCGAAAGGGCATGGGACAGCAGCATGGATTGAGGGACCCGAGCTTACGCCAAATACAAATGTAGTAGTACTAGAGGATGTAGTCACCACGGGGCAGTCAGCATTATTTGCAGTCGAAAAGTTACGTGATGCAGGTTACACAGTAACTCATGTATTAACACTAGTCGATCGCCAACAGGGTGGTGCTGAGCTTTATACCAAAGAGGGGTTAAAGTTTGGTGCGGTGTTTGATATTAGCGAGATTCAGAGCTACGCGAAGGGGCTGTAATTACAGCACTTGGCGCTTCAATCCAAACCAACAAAACCCATAAAAGTATTGCATAGCAGCACTTTTATGGGTTTTGTTGGTTCTGCAAATATAAATGGGGTGCTTCGCACCCCATTTATATTTGGACTTACGCAAAAACGCCCTGAAAGCGTCATTTTGCCGTAGGGGCAATTCATGAATTGCCCCTACGGCTCGTTCTTTTGCGTAAGTCCTATAGCAATGTAAGCTTTGCTTAGGACATAAAACCCAAAAGATGGCAGAGCTTCGCGCTGCCATCTTTTGGGTTTTGAATTGTCCTATCTATCTCTTACGTTGCTATATATATTACTTTTGAGATTTTGTAATATCTAGATTAAGAAATGGAACTGCACCATTTCCTCCCAATACTTGAGGAAACTTGCCATCCCATTTTTCGATCGCTTGTTTCTGCAAAAGCTCAGAAGTCAGTGTTTCACGCAATAGCCTCTGTGCTTCAGCTTGTCCCTTAGCACGGTTAATAGTGGCTTCAGCTTCTTGTTCTGCTTCTCTAGCAATATATACAGCTCGCTGAGCGCGTTGCTCGGCAATTTGCTTTTCTTCTACCGCCTTAGAAAACTCAGTCGAGAAATTTAAATCAACGACACTAGTATCTAAAACAATAATGCCGTACTTACTTAAGCGCTGACTTAAAGCTTCATCAAAATCTAGCTTTAGCTCATCACGCTTAGTGATCGCCTCTTCAACGGTACGTCTTGCTGCGGCGACTTTAAAAGATTCTTGAGTTTGCGGTGCGATAATTTTGGAAACAATATTTTGCAAAGTACCTTGAGTACGACGAATAGTCACCACTTCAATCGGATCGAGACGAAAGTTAATCGCAAAACTTGCCGTAAGCTGTTGTAAATCCTTTGTTGAGCTTTGGGCTGGGACTTCAAACTTCTGCACAGTCAAATCATAAACATCCACCTGAGAAATTACAGGCGGCTTAAAATGAACTCCTTCGAGCAATACTCCATCTTTAGCTTTTCCCAATATGCTCAACACACCTGCTTCACCAGGGTTGATTATTATAAATGAGTTAAAACTGATAACCGCGAGAATTCCTATTATGGCAACTAGGACTAAGGATTGCCAGCTAGTTTCTTGGTCTTGCATTACTTTTTCCAATGATCTATGGCTTTCGATCATATCTCATTATAAAAATTGGTTTTGATGCAAGTCCGCCGCTGGTGGACTTGCATCAAAACCAATTTTGGTGTTTGCAGCGCCTTCGGCGCTGCAAACACCAAAATTGGTTTTGTTATTGCTTACAGATTTGCTTTTGCTCTAGAGGTAATGTGGGTGTGGATTCAAGATAGTTATCTAGCAAGTTACAACCCCTCTGCACTAATTCATTAAGATTTAATGTCTCTGCATTCCATAATTTCAGAGTATTGTCTCGACTCGCAGAAACAATATTTTTGCTATCAGGACTGTATGTTAAAGCATAAGCCTCTGCTGTATGTCCAGAAAGGGTTTTGAGGAGCTTACCACTGGCTCGATCCATGATTTTGACAGTTTTATCAGCATTTGCCGTAGCGATCGCCTTACCATCGGGACTAAAAGTCATCCCATAGATCCAAGAATCAGCCGTAACCATGATCACTTGTTCCAGAACGCCTGTTTGAGCATTCCACAATTTTAATTTGCCATCCTTACCAGCCGATCCAATTTGTTTACCATCTGGGCTATAGGCAACCGCCAGACCGCCATTGCTATGCGATTCCATCGTGTGGGTATTCTCACCACTGCGCACATTCCAAATTCTCACCGTTTGATCGTTACTCGTCGAGGCTAGTGACTGGCTATCAGGACTAAAGGCGATCGACCAGACTGTACCTGTATGTCCTTCCAACACATGCAAAAGTTGCGGATTGTCATCGTCATTCCATTTCCATAGTTTAATTTTTTTATCCCATCCAAGGGTCGCTAAAATCTTTTGATCTGGGCTTAAGGTGGCATAGATCAATTTCGCCCCATGAATATTTAGTGAATGCAATAGTTTGCCTGTAGAACTATTCCAAATTTTCACGGTTTGATCATCACTTGCCGTCACTAGCTTTGTTCCATCCTTATTAAAACTCACACCATAGACTGTGTCTTCATGCCCTTTGAGTTGTTGCCTGTACGTTCCATCAGCATTCCAAAGAACTACAATCTTATCAACGCTGCCTGATGCAAACATTTTCCCGTCAGGACTAAAAGCAACTGACCAAATGCTACTTTTATGTCCATAGAGAGTATTAAGTAATGTAGCTTTGAGATCCCAGAGGCGTACTGTGCGATCTTTACTAGCTGATAGCAGATATTGACCATCAGGACTGAAGTTAACGTCAAAAATACCATCGGTATGTCCACCTAACTTCATTTCTAATGTTCCGTCAGAATTGAGGATTTGGATGGAACTATCTTGAGAACCAAGCGCAATCCGATCGCCATCAGCACTGAAATTTAAGCTCAACACATCAGTTGATGTTCCTTTCAAGGCTCGCACCAATTGAATTTGACGATTCTGATCCTTGATTTGCCAGAGCTTCACGGTTTCATCTCTACCCGAAGATAACAGTTGTTGACCATCGGGATGAAACTTGACGCTGAAAAGTTCTTGATCGTGGGCGATCGCACTTGCGAGTAAGTTACCTTGCAAATCCCAGAGTGCGATCGTTGTATTTTTAGCCGTCACAATCAAGTTACCATCGGGGCTAAAACTAGTATCTTGAATAGAGCCTGATTCTTTCTCAGAAGATTTATTGCCAACATTTTTAGGGTTTAATGTCAGCATCTCAATCCCGCGATCGCTATCCCAGAGTTTTACTGTGCCATCCTTACTGCCAGTCAGTAATCTTCTACCATCAGGATGAAAGTCTACTCTCAATATGTCATCTTGATGGGCATAGAACTTGCTAATCAACTTACCAGACGAAACATCCCAAATCCGCACACTTTTGCCTTGCCCTGTCGATGCAATTTTTCTGCCATCGGGACTAAAACTTAAACCTCGAATATCCCTTGTGTGCAAACCAACTAACTGGGCGATCAATTTACCATTACGTTGATATAGATATACACTGCCATCAAAGCTACCAAGGGCAAGAATATTACCATCGGGGCTAAATTTCGCAGCATAAAATGGTGCATCTCTTTTTTTGGAAAAAAACCGATAGCGCTCACGGATGTTATAGACAATAGTTTGCAGACTTTCAAAAGTTGACTGGGTAATTCTAGTTTTATCAGTTCCTTCATCCGTATATTTTAATTTTTTCGCAGATTGGACAATTGTTGCTAGTGATTCCAATTGACGATTGAGCAAAAAACTGGAGTTGGCGGAAGAAATCAAAGCTTCGATTTCACCAAACTCCGCAAGCTGGCGCTGACGATTTGCTTGAAAGGCTAAACCTCCCATTACAAATAAGCCTAAAACCGTTCCCACCAAGGCGGCTTTAGTGAGGCGACTAAGGTTAGCTTGGCTACGTTGAGCCGAGAATTGGACTTTGCGTAGCTCATTTAGTAAGCCCGTTTCTTGATTAGCACGAATAAATGAAACTAGGTAGTCATGAACAAGTTGATAGCGATTGCTCAGCGCTTCAGGCAATTGGAATATTAAACCCGATCCAATTAAAATCTCTAAAACAAGATCGAGCTCTTCAGTATTACTTGAGTAAGACAAGAGCCCTGTTCGCAATTCATTGTAAGTACGCAATGGGCGCTTACCCTGCTCATCAGTCAGCAAAATCAATACCTGTTGAGCAATAAAGGACGCATTACCACAAGCATGAATTACTTCTTCGACTGATTGCTCAACAAGACGTTGCTTAGATCCCGCAGCCTGATAAGCTGCGAGTGTAGTAATATTACGATCTTGAAGTTGAGAGCCAACTAGTTGTAGTTCAATTGGGCGAACCGATCCGCGATCGCCTGCGAGATCGAGCACCAACTCATCCACAAGAATCGGCTCAAGCGTAAAATTGGCATGTTCAGTGAGATTTTCGATTAGTGATTTAGCATCAGACAAAGAAAGATTACCTAAGGCATAGCGAAAATTGCGGCTTAAGATGTCAACTTCTGGATAGGCTGCTTCTAGTTCTAGAAGCAAGTAGAGATAGTCTTCACGGAGTGAAATTACTATTTTTAGTAAAGGGATTTTTAGACAAGTTTGCCAAAAGTCAATAAAAACTTGCCTTTCATGCAATTGAGTACAAGTAGAAAAGAATTCTTCAAATTGGTCAAAAATTAAAACAACCTGAGTACCATTAGCTGCGAGTTGTCTCAGTTTGTGTAATAGATGTACAACATCGCGATCGCCATTCTTGCGACGATCATTCAATTCATTCGATAATACATCAGCTTTTCTGAAAACACTGGCATCAGGAATGAGATTTTTGTGAATGGCAAGAGAGATAGCATTGATCCAGTTTGTATAAACAGAAATTTTGATCGGCATTAATTCTTGACCTGCCAAAGATCGCTGCAATAATGCAGGAATCAGTCCAGCGTTGACTAGTGAACTTTTACCAACGCCAGATTCACCGTGAATGACGGTTAGTTGATGCTCAATTGAGGTTATCCTTTCTACTAAACGTTCTACATCTTGAGTACGCCCCGAAGACGCTATTTCCCCCGAGTTAACATCAAACCTAATCGAATCTAACTCCGCGATACTAGAATTAGGAGAAAACTGTTTTGGTTGAAGAGTACCAGCTCCGATAAAAGCTCTCAGTCCATATTGCTGCTCTAGCGATCGCTGTCTTTGCCTCGCTTGGAATGCCTCAAGATAACGTCCTTGGGCAAAGGCAATATCGTGAAAATTATCAAGGAATCGAATATAGAGCTTTGGCTCATAAGTAATGTTAAAGCTAGCGATAGTTGCTTCAATTATATTTGCCGCAATTTCTAGTTCTTTAAGCTGAAAATAACTCTGGGAGATTAAGAGTTGATATTGACCTCTCTGAATATGGCGCATCCGCAACCAATTATGATTCAGACTTTCTTCATTAAAACTGGGGACTTGATCTAAAGTAGCAAGAGCTTTAGATGCATAATCTTTAACTTGCTGCCATGATCCCCTTTCTACAGATATTTTGGCTAAGTATCCATAGTCTTGAGCAAGTTCAAGAGGGTTCTCCTGATGCAATGGCAACAATGACTCAATCCATAGTTCTAGTTCTTGCCATTGCTTAAGTTGTTCAAGAACACCACTATAAGATCGACTATATTTGGCAATTAAATCCAACTGATTTTCTTGTTTAAGAGCAGCGATCGCTTCTTGAAAAAATTGTTTTGCCTTGTGCCAAGAGTCTTGAGCCTGTCGCGCATTTACAAAGGAATTATGCCACCACAAGTTACCTAAATAAAATAGAACAATTCCATTCTCGATCGGGCGATTAGCTTTTTGCCAATAGGAAAGACTACACCGATAATAGATTTGAGAAACACTATCTACTTCACCCTGAGATTCTTCATAAACATCACTAGCAATTGCTTCCTTGGATCGCCACAATAACCGCCCAAGAGCAAAGTCTAATTTTGCTTCTAATTCTAGAGAAATCTCTTGAGCAGTTTTGTACTGAGCAATTCTCATTTCGCGTCTGGCGAGATCTAGTTCACTATAGGAGAATAATTCCTGATCAGCATCAATTTTGGTGTCTTGCCAAAACAAGGGAATTTGAGGATCTCTAGCAATCTCGAATAATCGATCTACTTGTTTTTGAACTTCTATATCTAGCTGTTCAGGACTCAATCCAAATTTGATTGGCGGCGCTGCCAAATTTGCGAGTTCAGGAGCATTAATCCATAATTGTTGCAGTTCACGATCATTTAGCCACAATACCAATGGACATTTAAGCTGTTGCTTGAGGCGATCGCGAAATAGGTTAGCTTCAAAAAATAAATCTTCTAAATGTTCAGGACTAGTTTGTTCTAAGCCCAAACACATCAGGGCAGGAACAAGCTCAGCCTGACCATCGCGCCCTAAATTTTGCCCCGAATTTTGCAAAGAATTTTGCAATTTATCATAGAGAGTCTCAGGGGATTCTCGCCACCAAAGCTCACGATATGTAGAGCCTGTTTTTGAGCTTAACGAGATCAAAAGTTTTTGTCTAAGACTATGGTAATTGCAGTTAACAATAATCAACGCAAATGATCCCTGAGATCGATTGATCGCTCTAGCCAATATCTCTAGCGATCGCTCATTAAGGGAATATGCATCTTCCAACTGCCTGATCGACTGTTCGACCTGAATCACTTGTTTCGTTTTACCGCAATCACGATACTGTCATTTATACAGACATACTACTACAGCCATAGCTATCAACGAAACCCAAAAGGTGATAGCTATGGTCACTACATACGTTTCCAAACCAAGAAAAGTTTTGAAAGCTTTTCTTGGCAATGCTTTCAAAACTTTTCTTGGTTTGTTTTTTGAGCGCAAAGCGCTGTAAGAACGCTATGATACAGCTGTTTTATGCAATAACAAGGTGAATTTAATGGCGATCACATTACCAAAAAAAATCATGCTTCTGGGCTCTGGTGAACTAGGTAAGGAGGTTGTTATTGCTGCCCAAAGGCTCGGGAATACAGTGATTGCGATCGATCGCTATGACAATGCGCCTGCGATGCAAGTAGCCGACTATCGAGAAGTTATTTCGATGTTGGATGGCGAAGCCCTCGAAGCCGTCGTGAAAAAATATCAACCTGATTTAATCGTGCCAGAAGTAGAAGCAATTCGTACCGAAAAACTGCTCGAACTAGAGGCTCAAGGCTACACAGTCATTCCCACCGCGACCGCTACCAACTTCACCATGAATCGCGATCACATTCGAGATTTGGCAAGTAATGAATTGGGCTTACGTACTGCCAAATATGCCTATGCCACCAGCCTTGATGAACTAAAAACCGTTGCCGCCGAAATTGGTTTTCCAAACGTGATTAAACCCGTGATGTCTTCCTCTGGCAAAGGTCAATCTGTTTTGCAAAATGTCGATGAATTGGAACAAGCGTGGGATTATGCGATCGCTGGAGCGCGAGGTGATACAGCCAAAATTATTATCGAAGAATTTATCAATTTTGAAGTCGAAATCACCCTGTTAACGATCCGTCAATGGCAAGGAGAGACTCTATTTTGTGAAGCGATCGGGCATCGTCAGGCGCGGGGTGACTACCAAGAATCATGGCAACCTGTCGGCTTAACCCCTACCCAAGTCAAAGATGCACAGGACATTGCTCGCAAAGTTACGGATAAGCTTGGCGGCGCAGGGCTTTTCGGTGTGGAGTTTTTCATCACTAAAGACGAAGTAATTTTCTCTGAAGTTTCCCCTCGTCCCCACGACACAGGAATGGTTACCCTTATCTCCCAAAACCTCAACGAATTTGAACTCCATTTACGTGCAATTTTAGGCTTACCAATTCCCAATATTGAATTGCTCAGCCCTTCGGCAAGTGCTGTCATTCTTGCTAGTGAAATCCGAGACAAAATTTCCTTTATAGGTGTAGAAGAGGCTCTGGCGATACCTAACACAGAAATCCGTTTATTTGGTAAACCAGATTCTCGCCCCTATCGCCGCATGGGTGTAACCTTGGCTAAAGGCAAAGATGCCATAGAGTCCCGTCAAAGAGCCACGGAAGCTGCATCCAAAATCAAAATCATCTAATTATTCATACTCCCTTCCCAGTGAAAAATTAGACGTTGCGGCGCTTCGCGCCGCAACGCTAATTCTTGGTTTTATATGGCTATTTCTTTGGTGGGAAGGGAGTATCTCAACTTTTGGGGAAATAACGCTACAATTGTTAAAAATTGTAAAGGCTTTTGCGATTTTCAACCAATTTTCCTTCTAAATCACTCCAAATCTATGACTGAATTTGCTACTAAACTCGTTGAGTCACTCCAACCAATTTCCGATCAATTTAAATCTCTCAATATACCCGAACCAGTTACCCATTGGGGTCATCCATTTTTTATGGGAATCGTCATTGTAGCGATGGGATCGTTTGTGGCAATTTCAGGGTGGCGCAGCCGCACGACTACAGATCCTGAAGTTGCAACCAAAAATAAAGCCGATCATCGAAAGGTTGCTCCGCTCATGACCGTATTCTTAGCTACGGGCTACACAGGCGGATTGCTGTCACTTGTCATGCAAGGAAAGCCTCTGCTAGAAAGTCCTCATTTCATTACAGGCTCAGTAGTATTAACTTTACTAGCGATCAACGGCGCAATTTCACTCACTGGTTTTGGTGGTAATCAGCCATTGCTTCGCAATGCTCATGCTTATCTAGGTAGCGCCATTGTTATGCTTTTGGTAGCTCATGCCTTTCTAGGACTTAAGCTCGGGCTTTCTATATAAGTGTAAGGTTGCGACCCGCAGGGTCGCAACCTTACACTTATCGGATTTACAGCAATTATTGCCTTAGCCACTTTTATCAAGACAAATACAAACCCAAATAGTGAAAGGCGGCTCTTCGCGCTGCCTTTCACTATTTGGGTTTTATGTCCTAACAAGAATGGCGACAGCTATACCGCTCAAAACGATATAAGTACTTGTGCAAATAAATTACGAAAACCCGTAAAGTTGTGCTCCGCAGGGGCACAACTTTACGGGTTTTCGTTTGCAATTAATTATACCTAGCTACTTATACCAAATCACAAAATGGAAAAGCCATTTTATGATTTTAAAACCCTTACAGGGTTTGGTTTTTAATTCACAAAAGTGCGACAAAACTTCTGTGAATTGGTACATCTTTGCTTTTAATTGCTATACAAGCCTATATGGGTTAGTATTTGCGATAACTAAGCACACTTTACCGCCCTAACCCGCGATCGCCGAATATGGAAAACTGGGAGTTTTTGCTACAACGCAAAGGTGACAAGTCTTGGTTACCCCTAGAATCTCCAACTGTAGAGATTTTGGAAGGGCAATACCGACTTGCTGCACGCTCTGCTTTAGCAAATGCGCTAGTTGCGATCGCGATCGCCTATCGCCCTCTCGCAGATGTGCGGCATCAACCTTTGCAACAAAAAATTGCTAAACGCATCAGCCATGATGGGTTGCTGATCGTCATGCCTTACACCAACTTTGTACCAGGGATGTGGCAAATTGATTGCATAGCTACAGAACCTAACCAAGAATCTAACACAGGGTCAGAAAACTCCAATTTAATCCCTACATGGAAAAAAACAGTTAAGTTTGATGTAATTCAAATCTCAGCAGAAGCTGGCTCCGAATGGCAATATAACGAAATTGAAGAAGATGTAGAAACTCCTGTCGAACTTGCCAATGAATCACATACTAATGCATTGGGAATCATTCAAACTGAGCCAACCCCTCTAAGTTATAGCTCACCAATTCTCGATATTGCTGAACAAAGATCAACGGAACTCGTCGAATCGATGTTTGAAGAGTTTGCACTCTTTGATGAGGATGAGGATGAAAAAATTGATGCTAATTCTCCAGATCTAGAAACAGAATCTCTAAGCGATCGCCCTAATCTCCTAGAGCAGGTAAAAACACATAGCTCAAATGATATAATAGAGGTAGATGCAGCACTTCAGCCACGAATTTTATTGCGTTTAAAACAACCTCAATATATTCTGAATGAAGACAATAGCTTCAATCTCGCAGGAGAAGTCTACACTCAAGGGGAAATTGAAGTCAGCCTCAAAGATCCACAAACCCTTGATGTCATCGTAAATCAGTGCTTCGAGATCGAGAAAACTAGCGATCGCAATCCAGCAACTGGCGCAATCACATTTACGTATCAGATCATTGTGCCACCACCTTCAGAAATTCAAGTTCTCATCGGTGAAGTCCAAATTCATCCCCATCAAGACTTTCAACTAGATAGAGATTTGCGTGTGACACAACAGGTGATCGCAGTTTCCTATCCTGCTGCGAGAGTTCTGCCCGAACTCATTAAAGAAGCTAAAAAACATTCTTCTCAAGAAACAACTCTCAATTCTCAAACGACAGAAACAACTAATCAGTCTAGTTACCAACAATTTCCACAGAGTTTTCCACAGGTATCAACACCAACAGAAAATCAGCCTAGAAGTCTATCACCAAAGCCAAAACCAGCCAATTCGCTTAGTCTTCCACCCATACCTTCTAACAGATCTAAAGCTAATCAGGGAGAAGCATTAAAGCAACAAACACCTGCAAATTCTTTGTCATTACCACCTTTACCATCTCAACAAAATAGGAGCAGTAATCAGACTTATACTCCCCCTAATCCTGAAATAACTGATGATTATCCTCAAAGTTTTCCACAGGTAGAGACAGATATTTCTCAAGAAACTGAGACGCACTTTGAGCTGAGAAATATTGATGATTTAGCCGATAGCAATCGCCAAATTTCATCAAACTCTGAAGAAGAACCAGAACTACTTTATAGTTTTGAAGAAGAACTCCCACAAAACTACGAAGAGCTACTAGAGCAACCATGGCAAGAAAATGCATCAGTCACTAATCAATCAAAACCCGGCGGAAATCGGTTTCTCAATAAACTACAAACTCTATCTGCTGATGCGATCGCAGCCCAAAAAGCTAAACAACGCACCGAAGAGCTATTACTCGAAGCTTTTTCACCCTTAGCTCCATCGGTAGCAGATGATTTATCGAGTAGTTCAACTAGTGCATCCATAGATTTAGACACCCCCGAACAACCACCAAGAACGATCGCCGAATCCGCTAGCCTTGCAGAACTTGATGTTGAACTTGATGTTGAGCTGGATCGGTTACTAACTTCTGAACCTGATTTGATTTTAAATGAATATGTTTGGGAAGACCCTATTGATCCCAACACTTTCCCTATTAGCACTGTTTCAAGCCAAAATTCTGCTTCTAATTTGGCTGAGACAGCCCAAACTATTCACAATATTCAAGAATCTTCAACCCAGTCTTTATCAGAACAAGAACCAATTCCCATCCCTGAAATTATTATTCCTGCTGGTGAGCTAATTTCAGGAACACCAATGTTAGTAACCATTCGTTTACCCGCACTTGCTCCTAAATTCTTTGTGAAATTCTGGATTAAAGATTTGCAAACGCGGATGATTGTCGATGGACCACGTTGGCTATTAGATTTTAGTACTGTTCCTAATGCCGAGTTTATCGAAACCCGCACAAACATATCAATTCCGCTCAGCAGTATTGATGTTGCCTTTGAAGCGATCGCGATCGAAGCGCAAACTCAACGCGAAAGTCATAAAGTGAGAATTACTCGTGCTGTGGCTCCACCAAACTTAGCCCAAGACATCGATTTTAATGAGCCATAATAACGCAAAAAGAAAGAGTCGGCACATCTCGCCGACTCTTTCTTTTTGCGTTATGGTTGGCTTTGCAACCAGTAGTAAGTCGCCATAGGTAACAGCGTTGCCAAAACCAGCAGAATAATCACCACCACATTCGATGAACTTGCCTCAGTTTCCTCTCTAGTAGCATAGTTGCTCGTCTCAGTCTCTTCTACTGCTAATAGTGGAGCCCCTGGGTCTGGATTGCCTCTCAAAACTGCCTCAAGACGAGCAAGTCCCTCATTTACCGATTGGTTATAGTTTGCCTTACGAGCAGGATAGAGCATCGTCTCATCGGCAATACTATTAGCAACACTATCAGACAGAACTTCTTTTACCTTTGAGCCAGTCTGAATCGCGGTACGGTGATCTTCGGTCGCCATAAATAGTAATACTTGATTAGCCTTCTCTACTTCAGAGGGGAACCATTTATCAAATAATTCTGCCGTAAATTCTGATGCAGGTTGACCTAAATCAATACGGCGAATTGCGACAACATGAACTTCGATCCCCGTTAATTCTGCTAATTTTTCAGTTTTGCTGATGATCGTACTTTTGGTCGAAGCACTTAATACATCAGAGTCATCAATTACCCAAGTCTGATCAGTCAGGGTCTTAATTTCGGCTAAGTCAGGAATATCTGATACTTGCAAAGCCAATGCATTACCTGTCAATAAATTAAAGCTAATTAGTAAAGCGATCGCCCCAAAACATAGCTGGGAAAATAAATTTTTGAGCAATATTTTAATCATAATTTTCAAACCTATTTTTTTATATTTAAAACTCAAATCAAGCAATTTCAATTTTCATTACTATATCAATCTGCAAGGAATCGCAGGGGAAAATTAGTGGTTACTAAGAGTGATCACTAATTTTTATCAGCAATATTTCTGGTTTCATTGAGCAGAAATTGACGATCACGATCTCTAATTAAGGTCTAATATTCCAAATTATAAAATTAGTAAAAGAAATATAGATCTTAATAAACTCTGTTTATTTAAGTATTATTAAGATTCCAATCATAAATTTCAAAAGATTTTTTTATAAACATTTTTGGCGTAGATCTGTTTATAAATCTAGCCGTTTGCTTTTTACCTGTGGAAAACTTGTGGATAACTACTGTCTTTCTGTGGAAAAGATGGAGATATCTGGGGAAAACTTTTGTATAAATGTGGAAAACTTTTGATAAGTATTTATACCCTGTGGAAAACTAGCCAGTTTATCCACAGGGTTTTCCACAGGTAAAAAACGCTAGAAAGACTATTGTATATAGTTTTCTTTGAGTTTTCCACATTTTCCACAGCCCCTACTACTACTATTAAAGATTTATTATTCTTTAAAGAGTAATAATTAGATCAAACGAAAAATCAATGAAAAAATAAATTTGGATTTTGATATTGTAAAAAATTCTAACGATGGTATGATTGTCTTCCACAAATCAAAAAAATCAAAATTGAAAAGCTTTTCAGAAAAAATTATTTTAGAAAATCTCGTTTTAATTCTGCTCTCAAAAAATCTCAACAAAGTAATTTTAAATACATTTTCTGTTTCTCCCAAAAATCTTTAAACCCGAAAAAATACTCAAATTTTGAAATCTTCTAGAATTTCCCCTCAAGTCTCAACTGCACTTTTTAGAATCTAAATTCATTCAAAATTTAACGTCGTTATCTTTGCTCTTACCGTCAATTTTAGAAAATTTTCTATCAAACTATGCGACTAGTCTGTCCCCAAAACCAACTCGCTGCTAATCTCGCCCTTGTCGGTCGTGCGGTCGCATCTCGCCCCACCCATCCAATTCTGGCAAACATTCGATTAGACGCTGACGGCTCCAATCAAAGTCTTGGTATGACTGCCTTTGATCTCAATCTAGGTATTCAGGTCTCATTCCCAGCCCAAGTTGTAGAGGTGGGATCGATTACTCTGCCTGCAAAGTTACTTAACGACATTGTGTCGCGCCTTCCTGATGAAGACATCACGATCACTGTGGACAAGGACAACACGATGGTCTCGCTTGTCTGTGGTTCAGGACGTTATCAAATGCATGGCTTACCTGTCGAAGAGTTTCCTGAGTTACCTCAAATCGGTGAAGATGGCGAAACTACCTATTTGCCTGTTGAGTCGATGTTGAGTGGTTTGTCCTCAACCCTGTTTGCAACTTCATCTGATGAGACTAAGCGAATTCTTACGGGTGTGCATCTGACGGCTACTGCCGATCGCTTAGAGTTTGCGGCTACCGATGGACATCGCTTATCCGTTGTGCAAACTGGATTTTTGGATGCAGATGAGCCTCCTGTGACGGGGGATACCGTGACTACTAATCTGGAGGTGACGATTCCTGCTAGAGCCTTGCGTGAACTAGAACGGATGCTCAACCAACAAACAGAGGGTGCGATCGCAGTTAAGTTTGATCGGGCTAATATGATTTTTCAAAGTGCTAATCAAATCTTAATTTCTCGTTTGTTAGATGGTACTTATCCCAACTATCGCCAACTAATTCCCAACCGATTTGATCGTCAAGTTACGGTTGAGCGTAAATTGTTCCTATCGGCGCTGGAACGTATCGCAGTATTGGCTGACCAGAAAAATAACATCGTCAAAATCACAATTGATTCTATAGGGCAAGAAATTTCTCTCTCAGTTGAAGCGCCAGATGTTGCCGCTGGACGTGAATCTCTGCCTGCTCAAATTTCGGGTGAAGATGTGGAAATTGCCTTTAACGTCAAATATTTACTGGACGGATTAAAGGCTCTGCCGAGCAATGAAATTCAAATTCAGATGAACAATCCGACTAGTCCTGCGGTACTTGTACCAATTGGGGCAACCAAAATGACTTATTTGCTCATGCCCGTGCAAATCCGCAACTAGGCGAGCCTTGCTATAAAGTAAAAACCACGCGCAGCGTGGTTTTTACTTTATTCAGTAGTTTATCGCTATATCTCAGAGAAAAAATCCTGTAAACTTAGTTGAAGTATGGATTTCTTACCACAGCCTTCAACTCAACTGCCACCTAGCTCCTATGCTGAGGTGAGACAGGCTAGCTCTAGCCAAACGCCGTTGTCCTCGTCAGCGTTTCATGGTCGTATTTCTAGATTGCCTGCTGAATTGCCAATAGAGGTGCAATCTCAGCTACAGCTTTTTTTAGAGAGCTTGCCTCATCCCGATGCGATCGCTCAGCAAGTCAGAACAACTCTGATCTCTCAAGCTGGCCCAATTAAGCCAAATAGTTTACCGAAGCCCAAGCCTAAAGATAAGCCACGCCCACCCTTACCGCCGCGCGTGGGTGAAAAGTTAAACGTGGTTAGCGATCAACAAGAATATGACATTAATACTCAGGTGTTTGTCGCTGAAGGCAATGTGGTAATTAATTATAAAAAATCGGAACTCAAAGCTGATCGTGTCCAATTAAATACCAAAACGCAGGAAGTTGTTGCCGAAGGTAATGTGTTTTTTACACGCGGTGACCAGAAGATACGTGGAACAAAGCTTACCTATAATTACGGGACTGTTAAGGGCGATCTCCTCAACGCATCAGGTGCTGTTGACCTTGGCACTCTTCAAAGTTCTGAAGTGTCGCGATCGCCGTCAGAACTGGCTACTAACTCGATCTCCATAGCTCCTATCGGCTCTGGAAACTCTTCTGAAGGACAAGTGCGTCGTATTGGTTTTATTGCTGAGCGTTTAATAATCGATGGTGATACTTGGACTGCTGAAAATTTGCGAGTGACCAACGATCCTTTCACTCCTCCTGAACTGGAACTTACTACCAGTAAAGCTACCTTAACCCCGATTTCACCAACGCAAAATCGTCTCGATCTGGAATCTCCACGCATTGTTTTTGATCAGGGATTTTCTCTGCCATTACCAGTCAATAGTATTACGCTTGATCGTTTTCAGCGCTTTGCCCCTGCTTTAGTTGGTTTTGACCGCCGCGATCGCGATGGTATTTTTTACCAACAAAGCTTTGATGTGATTACCCAATCCAACTTGAATTTCCAATTGTCCCCTCAATTGCTTCTACAACGTGCTTTTTCTGGTCAGACTGGATTTTCAGGTGTCGATATTATTGGGGTTGTTGCTACCTTAAATGGAGCATTTGATGACGGCTCAAGCTTATCTGCAAGAGCGAGTTTTGCAGGGTTAGATTTTTCAAAGATTGATTCCTTATTGCGTTTTAATGCTAGCTATCAGATGCCAGTATTTGGTAACCATACTTTGCTCTCACAGTATGCTTTTCGCGATCGGATATTCAATGGTTCGCTGGGCTTTCAGGATGTAAACAACATTTTGGGAACCACTTTGTTATCTCCCAACTATGTTCTTGGAGATTCCAATATTTCTCTAAGCTACCAAATTTCTGCTCAGTTAGTTGGGGCGCTTCGATCTGATTTGCAACCGAGTACCATTGGTTCATTGATCCGTATCCAAGGTGCTGCCATTGTTAGTCGAGCTTTTCCTCTGTTGCGAGGTGAGCCAGCACCAGCAGAAAAGGAAACAGGACTACGATTCTCTCCAAAACCAATTGTGCCAAGACTAGATGCTTTTTTGACAGCACAAGGCGTAAATTCTTTTTATTCTAATGGAGCAAATCAGTCTGTTCTCTATGGAACTGCGGGATTATCAGCAGAGGTTGGTCAGTTCGCTAAAGACTTTCTTGATTATACGAGCTTAAGCTTGAGCTATACTCAAGCATTTTCTAGCGGTAAATCACCATTCTTCTTTGATCAGGTTTCTGATGTTAGAGTCTTTACAGCAGGATTAGTTCAACAAATTTATGGACCAATTCGCCTTGGTATTCAGCAAAGTTGGAACTTAGATACTGGCATTTTATTTGATTCTGTATATTCCTTGGAATATGCAAGGCGTACCTATTCTATATTGATTAGATACAATCCTAATCAAGGGTTAGGAGAATTTTTAATAAGGATTAGTGACTTTAATTGGACTCGTCCACCTTCAAATGTAACGAATATTCAAAATGGAATAGAACAGCGCAACTAAAACTCAGGGTTTATTTTTTGTAAGTAGGAATGGAAGTTGTCTGAGCAGTGGCGAGAGATGGGTCAAGACAGAGAACTTTTATGAAGCTAACTTCTAGATCTTGATTATCTAAATCTTGATTATCTAATCTTGGTGTGAGTCCTTCTAAATCCTATCGACTAGGAAATAGCCAAATATATTCACAACTTTCTTGGTTGCTGGTAAAGCTGCATTGGTCAGCGAAGATGATGTGGGGTTAAAACCAGTACCTTCAGACACAATGCTACCGCCATTCGTGAGATTGTCCGATGCGATCGCAGTTCCTGCCCGAGTCGGTGCGATAATCTCCAAACCAGCAAGTAGTTTCGGCAAATCAATTCCTACGATCGGTTTGGTAATGCCCAATTCTTGTTGAGTTGCGATCGGCAGATCGAGGCTAAGAGGAATACCTTCAGGCGTAATCCGTACATATTTACCATCAGGTACTGCCCCGATATTGATGTTGCCATTGGGAGTTGAGATTGTCCATGCAACAAAATTAACCTATTTTAACAGATTTTAGCTCTGAACAACGCACTTGAGTGTAAGGCGATCTCGCGACGATGGAGAGTGTTAGGATTAATTGAGATAAGATCTAACTGAAGCATATGAAATTTATTAGTCCAAAAACTGATTTTGCCTTCAAGAAAATCTTTGGCTCCGAACAAAGCCATGATGTCTTGATCAGTTTTTTGAATGCGATGCTTTACGATGGTCAGAGCAGAATCTCTCAATTAGAAATCCTTAATCCTTATTTAGCTCCACGCATCCGAGGTGTTAAGGATACCTATCTCGATGTCAAAGCTAAGCTGGATAATGGCACAAGCGTAATTATTGAAATGCAGGTGTTAAATATTGAAGGATTTGAGAAGCGGATTCTCTACAATGCTGCCAAAGCTTATTCCATTCAACTCGGCATCGGACAATCATACTCGCAACTTAATCCTGTGATAGCGCTGACAATTACTGATTTTGTGATGTTTCCCGAAATAAATCAGTTGACTTCTCGGTTTATTTTAAAAGAGAAAGATTTTTTGATTGACTATCCCATTTACGATCTGGAACTGGTATTTGTCGAGTTGCCAAAATTTGATAAAGCACTGATGGTGCTAGAAACCTTGGCAGACAAGTGGCTATATTTTCTCAAACATGCGATTGATTTAGATGTTGTGCCAGAGAGTATGAATCTTGTGCCAGAAATTAAGCAAGCCTTTGAGTTTGCCAGAGAAGGAAATCTTTCGCCTGAAGAATTAGACGAGTTACAACATCAGGAGTTCTTTATCCAAGATCAACATAATGCGATCGTCAAGGCGGAGCGACAAGGCTTGAATCGAGGTTTGGAGCAGGGAGAAAGGAATGCAACGCGAGCAATGGCTACAAAATTGCTGGATATGCTGGATGATGAGGCTATTAGTCGGGCGACTGGGCTTAGCTTGGCAGAAATTGCAGAATTGAGAAATACGCGATCGCAAGATCAATAAGTCGGCAAATATAGCAATGTAAGCTTTGCTTAGGACATAAAACCCAAAAGATGGCAGAGCGAAGCTCTGCCATCTTTTGGGTTTTGAATTGTCCTATCTATCTCTTACGTTGCTATAACCTGTATCGCCGTAGGGGCATAGCATTCCCGCAGGACTTTATGTTTTTAACCAAAATTATCAAAGGGGAATGCTATGCCCAAACCTCGCAACGCAGGGATAATTTGTCGATGAAAGCGAAGAGGGTTGAGCATTTGCAAATTGAGATTGTGGTAGGGAGTATAAAAATGGTGGCGCAAATGCTCAACCCCTACAGGTTCGTCTTTGATAATGCGTTAAGGTTTCTTGCAAGTTGGGATGGAAGTAGTCTGGGCAGTGGCGAGAGATGGATCAAGGCAGAGAACCTGTGAGAAACTCACTTCTATACCTTGCTAGTCAAATCTGGGAGCGCGTCCTTCTAAATCCTCACGACTAGGAAATACACCACCAAATCCATCAACTTTATTGGTTGCATTAGTCAGTGAAAATGATGCGGGAGTGAGTCCAGTTATTGTCGCTGCTACTGTATAACTGCCTGCAACTCCATTGGCGGTGAACGTAGGAGCTACGGCAATACCAAGATTGTTGGTTAGTACGCTGGCATTACCTGCAAATGAGCCACTGGCTCCGCTAGAAGGTGGAGCAAAGGTAACTAAAACATTTGGAATTGGGCTATTCACGAAGTTTTCGGTGACTTGTACGCCTAGAAGCTGAGCAAAACTGGTGTTGATATTGGTACTCTGGGGTGTGGAGTTAGCTAATGGGGTGAGACTAAAGCCTTGAGATTCAAATGCACCGATATCGACAACGCCACCAAAAATGCGGGTTGCACCCCGTTGATCGTTACCTACTGGAGCATTAGCATTATTCCCTGCATTTAAGGCTGGGCTATTGGGTAGGAGTGCATGGGTTTGGGTTGTGCCGCCATAGTTACCAAGGGGTGCAAGTTGGGGATTGATGGGATTTGCGATCGTGCCGATGAGAGAGCTAGTGGGAAATGTTGCGGCAAAGCCATCATTTGCACCGATTAAATTATTGCCCCCATTGGTAAAACCTACTCCTGCGGTATTACTCCCCAAGTCCTGAACTGTCGTACCTTTAAAGTTACCCGCCACAATCGAATTGGTAATCGTAAATGTGCCGTTGTTAAGAAAAATCCCACCATTACCAACAATACTGCCGATGCCGATAACATTGGCAGTATTGTTGGTAATGGTGCTATTGGTGATCATGCCTCCGTCATTGCCCCAAATCCCCCCACCAACACTACCTGCCGTATTACCCGACACAGTACTATTGGTGAGGGTCACGGCTCCATTACTAACAATCCCACCACCAGCGTTACTTGAAGTATTACCCGACACAATGCTATTGGTGAGGGTCACGGCTCCAAAGCTAACAATCCCACCACCAACGTTCCTTGAAGTATTACCCGACACAATGCTATTGGTGAGGGTCACGGCTCCATTACTAAAAATCCCACCACCAGTATTAGCCGACACAGTACTATTGGTGAGGGTCACGGCTCCAAAGCTAACAATCCCACCAGCAAAAAGCGTCGTATTACCAGAGACAGTGCTATTGATGAGAGTCATAGCTCCATTACTAAAAATCCCACCACCAGCGTTACTTGAAGTATTACCCGACACAGTGCTATTGGTGAGCGTCAAAGCTCCAGTTCCAGTGTTATTTATTCCACCACCATCGCCTGCTACTCTTCCATTAACAATCCTTAAACTATCAAACGTGGTATTGCCATTACCCGTGATATCAAATACTCCCACCGCATTATTGCCACTCACCGTGACATTGCTGGCTCCAAACGCACCACTGATGTTGAGATCGCCATTAGTGGTATCAATATCCAAGGTCGTTGCTAAAGTAATCGCTGCTTGAGCGCCATTAAACACAGTCGGGTCAAACCGAATGTCATCAGCACCCGCCAAAGCATTAGCATCAATAATCGCTTGTCTCAAAGACCCTGCGCCAGCATCATTAATATTTGTAGTAGTAAAAGTAACGAGCCGACCGTTATAACTATTCTGAGCTTCAGAACTAAACACCACGCCCGTATTCAGTTTCCCAGTCTGATATTCCAGATTCCAGTTGCCACCGAGCTTACTGCTACCCGTCAAGTCAGTCGAAGCCGCCACCTCACGCCCAGTATAGTGTTTCACTGCTTGCACAAGCGCCGCCCCATTCTCTCCACTAGCCAAATTACAGGCATAGAGCAAAATATTCGCCGCAGGTGATAAAGAAGTTTTCCATGCTTGGAGATCGTTGGCATATCTAGCAATATTCTCAGTACTGACAAAATCCTTACCGAGCCAGAAATTACCAACATCACCTTCAGACACAATATGCAGACTATTTGCACCCGTCACACTCGCCAAAGTCTCAGTCACTTTCTGAATGCCATACTGATCAGGATTAATCACCGTGACACTACTACCACCATTAGTCCCATCTAATAATGTTTGATAATCCTTAACCGTGCTGTCAATAAATACAAAGTTCCAACCCTGTTGGATGTTAGTCGCATTTAAAGAAGCTTGAGTGGTGTTGTAACGATTGGCAAGAATATTGATATTGGCGGCTGTGAGATTACCCGACGCAATAATTTCTCCTGCTTTTGTCGGTGCAGTAATCCCTGACCCAGTCAGTAATTTTGGCAAATCAATTCCTGCGATCGGTTTGGTACTGCCCAATTCTTGTTGAGAGGCTATGGGGAGATCAAAACTGAGAACACCACCTTCAGGCGTAATCCGCACATATTTACTATCAGGTACAGCAACGATGTTAATTGTTCCATTAGGTGTGGCGATCGCCCCTGTATTAATCACAATCCCACCAACCAAGGAAATACTCTTTCCTTGCGAAACGTTGAGATTGCCTTGATTGACAATTACTCCTGATGTTTGATTTTGGATGGTAGTAGAAGGACTAGTGAAAGCAAAAGCATTAGGAGTTCCTGTCAGATTCTTGAGATCGCTGGCGATGGTGTTCATTCCAAACCAACTATTCCCAACTTGGATTCCATTGGCAGTCGTAGCAGTAAAAGAAGCAGGAACATTTAAGCTCGCATTGGTTCCAAAAATCACACCTGCGGGATTCATGATGTAGAGATTAGAATTGCCGCCTGTCAGTTGGATTAAGCCATTGATAACGGAAGGGTCTCCGCCAACGACGCGACCGAGAATATTTTGAATGTTTGGTTGACTGAGAAAGTTGGCGATTTGTCCTTGGCTTAAGCCAAATTGCTGAAAACTATGAAATAAATTTGCCCCTGCTTGAGTTCCGCCTGTAATGTCAAATCTATGTCCATTTGGCAATACAACTGTGCCAGTCCCATCTTGCGCGGCGGTGATCGATTGCGCTGTGACGGGTGCTGTCAGTATTACTGGAGATAAGGCGATCGCGGTAGTGATCCAACATAGGCTCCAAGTTGACTTCATCATAATCTCCAACCACACACCAAAATTTTTACTGAGACTTATACAATATAAATTTATACTATATTTCCATAAAATATCTAATTAAGACTGGAATATGCTAACGTTTTTTCTGTTAGTGAGGAATCAACGTAAAAACAAGAATTATGCGCCCAAAAATAGCGGAATTAAAGGTCAAGCTCGCAAGAATTCATCCAATATTATTAGGGCTTTCTACCCTTGCATTAGTAGCAGCAGATTGTGGGTTGTCGGCTAATGCTAATCCACTTTCCACAGATTTAACACCTTCGCTATCAACTAGTTCTATTTCCTCACAAGACTTAGCCCATTCTTCTCTGACTTCTCCATCTCAAGTTGCTCAAGTTCAAACTTCTCAAACTCAAATCGCTCAAGCAATTCCAATTAAAAGAATTGAAGTCATTGGCAGCACTATTTTCGATGCCGACAAACTCGAACCTATCATTAAGCCTCTCGAAGGAAAGGAAGTTACTGAAGAGCAACTAACAAACGCTGCAAACACCATTACTCAACTGTATGTCAGTAATGGCTATGTCACTTCTCAAGCTCTCTATACTCCTCAAAGTGTCGTTGATGGCATTGCCAAGATTCAAGTTTTAGAAGGAAAAGTCGAAAAAATCGAAATTATCGGCGTTAATGCCCTGAATCCAGACTACGTGCGATCGCGAACTGAGCTAGGAATTGGTACTCCTCTCAACACCAATAACCTCGAAGATCAACTGCGGCTTCTCCGTGCCGATCCCAATTTTACAAGCGTAGATGCTAGCCTCAAAGCTGGTAGCAAAGCTGGTTTGAGCATTCTCACGATTACTGTTGTGGAAGCAAATCAATTTGCGGGTTCTGTTAGTTTTGATAACTTCTCAGCCCCTGCGGTTGGTTCTGAACGCATAGGCGCAGGGCTAAGTTACCGCAATCTATTCGGGATGGGAGATGTATTTACAGCCAATTATTACAGAACCACAACAGGTGGCTCTAACCAATATGATTTTGGTTTTAGTGTTCCCGTTAATCCGATGAATGGAACTGTCTCGCTACGGTTTGCCCCCAGCAACTATCGCATTACCCAATCACCATTTGATGCTTTTAATATTCGCGGCAATAGTGAAGTTTATGCTGCAACTTATCGTCAACCCTTGATCCGCTCTCTCCGTGAAGAATTTGCACTGTCTCTAGGTTATGAATATCAAAGAGGTCAGACTTTCCTATTTAACGATCTGGCTGTGCCATTTGGAATTGGGCCAGAATCCGATGGAACTAGCCGCACCAGTGTGTTTAAATTTGGGCAAGACTATACTAGTCGTGATACTGAAGGAGTTTGGTCTTTGCGATCGCAGTTTAGTCTTGGGACAGGGCTATTTGGAGCGACTTATGTTACCAGTCCCAGTGCTGCTTTCTTAAGCTGGTTGGGACAAATTCAACGGGTTCAAGTTCTGGGAACTGATACGATTTTGATCGGTTCTTTAGATACTCAACTCTCGGCTGATCCGCTTTTATAGCAATGTAAGCTTTGCTTAGGACATAAAACCCAAAAGATGGCAGAGCTTCGCTCTGCCATCTTTTGGGTTTTGAATTGTCCTATCTATCTCTTACGTTGCTATACCATCACAGCAGTTTGTGATTGGTGGTGGTCAATCGTTACGTGGCTTCCGTCAAAATGCGCGATCGGGTGATAATGGGATTCGCTTTTCTGTGGAGAGTCGATTTGTGGTGGCGCGAAATGAGGAAGATCGCACAGTTCTCCAGTTAGCTCCTTTTGTCGATCTCGGTACTGTGTGGAATAATTCTAGAAACCTCAATTTGCTTCCTAGTCAAAACTTTCTAGCTGGTGGTGGATTAGGAATTCTGTTTGAGCCGATTAAAAGACTAAATCTGCGTCTAGATTATGCGCTTCCATTTGTTAACCTTAGCGATCGCGGCTCTAATTTGCAAGAGTCTTCGCTTTATTTCAACATCGGCTACCAATTTTAGAAACTATAGAAAGCAATTCTTAAATGGTAACTAAAACCAAAAAGGTAGTGCAAAGCACTACCTTTTTGGTTTTAGTTACGCTCAGGCTAAGCAGGAACGAATTTGAGAGAAACTCCATTCATGCAATAGCGCTGTCCTGTTGGCTTTGGTCCATCATCAAAGACATGTCCTAAATGTCCTCCACATCGGCTGCAATGGACTTCTACACGCTTCATAAACAGAGAAGTATCGGTTGTGGTTGCGATCGCTCCTTCAATTGGTGCAAAAAAGCTCGGCCAACCAGTGCGGCTGTTGAACTTGGTGTCAGACGTAAATAGTGGTAAGTCGCAACCAGCACAGTTATAGGCTCCTTTGCTATATTCCTTATCGAGAGGACTGCTAAAGGATCGCTCAGTGCCATGTTTTCGTAAAACACGAAACTGTTCTGGAGTAAGAGTTTGTTTCCATTCTTCTTCGGTTTTCATGATTTCATATCTCTTAGTTGCTTTAGTTGAGTCTACTGCGATCGCTGAGTCTGTGGGTAAAGAATCGGTGGATTTCTGCCAAAATTGGTATAGCCAAGCCCCCCCAATGAGCGATGCTCCAGCTAGTAACAAATCTCTTTTTTTCATGGTTGATATGACAGTCTAATAACTTTGTACTTTTTTATTGCTGTACTTAAATTTACGAAGATTAATAGCTATCTAGATGACTAGCTTTTCATGGCATTTTTGAAAGGTAAACCAGAAAGGCTTTGGTTCAAAACTATAAAAGCCCCGTCTTGCGGAGCTTTTATAGTTTTGCTCTGAGAGAAGGTCGCATAGCGCTCTCCCTTCATTTTCTAAGACATTGCTTGAATTATGTAATCAAAGTAAGGCTCAGTGGTAGCAGCATCATCTTTGCTGAGTAATGCTAGAGATGCATTCTTGAGGCATCGAACTGCATCAGCCATACCGACTAAAGGTACACCGAGAGAGCTGTACATTTCACGGACACCAATGATGCCGATTTTTTCGATGGGGTCTTTGTCGCCTGCCAATACTCCGTAAGTCGTGAGACGGATGTACCATGTGAAATCTCTTAGACATTGGCTGCGTTGCTTCTGACCATAGGCATTACCACCTGGAGAAATGTAATCAGGATGAATTCTAAATAGTTCTTCTGTGGCTTTTTTGACGATTTTTTCTTCGCTTTCTGCCAAGGTTGTGGCAATTCGCACCCTTTGAGCACCAGTGGCAAGAAAGTTTTGCACACTTTGCAACTCAGAAATGCTGGGATAGCGGAGTTCTTCGTCTGCTCTTTCTAAAACTTGACTAACTACACTCATAATTAAAATAAAAAATTTAATATATTCGACATCTAGTCTACCAAAAGCGGTGAATGCGCCAAGAATTTGTAATAAAATCACAAATCTTCATAATCAAAAGATAGAGTTGCGGCGCTTCGCGCCGCAACTCTATCTTTTGATTTTTAATTGCTTGAGCAACATTTTTAGCTCTGAGGTAAGGGTATAGCCGATCTCCCGATCACCATAGCGCCAATCTTGATAGATCTGTGTAATTTGGGCGATCGCAGCAGATTGCTTCTCGGAGACGCGATCGCCAAGGCTAGCTGCGTACTCTTGCGGAGTCTGGTACGAAGATTTCGGCTTACCTTGCTCAGATAGCCATTGCAACATTTGCTGATAGGCACGCTGTGGGATCGGCATTTTTTGTAAGCGTTGCAATTGCCACCACCAGATTGCAAATTGCCACAAAGCCCAACCACCGATACCGAGACTAAATGCGATCGCTAAGCCAAAAGCAATCCCAATCCAGCCCATTTCAATCAGCCAATTCACCAAACCGCCCACAAAATTACCAATACTCTCAAATAGCGATTCAAAAAATTTATTGACAGGACTTGGCAAAAATTGAGCGATCCAATTCCAAAAGGTCTGCATCACGCCAAACGTCCGATTTTCCTCAATCGATGGGGGAAACAGGGGACGATTTGGCACAGGATCAAAGGCAACCCAACCATAGACTGGGAAGAAAACTTCTACTATTGATTGTGTATCAATGTTTTGAACCTCATACAGTCCTGTAAATGGGTTGAATTTTCCTGGGGCAAACCCGACCACATAGCGGGTAGGAATGCCTAGCGATCGCAGCATTACCGCCATTGTTGAGACAAAATGACTCTCCTCGCCGCCACCTTGCGCAATAAACTGTGATACGAGATCACCCTTAGACTCATCAAAATTTAGCGGTTTAATAGCGTAGTTTTGCTTGATGCTCTGGGCGATCTGGACAACGACATCGTAGACATTATCGAGATTGATCAACTTGCCATTAGTGTCTTTAGCACTAGCAACTAGACTTAGAGCTGTACTGCGAACTTCAGACGATAAATTAGTTGGAACTTGCAAATAATAGTCCCGAACTGATTTGGGATAATCGTTAGGCAACTGCCGCAATTGCTTGGAATTGCGGGCAACCACACTAGAAATAACAGTATAGGTAAGATCTTCTGGTAAAGGACTAGGTCCACGAATCATTCCTTCAGGATCAATGTCTAACTCTTCACTAGGGAAGAAGATTTGCTTTGGTATTGATGCAGCAGGTACAAGGTTAGGAAAACTTGGTGATGTAATCGTATAGGTTTGGACTACTTCTCGACTCTCAATCGGTTGGATTAGTTTTTTTGTGGAGCTAGTCGAGGCATGGGGCGGCGTTGCAACAAAAAACTCATAATTGAGTGGGTTGCGTCTAACTGTGCGGAGCTGGCTAGGATCATTGCGCGAAATCCGCCAGCCTTTCCCTGTAAATTCGTCGTAAGCCATCACTCGCCAAAATAGCTCTGCCTGAGATCGCACCCGCATCACCAATTCAGGTTTGCGTTGATTATTCTGTTTAGCCCCAGAGACCGTGTCAATCTCAGGCGCAAACAATGGTGGTAGCGTTGTTTCTTCTTGATTATTTCCACTCGTACCAGTGCCGCCCGTACCAGTGCCATTTGTGCCAGACTGTTGCTGCTGTTGCTGCTGTCGCGTTAAAATATCACCTCTAGGCAATTCTCTTTGCACTGAAAGATTTACGCTGACAGGAAAGTTCCGTAGCTGAAAACCTGGTAAGCGGGGCAAAAATGCAAAAATTGTCAAACCTAATACCAATACGATCGCTAGTAGTCCCGATAAAGGTAAAAGGGAAATCCCCATTTTTTTGGGTTGAAAACCGCTAGTTTGCACACCCAAGCGAGATCGATGGTCGAGTAATAAAATTGGAATCCCCACTAGTAAAAAGGCGATGAGCCACAGTGCGAAAACCATTGTTTGGCTTAAAGTTGCCGCTAAAGCCATTAAGATCAATCCGATCACAATCGAATAGCCTAAATCTTTGCGGCGCGGCAAGTCAAAACTATGCAAAACCTGCAACTGGATTAACAATCTCGCTAGTAATAGCCTTGTTTCGTCGGTATTCCGCACCAGATCTCTGAGAAATACGACTAACATCGCAATCATGGCGATCGCAATGAATAATTTCACGATCACATTACGTTTGCGTCTTGCATACCATGCCCAGACTCCTGCGATCGCGCTTAGAGGGATTGCCCAAGCACTATTCCCTGAGCTCGACACTGAGTCCATCGCCCCAATACTGATAAATACAAATATTTGCACCAGCACTCGCAACGGAATCGAATCCTCAACCCCTGCGATCGTAAATTCTGAAGCTTTTTGCAATTTATCAAATGCGCTGAGCTTGGGGCGAGGCTGTCGAATCGTATCCATATGGCTCTGAAGTTAGAGAGTATTTGCATTCAACACCTAGTTTGACACTCCCCGCACTGAAGTGGCGGGGATTCCTGATTCAGCGAGACAACTTACCAGATAGACCTAGATCTAACTAGCAGAGGTCAAACTCTCCACAGGCGTAGAAATTTCCGTATGCCCTACGGTATTTTTTAAACCAATAGCCAAGATATTCAGTGCAGCATTGTGGTCACGGTCTAAAACCGTACCACAGTGACTACATTGATGAGTGCGCTCACTCAGCGATTTCTTGACAGT
>JADBWK010000189.1 GCA_020404895.1 Pseudanabaena sp. M085S1SP2A07QC | reverse complement strand
TAACAACAGTGCCTTACGAAGACGCTGTAGCGCATATCGTCGCAGGCAAAACTTGTATGCTAAGAATACTGAAGGATTGCAACGAGCAGTCACTGTGCAAAGATTAGTTCACAACTGGGGGCGTCCTCATGGGGGCTTAGAGAAGAACAAGACTCCAGCTATGGAGATCGGGTTATATCATCGACCCCTTTCTATGCTGGAGTTGCTTTCATTGTGTGGCTTTCACTGCCTCACGTCTTAACTGACCAGTGCCCATACTGACTGTGTCCACTCTATAGCAATCAGTCCTAATGGGAAAATATTAATTTCTAGCAGTTATGATAAAAGCATTCGTTTATGGAGATTGCCAGATGGTAAACACATCAATACTATTGATATGAGTAAGTACTGTCATAATGGAAAAGGCACACAGCTTAAACCTATTCAAATAAGTCCTGATAGCTCTCATGCCTTCTTTAATTCAATTAATTTTTTGTCCTGTACTTAGTAAAGCAGCATAAAAAGCGGATAAAATGTAAAGCGCTGTAACTTTGAATTAGCCCCTTAAGGATTGAGAGCGCTTTGCGCTCTCAATCCTTAAGATAGCAACAAAGCCTCTGCTAATTCCTTATCCATTTGTTCCGCCGATGCGATCGCATCGGTCATGATTTGGCGAGGCGAAATACCGTTGTGATAAGCGGCAAGCCAACGTTGGGCTTCATTACCCTGTTCGAGAATTTTTTTCAATGGGGATAAGAAACACCAGACTCCATTATCCTTCGCACGCGATCGCAACTCTTCGTAGAGATTAGAGATCCATTCTCTTGCGGTAATTTGTTCGCCAGTTTGCCAATGGGTCAAAACGGCATCAAGGCTATTAATAGCAGCAGCCACTTCATTTTGATCAGCGATCATAGCAAGTTCATCAGGTGTGAACTTGGTCGCATTGGGCGCAAGTGGATCTAGCAATGAACCGATACCAGCTTCGAGAAATTGATTGAGACGCATTTCTAAAAGAGCGCTGATCGCCAGTAATGCAACTGGATCGATAACTAAATCAGAGATTCGCAACTCTAAACGGTTGAGATTATAAGGGCGATTATCACCATTCGGGCGCACCGACGACCAGAGATGACGCACATTTTGCATTGTGCCTAACTGTAATTGCTGTTCTGTCCATTCCACAAAATGATGATGGCTGCTAAACAATGGAACTAGCTTCGGTGTTTTAGGAAACATCTGCCAGCGTGAAGAATGAAATCCAGTAGCTTTGCCATCAAGGAATGGAGAAGCGGCACTAAGAGCAAGATAGAGCGGTGCTTCCAGACGGATCAAGCGACAGGCAGCAATTAGTGACTCTAAGTCAGGGATACCGACATTAATATGAATACTTGCCGTGACCACATTAGTACCATAAGTCTGCTCGATGTAAGTGTGATAAGGATTCTGGGGATCAGAACGATAAAAATGATCAACCCCACCCAAAGCCAGCGTACTCCCTGGCATCAAAGTGTAATCACCAAGCGATCGCAAATAGCTGCGTAATTTCTGACGTGGCTCCACTAATGCCATTAGCAACGGCTCATACTTATGAAAAGGCGGCGTAATGTATTCAACATTACGGCTGTCTGGTTCGCGCACAAACCCATTTAGATTAGCCACAATGCGATCGCTAAAGCCCACCACATCCCCTGTCGGTGTAGAGGTGTAGATTTCCACTTCAAAGCCTTTTGATAAAAGCACGGGAGTTTCCTTTTGCTATAGTCACTATTACTATAGCAATGTAAGCTTTGCTTAGGACATAAAACCCAAAAGATGGCAGAGCTTCGCTCTGCCATCTTTTGGGTTTTGAATTGTCCTATCTATCTCTTACGTTGCTATAGCCTACCGTGCAATGTGATCGCTTTAAAGATGCCTTAGGACATACAAGCCAAAATCCAAAACAGAGAAAAGGGACGTAAAACGTCCCTTTTCTCTGTTTTGAGCAGGGTGAGCAAGCCCTGCTTTTCTAACTCTTCATGCGTTCTTTCATCTTTTTTGCCGCCAATGCATAGCCACCATCAGCGCCATCTACAAAATGGACTTGACGACCATCGCGATCAAAGACTAAGCAAGTCATCAGAGCGCGATCGGACACATGAAATCCATATACTAAACGACCTTCTTGAAATTTCTTTTCTAAATAGTCAATTATTTTTTTGCGCTGTTGAGTTGTTCCAGAAACAACCATTCGCAGAACATCATCAAATTTTTTGAAGTCGGTGGACTCTGAAACTATTTGTTTATAATCACCCCAATTAAAAGCCCCAGTTTTGATGTTCAAAGACATCAGAACATCACCTAACAAATTAATCAAGCGTATTTTCCATAGGTATAAAATTCGTTTCAACCAATTCTTAGAAGCCGTAAAGACTCGGGTTTCAGATGATAAGTTCTTTTCCCCAAAGGCAAGTTGTAAATTTGCTGATACTACAGGATGGCATTCTGTTCCTTTTCCATAAATGCGATCAATTTGATTAATTACCTCTCGGTAGAGATTATCAACTTGGCTTTGACTTGGATCTGTTACAAATACGATTAAACTCAGGATCTCTTCGTGACGCGTGGGGATGTCTTGCCATCGGCATTCTAAGCCAGAAAAGTCAGCGATCGGATTGGAGCTTTTAGACTTTGGACTGTAGAAACTAGTTGTGGCTTTGTCTTTAATCAAATTTGTCGCATAGCTAATTCCCCCACCTCTAAGGATTGCTTGGTCATAGTTTTCTGAAATTCGCAGTTTAGCCATTTTAATTTCATGGTTTGAAGAGATTGCTGTGATCGGTACTATACCTACTCGTAACACCAAATTAAACTCGTCTGCTGCCATCTTTTGGACAGCAAACAAGGCTAGCTCTGCTTCTTGGATGAATCTTGGAGGTATGAGAATTGATGCACCATCGCCCCCAAATACAAATGGAATTTCTAGGGCTCCCACTATATTCAAAATCACGATTATTGAACAAGCACCTAAGAGATTAATGTCTTTATATCGCCCCAATTCGATCGCCTGAGTTGATTCAACAATATCGGTAATGATTAGTGCCCAGTCACTGGGAACTGCGTAAAAATTCTCACTATGGGTAATATCAGCAAAATTCTGAAGAATAGGTAGATCGGCATAAAAATTTTGAGTAGTCTTTTCATTAGTCATGGTTCTTCGTTGATATTCTTGAATATTCACGCCTATAAACCTGAATGCGAGCAAACTTGTATTTATTCTATAGCAATGTAAGCTTTGCTTAGGACATAAAACCCAAAAGATGGCAGAGCTTCGCTCTGCCATCTTTTGGGTTTTGAATTGTCCTATCTATCTCTTACGTTGCTATATCAATAAAAAATAGACAAGCATAACCGCCAGTTGGCTGTCATACCTGTCTATTCCACATTACTCTACGCTAAAATCCTATGGCTTGCCTGAACTAAATTTGTTGTATCTGTCGCTATAGTTAAAACCCATTCATAGAGGCGTGGAGCGAGTTCCTATGACTGGGTTTTGATCAAGGTTCATTCCCATTCAATAGTGCCAGGTGGCTTAGATGTAATATCTAAAACCACGCGATTGACACCTTCTACTTCATTGACAATACGATTAGAAATAGTTTCCAATAGATCATATGGAACTCTTGCCCAGTCGGCAGTCATACCATCCTCACTAGTAACTAGACGCAACACGATAGGATGGGAATAGGTGCGCTTATCGCCCATCACTCCCACACTACGAACGGTAGGCAATAGCACCGCAAAGGCTTGCCAGAGGTTATTGTATAGACCTGCACGATTGATCTCTTGGCGTACAATTAAATCAGCATCGCGCAAAGTGTTTAGGCGATCGCTAGTAATATCACCGATAATCCTAATCGCTAAACCAGGACCTGGGAAGGGCTGGCGCTTCACAATCTCTTCGGGAAGTCCAAGCGCTGTCCCCACCTTCCGTACTTCATCTTTGAACAACTTGCGAAGAGGTTCCACTAGAGTAAATCGAAGATTATCAGGTAAGCCACCCACATTGTGATGGCTCTTGATTTTAACGGCAACACGTTTACCAGTGACAGGATCAGCGTTAGTGTCAGCCGATTCAATTACATCTGGATAAAGAGTCCCTTGAGCGAGGAAATCAAATGGTCCTAATCGCTGTGATTCTTCTTCAAAGACATTGATGAATTCACTGCCGATTAACTTCCGTTTCTGCTCAGGCTCGGTAATACCCTTGACTCTTTCCAGAAATCTTTCACGAGCATTAACATACACAACATTAATGTGGAACTGTTCTTCAAAAAGTTTGACTAGACGCTCTGGTTCCAGCTTACGCATGAAGCCTTGATCGATAAACATACAAGTGAGTTGATCGCCGATCGCCCTATGTAATAAAAAGGCAAGTGTTGAAGAATCTACACCACCTGATAGTGCTAGTAAAACGCGCTTATCGCCAACCTGAGCACGAATTTCACGAATTGAATTTTCGATAAATGCATCGGTCGTCCAACTTGGTTCACATTTACAAATGTGATAAACGAAATTGCGAATCATCGCCATCCCACCTGTGGAATGTACGACCTCAGGATGGAACTGAACACCGTAAAGATTTTTTTTGTGATCAGCGATCGCGGCGCAGGGGGTGTTTGCTGTATGAGCTAAAATTTCAAATCCTTTAGGTAGCTCAATTACAGAATCACCATGACTCATCCACATCGTGATGCCCGTTTCTACATTAGTAAGCAGATCGGTGGGATCATCAATTTGTAATTCAGCTTTACCATATTCTCCATGCTCAGCAAGTTCGACCTTGCCGCCGAGTTGCTTTGCCATCAGTTGCATTCCATAGCAAACGCCTAAAACAGGTATACCCAAATTGAAAATATCAGGATCGCATAGAGGAGCACACTCGTCATAGACTGAGTTTGGACCACCTGACAAGATGATCCCCTTAGGATTAAGCTTCAGTAAATCTTCGGCTGAGATATGATAAGTTAGAACTTCAGAATAAACTTGCGTCTCACGGATACGTCGAGCAATTAGCTCTGAGTACTGAGAACCGAAATCAAGAATCGCGATCATTGAACGACTAGTTATATTATCTGTGGTACTTTCAGGATCTGAGCTGGATGAATTTATACTAGATGAAAGCGCACCTTCAAGATTTAGTACGACATTCGACGATGTTGGAGGGGAAGAAACCACAGTAGATACCTCTATCTTAATGAGATAGCATTTAATGCGATCGTAAGGCTTTCGGTAAGCCTATCGCGGCGAAAAAAGTAGCTATTCCTACAATGCTAGCAAAACAATACGTCTTTATGGTGAAAAAAATGCGTAAAAAAGTTATGACTGCGATCGCATTGCTACCAATTTTTGCTCTGCCAGTTTTTGCAGTTATAAATCGCATCTACTCTTGGAATGCGACATACTACTTTGCGATCGCTTTACCGCAAAATATGGGTGAGCCACTAGAAAAGTTAGAAATTTCTCAGACAGAAGGTTTTGACAAGGTTGATTTTTATAGCAATCAAACAATTGCTTATTTGCAATCTCCATCAGGAGATCGAGTTGCCATCTCTAGTAAAACTGAGTTGTTGCCAAGCCAAGATAGCAATCGCCCAAAAATCACAATTACTTTTAATCCCCCAATACCTGCGAGCAATGAGCTTAACACTAAGCTAGTAGTGGGACTTCGCCCAGCCTGAAATCCTCGCTATGATGGCGTTTATCTGTTTGGGGTGATCGCATTTCCCCAAGGCGATCACCCAAATTCACAATTCCTTGGTTATGGCAGATTAAGTTTCTACGATTTGCGTTACTAAGCATATGAAACTGATTTTGTGGTTTTCAGTACCGCAGGCGCTGAAAACCACAAAACCGATTTTTACAATGAGAATTGCTGAGCCGCGAGGGTGTTTTATGAAAAACATTGACGTTTGCTATACACTATTGGCAGATAGTAACTAGATATTTAACTATGACCTTCACAACAGAATCGCCAATAACTCCTGTAGAAGCAGAATCTAGTTTTGCACCACCGACTAATCACATTGTGCAAACGATCCAAACTGTCATCGCCAGTATGGATGCTGAAAATTCGGCTCTTGAAAACCAGACTGAGGACACGTGGAAATTTCAATATGGCACTGTAGAAGTAGTTGTCAACATTACTGGAACCGAGCCTAATGATACCTTCACCGTCTTTTCGACTGTACTTGCTGCCCCATTTAAAGACGAAGCAAAAATGACACGGTGGCTTTTGGAAAAAAATGCTGCTGATACATTTGAAGCTCGGTATGCGATCCAGAATGATCAAGTTTTGGTATTGTGTTCACGCTCTGTTGAGGATCTTTCACCTGCGGAAATCTCACGGATCATCACGATTGTGGCAGCAATCGCCGATGAAAATGATGAAGTATTAAAAGAAAATTTCGGCGTTTAGTACTGTGTCTTAATCAAGAAAGCACCTTTTGAGTGCTTTCTTGTCATTTCTATAAATTCATGAACAAACTATGGGAGCTTCTTCCTTATTCTGAAATATCGGGAAAGCTACAAATGGCTCTTGATAATTCTTTGCTTGATCGCCATAGCCAAGATCCTCAATCGCCATCGATTTTAAGATTTTATCGCTGGAGTCCATCTGCAATTTCCTTAGGTTTTAATCAAAAGCAATATCCTATTCGCTGGAATGAGATCGCTCAAAAACATAATCTCGACATCATTCGTCGTCCAAGTGGGGGGCGTGCTGTACTACATCAAGGAGATCTTACTTATGCATTGATCATCAGCGCTGATGTTGGTGGGGATCAATTTGGGGAGTTTGAAGATAATACCTTTGGCAGAAAGCGATCGCATCGTGAGACTTATGAATACATCAGCGGATTTCTAATTCAAGGTTTTGCCGAGTTGGGGGTTAAGCTAAGCTACGGAAAAGCAGGGCGGGGTTATATTCATAACCCTAGCTGCTTCTCTACGGCAACCAATGCGGACTTAGTAATTGCTGATGGACGCAAACTCATTGGTAGTGCTCAAGTTTATCGGCACAATTCAGTATTGCAGCATGGATCAATCTCGATCAATCCAAACTACAAGTTACTAACTGAGCTATTTCAAGCAGAAGTTCCTATCGTTGGTTATCAAGAACTTGCGTGGAATAATCATAAAGATATAACAGCAAAACTTATAGATGTTCTATCTCAGTCGGCGGGGGATTACTTTCAGGCGGAGTTCTTGTAGTTCTGCTTGAGTCAAATTTCTCCATTTTCCAACTTGCAGATCTGCCAAGCTTAAATGGGCGATTGTTACGCGCACTAATCGCAAAGTGGGAAATCCAACTGCTGCTGTCATTTTTCTAACTTGACGATTTTTGCCTTCTGTTAATTTCAGTTCTAGCCAAGCTGTGGGGATACTAGCCCGAAAGCGAATGGGCGGCTGGCGCTCTGCTAAATCTGGCTCAGTATCTAATAAATTAGCGATCGCAGGTTTAGTTCGATATCCTTGGATCATGACACCATTGCGTAACTGCTCCAAGGCATCTTCTGTGGGAATTCTTTCTACTTGTACCCAATAAGTTCGTGAATGTTCAAACTGGGGATCGATTAAGCGATGCTTTAACTGCCCATCATTCGTTAGAAGTAATAACCCTTCGCTATCAAAATCCAATCGACCTACTGAATATACTTCAGGGATGTCAATATATTCTTTTAGAGTGGGGCGTGGCGATACGCTATCATCAGTAAACTGACAGAGAACCCCATAGGGTTTATTGAAAAGAATATATTGGTGATCGCTCATAGATTTTTGATAATAAACAAGCTCGCGAAGCGAGCTTGTTTATTATATAGCTATAGCCTAGCGTTGAGGTGTTCCAAACACCTGTACCCAATAGTGTCGATAGCGAGAGTTTGGTGCATTCTCATATCCAAAGCCAATCTCAGTAAATCTACTATTAAGAATATTAGCGCGATGCCCAGAACTATTCATCCATTGCCGAATTGCCTCTTCAGGCGTTGATTTCCCAGCAGCAATATTTTCACCTAAAGCAAAATATTTATAACCATTCCCCTTAGCTCGATCTGCCATACTAGAACCGTTTAGCCCCGTATGACTAAAGTAGTTATTTCTTGCCATATCTCTCGCATGGGACTGAGCAGCTTTTGTCAATTGTGACGAAAGCTTAAGGGGAGATAAGCCTACTTTTTGGCGCTCTAAGTTAGTTAGCTTGAGCAACTCAGTTTCAAAACTGACCCGATTAGTACTTTGACTTATATTAGTAGACCGTATTGGTGAAGTCTGGTTTTGTTGTTTGGCTAAAGATGTCGCATTCAAATTAGGCGCGATCGCGATTGCTCCCCCAAACGCTAAAAGGCTACAACAGACTAAAAAAGTTGATTTCATAAAATTAGTTGCGAAACTTGCGAATAAATACACATGATTATTGACTTTGCCTTCCTCTAAGGGTTCCCATATTAAAGACCTTAAATTACAAACTAAAAAATATTGATTTTTAAAACTATTCCTTTCTCAGGAAAAAATTAGAGAGGCGCGTCCAAGCTTAAAAAAGTATGCAAAAAATATAAGGTAGCTAGAAATGACAGAAAATCAAGAACATAAAAAAATTGGTTGTGCTGAATGTAGGACAGGTGCTGGTTTAGGATTTGGCTTTACAATGGCATTCCAGCCAATTGTTAACACGACTACCAAAGAAATTTTTGCCCAAGAAGCTCTCGTCAGAGGGCTGAATGAGGAGGCTGCGGGGGATATATTAGGGCGAATCAATGATCAAAACCGTTATTGCTTTGATCAAGCTTGCCGAGTCAAAGCAGTTCAGTTAGGGGCAAAGCTGAATATTAAATCTTTTCTTAGTATTAATTTCTTGCCAAATGCTGTGTATCGTCCTGAATTATGTATTCGTACGACACTTGAGGCAGCCGAAACCTTTGGGTTTCCCGTTGACCGTATCATTTTTGAGATTACGGAGGGAGAGAAAATCAAGGATCACGGGCATCTTCGGGAAATTATTCAGTACTATCGACAACAAGGCTTTTTAACGGCGATCGATGATTTTGGGGCTGGTTACTCAGGACTAAATTTACTAGCTGAGTTTCAAACAGATTTGGTCAAGTTAGATATGGGCTTAATTCGCTATATTGATCAAAACAAAGGTCGCCAAGCGATCGTTAAAGGAATTGTACAAGTATGTAATGAGTTAGAGATTAAGGTGATTGCTGAAGGTGTCGAAACCTATGAAGAGCTAAGTATTCTGCAATCTTTTGGGATTGAGCTTTTTCAAGGTTATTACTTCGCTAAACCTAGATTTCAAAACCTAGCGATTCTAAACAATTTATAGATTTATTAGGAGCGCAGAATTTTAGAGTCTGCTAAGTACTTCAGTACAATTAAATATAAAATCGAAAAAGCTGAACTGCTTACTAATAGGTCAGTTCAGCTTCTAGAAGTATTTTTTAATTGTGCCGATGTACTCATTGAGATCATGATCTCCCTTAATATAAATTGACATTTATCCATTGTTCCAATATTGATATATCACTCTATTTATAGATGACGATCCCCTTTAGTCAACCTAGTGTGAGATATCCATAGATTAAAAAATATAGAATTCAAGTATTAAACATGATTCATCAACTAGCAGTTCGCTTAGGTGTGTCGTGTGTGCTTCTCGCTACATTGCCTCTCGCTACAGACGAAATAGTTAAGTATGTTCAAGCTCCTCATATATTTTCAGGAATTGGGGCGATCGCCTCATGCGTTGGAGCCTGTGTACCAGTTTTAACCCTATTCCGCAATTCCGACTAAAAACCACAAAAAAACTTGCTTCGCAAGTTTTTTTGTGGTTAAGCCCATCGCCCAATTACAATTCTCACAGTACCGTCTTCAAATATTTCTTGCTGCTCGATCACAAATCCCTGTTGAGTCGCGCTCTCTAGAACAGTTCTAGCTGCATATTGCTGATTTAGTTCTCCTAGAAATTCCTCGACATTCATTGCTACTCCCCACATGTCTGCAATGAGTTCGTAGCGATCACCTGCTTTCCGAAAGCCAATGTCATAGGCATTAGGCATTGGGATCACATAGTTAGCTGTAGTAGTATCGCCAAGGTATCCGCGCACTAAAGTGTTTTGCTTGACAGGATATCCTAGCGATTGCAGCGCTTGCTCTAGCAAGTCACCATTTTTGATTTCAATGGCGATCGTGGTGAAGTGAGACATAAAATTTGAGAATAGAGCGTGTCTGCCATTTTCTCTATTCTAGGTTAATTGCAAACTTTCGTAATTCTTGAAGTAATTGTTCATCATTTGATGCAGTCCTAGCACCAGACTCAGCAGCCCATTGTTTGAGAGATTCGATCTGTTGTGAGGCGATCGCAGCTAGTGGGACAGTCTCCTCGATCGCACTAATGATATCTTCGGTAGTGAAGTCTTCTCGATTGCCACTGCTACCTCGTCCAAAGGCTCGATGGATACCATCAATGATGACTTGCTCTATTTCAGCGCCGCTAAAATTTTTGGTGTGTCGAGCTAATAAAAATAGATCAAATTCACGCAATCGACTGGGGCGCAATTTTTGTAAATGCACCTTAAAAATTTCTTGGCGTTCAGACTCAGTAGGCAAATTCAAAAAGAAAATCTCGTCAAATCTACCTTTTCGTAAAAGCTCGGCTGGCAAAATCCGTACATTATTTGCTGTGGCAACAATAAAAACAGGAGCCGTTTTTTCTTGCATCCATGTGATTAATGTGCCAAATACGCGCCGACTTGCCCCAGAGTCACCATCAGTAGACATATTGGCATCACCAAAAGCTTTATCGATCTCGTCGATCCACAATACACAAGGCGCAGTTGCTTCAGCAAGTTGAATCATCTGACGCATCCTACTCTCGCTCTCCCCCACAAAACTCCCAAATAGTCGCCCAATATCAAGACGCAGTAATGGTAAACGCCATTCGTTCGCGATTGTTTTTGCGGATAAAGACTTGCCAGTGCCTTGAATACCGACTAATAAAACACCTTTGGGCGTTGGTATACCGTAACGTTTCGCCTCTTCCGTGAAGGCATCTCGACGAATTCGCACCCATTGCTTGAGATTATCCAAACCGCCCACGTTTTTTAGCGATTCATTACCTGTAAAAAATTCTAAGATTCCTGTTTGCCTTATTGCTTGCTGCTTTTCAGCTAATACTGCATCTATATCTGAATCATTTACTTGTTCTTTTTCAGCGATCGCTTTAGCTAAAACCCTTTGAATCCTTGTTCTACTTAGACCTTGACAAGCCTTGACCAGTTGCTCCCAAGCCAAGTTTGACAAGTTGAGTTTATTGGAAGAAATCTTTTGTTTGATTAAATATTCGATTTCAGCGATCGCAGGCAAAGGAAAATCGATCGCTGTAATTTCTTCGGTTAATTCGGGTGGAATCTCTAGTACATGACTGGTTAGGGCAATCGTCCGCCGATCAAGTTTGAGATCCCTAGCTAAGTTTTTAAGTTCGCGAATAATTGGAATATGGCGATCATGATGGGGATATTTCAGGATTGGATGTAGATCCCTTAGTATGTACAAAACGTTATCACCATCCTTAGTTGCCTTATCCCGTTGAGCTATCCGCGACAAAGCCGACATCACCGATCCTTTATCGGCGTTATTGTCACTCCAGCCTCTTGCTATATCCCAAAACAAGATCCTGCGGCTAGGGCTAGATTGTTGAGCTATCTCAGTCAAAACATCTTCGACTGGCTCTTCTTCGGCAGTAACTATATATACAAGCGGATATTTGGCGCGAAGCAACAAATCAAACTGCTCTATCAGAGCTTGATAAACTCTACTTTTTCTTGAAAATATGGGAGCTATTGGCGATTGTGGCGGCATATTTGCAAGTATAGCAATAAGCAAGCTAGGGTGAGCAATGCTCACCCTAGCAATTTTCTAGGTAAAGCTGTAGCGCTGTTTAAGGTAGAAATACAAGTCCTGAGGTTTGTTGGTTCGTCTTCGACGGAGCAACAATCTCTTGCTGATCTAGACTGGGGAGCACTATAAGTGGGAAGTTTAGACTGTCGCAAGTACTGGTTCTTCAAGTTTGGCTAGTCTCTCAGCTAGTAACTCCTCTAAAGTGATGAGTGCTTTAGAGAATCCTTTGATGCCTTCGTCAAGTTTCTCAGATGCCATCTGATCGCTTGAGTGCATCGCCTCAAAAGTAGCTTTATCCATTGGGATCTTGACCACATCAGACTGTGATGAGATCGCGGGATGGAGTTTGCGTACTAGTTCCCCTTGAGTATTATGCAGCTCATCCAGCAAAGCAGGAGAAATTGTTAATAAATCACAGCCTGCAAGTTCTATAATCTCGTCCATATTGCGAAAACTCGCACCCATAATTTCAGTTTTATACCCAAACTTTTTATAGTAGTTATAAATTTTTGAGACGGACAATACACCTGGGTCTTCGGCGGCTGGATAGCTATCTCGACCCGTATCTTTTTTGTACCAATCGAGAATCCGACCCACGAAGGGCGAAATCAACTTTACCCCTGCTTCGGCACAGGCGATCGCTTGGTGCAACCCAAACAATAAGGTCAAATTGCAATGAATTCCTTCTTTTTCTAGTGATTCCGCCGCTTTGATCCCCTCCCATGTTGATGCGATCTTGATCAAAATGCGATCGCGAGAAATGCCATGGGCTTCATATTGTGAAATCAAATAATGCGCTTTTTCTAGAGTAGCGATCGTGTCATAGGACAAACGGGCATCCACTTCAGTCGAAACTCGCCCTGGGATAGTTTGTAAAATTCTCATGCCAAAGGCGATCGCCAAGCGATCGAAAGCCAAAGAGACCACTTGAGCAGGCTTAGCATCTTTGCCAAGTTCAGTTCTGGCTTCAAGGAGAGTTTCATCGACAATTTCTTGATACTGTGGCATTTGGGCAGCAGCCGTGATTAAAGAAGGGTTTGTGGTTGCATCTTGAGGTTTTACCATCTCAATTGCATGGATATCCCCTGTATCGGCAACCACAACTGTCATTTCACGTAACTGATCGAGAAAACTTTTGGGCAAATCACTAGGCATAATATCCTCCATAGCACCAGTCATTACTGGCTACCTTGCAAGCCTATCTTAGCCTTAACAATTTTGAGGGTTAGGCAACCTTTAGGGAAATTACAAGATCACTGCCTCAATAGGATAGAAAACATGACGCTTGCGAATTTAATAAAGTTTTATTAAGAAAAATGTGGATTGCATTGACTTAATAAACTTGCCTCATTTGTCTAAATTTATTGCAGCGCAAAGGATTGGGCAAAACAGAGATATTCTAAACAATTGTTACAAAGATTCTAGAGCGACACAAACGTAAATCTATAATTACGTCATCGTGGCTTAGGTTCTCTTATTAAAGCAGTACTTATCTCATTCATAGATTCAGCACTATGAGAGAACTAGCCTAATCGTTTAATCTACTTTGTCTTAACAGTCTGAGAGAGGAAAATTTACATGACAATGACTCCTCAAAAGCCAGACACAGAGGTAAAGGTATCGGTTGATCGTGACGTAGTACCTACTTCTTTCGAGAAGTGGGGACAACCTGGTCACTTTGATCGCACCCTTAAGAAGGGACCAAAAACCACCACATGGATTTGGGATCTTCATGCCAATGTGCATGACTTTGACAGTTTCACAACCGAAGAAGATACTGCCCGCAAGATCTTCTCCGCTCACTTTGGGCACCTAGGTATTATCTTTATCTGGCTTAGTGGTATGTATTACCACGGAGCAAAATTCTCTAACTACACTGGTTGGCTTGCCGATCCAGTCAACATTAAACCCAGCGCTCAAGTGGTCTGGAATGTTGTCGGTCAAGATATCTTGAACGGCGATGTTGGCGGCGGTTTCCAAGGTATTCAAATCACTTCTGGTTTGTTCCACCTTTGGAGAGCATCTGGTATCACTACTGAGTATCAACTCCTATGCACCGCAATTGGCGGTTTGGTGATGGCAGGTTTGATGTTCTTCGCTGGTTGGTTTCACTACCACAAGGCTGCTCCAAAACTTGAGTGGTTTAAGAATGCTGAATCGATGATGAACCACCACTTGGCAGGTTTACTCGGTTTGGGTTCCCTGTCTTGGGCTGGACATCAGATCCACGTATCGATTCCTATCAACTACTACCTTGATAAGGGCGTACCCGCTGATCAGATCCCTCTACCCCATGAGTTCATCCTAAATCCTTCCTTGATGTCGGATATTTTCCCTAGTTTTGCTCAAGGTGTAACACCTTTCTTTACATTGAACTGGGGTGCTTATGCTGACTTCTTGACCTTTAAGGGTGGCTTGAATCCTCAAACTGGATCTCTTTGGCTCACTGACCAAGCTCACCATCACCTTGCGATCGCGACACTTTTCATCATCGCTGGTCACATGTACCGGACCAACTGGGGTATCGGTCACAGCATGAAGCAAATTCTTGAAGCTCACAAGGGACCACTAACTGGTGAAGGTCATAAGGGTCTATACGAAATTTTGACTTCTTCTTGGCACGCTCAGCTAGCAGTCAATCTAGCTTTGTTGGGTTCATTAAGCATTATCGTCGCTCAGCATATGTACGCGATGCCTGCTTATCCTTACATTGCTACCAGCTACGCTACTCAAGTTTCGCTATTTACACATCACATGTGGATCGGCGGCTTCTGTATCTGTGGTGCTGCTGCTCACGCTGGTATCTTCATGGTTCGTGACTACGATCCTGCTAAGAATGTAAACAACTTGCTCGATCGGATGTTGCGCCAACGTGATGCATTAATTTCTCACCTCAACTGGGTATGTATCTTCCTTGGCTTCCATAGCTTTGGGCTTTACATCCACAACGACACCATGCGTGCATTGGGTCGTCCTCAAGATATGTTTTCTGACACCGCAATTCAGTTGAAGCCAGTCTTCGCTAACTGGATTCAAGGAATCCATGCTGCTGCAGCTGGTACAACTGCTCCTTACGCAACCTCTAGTGTTAGCCCTATTTTTGGTGGCGAAACCTTAGTTGTCGGTGGCAAAGTTGCAATGGCTCACATGGCTCTTGGTACTGCTGACTTCTTGGTGCATCACATCCATGCGTTTACCATTCACGTTACTGTCTTAATCTTGCTGAAAGGCGTGCTTTATGCACGTAGTTCTCGCTTGGTTCCAGATAAAGCTGAACTTGGTTTCCGATTCCCTTGCGATGGACCTGGTCGTGGCGGCACATGTCAAGTTTCGTCATGGGATCATGTATTCCTCGGTCTTTTCTGGATGTACAACTGTATCTCAGTTGTAATTTTCCACTTCTCTTGGAAAATGCAGTCTGATATTTTCGGTACTGTTGATGCAAGCGGAACAATTACCAATATGGCTGGTGGTAACTTTGCACAGAGTGCATTGACCATCAATGGTTGGTTGCGTGACTTCTTGTGGGCTCAAGCTTCCAACGTTATTCAATCCTACGGTTCGGCATTGTCAGCTTACGGTTTGATATTCTTGGGCGCTCACTTTATCTGGGCTTTCAGCCTTATGTTCCTATTCAGTGGTCGTGGCTACTGGCAAGAACTCATTGAGTCAATCGTTTGGGCGCACAACAAGCTCAACGTTGCTCCAGCTATTTCTCCTCGCGCTTTGAGCATTACTCAAGGTCGTGCTGTGGGTCTAGCTCACTACCTATTAGGTGGAATTGCCACAACTTGGGCATTCTTCCTAGCCCGTTACGGTGCACTTGGCTAATAATAACGGAGAAATTGAAGTAATTATGGCAACGAAATTTCCTAAGTTTAGCCAGGCTCTCGCACAAGATCCAACAACCCGTCGGATCTGGTATGCGATCGCCACAGCGAACGATTTTGAAAGTCACGATGGTGTTACCGAAGAAAGTCTTTACCAAAAGATTTTTGCTTCACACTTCGGGCATTTGGCAATCATCTTCCTGTGGACATCTGGCAACCTGTTTCACGTAGCGTGGCAGGGTAACTTCGAGCAATGGATCAAAAATCCTCTCACCACACGTCCAATCGCCCATGCGATTTGGGACCCTCACTTCGGTAAGGCCGCAGTAGAAGCTTTCACTCAAACTGACGCAGCTGGTCCCGTAAACGTCGCTTATTCTGGTGTTTACCACTGGTGGTACACCATCGGTATGCGTACCAATGCCGAGCTATTCACTGGCGCAATCTGGATGCTCGTATTCGCGGCTGTCCTGCTTTTTGCAGGATGGTTGCACCTACAGCCCAGCTTCCGTCCTAGCCTCTCTTGGTTCAAGAATGCTGAATCTCGCCTCAACCACCACTTGGCTGGTTTGTTCGGCGCAAGCTCTTTGGCATGGACTGGTCACATGGTTCACGTTGCGATTCCTGAATCTCGCGGTATCCATGTCGGTTGGGATAACTTCTTGAGCGTTCCTCCCCATCCAGCAGGTCTTGCACCTTTCTTCACTGGTAACTGGGGTGTCTATGCTCAGAATCCTGATACCGCAGGTCACATCTTCGGAACCTCTGATGGCGCTGGTACTGCAATCCTGACCTTCTTGGGTGGTTTCCACCCTCAAACCGAGTCTCTTTGGCTGACTGACATCGCGCATCACCACTTGGCGATCGCCGTATTGTTCATCATTGCTGGTCATATGTACCGCACCAACTTTGGTATCGGTCACAGCATCAAAGAGATCTTGAATGCCCACAATCCTCCTAAGGGTACTCCTTTCGGTGGTGCGCTAGGCGCTGGTCACAAGGGTTTGTATGACACCATCAACAACTCTTTGCACTTCCAACTCGGTCTTGCTCTTGCTTCTTTGGGTGTAATCACCTCCTTAGTTGCTCAGCACATGTACTCGATGCCTTCCTATGCGTTCATCGCTAAGGACTTCACCACTCAAGCTGCTCTATATACTCATCACCAATATATTGCTGGTTTCTTAATGGTTGGTGCGTTTGCTCACGGTGCGATCTTCTTCGTTCGAGACTATGATCCTGAAGCTAACAAGGACAACGTTCTTGCCCGTATGCTTGAGCATAAGGAAGCAATCATCTCTCACCTAAGCTGGGTATCTCTCTTCTTAGGTTTCCACACCCTAGGTATTTACGTTCATAACGACGTAATGCAAGCTTTCGGTACTCCTGAAAAGCAAATCTTGATCGAGCCTGTATTCGCTCAGTGGGTTCAAGCAGCTCAAGGCAAAGCTCTCTATGGCTTTGACGTACTGCTCTCTAATGCTGGTAGCATCCCCTCTAACGCTGGTGCTGCTTGGCTACCTGGCTGGTTGGCTGGTATCAACTCCGACAGCAACTCCTTGTTCCTCACCATTGGACCTGGCGACTTTCTAGTTCACCATGCGATCGCTCTAGGTCTACACACCACCACCTTGATCTTGGTTAAGGGCGCGTTGGATGCTCGTGGATCTAAGCTGATGCCAGACAAAAAAGACTTCGGCTACAGCTTCCCTTGCGACGGTCCTGGTCGTGGCGGTACTTGCGACATCTCAGCATGGGATTCCTTCTACCTCGCCATGTTCTGGATGTTGAACACCATCGGTTGGACAACCTTCTACTGGCATTGGAAACACCTCGGTGTATGGCAAGGTAACGTTGCTCAGTTCAACGAATCCTCTGTTACCATCATGGGCTGGCTCCGTGACTACCTATGGCTCAACTCCGCTCAGTTGATCAATGGCTACAACCCCTATGGCATGAACAATATCTCTGTTTGGGCTTGGATGTTCCTCTTCGGACACCTAGTTTGGGCAACTGGATTCATGTTCTTGATCTCTTGGCGTGGTTATTGGCAAGAATTGATCGAAACCCTTGTATGGGCACACCAACGAACACCTCTTGCAAGTTTGGTTCAGTGGAAAGACAAGCCTGTGGCTCTCTCCATTGTTCAAGCTCGTTTGGTTGGCTTGGCTCACTTCACGATTGGCTACATCCTCACCTATGCAGCCTTCCTAATTGCGTCAACAGCAACTGCTTTCGGTTAATCTAGCTTGCTAGTTAATTAAAAAAATCCTCCACAGTAATGTGGGGGATTTTTTTCGTAAAAGCTATAACAGAAATGTTTTATACCAAAGCACAAAATGGCTATTCCATTTTGTGCTTTCAAAACCCTTACAGGGTTAGATTTTTAATTCACGGAAGTGCTGCCACACTTTTGTTAATTGGCATCATAAGAGAAGCGAGTATGAAGGCTATCTTTACTTTTTCCGTTATATATAGCAATGTAAGCTTTGCTTAGGACATAAAACCCAAAAGATGGCAGAGCTTCGCTCTGCCATCTTTTGGGTTTTGAATTGTCCTATCTATCTCTTACGTTGCTATAGAATTAAAAATTGTCCGAAGTATTGATTACAGAAGAGCAAAGTGCTGTGATTTAATCATGTCGATCGCGATAGATTGCTCTCGAAGTACGATTTAGAGCATTGGTCAAACGGACAGCTTCTTTACCGCTCAAATCACCATCCTTAAGATAAACGCGACGTTGAACGGCAATTTTTGCCTCTCTTGCCTCTAATCTTTTATATTCCAAGGGGCTAATTGTGCCTTCTTGCACACCCTTATAGATGCGCACCTGTTGATTAACTTGGCGTTCATGGATCGGACCTGCGGATGCGGAGCTTGGACTCATCAGGCTGAGGGTGCTGAGAACTGAGGTAGCTGCAAGCATTGGAAGAATGAAGCTTTTCATAATGTCACCTTTGGAGATCGTCTTAATTAACTATTTAACGATTTACGCTGGTTTAGACATTTGCTTCTAGTCAAAAGGTTCAAACTTGAGAATAGTTTTTGCCTTAGGCAAAAACTATTCTCAGATATAGCAAAAAAAGAGTTTGCTAGTACAAACCAAAACCCAAGAAGTGAGGGGCGGCGCTTTGCTCCGCCCCTCACTTCTTGAGTTTTATGTCCTCAGCAAAACTTGCTTTGCTATAGATGGATCGCCCCACAAGATGCGATCAGATCCTTTAAACTGGAATAGCTCTAAGATTTTCTGTCTAAATCTTGAAAATCATTTCCAAATATTTCCAAAGCTAATGTCAAGCCCGACCCATTTACCTGAAGCCATCGATCGCATTGTCCAGCGATTTCAGAGGCTCTCCGATCCGAAACAACGTTATGAGCAACTAATTTTATACGGGAAGAAACTAGAAGCATTTCCCGAAGCTCTCAAAACCCCTGACAACAAAGTGCAGGGCTGTGTATCACAGGTATATGTGGTAGCGAAACTAGATGCCAACGAACGAGTCGTATTTTCAGGTGACTCGGATGCATTGATTAGTAAAGGATTTGTTGGTTTGCTATCGGTCTGTATGGGCGGCTTAACCCAAAAGGAAATTGAGTTGCTCACGCCCGACTTCATTAAAGACACAGGTTTAGTGGCAAGCCTCACACCATCTCGCGCCAATGGCTTTTATAACGTCTTCAAGAAAATGCAACAGCAAGCGATGGAAATTGAATTGCCCAGCGTACGTTAAAAATTTTACAAAAGATAGCTTTGCTATCTTTTGTAAAATTTGGCTTTACTGATTTAGTATGGGCTTTGCCCACACTAAATCAATCTAAAAAAAGCCTCGCATCGCGAGTTTTTTTTAGATTGTTGCAAGAATTGGGCTAGTCGTGGAAACCATTGCGGCGAGAACTTGACTCGGCGAAACAATAAAGGGTAAACGATGGATATCAGAATTGCGCTGACAAGCTATTTGCGCAAGATGTTCTAATTCGGCGAGGGTAACTTGACTTAAGCCGAGATCGGCAAGTGTGGTTGGCAAGCCAATTTCTTGATAAAACTTCAGCAATTGATGACGCGACGAGGCAGCAAGTTGATTGCCTTGAAATTCCTCTAGACGCAACTGCACCAAAATGCCATAGGCAACCTTTTCGCCATGTAATGTGCCATGGGTTTGATGCAGGTGGGTTAACGCATTGTGAATCGCATGGGCGGCTACCGTGCGACAGTTTGCGCCACCGAGCCCACCGATCGCGCCCGCAAGACAGACAGACGCATCAACAACTTCGCGCCATGCTTGACTGTTAGGATTCGCGATCGCTTCCGCCGACTTTTGAAACAAAATATCACGCAGGATTCTTGCCTCTTGTACGGCAGCGATGACCATCGTTTTCTCGCTACTGCCACTGCTGACAGATGACTCGTACCATTTAGCGATCGCATCACCAATGCCTGAAACGAGGGTGCGCTTAGGTGCAGTCACGATTACGTCATAGTCCACAAACATCATGTCAGGACAGTGATCGAGGGTCACGTCATAGTCAAAGGCTCCATGAGCATCATAGACATTGCTAAGGGCTGTCCATCCAGCACAGGTTGCGCCAGTGGTCGGTACGGTGACAATGGGCAACTGACATTGATGGGCAACTAATTTCGCAGTATCAAGGACTTTGCCTCCACCAATACCCACAATCACTTGGGGATTTTCTTGCTGCACGAGGCGACGCAGCATTGCTAAATTTTCATCACTACAATTGGCGATCGCTGGCGCATGGATAATTTCGTGATCGCTATTGTGAAAATAGCTAGCTGTGACTTGATTGGCGGTTTCCCCAGCAATGACTAGAGCTTTATTCCCATAGCGTGACAAATATTTCGGGAGTTGCGATAAAATCCCGGTTCCCCGTAAAAGTTGGGCTGGTGCGATCGCTAAGATCGGTAATGCTTCCACAGTAAGTGTGTCTGACATCAGGTTAAGACATGGTAAAAATAAGCTCTATTCTATCTCTACTGCTTCTAAATCTGCCAATTTTGCTGAGAAAGGAGGTGGTCCTAAAAAGGAAAGGACGCACACGGAGGTAAAGAAGTGTTGTAATGATGAATAAGATTCCAAATAGCTCCAATGTGATTTTCCAATTTCTTAGAAAAGGATAAAGTCTTTCTAACCAGTCTTGACACTCGTTGTCGTAACGTACATTACTTTAATCTGTAACAACCATCTAGATATTTTCTTTCATCCTTTCCTTTTTAGGACTACCGCCAAAATCAACATACTGTCGATTTGTTCAGGATCTTGGTTTGACATTATATTTTTGGTCAAATAACATCTAAATTATAGCTCTAGAGAGCTTTTAGCCGAAATGCTAATTTATAGGAAGTGTATTTATCGTCAGGAGCATTAATTCTATGGTCGGTCAACTACTCACACACAAATTCACCACTCATCAATATCACCTTATGCATGATGCTGGTGTTTTTGAGCATGGCGATCGCTTAGAGTTAATCAATGGAGAAATTACAGAAATGTCATCAATTGACAGAAAACACGCGGCATGTGTCATTCGTGTAACCAAGCTGTTGCAAAAAAACTGGACGATCTTGTTTTAGTTTCCGTTCAAAATTCAATTCGTTTAGATGATGGTTCAGAGCTTCAGCCTGATTTTGCTGTTCTAAAGCCTCGTGATGATTTTTACGCGGAGGCTTTGCCCACACCTGCTGATATTCTGTTGATTATTGAGGTCGCAGACAGCATGATCGCTTACGATCGCGAAGTCAAGATGCGCCTGTATGCGGCGGAGGGGATTCCCGAAATGTGGTTGTTCGATGTAAATGAGCGGGTAATTTTGGGATATTCACAGCCAGCAACAAGGGGGTATAAGAAATTGCAGCGTTATGAACAAGATGATAATTTTTTTATGATCGCCTTTCCCGATATCAGTTTTTCATGGCAAGAATTGTTTTAAACCCAATAAAATCAGAGGTGATGCAAAGCATCACCTCTGATTTTATTGGGTTTATATATGATGATTCGATATTTGCCCCTTGTGGTGGGCACGGTGGGCGGATTAGCACTATTAGCTAATCGGATGGTGACGGCAAATCTCACTGCTAGTCAGTCAAGGGCTGATGCCTTGGGGGTCTTGTTAAGTGCGGTTTTAATTTTGATTGGGTTGTTATGGCAGCAAGTGCAACCAAAACCGCCCGAAGCAGTCATTTTAGTAGGCGAAGAAGGATTGGAAATAGATGAAAATCTACCAGAGGCAGTTAAAACAGAACTCGCTTGGGCAACGCATATTTTACTTACCAATACAGTTACAAAAGCGGTAGCCATTTATTATGATCACCAAACTATTCTCCGCAGAGGCATTTTAGGCAAGAGCAATCAGGTAAATATTGGCACGATCGCGGCAAGGGTGATGAAAACCCAAAAGCCAATTTATCTAGTCAAACTAGAGCTTTATCCTGGGCGGGTAGAGTTTGACTATCTCCCCGAAAATACTCAGGGTGTGATCGTGCAACCTCTTGGCGAAAAAGGAGTCATGGTTTTAGGAGCAAATATTCCGCGTAGCTATACTAAGCAAGATGAAAATTGGGTAACGGCGATCGCTGACAAACTCACCTATAATCTCGAAAAAATATCCTCATAAAATTATGCGAAATTACAAGCTAAATCGTATTTTTACAAATGTTACATTGTCTTCATTGCTCACGGCTACATTAATACTGCCGTCATTTAATAATCAAGCGATCGCGCAGACTCCCCAAGAGATTAGTAATATAGCTAAGCCAACCAAACTAAGTTCGCCTGTAATTTCTCAAGAAAAACGAGCTTTGATCAAAGAGTTGCTAGAAATTACTGAATCCAGCAAAAATGCTCAACAAATCATGGATGCGATGGTAAGAGCCGAATTACCCAAATTAGTATCGACTATTCTCAAAAATGCTCCCGCGCTCGACAGCGATAGCCCAGAAGTTCAAAAGAAATTGAGCGACATTGTTTCACGGATGGCTGGGAAATATCGCGATCGCGTGATCAAAAAAATTGATGTCAACCAATTGATTGATGAGGTGTCCTATCCAATTTACGACAAGTATTTTACGACCTCTGAATTGAGAGACATCATTGGCTTTTATAATTCGGCAACGGGCAAAAAGGCGATCGCTGTCCTGCCTCAGGTTATTGGTGACTCGATGAAGCGTACCAATGAAATTTTGCTCCCAAAAATGTCTAGCATTATGGCTGAAATCATTGCTGAGGAGCTATTAAATGCATTGCCCCGCAAATAATAATCAGCAATAATCAGCCCGAAGCAATTTAACCGCCTTAGCGATTGCTATACTTTAAGGCTGTAAGCACTTTGTTGCATCGACAACCCTTTCACACATTTCAACTGTTACCCCCTCAATTACATTCTTAAAAGACGCATGGCACTTCTAGATCGACAAGGTCGTTTATTTGGCAAATTTAGCATTCTCGACATCGGTGCGATCGCCACGATCCTGATTGTCCTGATTGGCTTACTTATAGTTCCTGGCAATGGCGGTAGTTCGATCGCGCAAATGCTATCTGCAGAAAATAAGACAGTCCAAGTCGATATGAATGTCCGAGGTCTAAGTGCGACCAATCCACAAAGCCTTCTCAAAATCGGCGACAAAGTAAAGATTATTATTCGCAATCAACCACGCGGCGAAGTCACCATCAAAAAAGTCGAGATCTCAACCCCAAAAGTTGTTGCGGCAAAAGCTGATGGCACTGCGGTTTATTTTGATGATCCTCGTGCGATCTCGACCTCTCAATCTGACCTTGCCATCACCCTCGAAGCAATAGCCCAAATCACAAATGATGGGGCTGTATTTGCTAGCGAAAAGGTCAAAGTCGGCACTTCAATTGACATTGAAGGTCCGAAATATATTATTCGGGGTAGTGCAATGGCGGTGAGGTATTAATTATGCAACCCCCATTTCCCCAAGGCTTTGTACTTAAAGGTCGCTATGCAGTCCGATCAACAATTGGACAGGGTGGCATGGGGCGCACTTATCTAGCGCAAGACCTAGAGCGCTTTAACGAAACCTGTGTACTGAAAGAATTTATTCCTCCTCAAGATTCTCAAGAGGTGTCAGAAAAGGCGAAAGAGCTATTTCGCCGAGAAGCATCGGTGCTTTATCAAATCCGCCATCCGCAAGTGCCAGAATTTCGGGCAACCTTTGAGTCTGAAGGTCGATTACTCTTAGTCCAAGACTATGTAGAAGGTAAAAATTATCGAAATTTGTTACTTGAGCGCCTTAAGTTAGGACAGACATTCTCTGAGAATGAAATTTTTGCACTGATGCAACAGCTTTTGCCAGTGCTTAGCTATTTGCATGGACACAATATCATTCACCGTGATATTTCCCCTGAAAACCTGATGTTGCGATCGCAGGATAATTTACCTGTGCTGATCGATTTTGGGGTCGTGCAGGAAACCACCGCTAAACTAAACTCGCAGATGGGTATTCCCGCCTCAACCGTTGCAGGTAAAGCAGGCTATGCACCTCCTGAACAATTACAGTCTGGCAACGCCTATGCTAATAGTGATCTCTATGCCCTTGCCGTAACTTCGATTGTTTTACTGACTGGTCGCGAGCCATCAGAACTGTTTGATAGCATCAATCTGGCTTGGAATTGGCAACAGTTTGCCAATGTTAATCCTGCATTTGCAAGGGTAATCAACCAAATGTTGAGCTACAAACCTACCAATCGCTATCGTTCCGCCGATGAGGTATCACAAGCAATGCAAGTTGCCCAAGCTTCTTTTTCGGGAGCAAAAACCTATGCGGTAGGGCGACAAGTGCCATCCAATGTCGCAGCAAATATCCCTCAAAGAACGGTAGTAGCTGGTGCTAGCAATCGCAATCCTGTCAACTATGGCACTCAAAATCCACCTAATCGATCAACCAGTGGTGGCGGTGGTGTTAACTGGTTTTTGGGAATTTTAATTATTTTGGTAGCTGGGGTTGGCTCTTGGGCGATCACCTCTTTCTTTTTTAGCCGTAATCGAGCTACTACCAATCCAACCGAAACTGCGATCGCATCTCCTACGGCGACACCAACCACGGCAAATATCAAAACCATCAACACCAGTCTTGAACTCAAGTCAGTTAATGAAGGTTTAAATCGTGGCTTTATTAGCGAGAAGATTGCGGCAGGACAAGTTGTCAATGTACGTTTTAATGCCGAAAAAGATGAGCTTTTAACTGTTTCGCTAAATGGTGCTGATTTGCAAATGACCATCCAAAGCGATGATGTGAGCCTAGACCGCAAAGCAATTGACAATGCCACAGGATATTGGCAAGGTCGTTTGAAAAAGGCTGGTGTGTACTACATCAAAATTAAAACTACTGGCACAAATGAAACCACTTATAAACTCGATGTTCAGTTAGAAGCTCCAGTAAAAGCTCAGCCGACACCAACCCGAACTCCTACTCCGAGTCCAACAGCTACGCCTACGGATAAGCCAACAACTACACCTACTCCTAGTGTTTCTCCTACTTCTGGACAGCCTAATCCAACGCGATCGCCTGATCCTACGCCCACTGCTATTCCTACCGAAACACCGCGAACTCCCTCGCCAGTTCCTACTGCCTCTGAACCAGCCCCAGAACCATCAAAACCAATTACTTTCTAATTAATGCAATTAATGCAAACTGTAGATATCAAGTTCCAAAAGCTGCATCCAGATGCTCAAGTTCCTAGTTATGCCCATATCGGGGATGCTGGTGCTGATGTTTATTCAGTTGCTGAAGTTACACTACAGCCGCAGCATCGCGCTGCTATACCTACTGGATTAGCAGTCGATATTCCCATCGGTTACGAAATCCAAGTGCGTCCTAAGAGTGGACTGGCTCTCAAACATGGTATTACCGTTCTCAATTCCCCTGGGACAGTTGATGCTGGTTATCGTGGCGAGATTCAAGTGATTGTGATTAATCTTGGAACAGAAGCTTATACTTTCACAAAAGGTCAAAAAATTGCTCAGCTAGTACTAAAGCCAGTGATTCAAGCTCAATATATTGAAGGAGAACTAGGAACTAGCGATCGCGGTATTGGCGGGTTTGGCAGTACTGGGTTAACTTAGACTTTATAAAGCCAAGAATTGGTGGTGCTGGGCAAAGCCCAGCACCACCAATTCTTGAAGGGAGTATGTATGTCAAGCGTTCATCAACCAAAGCTCATCATATTTTCTCAGCATGGAATGAGCGATACCAACCATGCAATGAACTCATTAGCTCATAAAGTTGCGCCGCCGCATTCGCATATCGTTGCGCCAAATCTAGGGTTTATCCAAACCCACTTTGAGATTGAACCTTTGATTCAAAAGGTGGAGCGATCGGCTGCACAAGCCTTTACCCAGTACCCCGACTTACCCGTGCGGATCGTGGCTACTTCTCTGGGAGGTGTGATTTGGATTGAGGTATTATCTCGCCATCGAGAATGGTGGTCAAAAATTGAGTCTTTGGTGCTGTTAGGTTCGCCTATCGGCGGTGCAGATCTGGCTCGGATTATCGATCCTTTTGCATGGGGAATTGGGATGGCGAAACATCTTGGCAAAAATCGACGACCTCTAGCTGAGCAAATTACAGCAGCATTGCCAACATTGGTAGTGGCAGGAAATATCGATAGCGATGGTACGGTCACAACTGAGTCTACAAAGTTAAAATACGCTTATTTTGTCTGCTTAAACGGTGTAAGTCACCCTGCGTTGAGGTTTGATCCTGCCGTGGCTGAAGCGATTCAAGAGTTTTGGGCTCAACCTAGAGAACCCCTACCTGCGCCCAAAAGTACTCTAATCTTAGAGTTAATAGAGCATTTTCGAGCTGTGAAAGGCATAACTGATGCCAATTCACGAGACTTCCGCCATGCTAAAACTATCTTTGCTTTTGCCGATGGAACTAGTCTGTACACTTGGAAAAATATTTTCGGTGTTGATCATATATTCATCGCTAATGCTGATGGAGAATGTCAATACGCTGGGTTTGTTGGTTGGGTAGATTCTGCTGATCTGAAGAGAGCCACAGATAAAGCGATCGCAACATTTCGCTAACTATAGTGTGACCAGACAGAAACTCCTTACAGCTTTGGGTTTGAGATGAGTTATACCCATCTACTTACTGCACATACAAAAGCGATAACTGATAGTAATTTTCTGCATGGGCGATCGCATTTTCTTGTTCTTCTTCCGAAAGCTCACGCATCAACTTCGCAGGTACACCTGCCACCACCACACCCGCAGGCACATCCTTCGTCACCACCGCACCCGCACCCACAATACTTCCCGCCCCAATTTTCACCCCTTCCAACAGGATTGCCCCCATTCCAATCAAGCAACCGCGCCCAATTTCCGCACAGTGAATCACCGCCCGATGTCCGATTGTCACATATTCGCCAATTACTAAAGGCTGGTCAGGATCACCATGCAAAATTGCCCCATCCTGAATATTTGTACAGTAGCCAATCTCCATGCGATTGACATCCGCCCTAATTACCACCTTGTACCAAATATTCACGCGATCGCCGAGATGTACATCACCAATTACCACTGCATCACTAGCAATAAAAGCAGCGCGGGAACAGTCTGGGGTGGGTAGTTGTGAATAGGGAAGATGCATATTGTTTATTATTATGAGAGCGTGCTTAGCAGGCTCCTATAATAATAAACAATATGCCAGCCAATAACCTATGTCACAACCCCTCGATTTAGCCCAAACTCCAGCCCAGACTGAAGATTTATTGCTTTCGGTGCGTAATTTACAGGTTAGCTTTAGGGGCGATGAAGGGATCGTCCATGCTGTCAAAAATATTTCCTTTGACCTTGCTCAAGGACAAACCCTTGGCATAGTCGGCGAATCTGGCTCCGGCAAATCGGCAACAGCTCTGGCAATCATGGGCTTGTTGGGAGAGTCTGGCAAAGTTACGAATGGGGAAGTAATATTTCGCCCCAGTGGTGAATCACCCCTTGATCTAGTGCACGTATCGCCGCAGAAAATGCTCAAATACCGAGGCGATCGCATATCGATGGTATTTCAGGAGCCGATGACATCGCTCAATCCTTTATTTACCTGTGGCTATCAAGTGATCGAAGCAATTCGTCTGCATCAAAAAGTATCGGAGCAAGAAGCAGAAGCACGCACGATTCAGCTATTTCAGGAAGTGCAGTTACCGAATCCTGAGCAATTAATTGAACGCTATCCCCACGAACTTTCAGGCGGTCAGTTGCAACGGGTGATGATTGCGATGGCGATTTCCTGCAATCCTCAGTTAATTATTGCCGACGAGCCAACAACAGCACTAGATGTGACCGTACAGGCGACTATTCTTGAACTACTCAAAGAGATACAGCGATCGCGCCAGATGTCGATGATTTTTATTACCCATGATTTAGGGATTTTGGCAGAGATTGCGGATCGAGCGATCATCATGAATCAAGGCGAAGTCGTCGAAAGTGGCGATACACAATCAATCTTCCAATCACCAAAACATCCTTATACCAAAGGTTTAATCGCCTGCCGTCCTCAGCCCGATCGCCAGTTGCGTCTATTGCCAACGGTGAGCGATTTTATGGAAATTCAAAATGGGCAAATGGTGGAGAAAGAACCCAATGATCCTCGTTATTTGGAGATTGTACCACCTGAAGAAACTGCTGCTCGCTTAATAGAGTTGCAAAAACAAGAACCAATTCTCTCCGTGCAGAATCTCAGGATTGAGTTCCCAATTCGCAACATTTTAGGACTCAAAAAACGCTATCTCGTTGCTGTCAACAACATTAGCTTTGATGTCTATCGTGGTGAAACCCTTGGACTAGTTGGCGAATCTGGCTGCGGTAAAACGACTACAGGCAGAGCAATTCTGGGCTTAACTAATGGCGTGATGGGGTCTGTTAAATTTGAAGGACGCGAAATTTCTCAACTCAAAGGAGAATCATTACAAAAGTTACGCTGTGATCTGCAAGTAGTATTTCAAGATCCTTACGGTTCACTCAATCCGCGCATGAGTGTCGGTGATGCGATCGCGGAGCCATTGCTCGTCCATAGTCATCAAGAACGGTTTCATCGCTATCGTAGTACGACAGCAAGACAAGAAAGAGTAGCCTATTTACTAGAGCGTGTTGGTTTAACTAAAAGTGTGATGCGCCGCTATCCTCACGAGTTTTCAGGTGGTCAACGTCAACGTATTTGTATAGCCAGAGCCTTGGCACTCAATCCCAAATTAATCATTGCCGATGAGCCTGTATCGGCGCTTGATGTATCGGTACAAGCTCAAGTTCTCAATCTCCTAAAAGAACTTCAAGCAGAATTTAACTTAACCTATATCTTCATTTCCCATGATCTCGGTGTGGTCAAATTTATGAGCGATCGCATCATGGTGATGAACAAAGGCGAAATTGTCGAATTAGACACCGCTGAATCGATCTACACCAATCCCCAACAGCCCTATACTCAAAAGCTAATCAGTGCCATTCCTAAAGCCTTAGTTTTATCTCCCTAAAAAACTATTTCGTAGTTGCTTTACATCAAGCAGTACAAGACAAACTCTATGGAGTGTTTTACTCCGAGCATCTTTGGCTACCAGATCGCATATAGCCACATATCCTAATGTGAATGATTCCACGCTTTTCTGGGATGGGATAACACTTTCGATTGACCAACTTGGAGGTCTTGAAAACAAACGTCAGCACGCATTTATTTCTGCCCATCGTCAAGCAAGGTGTTTTGACGAATGCGTATCCGAAAATGGTTACAAGGGTCACAGAGCAAGTAATCAAACCAATCCTCCCCCACAAACTCGCGGTCTGCGGTCAAAAAGTCGATTTTGCGGGCTCCAAATATTTCTGGAAATCGATTCCACAATTGAGATTGTATCCGAATGCTCATTACCAAGGTTTGGCGGATGGCGCTCCAGAAAACTGGACATTGCTCAATAGCGTAACCGCAACGCAGATATTGGACTTTTACCATGCCGAGATGGAAATTATCCAACCGAAACGAGTTTCTAAATCTGTTGTTGAAGGATTCCATGATGCCATTACTTATTTTCGCAATCATCATCACCAAATGCATTATGTTGAAGCTATCGCAGCCAATTTACCCATTGGTTCGGGGATCACCGAGGCAGCCTGTAAAGTAATTATCAAAGCTCGATTGT
>JADBWK010000188.1 GCA_020404895.1 Pseudanabaena sp. M085S1SP2A07QC | reverse complement strand
AGATGAATACGGTACGGGCTTCAGTCTCAAGGAAATAGCCAAGAAGGTCTTTCTGCTGAAGAGAAGCAATGAAAGTAGAAACAGCAACATCTAAATCCGCTCTAGTTCTAGGCTTAAGTTTGCGTAAAAAAGCCTTTAATTTCGACCAAAGCATTTCAATAGGATTTAACTCAGGAGAATAGGTAGGCAAAAACAAGACCTTTGCGCCAACCGACTCAATCGCCTCTATCACTAATTGATTAGTATGAACATTGAGATTGTCCATGACGACAACCGCCCCTTTCCATAGAGCAGGAACGAGAATTTCGCGAACAAAAAATAGAAAAGTCTCTGTATTTGTCCCACCCTCAAACATCAAGCTCGCAATGACACCCGTTATGCACATTGCCCCAATCAAGGTGACAATTTTTCCTTTAGGTTTAGGACGTTGACCATGACATCTCTTGCCTCGCTCTGAACGACCATGAGTGCGGGTAAAGTTCAGACGCATCCCTGTTTCATCCAAGAACACTAAATTCTTGGTTACGATTTCCCAAAAGGCTAGTTGATAGTTTTTCTTCTGCTCTTTTACTTCTTCAGATTCCTGTTTCGGGTCATGAAAAGTTTTTTTTACGGGTTAATCCCAGTCTCTCTATACCTCGATAGATTGTTGGTACACTTAACTTTTAACCCTGTCTCTGTTTCTAACTGTTCGCTCAATTCTGATAATGTCGCATCATTGGTGGTTTCGACTATTTGCTGCAATTTTTGCAAATGTTCTGCCTCTAGCTTTGGTTTTACTCCTCCTGCGTGCGGTCATGGACTTACACTTCCTGTCTTACGCCATTGTTGGACAAGATCATTGACAAAGGTTTTTCCCACTTGGAATTGTTTAGCTATTTCTCGTATTGAACCCAATTCCCCTTCATATGCTCTAACTACTCGGATTCGTAAATCCTCGGAATATAGTTTTGCCATTCTTTTTTTTCTCTTTTTTTCCATTATATCCTGTCCGCTTTGCTCCGAAAACTGCAATAGCTCTCTATCTGCAACAACCAGCCGCTTTCTTGCACAGGACAGCGATACACCGCCGCTACACAGATCAAGAGATAAGCGTCAGCATTTTGTGTTTGCAATCGTCTAAAAACCGCATCCACTCTGCCCCGATAAACTTCATCCCGAATCTTGCTCGTCAATTTATGAAGTTTCCAATCATCATTCTCAACTTCTAACTTTGCACCCGACTCTGCTTCTGCTAAATGCTTTTCGACTAACTCGATCTCATCACCGACATTATGCCAAAAAGCACGCGCATTACCAGCAAAAGATTCAACAATCTCGCCACTGATCACTCGCAAAGTTAGGGGATGTCCATGATATACTTTCCTAACTCGCATCAAGATTGGCTTGTCTTCTGATTTTAAACTAACATCTAAACCTGCTTTTTTAAACAAAGCGATTTGTTCTTCTAAACCATGTAAAATCTCAGAATAGTACGAATTAGGATAGCGAGAAGCCAGAACTTTGATTTTAGTCGGTAAGTCTTGAGAAGTGACAATCAATCTGCTTTGAGCGGATTCTATTGTCAAAAAGTTCTGAAAAAACTTTGTCCACCATTCATCTTCAAAATCGCCCCACCCATCTTCACTCTTGGTTAGTAGCGATTCTAAGGAGTCAATGAGAATTAAAATTTGTTCTTCTCGCAACCGATTTACCAATCGTTTTAATATTGTGATTGGTTGCTTGTCTTCTATTGATAAGCTCTCACCCAACTCCTCTAACCAACGACTTGCCACAGCCACAAATTCCTTGGGGCTATCGTCAGCATCAAAATTTACTCTCAATATCTTGATGAATCGAGTTTGAATATCATCAGCAATTTTCTCAGCTTAAGCCGTCTTACCAATTCCCGTAATGCCAAGCAATAACAACAATCGACAGTTTGCAGATATCTTTTCAATTAATGAGCCAACTAACTTTTTGCGCCCCATCCAGCGATCATCATATACGCTCCAATCCGCGATCGCATCAGTCATAAGCTCAATAATCTTGTCCCAATTCTCTTTCCAGTTGGGGATCTCCAAAGCGTTACAATAAGTTTCCGCCGTATCGCGTCTCACCCCACCACCATTATGAAATTTAGTAAAGTTTTGACGATGTTGATTTTTTGCGATCGCGAAATCGCTAATCCCCTCAAACTTTTGCAACGCCTCTCTAACTAGCTGATTTCCTAGCTTTGTCAGTCGATGTAGTTTCATCGCAATGCTCACCGCCATTAAACTATGCAGATAATAGATGATTATATCGCCTAAATTTCATCAGGATTTATACCCATTGACCTTAAATAAGTAGCTAATTTTTCTTTTTGTTGACGTTCTTGTTCTGCGATTGCCTCAGCCTGTCGTTGGGCTATGTTTGCTTGAGCCGCGATCGCAGTTTGTTGATTTGCGATTACCTCAGCTTGCACCGCCCGTTCATCACCAGTCAGCAACAAATTTCCCGACTCATCCCACCAGCGCAACCATGTGGTCGTTCCTTCTTGTTGCAGTCCAACTTCCACACCCATAGGTAAAATAGGATAATGTCCGCGATCATTAGGTTGCATCTTTGCATATCGACCATCAACTAAATGATAAACCTCAAGATTGTCTCTCCATGCGTCAAAAATGACATAGAACGGAATCCGAATGGCTTGCTCGTATACCCAGAACTTTCCTGCTTTTTCACTCTCACTAGGCGGTGTTGTGTCTCTTTCTTCTGATCCATTACCAGAGACAAACTCAATCGCAATTAAGGGCGCGACAAATTCTTTCCACAGTACATAAGAGCGGCGATATTCTCCATCGAGAAGCGGCGATACGTTAGGCACATAAAACCAATCTGGTGCTTCAGCTCCTTTTTCGGGTGGTTCCATCATTCGCCAGTAAATGCCGCTATCCTGACCAATGCAGTAACGTCCATCGGGATGTAATTTCTCTAAGACTGGTGCGATCGAGCTTGTTAAAACAATGCTTTGTGGATGTTCCTGAAAATTTTTCACAAAGGTTCCGTCTGAGTCTGGGAGTTGCTTATGATCGGGAAGAGTAATTGGTGGTGCGGGAATGTGTGGGGGCGGGGGCGCTATGGACTTAATTGGTGCTTCGGTGGTTTGCATAGTAACTCCAAGAGGTACGTTGGCTTGATTTTAACATGAGATCTAGGGGACTACTTAGGTGCGATCGCACCTAAAAACAAATAAGATTGCACCCCTGTGGGGGACAACCTTATTTGTTCCAAAATAACGAGTGCACTTCGGGGTGGACACTCACTATTATTTACATACGACCACGTAACATTTGTGCCATTTCATTGGGCTTCGGAGAGTTCTCTACCGCAGTTTCTTCGGTAATCCGACCATCTTCGTAGAGCTTATAAAGTGATTGATTCATGTTTACCATTCCTTCATAGGTACATTTAGGAATTAGTGCTTCAATCTCATCCACTTCACCGCGCTTGATATAGTCACGAACAGCATCCGTATTGATCATGATTTCATGAACCGCTGCTCGCTTACCATCGGTAGTCCGCACCAATGATTGAGCAATAACTGCCACCAAAGATTCGGAGACTTGAATCCGCATCGGACCTTGCTGTTCAGGTTCATACAGATTGAGAATCCGTTCAATCGTTTTGACTGCACTGTTAGTGTGTAATGTGCCAAATACCAAGTGACCTGTTTGAGCAGCTTTTAGGGCTGTGTTAACAGTTTCTTTATCGCGCATTTCCCCAATTAGAATGATGTCGGGATCTTCGCGTAAAGCAGCCTTTAGGGCATTGTCAAACTTAAGGGTATGGATACCAACTTCCCGTTGTTTAATCAGCGCCTTTTTGCTTTGATGCACAAATTCAATCGGATCTTCAATCGAAATTAAATGCTTCTGCATCTCTGTATTGATGAAGTCCACCATCGCCGCCAAGGTAGTTGATTTACCTGAACCAGTAGGACCAGTTACCAAGATCAAACCTTTGTGCGTATAGCAAAGCTCACGGAATACCTCTGGCAGCCCAAGCTGATCAATCGACAGAATCTTGAGGGGAATCAGCCGCAATACCATGGCAGAGCCACGTAAAGAATCAAAAACATTGATCCGACAACGGGCAAATTCATACTGAGTTGCACCGTCAAACTCTAGGGTGTCCCGAAATTGCTGGATTTGCTTGTCATCCATAATTTCCGTCAACCAAGTATTAAAGGTTTGCTTATCTGGGACAGGATATTTATCCTGTGTCACCATTAAGCCTCGACTCCGAAATCGGACTGGTTCATTAACTCCAGCATGGATATCAGAACAGTTTTGTTCATGGGCATCTTTGACGATCTGGGCAAGGGTGGGTTGCCCTGTACTACGCTGCAAAATCGATGGTACAACCAGCCCTGTTAAGTTTGGAGGTGGACCTGGACGAATTGGGGGACGTGGATTTGGAGGCGGTGGCACACTAGTGACTTGTGTATCTGTCGGAATTGACATCTGAGCCTGACGAGCCGCCGCCGCCGCACGGGCTTGCTGTGCAGCCAGTGCTTGTTGCTGTTGTTCAGGAGTCAACGCCGCACGAGCTTGCTGTGCAGCTAGTGCTTGTTGCTGCTGAGCAGGAGTCATTGCCGCACGAGCTTGTTGTTGTTGGACTTGTGGATTATTGGGAGGTGCTTGAGGATTGCTAGGAGGAGCGACACGCTGCTGGGCGGGTGCGGCGGGGTTTGTACGTGGCTGTGGCACACCGCCCCCAGAAGAAGGTGGCGGTACGGGGGGCATCCCAGATTGCGTCATAGTTGAACCTCGAAAAGTGCTGTAATTAGAGATCAGGTTTGATGAGGAGCTTTTTGCTATTCAAATTCTGCTATTTGACCTAAAAATAACCAATCCTGTTACTTAATAGGCTAAAAATATATTAGCCCTTGTAAATACTATCCTCAAATAATTAATGAATATTCTCAGTGCCCTGCGATCTAAACCGAGCGCAGAAAGCAAAAAGCCTGCAAAGCAATCAACTCCTAAGCAAACCAAAGGTATTGAAATTAAGTCTCAACGTGAGTTAGACTATATGCGTGAATCATCTCGCATTGTGGCGACAGTACTCAAGGAAATTGCAGAGATCATTGCTCCTGGGATGACCACAATGGATCTTGATGCTCATGCGGAAAAGCGGATTCGGGAAATGGGTGCTGTCCCTAGCTTTAAGGGTTATTGTGGCTTTCCTGCGAGTCTTTGCACTAGTATTAATAACGAAGTCGTACATGGCATACCCAATGCGAGAAAAGTGATTAAGCTCGGCGATCTGGTCAAGGTTGATACTGGCGCATTTAAAAATGGGTTTCATGGGGATTCTTGCATTACGGTAGCAGTTGGCAATGTCAGTGAGAAGGCTGCTAAGTTAATGCGTGTAGCTGAGGAAGCTCTGTTTAAGGGGATTGAACAGGTGAAGCCAGGTAATTGTATGCTCGATTTGGCTGGAGCTATTGAAGATCATGTGAAGGCTAATGGTTTTGCGATTGTTGAAGATTTTACAGGCCATGGGGTGGGGCGGAATCTACATGAGGAACCCTCGGTATTTAACTTTCGGACGCATCAGTTGCCAAATGTACGCTTTCGTCCAGGGATGACTTTAGCAATCGAGCCAATTTTGAATGCTGGTTCAAAGCGCGTAAGGGTTCTGGCTGATAAGTGGACAGCAGTAACCGTAGACAATCAACTTTCGGCTCAGTTTGAACATACTGTTTTGGTGACTGAAACTGGTTATGAAATTTTTACCGATCGCACAAAAGTTTAATCAAGAACAAAAAAGCTTTGCAAAGCAAAGCTTTTTTGATAAGAATTTATGCAAAATATTTTTTTAGCTGGTTCTAGTCGTGGAGTTGGGCGTGAGATCGCCAAACTATTACTAGAGAATGAGCCACCGTCCGTAAATTTAAAAGTATTGCTCCGTAATCCTACCTATGCAGTTGAGCTAGAAGCTCTGGGTGCAAAGGTAATGTTTGGTGATGCACTAAACTATGCTGACCTTGAAGCATCGTTGCAGGGTGGTGCGATCGATGTAGTAATTACAACAATGGGTGGGTTGCCAAGCGATCGCGGAGAACGTGCTGACTGTGAAGGCAATAAAAATCTGATTGAGGCCGCAATTAAAGCTGGAGTCAAGAAATTTATTCTGGTTTCTTCGATTGGCAGTGGCAATAGCGTGGTGGCGATCGCGCCGCAAGTGTTGCTAACATTGGGCGCAATTCTCAAGGAAAAAGAAAAAGCTGAACAGCACCTAGTTGCTAGTGGCTTAACCTACACAATTATTCGCCCTGGTGGATTGAAGTCCGAAGTTGCTACAGGTAACGCTGTGCTAACAGAAAATCCTACGGTTGCGGGAATTATCCATCGTGCTGATGTCGCTAAGTTAGTTTGTGATTGCGTAACTTCTGACAGGGCAAATAATAAAGTTTTTTCAGCCATTGATCGCAATATGTTGTTTAAATCATTAGAGTTTGAAACGTTCGATTTGTGAGACAGCTATGCAGGAATATATTGTTAAAGCTGGAGATACCCTATCTGCGATCGCGAGACGCTTTTTGGGGGCAAATGGTGATTGGCGCGAGATTGCTCGTATTAATAACATTACCAATCCTGCAAGTTTACAAATTGGTCAGAAGCTGCTGATTCCCGTGGTAACTCCACCGATCGCCCAAAATCCTGAAGTCGCTATGGTCAGGAATACATTACAGGGAGTTTATCCACCCAATAAGATTGCAATTTCCTTTACCACTGTTGGCAGTGATGTAATTGCCAAATTATTAAATACTGGGCAACAAGAGCCATTTGCCAAAACTAGAGATCTAGGTTTGTATCGGCTGGGTATTTTTAAACTGAGCGACTTTATCGCCTATGGCTCAGGTCTATTGCAACAGGTGCAGATGAGTCCTTCAGAAATCAAGGTAATGCTGGTAACATCAGCAAATGAAGGTAGCCTTGATGCGATAAATACATGGGATAGTCAGTATTTAAGTTTTGGCATATTCCAGTGGACATTGGGAGCGGCAGAGCAACAGGGAGAACTACCTGCGTTACTTAATAATCTAAAAAGACGCTATCCATCAGAGTTTCAATACTACTTTGGTCAGTTTGGCTTGGATGTAACTTCTCTGGATGGGATCACGGGTTGGATGTCTCTTAATGGTAATCGCCTAGTTAGTGCTGCTGATAAAAACTTAATGCGACAACCACTTTGGGCTTTACGATTTGCGATCGCAGGTATGGATGCGCTAGTGCAATCAGTACAAGTTGTGCACGCGATTTCACGCCTTGATCGGTTTTATTTTACGCCTACCCAAAGGCTACAAGGATTTACCCTTTCGCAAATTCTGAGCTCAGAATTTGCGGTGGCGCTCCTACTCGATCACCATGTTAACCGTCCTAGCCATGTGATTCCCTGCGTTGCCGATGCGATCGCGCGATCTCGTCTAACTCCTGCTCAAGTCGCACAAGGATCTACTGATAATGAAGCTCTAATTATTCAAAATTATTTAACTTTGCGTGAAACCTTTGGCGGCACAAGTGCGATGACGAAATCACGCGAACGCGCTGAATTAGCAAGACAAGCGATCTCGACTGGAAATCTTGCGCCCCAAAGATTTTCATTTCGATCGAACCGTCAATCAAGATCAACATAAGTAGCTAACTTACAGAGCCTTTACCGCCCGCTATGCGGGCGGTAAAGGCTCTGTAAGGTTTTTAAAATGGCGTAGCCATTTTGGGCTTTTAAAAAACAAGAAGTGGCGCTTAGCGCCACTTCTTGTTTTTTAACGACGATTTACTTCTTCAGAGCGAGGTGGTTGTTGTGCAGGAATAAAAAAGCTGCCAGTTGGCTGTGGTGAAGGCTCTATGACCTCTACTGATACTTGTCTAGGATTACTTAATACTGATATATCACGGTCTTCCCAACGACTAAGAATAGGATTTAGCTCTACAGATGTAGATAGTAAAGCTGGACTGTTGCTCCCATTCGCATAAGATCGCTCAAAGCTACTGTCGTAGGTTAGGCTGCTCGTATAAACCCTTTGCCTTAAAGCCGCAATTCTTGCCGCAATCCGATCATTAGCATCAGCAGAAACTGCTAGAGGATCACGCATTGAGTTATAGGCGCGATCAACTCTGTTATATATTCTTTTGCGATCGCTAATATTTGCCTTTGCTACAAAAGCTGGTCGAGTTAGTCCGCCTAATTCTTGCTGCGATCGGGCTTGCATATCAGCAATAACTTCAGCTTCATCTAAGAGAAAAGAAGTTTTACCATCAGTTTGACTTTTGGGAGAAGCTTTTGGTGACTCTTTAGGCTTAGATAGTGGACTTGCCTTGGGTAATTTTATGCCCGCAGGTGAAGGATTAACGCCCTCTAATGCTTGTTTCCCAAAACTATAGGCGACTAGTGCAGCCACAGATCCCACAATGATCATGGCAAATAGCAGCATCAGACTATAACTTAGCCTAAATTTTTTAGGGGGCTTTTTTTTCTTGCGGAGTCGCTTTGGGGGTTGGGGTGTTGCCATCACAAACTTTTTTAGCTAATAATTGCTATTAGGCAACCTGCAAGGTAGCTTGTTTGATAGCATATAATACTTACGTCTATAATCACAATATGCCCAAGGTTGGCTGACTGGTAAAGCAAACGACTCATAATCGTTGATATGTCGGTTCGATTCCGACACCTTGGATAAGGCACACAAGCCACTACAACTAAATTACACCGTGTAAACACTTACATGGTTAGACACTTTTGGACACATTTAGCCTGGTTTTGACTATGATTTGACTATGAATTCTGTTGTCATAGGCATAAGCAAACGAGTTCATAGTCAAATGTATGTATGCATCTAAAGATCGTCAAAGCAAAGACACAGTAGGCGTCGAGGCGTTTCAAGGACGACTGAGGCTGAGATTGCCAAGACAGCTATTTGATGGCAAGCAGAAATACCTAACGCTTGGGCTGTCAGATACTAAGATCAATCTCAAAATTGCAGAGGCAAAAGCTCAAGAAATACAGACTGACATCGTTCTGGAGCGATTTGACTACACCCTAGACAAATATCGTCCTACCCATTTAAAACCTGTGACTATGAATCATAGTCAACAGGTTTTAAACCTTGGGGCATTGTGGGATAAGTATATGGAGTTCAAAAAGCCGATCGCCTCTCCTAGTACTATTGGCAATCAATACGCAGGATTTACCCGTGCGATCGCACTTTTACCATCACAAAATTTAAAAGACTCTATACTGATTCGAGATTGGATCGTAGCTAATAAGCCACCTAACGCAGCTAAACGCTTGATTGTGCAACTCAGATGCTGGTTTGAAATCGATTGAACCTTAGGGGCTAGCGAAAAAATAAGATACCAATCAATTAGGAACAATGGTTATATCCCATTTAGTTAGGGTAGCAGAACGTTGCCAAGATGGAAAATACTGTTTCAAGTCTTCTGGTAGAACTTTTACGCCCTTTGCATAGGTTGTTTCAACTAAATGAACAATT
>JADBWK010000187.1 GCA_020404895.1 Pseudanabaena sp. M085S1SP2A07QC | reverse complement strand
TCCGCAAACTGCCAGCATGTTCAGGAATCGTCACTGCAAAAATCGCCTCGCGATGTTCCCCTAGTTCCGCACGTTCAGCCACAAATCGCAGACGATCAAAGTTCATATTCGCGCCACAGGCGATCGCAACTAGCGTCTGACCTTCGATACCTTCACGTTCGACATATGCCTTGGCTCCTGCGATCGCCAAAGCTCCAGCAGGTTCTAAAATCGAGCGCGTATCTTCAAAAACATCCTTAATCGCTGCACAAGTATTATCAGTATCGACCAGCAAAATCTCATCAACATATTGCTGGCAAAGTCGAAAAGTCTCTTGTCCAACTTCGCGCACCGCTACACCATCGGCAAATAGACCAACTTGATCGAGGCGCACTCGATGTCCAGCCTGTAGCGATCGGAACATTGCATCAGAATCAATTGGTTCTACGCCGATGATTTTAATCTCAGGACGTAATCGTTTTACATAGGCTGCTATGCCTGAGATCAGCCCACCGCCACCGATCGCTATAAAAATTGCATGGATTGGTTTCTGATATTGGCGCAAAATCTCCATGCCAATTGTTCCCTGTCCTGCAATCACATCAGGATCATCAAAGGGATGGATAAAGGTGAGATTCTTCTCTGCTTCCAACTGCCTTGCATGGGCATAGGCATCATCGTAGGTATCGCCATGCAAGACCACCTCACCACCACGCATTTTCACAGCGTTCACTTTCACCAGTGGCGTAGTCACTGGCATGACAATAATTGCTTTTGTCCCTAACTCGCGAGCGCTGAGGGCAACTCCCTGAGCATGGTTTCCCGCCGATGCGGCAATCACACCATGAGCAAGCAATTCAGGAGATAATTGCGCCATTTTGTTATAAGCACCACGCAATTTAAAAGAGAAGACTGATTGCATATCTTCTCTTTTTAACAGCAACCGATTATTCAATCGCGCTGATAGATTAGGGGCAAATTCTAATGGGGTTTCTTGCGCGACATCGTACACGCGAGCTTTGAGGATACGTTCTAAATAGTCAGTCTGCACAACGCTATCAACTTAATTATTAATTTTTATAGGTTGCTACGCTATGAGAGACTGCAAACTATAAAAATTGGTTTAGTGAGCTATAATTCTACTCTTTTTCTCGTGTCTTTAATCAGAAACTTGCCCCGAAAAAGCAAAGCGCCTGTTTAGTGGGTGCTTTGCTTTTTTGAGTAAGGGACTCATCCTCAAGAACGAACCTCTGCAAAAATCTTGTTGAGAATATCTTGAGCGCCCTTATCCTTGAGTTGATGGGCTAGCTCTAGACCGATCGCGTCAGGTTTGGTTAAGTCCCCAGTGACTTCTCCTTTGATTAGAGTTTTACCATCAAGGCTAGCAACAATTCCTTTTAATGTGAGCTGGTCAGCATTAATGGAAGTATTCACCCCAATGGGAACTTGGCAACCACCTTCAAGTTCGCGCAAGAATGAACGCTCTGCGAGACAGCGTTGAGTGGTGGGATAGTGGCTGATTGGCGCAAATAAAGCAAGGATTTCTGGATCTTCAGCACGACATTCGATACCTAAAGCACCTTGTCCGACTGCATGAAGAGAAATCTCTGCATCGATGATCTCATGAACGCGATCGCCCATTCCTAAACGTTGCAAGCCTGCGGCAGCAAGAATTAGCGCATCATATTCACCAGAATCTAGCTTTTGCAGACGAGTATTGAGATTCCCACGTACATCCTTAAAAGTAAGGTGAGGATAATAATGGCGCAATTGAGCCAATCGACGGAGTGAAGATGTACCAACGACAGTACCTGATGGCAAAGTGTCTAGAGTTTTGTCCTTGAGCTTTTCATGAACAACCAACGCATCAGCAGGATTTTCACGCTCAGTTACAGCCCCAAGCATTAGCCCTTCAGGCAAATTTGTGGGTAGATCTTTGAGGCTATGCACTGCTAAATCTGACTGTTTAGTCAGCATTGAGACTTCTAATTCTTTGGTAAATAAGCCCTTGTCGCCGATTTTAGCAAGAGGAACATCAAGAATCTTGTCACCCTGTGTGCTCATGGTGACGACATCAAACTGGAGATTAGGATGTGCTTTGCTTAGTTCAGCCTGTATCCAATGGGTTTGTACCAGTGCTAGCTGACTTTTGCGAGAACTAATGCGAACTGTTGAGGATGCGACCATAGGACAAACTAAATAATATGAAAAACAATGAAAAACAACAGAGTTTAAAGATGAGTAGGGCGGCGTGTTGCGCTAACCAAACTTAATTAAAAGCACTATTTTCTATTCAAACAGGTTTTGCAGCTATTTCTATGCGATCACCTAAATATAAAATGTAAAGAATTCTTACAGGTCAAAGCTCAGCTAGATCTAGTGGCTTGTAATTAAAATTCGCTAATATAACTTGATGCGAACTGACACAAAATTTTTTCAGCTATTTCAAACCTTTGATAGTTTGCTGTTTGAATTGGTGGGATTACCGCTTTGCTGTACAAGTTTCCCCAAATGAGTCGAGAGGAGGTTGAAGCGATGTTTACGTTAGGTGATCTCAAGAAAACAAGAGTTTATTGAGAGGCAAAGCTTGAGGGCAAGCTTGAGTGTGAAAAAATTGGGGCGCAGCGTGGTCAAATATTAGGACTGAAGCAGGGGCTTAAGCAAGCTGTCGTAAGGCTATTGACTCGGAAGTTTGGTAAGGTGACATTAAAGACAGTTAAGCGTTTAGATAAGCTAGCGGCTGAGTAGTTGGCGGAGTTGGCGGAGTCGGTGTTGTATTTTGAGAAGGTGGCAGATTTGGAGGAATGGCTGAAAAGTAAAAAGTAAAAAGTAAAAAGGCAAAAGTAAAACAATTGTAGGGGTTAAGCATTTGCGCCACAATATTCAAACTCCTCACAAAAAATCTCGATCCGCAAATGCTTAACCCTCTTTGCTCTCATTGATCGCTTATGGCTGCGTTGTGAAGTTTGGGCGTAGCATTACCGTTTAGAGGTTGTGGTGAAATGCCTAAACGGTGGCGGTAATACTGCGTCCCTAAGATAATTTTTACTTTCTACTTTTTCCTTTTTCCTTGCTTGGGTGAATGCTTATTATACGAAATTAATCTACTGGCAGCCTGTCGCGAAAAAACAAAAATTTCTTTCATATTTTATTGAGTGCGTTACTCTGACGCTAACACACCCTACGGCTAGAAATCTTGTTCCCTCCCCTTTGCAAGGGGAGGGTTAGGGTGGGGTAAATTTTAAATGAGAAATCACTTTAATTGCGGACAGCTTCAAACAAGCGCGAAAAATAAAATGAGGTAGCCGTAAACTCTTTGCGTTTGATTGTAAAGCCTAACTTTTTCAGAACTTGGCGTACATCAGACTCCTTGTGCAAATAAGCACGAGTCGCTTTGCTAGGACCAGGAACCATATCACCAACCTTCTTCATCAAAACATAGTAAGGATTTTTTGGAGCAAAGCTGAGAATCAAACGGGACTTAGCAAGCGATGCTAAATGGGCGATCATTTCTTCTGATTCGCGATCGGGATAGTGAATCAATACATCCAGACAAATTACAGTGTCATATTCACCTGACAGCGAAGATAAATCCTTGACCGCAAAGATCGGGTTTTCAGGTTCGGCGGCGCGGCTTTTGCCTTCACCTACCATCTTTTCGGAAATATCACTGGCATATACCTTTGCACCCATTGCGGACAGAGGAATACTGAGACTACCAGTACCGCAACCTGCATCACAGACGGTTTGTCCCATAGCATTTTTGTCATTTTTAAACCAATCCAAAACATAATCGACGGTTTGTTGGTGTCCAGTCCGAATATCGCGCTGCACTCGGTTGACATCATCTTCACCATAAATACGCCGCCAGCGATCGAAGCCTGTGGAATTAAAATAATCGCGAACTATTTCTTTGTCTTTAGGGGATTCTTTAGTTGATGTATTGTTGAGTGCTTTATTAGCCATGATTGTGAAGAAAGCTTACAAAAAGATGATTTTAACCTAGAAAGGAGAAGCAGCACGAAGCGAGGCATCGCCTTTCTAGGTTTTATACTAAACTAAAGCAGCCGCCAGAAAAATTTGCTATGCAACTCAATCGCATCATTGCTCTCGTTTTAGTCGCCGTTTGCTTTATCTCAGCCACATTTGGTATTCAGCGCCGCCAAATGGATGAGTCTTTAAATTTAAAAAAAGTACTCGATCGCGATCGCCTTGAATTAGTCTCCCTAGATGGTGCAATTTCTGGGGCTAGGGCTTCATCATCGGGTGCAATGGCAGTTCGCGATCGCCTCCGCGAACTGATCGACGAAGATTCTGTAAAAGGGGTATTGCTATCAATTAATAGTCCTGGAGGAACTGTTGGCGCAAGTAAAGAGCTGTATGAAGCGGTTAAAGACTTAAGCGAGAAAAAGCCCGTTGTGGTAAGTATGCTGGATCAAGCAACTAGTGGCGGCTACTATGCAGCAAGTTCAGCGACAAAGATTTACGCCAACGCTGGCACATTGACAGGTAGTATCGGCGTAATTTTGAGTGGGTTTAATGCCAAGGAGTTACTAGATCGCGTAGGTATCCAATCCCAAACGATCAAAACTGGCCCCTACAAAGATATTTTTTCGCCATTCCGTGAATTAGGTGAGCCAGAGCGTCAACTCTTACAAGAGCTATTGCAAAGTACCTACCAAGAATTTATTACCGATGTATCCAAGGGACGCAAACTAGATTTAGAAGTGGTGCGGAAGCTAGCGGATGGACGCATTTATACAGGGCAACAGGCTAAAGATAATAAGCTAGTTGATGCCTTAGGAACTTTGGATATAGCGATCGCTGATTTAAGAGATTTGGCTAGAAAAAAATTCAAGTTGCCAGAGCAAAGCGAATTACCAATACGTAAATCTCCAGCTTCCTTTGAAAGACTTTTAGATCAATTACTTAATCAAACTAGTATTAGTATTGCCTTACCATTTTTTGATATTGCTGGTTCTGGCAAAATGTCTGGTGCGATCGCAGATCAGCTCACCTCAAAACTAACTGGTCACAATATGCAAGCAGGGAATTACGATCCACCAATTTTATTAATGCCAAGCTGGTTTAACTAAAGTGGCTTGAGACATATTTTAGATGGCTTAAATCGTCAAAAAGCAGTTGTTTAAATTTATGAAAGCTCAGCATCTGAAATCCAAAACAATTTCTGAAGATACTAATTATCAAGTCGAGCAATTAATTCAGCAGCTTGACAATGTAAAACATATTGCTGATTCGGATTTTTGGATTTCAACTGATGAAATTAAGATTTTACTAAGTCTTGATGATAGCTTTGTTGAAAGACTTAATAAAAAAGTAGCGTCTCAAATTCAAGACTATAGATTTTCTTGGCGAAACTTTGAATGTATTTTAGTTGATCGTCAATTTGGGAAAGGCTTTTGGGCTATTAGACAAAAAGTCGATGTATTACTAAACACTAATAATAGTTCTGCTCAAATACCAGCATATCTTCCAGCAATTCAAGATCCCAAACCATCCACAACTAGCGATTCAATCCTCTTAAAGATTCCGCCAGATCCAGATATCATTCCATCTCCTTATGCACTAATTGATAATTTTTTATCACCAAATCAACTAAACGACTTATTGCGATATAGCATTAGTAAACAGCCTGAGTTTATCCCAACCACTAACTCAGCTGGTGACCCCAACTATCGGCGCTCATTTTATCTGATACATTTCCCTGAATTCTCAGAGTTAATGATTAAGCTAGTACGAAAAATTACACCGCAAATTATCGCGCACTTAGATATAAATAACTTTGAAATCGGGCAAATTGAGTCGCAAATGACTGCCCATAATCACGGCAATTATTACAAAATCCATAATGACAGTGGCAGTCCAGACAGTGCGACAAGAGTTCTTACCTATGTGTATTACTACTATCGTGAGCCGAAACCTTTCACTGGTGGTGAGTTAGTAATCTATGATAGTAAAATCGAAAATGGCTATTCTGTTGCCGCAGACTCTCGCAAAGTAATTCAACCCACTAATAACACAATTATATTTTTCCCTAGCGGATGTATGCACGAAGTATTACCTGTGAGTTGCCCAACAGAATATTTTGCCGATAGCCGCTTCACGATTAATGGTTGGGTCAGACATACTTAGCCAAGAAGGCGCTTTGCACCTTCTTAAGCGTTAAGGTTTAGCTAGTTTTTGTTTAACCTTTGAGATTACGCCACTTGCGATCGCACCAGCCATGACAATGCCCAGCACAGGTTGAATTAATGGCTCCCATAGTTGTCGCCATAGCTCCAAGCCAAGATTTATTTTTAATGTTTCGCCGCCGAGCGCAACTAGCAGCCATGCAAAGAAGAAAAATACTAAGAACAAATTGAACATCAAAAATTTGTTCGTCCAACGTCCGATGGTTTCCATATTTCATTAAAAATAATTTTTTTAGTAAATTAAGTGTGTGCCTTGCAGCAACACACACTTACAGCAATTCCCGATCAAACGAGCCACAAGAGATTTTTTGAAAGCGTTGCTTTGCAACGCTTTCAAAAAATCTCTTGGTTTGGTTTTGAGTGCAAGGCGCTGTACGAAGCAATTTTTAGCTCTTCTATATATAGTGCATGACGCTTCACGGCACACACTTATAAAGCAATCGGGGTAACGTTGCCGCTACCCCGATTGCTTATATCGTTTTTGTTTTATAAATGAGCCAGTATAAATGTACAGGATGTACCTAAAAGTTTTTTATAAGTTTTTTTATTAAGTCAAGACTTAAAATTGAAACCTATTTGAAACCGACTGAAGCTTGCCATACAAAAGCGAGTAGCAAGAAAAATACAGGAATCACGGGAAGAACGTTTACCAGTGGATCGAAAATTCTATACGCTTCAGGTAAAGTTGCAATCAATAGACTAAGTGGCATTAAAAATAGACCTCCTTCAAGAGCTAAGATGAATTTTACCACGTCAAAGAAGACATTCTTTTTTCTGAAAATTTTTTATCAAAGGGTTTATAAAATAGGTTTATTTATGGCGATCGCAAAGACTGAAAATCTCAAAAAATTATTACAGGTTTGTAAGGCTATTGTCTTGTCTCTCCTACTATGTATTTGTACCTTTGCCTTTAGTCCCGATGCATGGGCAGTGCAAATAAAGCTGACTAATGTTACTTACGAGCCATGTACAGGTGATGCTGGGAAAAATATGGTGCTAGGCGGCGGTGTGATGTCGGCAAAGTGCTACATGATCAAGGGAAATGCAACCAATCCCTCAGGCAAAGTTGTATACAATGCCGATATTTTTGGGCGTATCTATGATGCGAACGGCAATGATGCTATGCCAGAAAGAGCGAGACTGGGTGCGGTCGAGGAGATTCCCGCAGGCAATAGCGATTTTCAAATTATGGTTGCAATTCCTGCCGAACAGCCTGAACCTTTAGAGCTTAAGCAATTTAAAGCTTCGGGATTTGCAGGCAAAGTTAGGCGGTAATCGCTCTCGCGTTAAAATATATACAAATCAAGTTATATAGACATGGAGCTTCGCCCCGCCTTTATATAACTGTTCAAAAAAGTCTAAAGTTCTCTGAATTGATACAAAAAATATGGCTGTTAAAGTTTTAATTCCCACGCCACTCCAACAATTGACCAACAATCAAGCTACTGTCGAGTGTACTGGTGATTCCGTTCAAGCAATTATTGATTCGCTCGAAACTAGTTGCCCAGGCATCAAAGCCCGCATTTGTGATGAAAAAGGTAATCTCCGTCGCTTTGTTAATTTTTATGTCAACAGCGAAGATATCCGCTTTCTTGACGGAGCTAATACTGCCCTCAATGATGGTGATGAAGTAAGCATTATTCCTGCGATCGCAGGGGGCTAATCCCAACAAAAAGGGATGCATTGCATCCCTTTTTGCTTCATGGATTTATTAAGGCGATCGCAATTTGCATCATCCAAATTAATGATTGCTTCTTGATGTCTGGATCGACTTTGCCCTTGTCACCCCAATTTTGTAGCCATTTCCCCAAGCCTCCCATTGAGTCGCCCATCCATTGCCCGACTTGCGCAAAAATTTGCTGGGGACCAACCCCAGTCAATACCTGAATTGTGAAAATCACAGCAACTACTAAAAACGCAGTTTTAAAGCTAGCTTTAATTACGCTCAGCAACCACCACAACAGTAGTAAAGAGACTATTAATGCGCCGATTACTAGGGGCAAGTTCATAGAGTTTTTTTCCCAATCTCATCTCAAGTTCAAAGATTTTATACCAATTGTCGATCAAACGAACCATAAGAATTTTTTTGAAAGTGTTGCGAAGCAACACTTTCAAAAAAATTCTTGATTTGGATTTGAGCGTAAAACGCTGTAGAAATCAAACCACGCAAAGTTTTTGGATTTTCACAACGACATCGCAATTTTGAAAATTGTATTATTGGATTTTGGCATGATCATGCCATTTTTAAGGTTTACACATGTCACCAGACTTGCAACTATACCAAGCTAGGCTAGACATCTCTGCCTCAGAGTGCGATCGCTTATGGCAGTTTCTTTCAGAGGATGAGCGATCGCGTGCTGATCGATTCAAACGGGAATATCTCAAACGCAATTTTATTTCCGCTAGGGGAAACTTGCGGGAGATTCTCGCGACAAGGCTAGGCTGCGCACCAAAGAAAATAGAGTTTAGTTATAGTGATCACGGAAAGCCATACATTCATAACAACCAGTGTGTTTATTTTAATCTGTCGCATTCTCAAGATTGGGCAATCTATGCAGTAAGTAGCGATCGGGAAGTGGGAATAGATTTGGAATATGTCAATCCTCAGTGCGATGTTGATGGTATTGCCAATCGTTATTTCTTACCTTCAGAGCAGAAAATTATTCAAAGTTTAAGCGATCGAGATAAATATTTAGCTTTTTATCGGGCATGGACTCTCAAGGAAGCCTATGGCAAAGCAACTGGAGAAGGTATTGCCAATATTCTTGACTATGTGGATGCATCATCATTGCTAGAGAGCCCCATAGGCGCGACTTTACAAATTAAAGATTGGACTTTAAAACTACTAGACTCAGAATTAGACATAGATTCAAACTATTCTGCTGCCTTGTGTATAGAATCTAATTCTCAATAGGAGCCTCTACTTTGCCCAGTTCAGAGCTAATTTCAGGGATTGGAAGAACAAGGTGATCGCTACACATTGCTCGCAACTTATCAACAAACATAGAGGATTCGGCGAGCAATGTCATATTTTCATAGGCAGATTGATAAACTTTAGAATACTCTGTATTGGAAGTGGATGGATAAACTTTTGCGGCGGCTGTCGTTCCCGAAGGTGTAGTTAGACGACTAGGATATCTTTGAGGTTTAGGTTGAGCAACTGGATTAACCTGAGTCATAGATTGAGTGATCTTAGCAGTCCCGAGCATTGGACGACGAGGAAATGGAAGTGGTGAATTTGATTCGGCTATAGTAGAGAATGCAGGAATTTCTGCGATCTCAGCTTCGCGAGTAGCAGTACGAGGAGGGGTGTAAAAAATTCTATCTTCATAAATCACAGCAACATCACCACAGACCAAGCGCTCAAATTCATGGTTGTAACGGCAATTTGGCTCGCCTTTGCGTTCCCATAAATGCAAAATTTGATTTACTGAAACGGCTTTATATCTTCCTTGAAATAATGATTCGATTACGGCTTGACGCACCCATTCAGGTTTGAAACTGCTCCATGCACGAATCAAATCTTTGATAGTATAACCACCAAGATCAAAACTGTAATGCTGCAATAGGGAGATCGCAATTTCCATCGGGGCGACGTTAGCTGAAATTATGTATCCTTATATTACATTTAAAAGCGAGAAATGTGAAGATCCTCAGCCATCATAAATCTTGGATTTGTTTTGAAAACCATATTGCTGCTTCAGTATTAGTTTTTGTATCTAGTAATTCCATCGTTTTCTCTAATAATGCGATCGCCAAATTTGACAAGACTTGAGAAAACTCACACTCTCGATAAACACCTTCTTGATCTAATCGAAATGTAAATATTCGATAGGCTCTCACATCAATTACCCAGTATTCAGATATTCCCAAATCGGCGTAGAGACGCTTTTTTTCATCTAAATCAATTGCCAAAGTTGTATCCGAAATTTCACCAACAAGATCAGGCGATCGCCACTGCTCTAAATCAATAAATCTTGACTGTCCCGATTGCCACGTTGGCGCATCATCACCAACATACAAAACAATATCAGGAGCAACAGCCCGATTGCCTTTTTTTTCTATCTGGCATCCACCAAAGGTACTTAATTTGAGGTCAGGAAATTTTGTTGCACATACAAGCAAAATCATTGCAAATAAATCACCAAATTTAGCGTGATTAATTCCTTCTGCACCCATTTCTACCCACAAATGTTGATTATCAAAAAATAATTTGCAGCGATCGCTTTTATAATCATCACGCAGTGCCACATAATCATCCCAAGTTGCTTGCTGCCACTGTTGTTTAGGTTTTATTGCCACAATCATTGTTTAGCCCTCACAATAATGTATAAAAATTGCAGCCTGTTAAGGTTTCATGTAGTACAAGAGATTTTTTGAAAGTGTTGCGAAGCAACACTTTCAAAAAATCTCTTGGGTTTTGAGAAAGCGCAAAGCGCTGTATGGAATTTGATTAAGCAAATAAAGTGGAGCTTTGAGCACCTTTATTTTATCAACGAAAAAACAGGCTAGTCAAAGATATGACTAGCCTGTTAATTTGCATAATTAACTCGCAAGATTTGATACCTTACTGCAAAACGAGTTTGACATTGGCATTGCTTAAACCAGGACGCTTCACTTCAGTCAAAGCCTTGTTCACAGCATATTTCTGATTGATCGAGTTGATCAATTCAGTCTGATTGTGCTTTTTAGCAACACCCCAAAGATCAGCAATTAGATCAAACGAACCGTCGGCATTACGCGACCAGCCCAAATCATAATCACCTTCTAGAGTTGCCACGATGTCAGCACGAATACGTTGGCTGTTATAGCCACGAACATCGGCTTCAGTGTTAACACTGATACCCAGATCGCGCAAAGACGACTTGAGTACTTCGGCATCAGTAATTTTTGTGCGAAGAGTGCTGAAATGAGACATAATAGTTTTGCTCCTGTGAATAATTGTGAATGCAATTGTTAACTAGAACGTGAGACATAAGAGTACTGGTGGTTCTTACTCCTATGTTAGCTGCTAGCCTAAAGATCTTTTAATAAGATATCTTTAGAATCTAGCCTTAAATCTGCTGCCTGCAAAAACAGCAGAATAAGCTTTTTAAAACTCCATACGCTGATATTCAGCGACTGAAGTAGCGGCGGGTCTAGCCCGCATTCTTGCCCAGTCACGCAAAGCAGCAACCTGCTCAGTCATCGTGCGTGAGAGGGGAGTTGTCGATTTCACAGCCGAAATGATATCTAGCTGTGTAAACTCCCGATCTTGGGCAAAAGCTTCATACATGGCGGCAATTACCGCCTGTTCGATTTCAGCCCCCGAAAAACCATCACTTACTTTTGATAGTTGTTCAAAATCGAATCTTTCTAATTTTTCAACATCTGGACGACGCTTGCACAGATGGATTTTAAAGATATCTCTGCGTTCTTCACCGTTAGGTAAATCAACAAAGAAAAGCTCGTCAAAACGTCCCTTGCGGAGAAATTCTCCAGGTAATTTTTCGATGCGATTGGCGGTTGCCATCACGAATACAGGCGATTTCTTCTCCTGCATCCATGTGAGGAATGTCCCGAAGATGCGAGATGATGTGCCACCATCGGAATCAGCAGAACCCGCACCACCAGCAAAAGCCTTGTCAAGCTCATCGATAAATAGGATCATCGGTGAAATTGATTCGGCAACCTTGAGAGCATTTCTCAAATTTGCTTCCGACTTTCCAACGGTTGAACCATCATAAACCCGACCCATATCCAGTCGAATCAATGGCAATGACCAGAGCCTAGCAGTGGTCTTAGCTATTAGAGATTTTCCACAACCAGGAACACCAAGAATTAGCATCCCTTTAGGTTGAGGTAATCCATAATTTCTTGCTCTCTGACTAAAAGCATTTGATCTCTGTTGCAACCAATGCTTTAGCTCTTCGAGCCCCCCTACAGCATCTAAGTCTTCTTCATCTTCGATGTATTCAAGAATTCCGTTACGCCGAATTAATTGCTGCTTTTCCGAAAGAACGATATCAACTTCTTCTTCGGTCAGCTTGCCATTGGTAACTTGCGCTTTACGATAAACTTTTTCGGCTTCGTCTTGAGTTAACCCTAAGGTCGCTCTAACTAGTTTTTCGCGGGTTTCGGCTGACACTTTTTTAGTGCGAACCTGTCCAAGTTGTTGGTCTAGAACCTCTTCGATCGCCTTCATATCTGGCAAAGGGAAATCGAGTACGACGATTTCTTTTTCTAACTCTACGGGGATTACTTGGATAGGTGACATCAAAATAATTGTTTTCTGAGTACCTTTGAAATTGGCAACCGCATCTCGTAAACAACGGACAATAACTGGATGATCAAAGAAAGGATGTGCATCTTTGAATATATATATAGCGGGATCTTTCGGATCAGCACGAATAACCCATTTTAGAGCTGCTTCCGCCGATTCTGTATTGTGTTGGGCTGCTCCAGTAGTTTGACCATACTCAACTATTCCATGGGTCACAGTCCAAGTGAACATGCGTCGAACTGGCTTGAGTTGAGAAATGGTTGCGATCGCCCTTTCTGCTCTTTCTTCCTCAGGGGTATTGAGGTAGATCAAGGGATATTGGGCTTGAATTAAAATGCTAAGTTGCTCTTGCATATAGTAATACCGAGGTTTATGCCTCTGTCCTCACCTTGTCTACAGAAAAAGTGTTTAGAAAGTGCTGTTGAGTTAATCTAACTTATTGAAACTAGCTCCTCGTCTGGACTATCGACTTTGCCAACAGTAACAGGTAATGACTGAGTTCGATTGCCCCCAATCGCTAGTAGTTCACCCTCACGGATCACAACTGTTTGCGAACAGCTCGGACAGTTGTATGTTTGATGGGTATGACCAATACCTGAAGATTCAACTATGTCAGCATGGGCTAAGTAAAAGCTAATAGCTTTGTCAGCCAAGTCTGACATCGAATCACCATCAATAGCAGAGCGAATCTTAAGCTGTTGATGGAGCCTTTCGGGGAGATAAAAAGTTACCTTTTGCTTGTCTTGCATAATGGTTAAGAGCAGTGAATACCCAGGTATGTGACTAAGTTACATGGAGAATCTTAAGCTGTCAAGGCGTTATACCGCTATGACAGCAATAAAGCAACATTTCTTTACATAATATCTATGGCTGTTATCAAATATACCCTCTCCAAAAAAGCAATGGCGGCGCGAAGAGCCGCCATTGCTTTTTTGGAGAGGGTAGGAACAAAACTTGGAACTATTTAGTCATGAATCCCAACAAACATAGAACCCCGAATAATGCATTAAATGTTAATGCATCTCATATGGAGTCAGATATGAACGTTTCAAACATCAGTCATCCTAATTTACTTAAATTTGGTTGGGGAACCTTTACGACTATTGTAGCTTTAGCGATCGCTGCTCCTAGTTTTGCTCAAAGTGCAGTTTCATTGGGGAGGAATTTTCGCCCAGATCCAGCTGCTTTAGATGGATCTGGAGGCGGTAGTATCAGTATTGCAAGTATTGCGGGGATTTCCAATAATTGTCGAGGTTTTGCCAATGCTGAGCCAAATCATACGATTACTTTAACGGAAACTTTTCCTGTAATGGATCTTTTGGTTTATTCCAGTAATATTAATGATGATCCGACCATGTTGATTAAAGGTCCTAATGGCTTCATCGTCTGTGCTGACAATGAGTCAAGTGGTCGCAATCCGCAATTCACAGGTCGTATGCCTAAGGGGTCTTACCAAGTTTGGGTTGGTTCCAAAAATGTTAATCAAGCTTTTAGCTACAAGCTGTCTTTGAGTGAAATACTTCAAAAATGAAACTCTTGAAACTGTCGATCGCTTTAACAGGGTTAGCTCTAGCCCCGTTATTAATATCAGTTGCTCCAGCGATGAGCCAAGAAGCAATAAAGCCAATCTCTCCCAAATTTACACCTGATCCTCTAGTCTACCTTGGGCAAGCGGGTGGAGATATTCCTTTGGCATCTATTGCTACTAGTAAAGCTAATGGACAATGCCAAGGATTAACGCAGCAATCTCCAAACTATAGTTTGACAGTGCAAAGGGATTTTGGCTTTTTAGCTCTGAAGATTTCAAGCGATCAGAATTTATCTTTACTTGTTAAGGGTCCCGATGGGATTTATTGTCGCAGTGGTAAAAGTCCTGAACTTTCAGGCGCTTGGGTTGCGGGGAGCTATGAGATCTGGATCAGTACACCTGATGGCGATCGCGCATCTTATCGTCTAACAATTAGTGAGACTAGCCAATAAAATAACGCTAGAAACTATAAAAGGTTGACCTCGCTACGCGAGATCAACTAAATAACGAAAAAGAGCGCGAAGCGCTCTTTTTCGTTATTTGGAAATATTCCAGTAGGGAAGTTGTTGGTTTGGTTCGATTTTGGCTCCCTGTAACCCTTTTTGAGCAAAGGCATATTCTTTATTTTGCCAGAGCGGAATAAATGGCACATCCTCAGCTAGAAGTTCTTGAATCTTTTGAAGTATTTGCGATCGCTTAGCTACGTCACGCTCTTTACGCTGCTTCGCGATTAAATCATTCATCTCTGGGCTGTTATAAAATGATCCTTGGAACTGGCTACTACCCTTTGTGCAGCGATCGCCTTTTACTTCTTCACATTCCAAAAAAGGCTTGATGTAGTTATCGGGGTCGAGAATGTCTGGAACCCAATCAAGTAGATAGGCTGGGTATACACCTTTATCGATAAAAGCAAACCCGACTGTATTTTCTACGCGCTCAGTTTTGATCTGCAAAATTTTGCCGACGTTTTTTTGGATTGAGGCACGTAGAGTGCTGGCAATGAGATCACCGTTACCACCATATTTAGGGGAATACCAAATTGTAATTTGAGCAGGTTTGTCGTCGGAATATCCTGCTGACTCCAGCAATTGCCGAGCCAGTTTGCCGTTGCCATCACCATATTTTTGCTCGAATACTGGTTTAGATTCGGCAAAAGCGCTAGGGATTAAGCTATATAGGGGTGCACGTTGGTTAAAAAATATACGCGATTCCAATAGTGGTCTATCAATTGCGGCTGCTAAAGCTTGCCGCACACGCACGTCATTCAGTGGTTCTTGCTGCGTATTTAGCACCATATAGAGTATGGTTGCACCTTGACCAGATGCGATCGTCCAACCATTTTGTTTTGCATTGGTCTCTACGTTTTTGACTTGGGTTGGCGTGAGCGTCTGAAAAGCTATATCAACTGCACCAGTTTTAAATGCATTTAGCAAGTTGGAATTAGAAGAGAAAAACTGAATATCAATCCCTTTATTGACAGGCTTTTTACCCCAATAATCAGGAAATGTATCTAATCGTAAGTAGCTACCTTCGACAAATTGTGTAACTTGATAGGGACCAGTGCCAATTAATTTGTCGGGCAAGAATAATAGCTTGCCTGTCTTTTCATCTTTAATGTGTTTATAAACCTGCGGCGATATTGCGGCTGCTCCAGTAAATGCCAGAAACTTGGGAAAAAATTGCAAAGGTTGTTTAAGCTTAAAAATCAGTTCAGTTTCACTTGGTACAGAAATAGCTTCGATCACATCGGTTAGGATATATGCTGGTGCTCCCTTAGAATTCATGAAGCGGTCTAAGGCAAATTTCATTGTATAGGCATTGAAATTTGTGCGATCGTGAAATTTGATCCCTGTTCGCACTGGCACTGTATAGATTAAGCCATCTTCACTAACTTTGGGCATATCCGCCGCTAGTTGAGGAATTATTTCGTTGGAGCCTTCTTTATATGTGTAAAGACGTTCGAGTGTGTTGTAAAAAATATTGCTGATAAAAAATTCGTTGGCATCGGCAGGATCGAGTGTGCGAATTTTGCTGGTTGTGCCCAAAACGATTCGCTCATCAGTGCGATCGCTAATCCCCAGTTTCCCGTTATTGATGATTTTGCCATTTGTACAGGCAAATAATGTGGTTATTGTGATGATGGCGATCGCAAACCAAGCCAAAAAGCGACGCAGCAAATATCTCATTGATCTATTTATTGATTTATTAGCCGAAAACATAACTGGATTTCTTACTGCTAAATCTTCTCACAATGTCGGATCGATGTAATGATTGAATTAAGAAAGTCACTTGGGTAAAATGCCTTATTAGACCCATTAGGTCTTATTAACTCATAGGTCTACGTATATTATATCAATCTGCATATAAGCTAAAATTCATCAATATAAATTGCTTGTCTCTAAAGAAAGTTATTGATATGAAAAAATATAGTTTGGCATTAGTTACTTGCATTTGTCTTTTTACATATCCTGCGATCACCTACGCCGAACAAGATGTACCTGCACCAATCACGGTTACCGCAAAATCCAAGAAGCAATTAGCTAGAGAACTTCTCGTGGAACTAGATATTGGCAAACAATATGACTTGTTTTTTTGGAATAGTGTTGATATTGGCGTTCATCGAGGGTCGAAAAAAGAATTTAAGATTTGGCTCCAGCAGACTATGGCTCGGCTTGCAGGATGGAAATATGTTGAGTCTCAGTATGTGACAAGCTTTGCGACCGCCTTTTCAGAAGAGGAACTACAGGAGCTTTTAGTTCTCGCAAAGAAACCATTGATGAAAAAGTTATTGCGATCGCAAATCCAAGCGTATGAAGATACTGGTGAGAAAAGAGCTGGATTGCTTTGGAAATTCTGGGAAGATTACAATGATGGCAATGTCGGTACACATCTCAATTTTTTGAATTAGTTGTGTAAAATTTATGTCTCTAGTAACTGAACATGCCTCAAATACTAATATCTTGGGTGGCTGTCATTGTGGGGCTATTCGCTTTCGAGTGAAAGTGAGAAAATATGAAGCGATCGCTTGCAATTGCTCTATTTGTCAAAAGAAGGGGATTTTGCATTTGATTGTCCCTCCTGAAGATTTTGAGCTATTGAAAGGTGAAGATAATCTATCAACTTACACTTTTAATACGGGTATCGCCAAGCATCATTTTTGTAAAACCTGTGGGATTCATCCTTTTTATCGTCCGCGATAGCATCCTGATGACTACGATGTCAATGTTCGTTGCCTTGATGGTGATGCAATAGAACGATTTACGATTACGTCTTTTGATGGCAAACATTGGGAAGATAATATTCAGCAAATCACCGATCAAAAAAAATCACAAGAATAGGTGGCGCGTTGCGCCGCCTGTTCTTGTAATAAAAAAGAAGCCGCGCAATGCGCGGCTTCTTTTTTGAGATTAGCTACAAGCTACAGGTGCACCAATTTCTTTAGGAGTTGCAAAAGAAGTACCGCAACTGCAAGACTTGCTGGCATTAGGGTTACGGAATCGGAATCCACCACCCATGAGATCCTCGGTGTAGTCGAGTTCTAGACCTTGTAGCTGAGGTAAGTTGCTATTGTTAATAACGATTTGTACACCGTTATATTCATACTGATTATCATCAGATTCAAGTTGATCGACAAAGTCCATCAAATAAGACAAACCAGAACAACCTCCTTGCTTAATACCTAAACGCAAAGGCGCAGAAGTGGCGCGTTGACTTTGGAGATTTCTTACGCGAGCGATCGCTGCGTCAGTCAGTGTAATCATGCGAAATTTTCCTATATACGAATCATGCTAAGAGCAATATTAGTCTTCTAGTAAGACAAGCGCAATACTAGCTAGAGAAACATTGGTGTAGCCAGCCACTTTGACGGCTTTATAAAACGGTTTGGTCAGAAAGCATTTATGTACGCCGAAAAGACGTACACCTTGATCTAGAAGCAATCCAGTTTTGAAATGAAAATTGCGATGTAGTTTTACAGCCTTAGCTAGGTTAGATTTTGTTTTACAGCAGACCATGATTTTTCTTTCGATAATTCAACAACTTACCCTATGTTATCTCAAGCATGAATGAGTTGTGAGGATACGCGACACACCCTCACGCTCCTTTTATCGCACAAATGTATAAAAATAGGAGATGTGGTGCAAAGTACCACATCTCCTATTTTTATAAGTACTTGCTAAGTTTTATGCAATTTGCCGATCGCCTCCAGCCACTACAGTCCAATGTATTTGCCGATATGGACATAGCTAAAAGTCAGGTCAAAGCATCTGGCATGGCGGTAATTGACCTATCGCTTGGTTCATCTGATTTACCAACTGATGCATTTATTCTAGAAGCGATCGCTGAGGCTCTCAAAGATACTAGTACTCACGGCTATTCTCTATTTGGGAGCACTATGGACTTTCGGAAAGCCGTAGCAGCATGGATACAGCACCGATTTGATATACAAGTTGATCCAGAAACAGAAGTATTACCGCTAATTGGCTCACAGGAAGGGACAGCCCATTTACCGCTTGCTTTGCTCAATCCCAATGATTTTGCTCTCTTACAAGATCCTGGATATCCATCACACTATGGCGGTATTCATTTGGCTGGAGGGCAAGTATATGGAATGCCTCTATTGGCAGAAAATGACTTTTTACCAGTCTTTGCCGATATTCCTGAGACAGTGTTGGCACAATCAAAAATGATGGTGTTGAGCTATCCTCACAATCCCACTACAGCAACAGCAACGTTAGAATTTTTTCAATCTGCTGTCAAGTTTTGTCAACAGCATAATCTCGTATTAGTTCATGACTTCCCATATCTCGACTTAGTATTTGATGGATCAACGCCACCTTCGGTTTTGCAAGCTGATCGCGATCGCAGTGTCAGTATCGAATTTTTTACCATGTCTAAGTCCTACAATATGGGAGGTTTTCGGGTTGGATTTGCCGTTGGCAATCGCGAACTAATTAAGGCTTTACGCCAAATTAAAGCCGCTGTAGACTTCAATCAATACCAAGGGATCATGCGCGGTGCAATCAAAGCTTTAACAGGCGATCGCACACCGATTGATCGAGTAGTTGCCACTTTTCAGGAGCGCCGAGATGTAATGATCAAGTCACTTCAAGCGATAGACTGGGAAATCTCCATTCCTAGTGCCACAATGTATCTCTGGGCGAAGTTGCCTGATCGCTATGCCCATAATTCAGTTGGATTTTGTCTGGATTTGATTAAATCGACAGGTATTGCCCTAGCTCCTGGGGCAGGATTTGGCAAACATGGCGAAGGCTATGTAAGGTTTGCGCTGGTACATCCACCCGAAGTTTTACAAGAAGCTGCCACAAAAATCGGTGCTTTTCTGCATAATTAAAAAAACATACTTAAAATCTGAGCCGGCTTCTAAGTAGGCAGTTCAGATTTTAGAGCTTTATCAACTCTACTTTTGTTGGCTTTGTTTGTTAAAATTACTTTAAACTTTGTCTGCGAAGAAATAATTAAAGCCTGCGAGAGTCTAGAATAGAACGCTTACAGCTACAGGTTTAAGATTTGCTGATAAAAATCGTTATTTGTTGAAATCATTTTTATGCTGTTGTTAAGCTATTGTTTGCAACAACACAGATGTATCCAACCAAGTTGCGATCTGAATTTTAGAAAGCGCCTAATGGTGCGAGCCCGAACATAATGCTGAGGATTGATTCATGGCTTCCAATAAAAACATCCCACAAAAAGGCCAAGGCGCTAACGAACCAGATAAGAGACAATCAGTACAGTCTGATGCTGCTGATGTTGATTGGATGATTATGTCAGATATTAGTACGCGAATTGGCGGATCTCCAGCAATCAAACCAAGCGCGAATCAATCTCCAGCAAAATCGCCTTCGCAAATATCTATTAACCAAGATGTCACCGATGATCTTGAAGATTTAGAATTTTTGCGATCAATAGGTTTCGATGATGCAATTGAGAGTCCATCTTCTTTAAGGCGTGAAGCAAATATATCAGGTAATAATGAGGTTAACAATATTGACTGGTTAATTGTGACCGATCTCAATGTCCGAAAGGAAAATGCAGAGAGTAAAGCACAATTCAATCCTTCATATCAAGATATAGGTCAATCTCAGACCACACTTCAGACACAAACAGATAATATTACGGATAGTCTAGATGAAGATCTTGGCTTGGATTTAGATGGATTCGACTTTTTAGAGAATTCTGATTTTCCTGATCTAGATTCTCTAAGCTTGGGTACTTCAGCCTCAATAAGTACTGATGATTTGCAAAATGAGATCGATAATACCGAAGGTAAGATCCGAGGACTAGCAGAATTGCTAGATGATAACGATGACTCCAGTTTCGATTTAGTTGCTAATGAACAAAATGATGATTGGGATAGTATTTCAGGGATCTTTGAAAACGATTTTGATCAGTTATCTAGCGAACCAAATCTAGGTGCTGCCGATGAATCTCCTGAAATTCCATCTCAAGTTTCAGAAGTTTTTGGAGCTAGTGAAGATGCTTCAGGGAATATAGATTTAGGTTCTAATTTGTTTTCTGAGGATAATGCTTCAGGAGATTTATTAGTCGGTGATTTGGATTTATCAGATCAGATTCAAGATGATCTGATAGTTGAAGATCTTGAAAGTAGGAATGGCTCTCAAGATCTTCAACTATCAGATCTGCTAAGTGGACAAGATCAAGATCTATCTTTTGATGAATTTGAAGTTGTTAGTCTGGAAGCAAAATCTAGCAATAAACTAGGTGATGACTTTGGCACATTACAGTCTCTTGGATTTGATGAATTTGGAACTAGCAGTCCCGAAGCAGAAGTTGATAATAAACTAGATGATAACTTTGGCGCGGCCCCTTCTCTCGAATCATTTGCTCCAAGTGTGGCTGAAGATGAGTTTTGGTCGAATACTGCGTCAAATTTTGAGGCTGAAGCTGCCCTTGATGATTCAGTTGCAAATACATTCACTAATGATTGGGGAGTGATTGCCGAAAATGCGATCGATGATGCCGTTTGGGATACTACGCCTAGCATAGCTAATGATCTGGTATCATCTACATCTATTGACAATGCCTTTGGTATAACTGATGACTGGGAAATCCAGCCAAAGATAGGCAAATCTGAAGCAGAAGACAATATTGATTTTGAGCTTCCAAATCTAAATTCTTTTGAAGTGTTTGATGTGTCTTGGGATACTACTCCTAGCATAGCTACTGATCGAGGATCATCCACATCTATTGATAACGCTTTTGGGACTTCAAACGCTTGGGAGAGCTTGCCAACGATAGATCAACCTGAATTAGAAGAACATGAAGAACATATTGACTTAAATCTTCCTCTTATAGATTCTCTAGCTCCTTCTGAAGTAGAAGAATATGTTGATTTTGAGTTGGCTAATGTAGATTTTAGCTTAGAGTCTATTGAGTCAGAGTTTGAGTCAAAATATGGTCTACAGCTTGAGCCAGTTTTTGAACAGTCTTTTGATCAGATAGATAATGAGCTAGAAGCTGAAATTGAATACAATGAAAATTGGGGTGTGAAGCTTGATGATGCTAATGAAATCAGTACTGAGAATATTGGATATGAGACAAGTTTGTATTCATCGAGAGAAGATGACATAAGTATCACTGATTCTGGTGAAGAAGCTGATTGGAGCAAAGATCTGGAAACTGAGATTGAGGTTTCTAGTGAAGAAGCGGATTGGAGCGCAAGTCTAGAAGCTGAAATTAGTAATGGTAACGATGTCAATTGGGATGCAGCTTTAGTTGAGTCAGAAGATTATTTAACATCCACAGAAGAATCTTCTGAAATTTTTAATGATAACTTGCTAGGTTTAGTTAATAGCACAGCAGAGCAGTCTATCAGCGAAGACTTTAACTTTGCTGAGAATCTTGAAGTCAACGATTGGGCGATCGCAGATCACGCCAATAATTTGGATGAAAGCTATAGTGAATCTGAATCTGTTAATTTAGGGATTCCGGAAATACTTGGTGATTTTAGTGATATATCGGAAAATGTAGATATACCTGAACAATTTACCGATCAGAAACAATTTGCTGATTTCAATGAATTTATTGATCCATCGCTGAATGATATAGAAGCAAGATTAGAAGATGGTGGATTTGACTTTTCTGGAACCTCTATATTGGCATCTTCAGAATGGGAAAATCTCAGTGAACCTATTGCTGCGAGCATTACAGAATCTAACGCTAGTTATGCTGATAGCTTTGCTGTGGAGCAATTTACAGACTCAAGTTTGATTAACAACTTTGCTAGTACCGATAGTGTAGCTTCTGATTCTGATTTAGCTGCTTATTATGTTAATTATGCTGATGGTTTTGCTGCTGACTCAGGGCTAACTGATAATTATGCTGATAGTTTTAGCAATGATATAGCCCCAACAGTCAAAGCCAACCTAGGAAGATCTAATTCGGAGCCCAGCATAACTGAAGCAAATGCTTTATCCAGTCAAGATGATAATAATCTTGGAAGTATGCTAGATGAAGATTTTGATCTAGCCGCTTTTGATGAAGATAGTTTGTTGGATATCTCTAATCCCGACTTTAACTTTAGTAATACTCCTACAACACTCACTCCAGTCCGTTCTACTCCTGACGCATTTTTAGATGACTCAATCACTTCAGGATATACCCATCAACAGTCTTCAATCAATTCTATAGATAGTTTTGCAGACAATCTCGTTTCACAAGCCGATCCCTTTGAAGAGGCTTTGGTAAATGATTTACTTAACGAAAACTATGAAGAAGTAAATTTTGAGGAAGAAGCTTTAGCCCGTGATTTGCTTATTAATAGTCTTGTTTCAGATTCAGATGGTTTTGTGCCAGCAAAAGAATCTCCAACTATGCCAACTCCTATGCCAACTCCAAACTCAAATATAGCAGCGTCTACAAAGTTCGATCTAGGAGCAGATCGTGACTTTTTAGATGACTTTGATTTTGATCTAGAAAGTATCGATCCACTTGATGACGACGGATTTAACGATGCATTTGCCTCCGCCCAAATATCTACTGGGCTAACTCCACCAGCGCCATCGATTGCACCTATACCTGCAAGTCTTCCTCCCCTAACTAAACAAGAACCAACTTCTCCATCTATTAATTTACCGCCACCACTACCATTCTTGCCACCATTACCTCCAAAGCGTAACCCTACTCAAGGTAGTACAACTCCTCCAGTACCAGCATATCCTGCTGTAAATACTGGCGGTCGACCGCTACCCCAAAATAGAATGGGTATAAGAAGTGAAGAAGACGATTTTGATCGATTTCATGATCAACCAGATAAACATAGAAATCGCAACAAACCTATCGGCTCAATTGATGAAGGCTGGTCAGATTTATTAGATGCTGATACCGTACTTTCTGGAGGAAGATCTTCATCTGAACCTTTCTATACTGATATGAGCAGTAATCATCATAGTGCAGGTAAATCTTCGGGAAGAGATTCGCAAGGTGGAGAAAGGGAAGCTCACAATTCTTCTTCGAGTAATTCTGGACGCAAAGAAACTGGGTTGCCAGATTGTAGTGATTTTGGCTTAGAAGTTTATGCTGACAATACAGACTGGTCAGGGCTTTTGGATAGTGGTGATTTATCTGATAGTATCATCACTATTAGTCCTCAAAGTACACAGTCCCCTTCTCAAATTAGAACTAAACAAGCAAGAATGAGTGCGCCTCCAGATCAAATTGATTTTAATCGGTTTACTGAAGATAACTATGATGCATATAGTGGCTATGAACAGACAGCCCCTCCGTCTGCCAAAACTTTTAGTAAGCAAAAATTAACTATACCTAGCGTTAGTTTGGAGTCGCTATGGCAAAATTATCTTAAAATTCCTGCGATCGGATTGGGTGTGATCGGTGGAGCTTTTCTACTCTATACATTTCTCAATAGACCGATTTTTGATTTGGGTCTGAGGTGGGGGCTGTTTAAAGATGCTAGTGGAAGAGACTTTACAAATGCAGATTTCAGAGGAGTCAATCTGGATAAAGTGGACTTCAGCAAAGCTACTCTTACAGGTGCAAAGATGCAAGACGCTAGCCTTGTTGGGGCAAGCTTTCAAGGGGCAAACCTTGATGGAGTAAACTTTGCTAAAGCAAATCTCAATAGAGCTAGATTGATTCAAGCTAGTGTAATTTGGGCAGAGTTTGGCAGTGCTCAAATGAATCTTGTCGATTTGGCGGGTTCAGATTTGACTCGTTCTAATTTTGTTGGTGCTAAGATGGAAGGAGCTAATCTAAAAGATTCTAAAATAGGCGCTCAAGGAACTGAGAAGGCAACAAAATTTAGTCCAACCACTTTGCTCGCTTGGCAAATAGTTAATGAACCTCGCGAAGGAAGAAATTTGGCTGGACAAAATCTATCAGGTTTAAATTTAAGCTTTACCAGCCTAAAACGCGCCAATCTAACTAATGTTAAGCTCAATTTTACTGACATGACAAATACAGATCTTAGTGGCGCAAATCTCTCTGGTGGTGAGATAAATGGGGCTAACTGGAGTGGGGCAAAGCTAAATGGTATTAACATTAATGGTGTTCGGTTCGATAAAACTAAACTACCTAAGACAGATGAGAAAACAATCTGTCCGAATAGTAAGAAGGGTCCTTGTAAGTTCTAAACAATGAGTCTATTTCACCTATGCCCTACGTTGTAATTTATGACGGTAATTGTAATCTCTGTGCAAACTTTGTCAGCATCTTAGAGAAGTTCGATCGCGGTCGTCAGTTTTGCTATATCCCGATGCAAGATGATCAGACATTGCGGCAATTTAATGTCACACCTGAAGATTGTGAAATGGGCATGATTTTAGTCGATCGCACTGATCCTACGCAAAGATGGCAGGGTAGCGATGCGGCGGAAGAAATTACGCGATTATTGCCAATGGGTAAAGTTTTAATTGCTGCTTATCGGGCGATCGCGCCAGTTAAAGCTCTTGGTGACTCAACCTATATCCAGGTTCGAGACAATCGTTATAAATTGTTTGGAAAACGCGATCGCACGTATCACACTGCTTATCCTGTTGGCTGTGCTGCGATCGTCAAGAAGTGACCCAAAAAATGTAGGGGCAATTCATGAATTGCCCCTACATTTTTTGTTTTTTAATTTTTTTTACCCCAAAAAAGAGTAGGTCTAAAAAGGGAAGGATTTATATGGGTAAGGATAGGCGGTGCTTTACGCCGCCTATCCTACTATCCAAAAAAGGATGTCGGTCCTTTGCGCCGACATCCTTTTTTGGGGATTCTAAGCGATATAATTATTTTTGGAAAGTTACAGGGCAAAATCTGTGTATAAAGTCTCCTCCGCACAAAATCAATACAATACCTATACCTTGTCTGATGACAGTACAGGTTCTCAGATAGAAGTTGTTCCAGAACGTGGTGGCATTGTCACTAGCTGGCGTATTAATGGTCAAGAGGTCTTCTATCTTGACGCTGAACGCTTTACGCATCCAGATCTGAGTGTTAGAGGTGGCAATCCGATTCTATTCCCTCTCTGTGGCAATTTGCCTAATGACACTTACAATGTTGACGGAACTGATTACAAAATCAAACAGCATGGCTTTGCCCGTGAGTTACCTTGGACAGCTACAGCGCAGAGTACTAGTGACGGTGCAAGTGTTACGGTTGAGTTAAGCAGTAACGAACAAACCAAACTTGTTTATCCCTTTGACTTCCATTTAGCTTTTACCTATGTATTGCGCGGTAACACTTTAGAAGTTCGTCAGGAATACAAAAACCTTTCCTCTACGCCAATGCCTTTCTCCTCAGGGTTTCATCCTTACTTCCTCTGCGGTGACAAAAGTAAAATCGAGGTAGATATTCCTTCAGTTGGCTATCAAGATAATCGTACTAAAGAGAATTTCGCTTTTGACGGGAAGTTTAACTTCGAGCAAGATGAGATTGACTCGGTATTTGGTAAGCTTTCCAGTCGTTCAACCTCAGTGACTGACAACGATCGCAAACTGAAGATTGCGATCAATTACGATGATTTTTATACTTATCTTGTATTTTGGACTGTTAAGAGCAAAGACTTCTATTGTCTCGAGCCTTGGAGCGCAACTCGTAATTCTCTAAACACGAAAGAGTATCTAACCGTGCTTGAGCCCAATGCTAGTTGTACTGCCGTGATGCAGATCACTGCAAACTTCTTTTAAACAAAAAACAAAGGTGGTGCGAAGCACCACCTTTGTTTTTTAGCTTTGAGTTATTTGCTCATCTGTGGAAAAGTCAATATCGGCTTGCTGACGATTAGAAGGAAGATAGTCTTGTTCAAAAGATGTTTTTAAACCAGACAATAGATCGTATTTGGGATTCCAGTTTAAATCTTGCTGGGCTTTGGCTACTGAAGCAAAGAAGTGTTGTAAGCGAAATGGGAATGCTTTCTTTTTACCAAAGTCATAATCTTTGGGATTGTAATAGACAAAGTTGAGTTGACTAGGATCTTTGCCTGCCGCGATCGCACATTGTTGGGCTAGACCGATAAATGTGACATAGCGCGTATCAGAAACATTGTAAATTTCGCCGATCGCTTTTTGATTGCCTAAGATGGCTGCCATTGCGGCAGCAAGATCATCAACATGACCAAGTTGGGTAATAAACTTGCCATTGCCAGGGATCGGGATTGGGCGATCGCGGACAATGCGATCAAAGAACCATGCTTCTACATCATTATAGTTTCGTGGTCCATAAATATAAGTGGGACGAATAGAACTGTAAGGCAATCCAGATTCAGCGCGGACTTGCTGCAAATAGGCTTCGGTGTCCAGCTTGCCTTTGTGTCGGCTTTTGGGATCAATGGCATCGGATTCGTGGTAGGGCAGAATATCGCTATTGAGATACACTCCTGCGGAACTCATGTATACAAAATGCTGAATGCGATCGCGAAAAATTTCGACTAGTGGCTGAGTATCACTGAGTTCACGACCGTTATTATCAAAAATCGCATCAAAGGATTCGCCACTAAGTTTATCTTGCAATTGCTGTGAGTCAGTGCGATCGCCAATAATTGTGCGAAGTCCTGCTACGGGTGATGGCTTTTTACCCCGATTAAATAAAGTTACTTCATGTCCCTGTGACACCAACAATTTGACTAGCGGCACACCAATAAATCTTGTGCCACCCATTACTAAAATTTTCATTTTTTAATTGATTTTAATTACATTTACGAATCCCAAAATCTGTACCGCCCGCTACGTGGGCAGTACAGATTTTGTTTTTGTTAATCTCAGAATATATCGTTTTGCGCTGTAGATTCCGCGATGACGCTAGTATTAAATGGTCTATTTGTATTGCCAATCTGAGCAAGTAATTTGAATTATGCGGCGACTGATCGGAATTTTTGTCATTGGACTGTTGAGCTTTGTCTTTGCGATCGCTGTGGGCGCACAAAATTTTGTGCCACCTACGCAACTGCATCTTACCTATCCGCCCTTGCAACATACCACCACCAGCGATCGCCTATTTTTTATTGGTACTGCGCCTAAAGATGGCAATGTCAGTATTAATGGCAAAGCTATATCGCGTACTGATAAAGGACATTTTGCTCCAAGCTTGCCGCTTCAATTGGGTGAAAATAATTTTGCGATCAAGTACGTTGATAGCACAGGAGATCGCAATAGTGAGCGTCAGATTAATGTCAAAGTCTTGAGAGAGTCACGCATTACCATGCCTCCAAAAGATTTTGGATTTGTCAAAGAGTCACTATTGCCAACTGTGGATACGGCGCGACAACCCAATGAAAGATTCTGCTTTGATGCGATCGCTACGCCTAATTCAACAGTTTTAGTGAGAATTGGCGATCTCGAAATCCCGCTTTTGCCTCGTCGTCGTAATATCCAATTACCGCCAAATTCTTCTGTACTGACAGGCAACAATGAAGCCACAGCCGAGTCACCCTCAGGATATTTTCGTGGCTGTACAACTTTTGAAAAGCCAAGTCAATTGGGACAACCTGAATATGAAATGCGCTTGGGCGATCGCGTAGTTAAACAAAAAGCCAAAGGCAGGCTAGAAATTCTCTCCCCGAACAATATTCAAGTTGCCGAAATAACTGCGATCGCGGCTGATGCAAGAACTGGTGCAAGTACTGATTTTTCAAGAATCACGCCTTTGCCTAAAGGAACCAAAGCTGTAGTGACAGGCAAACAGGGTGATTGGCTACGACTTGACTATGGTGGCTGGGTAAGGAAGAGTATGGCAAAGCTTGAAGCCGCAGAGTCTCCACCACCCTCAATTGTCCGCAGCATTAATACTAAGCGAGTATCTAATCAAAATAATCTGTGGACAGAGGTGACAATCCCCTTAGAAGTGCCAGTACCTCTAGCGATTACCCAAGGCGATCGCGTATTTTCTTTCTCTCTCTATAATGTGACTGCTCAGACCGATACGATTTCAATCGATCCAGAATCGATTATTAATAAACTGGAATGGGTACAAACTGACCCTAATAAGGTGACCTATACGATTAGTCTCAAACCCAAGCAGCAATGGGGATATAAAGTTCGCTACCAAGGTTCAAATCTGATTTTATCCCTTAAGCATCCACCGCTTCTTACGTCCACATCAGACAACTCTCAACCACTTCAAGGTGTGAAGATTCTTGTTGATGCAGGGCATGGAAGCTCTGAAGACTTAGGATCGCGCGGCCCCACAGGCTACCCCGAAAAAGATGTCACACTGATCACATCAAAATTATTTCAAACTGAGCTACAAAATCGCGGCGCTATGGTCATTATGACCCGCACTGATGATTCAGATGTTCTTTTGGAGCCAAGGGTCGATAAAATTAATCAAGAAGAACCAACTCTAGCGATTAGTATTCATTACAATGCTTTGCCTGATAATGGGGATGCAATTAATACGTCAGGGATGGGAAGCTTTTGGTACAATCCACAAGCTGAAGACTTTGCCAAGTTTATTAATACCTATGTCGTGAAAAAGCTGAATCGTGCGGATTATGGAGTTTATTGGAATAATCTTGCGCTCATCCGTCCCACAACTGCTCCATCCGTACTTTTAGAATTAGGTTTTATGATCAATCCTGTCGAGTTTGAATGGATAATCGATCCACAACAGCAAAAGCTACTTGCTAAGACCCTTGCCGATGGCGTTACCGAATGGATTTTGAATGCTGTTAAGTGATCCCGACCAATTTTGGTCTATCTTCCATTTTGACGAACTGATCAATGCTTATATCCCACTGATGGTATGGACGGGTGTCGGCTTGGTAGCGTCTAGATTTGCGCCAATCAATACCTCCAAATTTATGGGTGTTACTCTCTACTGGGTAGGAGTACCACTGCAATTATTTGTTCTTGCCAGACACACACAATTTTCTGATACTCCCTATATTCCCTATGTGGCGATCGCCGCATTGATTCTCAGTTGGCTGTTAGCTTTAGTCGGTTGGCAGTTTGCGAAACAGGCGCATAGCGATCGCTCTAGTTTGGGGAGCTTTATTTTGGCTACGATGCTGGGCAACACAGGCTTTGTGGGCTTGACGCTAACCAGTTCTCTAGCAAGTTCTACCTATGCTGATTGGGCAGTTTTATACAGTATCGCCAGCAATGTCGCTGGTAATTATGGCATTGCAGTTTTTATTGCTAGCTACTTTGGCAAAAGCGATGTCAAGCCACCTTGGTGGAAGTTATTGCTGGATGTCGTTACTGTGCCAAGTCTATGGGCTTTTGCGATCGGTTGGTATACGCGCCCGATCGGTTTACCTGATGCGATCGAGTCGAGTCTGGATATCGGGGTATGGGTGACGATCGCCTTTGCTTTGTCTCTAGTGGGATTACGATTAGGCAAAATTGAGAAGTGGGACAGTCTGAAACCTGCGGCGATCGCTGCTTTTTTGCGTGTGGGAATTGTACCTTTAGCGATCGGTTTGGGAGCGACAATGTTTGGGCTGCGCCATGATCCGCGACTAATTCTTACTTTGATGTCGGGTACGCCCACGGGTTTGTCGGTGCTAATTCTTGCGGAAGTTTACAACCTTGATCGCGATTTACTAATTAGCACGATCGCCTTCTCTTTTATCGGACTAATTTTTATGCTGCCGATCTGGATCGTATTTTTTGGCTAAAGAATTCAATTCAATAAAGAGCCGATGTTTGATGGCGCGGCTTTGCCGCACCATCAAACATCGGCTCTTTTAATTTTACGGTGAATCCCTAATGCTCAATGGGTAGGATTCAGTTTCTACTGATTTGCTATCCCAGTCTGCAAAGTCTTGAGAACTGATGACATATCATTGTTCAAAATTGCGGTTACATTTAGCCACAAACCTAAAAACTCTTGGCTATGGATAATTCCTGATTGATCAGGTTCTAATCTACTATATTTGCCACTTTCGAGAATGAACCAATCGATTTGACGATCTAATGTTCGCCAGACGATGTATTCCTTTACGCCGCTACGTTCGTATGTACGTTTTTTACTGTGTAGATCGTAAGAAACTGTACTAGCAGCAATTTCAGCAATCAGTTCGGGTGCACCTGAAATATAACCATCATCATCGATTTTGGCGTTGCCATCAACACGGAAAAGTACAGCATCGGGTTGAGGTTCGTTGTCGTCATCGAGTCGGACTGTTGGCTCGATACCAACTTCTAGCCCCTCGACCATTGATTGATAGGTAACTAACCAGCCAATGATTTGGCTATGGGGTTTACCATGAGAGGTAAAGCGTAGGGGAGATGCCACGTGTACGATGCCTTCGATGAGTTCTGCTTTTTTGATATTAGATGCTGTGTAACGCCGCTCAAAATCGTCTCGATTAAGGCGATCGCCATTTTCGAGAATGGTTAGTGGTGATGAAGAGTTGACAATAACCATAGCTTTTAGAAGTTGTTCTTTTGGATATTTTAGCAGTCTTGGCTTTGGTTAGAGATTGAGATTGAGATCTACGACTTTTTTTGTGATTTTGAAGGTTAGTTGTGATAGCAGATAAAAAGTCGGAGATCTTGGCTATCTAGATAATCTACAATCTAGATATGCTATGTCTTTCCACGAAACTCTATGCAAGAGCATTACTACCACGTTTATAATCGGGGGAACAATTACCAAACAATATTTTTTGAAAGAGAAAATTATTTGCATTTTTTAAGGTTAATTCGTCAATATGGCTCAATAGGTGAATCGGGGAGGTGAGCCAAAGGCAGGAATTGATAAAATTGTATCGAAATCTATAAGCGACGATCGCGATGCTGAGCCTAAACTTAACCCATCTAATCGATGACGCAAAATGCTACGAAACAGTGCGTCAGATGAGATGGACAGCAGGAGTATGCTGTTCCAAATGTAAAAGCTTAGAGGTGAACAAGCGCGGGAAAGATGAAACATAACCTGCCCGACAAAGATACCAGTGTAAAACTTGCAACGCCAACTTTGACGATCTGACCGACACAGCACTATTGAGCTTCTGATTAAAGCAACGATTGCTTTTGGTACGATGGTTTACACTGATGAATATGCAATTTACAATTCTCTAGAAGATTGGGGCTATGCTCACAAAACTGTTTGTCATGGCGCGGGAGAATATGCTAGAGATGAAAATGGTGATGGCTTTTGCGAGGTTCATGTCAATACGATGGAAGGGTTTTGGTCGCTTTTGCGCTCTTGGTTACGTCCTCATCGTGGTATTTCTCAAGAAAAGTTGCCTTTGTATTTGAGCTTCTTTGAGTTTGTTCAT
>JADBWK010000186.1 GCA_020404895.1 Pseudanabaena sp. M085S1SP2A07QC | reverse complement strand
ATGATTCATCGCTCGGAGAATGTCGTCACATAGGCAATAAATCGCTACAATTTCATCATTCATTTTTCTTGCTGCTACTCGGCTCTTGTCCTTTGTAGCAGCTTTTTTTTCTTGTTACTATAGGTAGCAACTTGGGTTAAAATATTGTAGTATCACAATTAATTAGCGATCGCTCAAATCAACCAGCACAAACGATTATTTCCTATAGAAATCTAAAACGATGACTATTCAACAAATTGAGTCGGCTATATTAGAACTTCCTCCTAGCGAATTTCGCAAAGTTATTGATTGGCTGTTGGATTTAGATTATCAACGTTGGGATGAGGAGTTAGAGAGTGATATTGAGTCGGGGAAGTTAGATTTTCTAGCACAGGAAGCGATTGAGGATTTTGAAAATGGATTTTGCAAGCAAATCTAATGCACTTCACAACCAGACGATTTTGGGGATATTACAAAGCTTTACCTGAAACTATTCAGGAGATTGCTGATCAAAGTTATGAGTTACTGAAAACGAATCCATCGCATCCATCTTTGCACTTAAAGAGAGTTGGGAAGTATTGGTCAGTAAGAATTAGTAAGGAATATCGGGCAGTGGGAATTGAAGTTGAGAAGGGAATTTCTTGGTTTTGGATTGGTACGCACGCTGAGTATGAACGGCTCATTGGGAAGTAATAATTTTGGGCGATCGCCATGTGCCTTCTAGGGCAAGAGTCTGTCCTGCTTGGATATTGGCAAAGTTACCGACTATGGTGATTAGGTCTTGAGCCTTGGGTGCTTTTAGCCGTGCTACGGTATAACCTGTCTCTTCGGAGTGAAAGGTGAGGCGTTCGATGATGCCTTGTAGGTAGTCGGTGTTGTCAGGCATAAGCCATAAGGAACGGATAAATTATGACCAGTCATCTATAGACAATTCTACAATTTGTCCAAAATCTGATTTGTTACGGGTGACTCAAGTTGCATTGTTTGTCAAGGCGATCGCGGCAATTTTGAGATCCATGTTTCCTAGACGGGGATAGGCTTTGCGTAAGCGTTGATGTTCTAAGGCAGATGCACGGCTAAAAGGGATAATGGCGATCGCTTGGTAATTGATTGCTAGTTGCTGTAATCCTTGATAGGCAAAGATTTGTTCGTCTAATGTTTTTGCTTTAGCTAAAAAAGCAAGTCTTCCTCTAATCTGCTCTTCGTAGGTAATGACGGTAACGGCAACTTCAGGATCTTCTATTTCTGCAAGCTTGGCTAAGATTCGCTTTCCTTCTTGTCCATTGCGCTGAATGAGGCTGAGATGATCGGTGTCAAAAATATACATGATGTTCTATTCGACAGATTTGCGCCATTCTTGACCGAGGCGATTTGCTTCGTCAAAGGTGGGATCGTTTTCAAAGCTACCTGCGACTTTTAACCACCAAGGTGTTTTTTTCTGAACAAATACAGATAGCATCTGTCGCATTTGCGCGAGTTCTGTTTCTAGTGCGGCTACTCTAGTTTCTAGATGTTGTGATTTGTCTTCAAGCTGTTGAGAGAGCATAGAAATTTTTGATGAGTTAAGGTGATACAGACATTACATTTTCCTTTTGTAAGAATTTAATACATTCTGGAATCACAAAATCGGGGACAGTATTATATTTGTCAAAATTAAGAGAGCAAATATAATCATTTTCAACATGGAATTGCTCATCAATATATTTCATTAATGGATCATTAGTTATTTTTGATTTCAAGTTCATTATTACAACTAAAGTCCTAAATACTTGGAGTCGAAAATACATATTGTTTTCTGAGATGAACAATTGAATTAAACTATTTTTATTAAATACCTCATTTACATATTGTGTGTAATTAAAATCAGCTATATAACCTTTTATCAGCAGTTCACCTGACGTTACATCTGTTGGAAGTATCACAGTTTCGTCTCTATAAGTAGGTGTTTGATTTCCATGCAATAAGCAAGATAGTAAATTATAAGCCAATTTTTGAGGCTCACTTTGAGGTGAAATCTCTAAAAACTTTCTTAAGCTTACAATTCTGTGAACTTTATTCAAAGATTCATCTTTTGAGTTTTCCACCAATAATATTGGAAGAGCCTTTATATCATCTTGGGTTATTGGAGTCTCAGTTATAATACCTTTGCTATTCTTCAAGAAAGAAGCCTTGACGTATGCACTATTTGGTTTGTTATTTACAATGAAGTCGATTACTGGCTGAAAATCATGCGTTAACATTAACACTGTTTTTTTAAAAAAGCTCTTCCTGTTTGGTTCATTTACAAAAAGACGATTAATAATTGCATATTTCTTATTACTATCAAATGATGAAATAGGATCATCTAAGACAATAATGCTAGGGTTTTTACTAATAGCGTGATGCATAAATAGAACTAAAGCAAAAGCATTTCTCTCACCCCAACTTAAATGCGACTTTATATTTTGTACTTGCACAATATTTTCATCTTCATTTTGTGCAACATATTTTAGTGTGGTTTTTGTGTTATTTTCAGATTCAACAGATATCTCTAAACGATAATTAACTCCAGACATATAAAGGAATTCATTAATATCTTGAGTTGCTTTTTCCGTAGCTGAATTGATTAATCCTTTAAGTTGACCGATATCCCTTTTAAGAAGCAATATATCATTTAAAATTAGTTCAAGTTGACTATTAATAGAATCAATAACTTCTTTCACCTTTGCATTATTAAAAATTTCTAAAACAAGGAAGTCTATTTTTAATTCCTTTATTTTTTCGTCTAGCGTTGATATATCTTCTCTTTTTATATTAAAAGAATTGAATTTTAAAACATTTTCTACTTTCTTAACTAAGAACTCCAGATCAGCACGGAAACGCTTTATCCAGAGAATAATAGTTTCCTCATCTTTAGTATTTTTTATGCAGCTATATAAATTTTCACTTTTACCTTCATCCATATATTCTCTAACGTCATCAAAATATGAAATCATTTCTTTTATATTTTTTATATTAGATTTTGTGTATGATGAAACAAATAATTTCTTTTCGATTTCATGATTTTCGTCTAAATTATTTGTACAGAAAGGACAAATGCAAAGATCATCATACTTAAAGCCTTCGTTTTTCCAACCAGTCCATTCGATACTGTATTCTTTATCCATTAAAGGTTGAAACTTTTTAATATCATCAGGTAATTCAAATATACTATCTACACTTATCAAGCTTTTTAGCAATCCTGCTTTCTTTAAGTCACTTGAATTTGTTAATGTAAATTTTGATAAAACAGATTTTCCTACAGAAATTATTTTGGTTAAGACATCATTCGTTTGTGTGTAAGTACGAATATCTCTCAATCTTTCACTGACAGATTGTTCGTGCTCGTCATATTGTGGAGTTTTTATAAAGACATCAAAAGCATTTTTAATTACTTCACTTTCTTGAAAAAGAATCGAATTCACAAAATCTTCGTTAAACTATAGCACTTCATTTATGCTTTCAGGTTTTTCAATAGATGGGTTGAGACTACTCCCAAATGGCTTCAATACAGAAGGATTTCCAGAACTTGCAGCAAGATTAATCGCCTTTGCAATTGTTGATTTTCCAGTTCCATTAGTTGCATAGTAAATATTTAAAGATTCTTCAGCAATGTTGACTGTAGCAGAAGCGATATTGTTGCAATTACTAATTTTTATATTTAGCATGATGTTTTTGCCATTTATTTGACTTTAATATACATCGTATCATGTTTGTTTCTTCAAGACTCAGCATTGGCATAATCTCTGAAATAGCGATTGCACTGAGATATGAAGATTCACCATTCAATAAATACGAGCATCTAAAATACTCATAACCTAAGCCGAATAAGATCTGGATTTTGACCAACATAAATTTTGGAGATTATTTTCACACTTAATTCCCTAAAATCTAAAACAGCGACCATACCAAACTTGTCTCAAGGAGCGATCGCTGAAAACTTAATTTCAACTTTTTGATTGAGAGCGCCAGCAATTTTCTGTAACATTGACAGCGATCGCCCATCATAATCAGCATCCTCAAGCAAGAGCGATCGCCGATTGTTTAGTACCAACGCGATCGCTGTACAATGTTAGCAGTATCCAAATGCTAATGATTTTTTGTAGGACGGCAAAAATGAATGTGTCCATCTCCATAGACTTTTCCCAACTTAAAACAGTAATTTCGCAATGCAATCTACAAGAAAAGCTGGAATTATTGCAGTTGCTAGAAAAAGACACATTTTCAGTGAGATTTAATAAATTTTTAAGTTCAGTACAAACTGACGAACTAAGTTTAGAAGATATTACTCAAGAAGTTGAAGCCGTAAGGCAAGCAAATTATCATGCAAGGTAATCCACTTCGCCTTGTTATCGACACGAATATTTGGATTAGCTTTCTCATTGGCAAATCACTTACTGGTCTGAGAGAAGCCATTATTAGCGATCAAGTAATCGTTCTATTTAGCGATGACCTATTTGGCGAATTAATTAAAGTTTTGAAACGTCCAAAATTTAAAAAATACTTTTCAGAAACCGCCATTGAAGATTTAGTGACACTTCTCTATGAAAAAGTTGAATTGATCGAAATTACTCACCATTTTGAAGATTGTCGAGATGTAAAAGATAACTTCCTCTTGGATTTAGCCGTATCAGGTCATGCAAATTGCCTAGTCACAGGTGATGCAGATTTGTTGATATTAAACCCTTTTCAAGGTGTAGAAATTATTTCGTATCAACATTTTCAGAATCTGATTTTAAAATAACTACTAAGAAGGAATACCAAACTCGTCTCAAGAAGCGATCGCTGAAAACTTAATCTCAATCTTTTGATTGAGAGCGCCAGCAATTTTCTGCAACATTGATAGCGAACGCCCATCATAATAAGCATACTCAAGCAATAGCGATCGCTGATTGTTTAGTAGCAATGCGATCCTTGGGTTTTGTTTGGGTTTGATGAGAGGCGATCGCATTGTAGATTTAGCGATCGACGGTATAAAATATGGTTACGATAAGAGGATAATCATCATGGCGATCGCAACACCAAACGCACTAACAGATAACCGTATTCGCTACGTCACCAACACCGAAGGCAAAACAATCGATGTAATTGTCCCCGTTGAACTTTGGCAACAAATCATTAATTCCATCAACATTGATAGCAACCTATCTCAACAAGAAGATAATCTAGAATCCTTCGCCTTGCAAAATCTAGAACAATGCTATGGAGAAGATGAACCTGAGTACTCATTGGATTTAATCAAGGAACACAACAGCAATTATGCAAGAAAGTAAAATTATTCTCACCCCTATTCCACAATCCAATGGAGCCATCAAAAATCGTCCTGCATTAATTCTCAGGAAAATGCCAAAATATCAAGACCTTTTAGTTTGTGGAGTAAGCACCCAACTAAAGCAATATATCTCTAATTTTGACGAACTCATTTCTCCTAATGATGCTGACTTTGAATTAAGCGGCTTAACTAGTCCTTCTGTCATCCGATTAAGCTTTCTAACCGTCATCCCTAATAAAAACGTAATTGGAGCGATCGGCAATATTTCAATAGAGAGGTATCAACGCCTTATCGCAAACCTAGCCAACTTTTTGACCCAAAATGAACACAATTTATAAGGTAATATATAGCTAGTAAACGCTTGAGATCTTTTAGGAGGTGCAAAATGAACCAGAAACGAATTACAGATCTAACCATAGAAGATCTCAAAACAGTGATTACTGAAGTAGTAGTTACGCAGCTACAGCAATGGTTTGGCAAACCAAACTCATCAATTACCACAGTCAAACCAGAGCCAACCATCCCTACCAATCAGCCCTACGTTAATGCTGAAGGCGTTTACATATTGCCAACAAGGACACCCGAAGAAATTGCAGCAAGAGCAAAAGCATTGATCGATCTTTTCGATGAATGGGATCTCCGAGATGATGCTGATGAACAGCGAGAGACATGGGAATATTTGCAACAGGCTCTAAGCGAAGAATCGATAACTGAACGTCCACTCTCACTCACCGCATGATTGTTTTACTTGACTCAGCCCCACTCGGCATCCTATCAAACCCTAATTCCACCCCCGCCACCCTAGAATGCCGCTATTGGTCAGAGAGATTAGTTGCAAAGGGGTATAGATTAATTGTTCCTGAAATTACCGACTACGAAGTTAGGCGCGAATTGCTAAGAGCCAACAAACTAGCAGGTATCAGGCGTTTAGATCAGCTTAAAAATCGCTTGGAGTATTTACCCCTGACTACAGCAACGATGCTGAAAGCTGCTGAACTTTGGGCAGAAGCAAGACAGACAGGGAGTCCAACAGCCAGTCCAGAATCCCTTGATGGCGATGTCATCCTTGCCGCCCAAGCGTCATTAATTGCCGAATCACAGGGCGATCGCATTGTCGTAGTAGCCACAACAAACGTGGGACATTTGGAAAGATTTGTAAACGCCAAATACTGGCAAGCGATCGCCTAAATTACAGAAACAAAAATAGATTCAACTCAAAAAACAGCCCAACCACTCAATCAAGAAATGCACCTGTTTATCCCTAGGCAGTAGAGCTAGACTCGTAATCTTAATTTTACCCTTCTCGAAAGTAAAACGATAATAGAACTCAATTGGAATCTTTGCATGAAGTAACTCCCAAAGCGAATCCGTAAGTTTCGAGTCCAGAAACATATCACGCCCATCCTCTGAAACATGAATGCGAAACACCCCAACCTGACGCGCCACCAACTTCAGTTCCATCACCCTGAGCAATACCTGAGTTTCTTCAGGTAAAGCCCCATACAGCCATTCCCAAACCGCAGCCAACTTGACAATCTCCTCCTTCGACTTCACCTTCGCCAAAGTCAAATAAGCATTAATCTTCGTCTCATTGTCCTCTATGTAAGTATCAGGAATAAAAGCAACCAAACGCGGCAATTGAAGCTCAGTATCCGCAACTTCAGGCAAAATCTTTCCGCGCAACTCATGGAGATATTCCTGAAGTAAATCCATATATAGCGCAAAGCCAATCACATCTGCCTGACCCGACTGCTCCTCACCCAACAAATCCCCCAAACCACGAATCTCCATATCGCGCATCGCCAGTTGATAACCCGAACCAAGCTGACTAAACTCCTGAATTGCATCTAATCTTCTCTTAGCTGAATCTGTCAATTCAAGGTTAGGCGGATACAGCAAATAGGCATGAGCCTGAATCCCTGCCCGACCAACGCGACCACGCAATTGATATAGTTGCGCCAAACCCAACTTATGAGCATCCTCAATCACAATCGTATTCACACGCGGAATATCCAAACCCGACTCAATAATCGTCGTACAGAGGAGAATATCCGCCTCATTGTTATTAAAAGCAACCATCGCCGACTCTAACTCCGACTCCTGCATCTGTCCATGCGCGATCGCCAATCTCACATTAGGCAACATTGCTTGCAAAGAATCAGCGATCGCCTCAATCCCCTCAATGCGCGGCACAACATAAAATACCTGACCACCACGGTCTAACTCATGACGAATCGGGGTTTTTACTAGTGACGCATCGTAAGCAGACAAATGGGTTTGAATCGATCGCCTTGAAGGAGGAGGAGTGGCAATCACACTCATTTCCCGCACCCCAGAAAGAGCCGCATAGAGAGTGCGCGGAATCGGCGTAGCACTCAAAGTCAATAAATCTACATTCCCCTTCATCGTCTTGATTTTCTCTTTCTGCAAAGTCCCAAAGTGATCGCCTCTAAATTTAATCTCTATAACTTGTGATCGCTATAATCACTCAACACTCATCCCATATCATTGGAAAGAACTCATAACCTTGTACTATCTTTATTACTTTTGCCAATATTACATTTTTTACAGAGGGTTTGTAGATTAATCATGTCATCAGAACCACCTTTTGAGCGAGGAATGATGTGATCAACTTCCAATAAGACCCCATCTTCTTTTGCAGATCTACCACAGCTAAGACATCTCCATTTATCTCTAGCTAACACAGCCCACCATTTGCCCGCTCTCACGAAAGAATAACTATCAAGATTCGGGATTTCTGTAAGTTCAAAATCTTCCTCCTCCTTTTCCCCTTCTTCCTCTTCAAAATCTTCTTCGATATTGTCAAGTCCGATATACCATTCCTTAAACTGTTTAAGCATTTTTCCAAGATTTGGTTCTCTCCCTTCGCCAATGCAAATAAATGATTCTACTAATGCATATAGAAGTACAAACGCAACGATCAAATCATAAAATCCACGATCTGAATCAACAGGAAAGTGGTATTTGGGCGACATCAGCCTTATGCCGTCACTACCTACTTCTTCAGGTGAAATAGCTTTATGCAAAGGTAGAAATTCGTAAGAACGGTTATAGGTTCTATGGCAAATATGAGTTAACGATAGCATTGGTAATAGTACCTCATCATGTTTTTTTACAAGCTCTGAAATTCTTGCCACATAAGCATCATCAACTCCTTGTCGAAACAGTAATAACTCAGAGTGAATTGTTCCACTAGGTAATACTTTAAACGTTAAATACGTTGGATGAAAAGAAAAAGGCTGTCCATTTCTCTTGATAATTTTGAGTGGTTTATTACCTCTTTTAGCTCCGACACCAATATGAACCATGCCAAAATCTTTATTTTCCTTTGCCTTGTCGCGATGATTTGGACAGTGAACAAAGGTCATTCTCTCATATGGATTAACATCATAAACTTCTGCGATAATATCAAGTGTATAACGTAGAAGTATATCCATTCGAGGAAAAAAGTAGTTCTGTAGAGTTGACAATCTAGTTTTCGTGTCATGGATGTTAAAGATTTGAATGTCTCTCTCCTCAAAAATTACTTCATCGATATTGTTAGTACTCTTCAAATTATTAACTTCCTGTATTGACCTACTTTTTCTTTGTTTTTAATACCTTATAATCATTGTATGACTGAGGGGTGAGTATTTCAAGAGCGGTTATTTTCGAGCTCATCAATAGCGATAATAAAGTTCTTGGGTAAGTAATGCAGTAATGTGGCTTTGTGAGCAGAAACAAACTCATGCAAATCGACAGGGGCGATCGCTATGCTGGATAGGTCAGTGAAGCTTTTGGGATTATTGGGGTCAAACTCTCTGATTTTCTCGACAGTGCCGCGATTGCAGCTCAGGCGCACGGGCAGATTTCGATTAACTGGAAAAACTTCAAAACTAAATCCTTTGTGGCTCCATTGTTTTGATTCCTTTACTTCTTTGACTTCCACATATCCTAATCTTGCTAGAGCCACGGCAAGTAATTTAACCGATTGTGAATCGCCGATATTGAGATAGATGCTATGTTTTTGGAATACTTGAGGGGATGGTAGATGGGGCTGGAGCGCGTTAATGGTGGTGGCGATCGCTAGATTAGGCTGTGGTTTGGCAAGCAGTTCCGCTAATATCTCAATCCTTGTCCAAGCTGTTTCTAAATCGATTTGGGATGATTCGTAGGGAAATGTATCAAGAGGTTGATATAGATAGACTCGCCATGACATGGACTGAAGTTGCAAAGCCCATCGGGTTGCTTCTTCGACGGTGGCGGTGACGATGAGTAATGGTTTGGTTTGGTGTTGGCATAAGTGGGTGCTAATTAGTCCTTTGCCTAAGCGTGATAGTCCTGATAGGGATATGCTTTTGGCTGTTGTCAGTTTCTCGCCTATTTTTGTGGCGATTGGCGATCGGGCTATATTCTCAAGGACTGCTGTGAAGGTCATGGGTCGGGACTAAGGGTTCTCTATTCTAGTTAAAATACAATCCCTTCATAAAGAAGCTCGATCGCAAACTCAAATTCAAGACTTGATAGGGTAATCGTATCGCCAGCAATATAGGGGTAGTACAGCCACATTCTGCCTTCGCCGCGTGCGTAGCGTTCTACTGATATTTTGTCGGAATTGATGAGTAGATATTCTTGTAAGCTAGGGATGGTGAGGTAATTGGTAAATTTCTCTCCGCGATCTCTGGCACTGGTTCCAGGTGAGAGAACTTCGGCAATTATGGTAGGACTTTGAATAAACTTACGGGCGTTGAGATCTTGAGGATCGCGACTGACGACGACATCAGGATAGTAATATGGGCTATTGGTCGTAACTTGCACTTTGACATCGGCAACGTTGATGCGACAGCCACGCGATCTCACTTGGGGATATAGGGTTCTGTAGAGGTTGAGGGTGATGTCGTTATGGGCGAGTGTGCCGCCTGTCATGGCGAATACTTCACCATTGATATATTCATGGCGGAGGTCTTGTTGGGGTTCCCATTCAAGGTACTCTTTAATGGACATTGTGGATGGTTGTTGAGATGTGGCGACCATGTTTTTTCTTCTTGCAAAAGATATTGTAATCTCAATGACGTTGATTTTAGCATTTTCAAATTTTGTGAGTGTAGTGTATTATCTTCGGACTGAGATTGTGTAGGGTAGTAAATCAAAAATTACTTGTCTTTCTTTTTCTTCGTCTTTTCTTTGGTATCTTTTTTCTTTTTGTCCTTTTTCTGTTTATCTTTTTTCTCTGTCAAAGAGTTATCACTGGAGGGTGAAATATTCTCCTGTGACTGAGTTTGCTCTGTATCTGTACTAAAGAGAGCAGTTATTTCTTCTGGAGTTTGGGGTAAGGACTTTCTTGTGAGGGGATGGGTTAATTTTTGGCTGTGGCGCACCATTAATTTTCTGGCTAGGAGAAAAATATCAGAGCGATAGATATCGAGATCAGGTTTTTCAAGTAGTTTTGTGACAATTTCTGCACTATTTATTTTCTCTAATGACTCTGTTGCGTTGCGTCTAACAGAATTATCAGAGTTATCAAGAACCTTAATAAGTGCATTAATAGCTTTGTCATTGACAATTCTTCCTAATGTTTCTGCTGCGTGGCTTCTAACATAATCATTAGAGTCATCAAGAGCCTTAATTAGTCCTTCAACAGCTTTATCATTGCCGATTGTTCCTAATGCTTTTGCTGCGTCGCGTCTAACAGAATCATGAGAGTCATCAAGAGCCTTAATTAGAGCTTCAACAGCTTCATCATTGCCGATTGTTCCTAATGCTTTTGCTGCGTCGCGTCTAACAGAATCATGAGAGTCATCAAGAGCCTTAATTAGAGCTTCAACAGCTTTGTCATTGCCGATTCTTCCTAATGCTTCTGCTGCATCGCGTCTAATATAACCAATAGAGTCATTAAGAGCCTTAATTAGTGCTTCAAGAGCTTTATCATTGCCGATTCTTCCTAATGCTTCTGCTGCATTGCTTCTAACAGAATCATGAGAGTCATCAAGAGCCTTAATTAGTGCTTCAAGAGCTTTATCATTGCCGATTTCTCCTAATGCCTTTGCTGCGTGGCTTCTAACAGAATGATTAGAGTCATCAAGAGCCTTAATTAGTGCTGCAACAGCCTTGTCATTGCCGATTCTTCCTAATGCTGATACTGCGTAGCGTCTAGCATCAGCATCAGAGTGATCAAGAGACTTACTTAGTGCTTCAACAGCTTTATCATTACCAATTTCTCCTAATGCTTCTGCTGCGATATATCTAATAAGATCAGCATCAGAGTCAGAGTCATAAAGAGCCTTACTTAGTGCTTCAACAGCTTTGTCATTGCCGATTCTTCCTAATGCTTTTGCTGCGTTGGCTTGAATATAAGTATAAGAGTGATTAAAAGACTTAATTAGGGCTTCAACAGCTCTGTCATTGTTGATTTCTCTTAATTCCTCTACTGCATTGATTCCAATGTTACCATTAGAGTCATCAAGAGCCTTAATTAGTCCTTCAATAGCTTTGTCATTGCCTATTCTTCCTAATGCCGATACTACGTTGCGTCTAACAGAATCATCAGAGTCATCAAGAGCCTTAATTAGTGCTTCAACAGCTTTGTCATTGCCGATTCTTCCTAATGATTCTGCTGCGTTGCGTCTAACAGAATCATCAGAGTCATCAAGAGCTTTAATTAGTGCTTCAACAGCTTTGTCATTGCCGATTGTTCCTAATGCCTCTGCTGCGTTGCTTCTAACATAATCATGAGAGTCATCAAGAGCTTTAATTAGTGCTTCAACAGCTTTGTCATTGTCGATTGTTCCTAATGCCTCTGCTGCGTAGCTTCTAACATAATCATGAGAGTCATCAAGAGCCTTACTTAGTGCTGCAACAGCCTTGTCATTGCCGATTGTTCCTAATGCTTTTGCTGCGTTGATTCTAACAGAATCATCAGAGTCATCAAGATCCTTAATTAATGCTTCAACTGCTTTGTCATTGCCGATTTTCCTTAATGCTTCTGCTGCCATTCTATTAACATAATCACTGTAGTCATTCACAAGAGCCTTAATTAGTGCTTCAATAGCTTTGTCATTGCCGATTGTTCCTAATGCCTTTGCTGCGTCGGCTCTAACATCAGCATTAGAGTGATCAAGAGCCTTAAATTGAAGCACTAATTTTAGTGCTTCAACAGCTTTGTCATTGCCAATATTTCCTAATGCTACTACTGCGGAGCTTCTAACATAATCATTAGAGTCATCAAGAGCCTTAATTAGTCCTTCAACAGCTTTATCATTGCCGATTCTTCCTAATGCTTCTGCTGCGTCGCGTCTAACATAATCATTAGAGTCATCAAGAGCCTTAATTAGAGCTTCAACAGCTTTGTCATTGCCGATTTTTCCTAATGCTTTTGCTGCGTCGCGTCTAACATAATCATTAGAGTCATCAAGAGCCTTAATTAGTGCTGCAACAGCTTTGTCATTGCCGATTCTTCCTAATGCTTCTGCTGCGTTGCTTCTAACATCAGCATCAGCATTAGAAAGAGCCTTAATTAGTGCTTCAATAGCTTTGTTATTGCCGATATTTTCTAATAATTCAGCTGCGTGGCTTCTAACATAATCATCAGAGTGATCAAGAGCCTTAATTAGTGCTTCAACAGCTTTGTCATTGCCGATTTTTCCTATTGTTACTAAAACCGTTTCAATACCAGTCTTAGGATAAGATTGCCAAAATCCAGCAATTTTATCAACAATTTCTGTAACTAAAGGATGATCAATATTTGGACATTCGCTTAGACATAAACCTGCTAACAATAACAGCGTATTAAAAATATCATCTTCTTCTTGAGTAATTGCTTCGAGTAAAGGAATGGGATCGGTCATTAATCCCGCAACTAAACTAATGGTTTCATGCCAGTCAAATTGCCATAAATGCTCTTTAACTAAAGCTATTCCTGCTTCTTGATTCCCCTTAATGTTAATTTTTTCATTGATATAAGATGCCGTTAAATATTCCTGAAAAGTACGATGAAGGAATAAATATTCATTCCTATTATCAGATAATTGTTGAATAATTCCATGTTCGTTGGTAAGCTCATTAAAAATCTGATTGCAACGATCAGAACTTAAATTATCTTTTTTTGAAAATTCACTAATTACCTTCAACAAATCTGTTTTAGAAAAGATTTCTGTTACTTCTTGTTGACAAGAGAAATGATAAGCAATATATCTTAATAAATTTTCTTGCTCTATTTTTTTAAATGGTTCTTCCTCATCATTATCTAAACTTGGTCTTTCATTTTCGATTCCCCATTTATTTAGCATCTTGTCAACAGCTTGTTCATAAATCTGAGTACGCCTTGCTGGAAGCTGTATATCTTTGGTTTGAGCTAAACTACATACCAAAGATAAAAGTAAAGGATTTTGAACTAAGCCTTGAATTTGGGGTTTTTCTTTGAGTTCATTAATTAAACTAGTTGCGGATACTTCTTGATTTTGCAGAAATTTCTTCGCATTTTTAAACCAAACCTCAATATACTCTTCCGTTTGCTTCGTTGTAAAAGGAACAATCTCAACTTCTTTAGCTTGATCCAGCAACCCACCATATCCGACAATTCTTGAAGTACAAATAATTGGACAAGAATAACTTTGGATAAAAGGATTTAAGATCTTATTTTTTAAATTTTGACGCTGCCCTTTATCATTAGGAACCTCATCTAAAGCATCAAATAGAAGTAAACATTGACCTTTTTTGAGCTTTTCTATTAATACCTTCTCAATCTTTTCACCTGTCTCTAAATAATAAATTCTTAGCAAACGAGAGATGATTTCGAGTAATGTTCCTGATTCTTTTGCCAAATCTGATAATCTCAGATAAATAGGTAAAACAACCACATCAATGGCTTTTAATATTTCTTCTTCATTCTTAATATCAAGAGCTAATAATCCTTCTAACTTCTCTCTTTGCTCTTTCGCAGTTTTACCCGCTTCCATGCGTAATAGCGTTGATTTACCCATACCTGGATCTGCCAAAACTATAATTTGTTTATGATCCTTTTTCGCCACTTGCCAATCAACTTGACTGCGTTCAAACTTTTCGAGATCCCCCTTCATCGCATAGAGACGTTTTGTATCTTCCTCTGCTTCGACATAGCTTCTAAAATCTTCAGAATGCTTTTGATATCTTCTTTCCAAAGTTACCTGAATCGGCACATATTGATCCTCTAATTCCACAGTTTGGGCAACATGAAACAACTTCAAGTCCTTAAACTTCTTCTCAACGTCTTTAAGGAAATCACATATTGCTTCGCTTACTTCTATAGGAGAAAGCTCAGGCTCTAAACTAAAAGCTTTTTGAAGTTCTAATCTAAAAGACTCTTGGATTGTTTTCAGATCGCTCCCTTGATAAATATGTTTATCACCAATTTGGATTCCTTCTCCTTTGCCAATATTGACAACATTTTTACCTACTTGAAATGTAAGTTTTTCTCCACTCAAAAGGGTTTCATTAAGAGCTTCAAGATCCTCTATCCTTTCATTGCCTTGAGAAATACGAGTAAGAATTTGCTGTAGTTGTTCAGAAGTGATCATAATTTTCCTTTTTATACTTCAAATATTTTGGGTAAAAATTAATTTGCAATCTATGATTCTGCTGTATTAGATGTTGCGTTGTGAGTAATGTCATCGCCAATACGAAAATTGCTAGCTTCATTAATATTCGTGATAAATTTCGCATTTTGAGAAAGAACATCAGCAATCTTATTAACTTTATTAAAATCTTCTGATTTAGACTCAACTTTAATCGGTTGCTCCAATTCTTTCGGCAAGCCCTTGGGCTGCAAACCACCACCCGCATAGTAAGCTAAAACAAAATTGTCCGCCCTCTCAATATCTAAAACTGGATGCTGCTTATCATTTGTTTTTGACGGCACAAAGCTGCTGGCATACATCGCCAAATCCGCCGCCCTAATATATCCATCCTGCTTAACCGCCCCCTCTCCACAAAGTCCCTTAATCAACGCATAAGTAAATACACTATAGGGTTTAGCCGCAAAAGATAACTCATCGGGTTGAGACGACCCAATCATAATCCGCCCACCACCATTTGCAAACATCTTGGTCGCTTCAGGAGGCAAAGGAGCTTTCGCAATCTGAAAGCCTTCCAAATCGCTCAACCCACCCGCATGACAGCAATCAAACAACACCAAAAGTTTCTGAGCAGGAATACCCTTTAGCAAACCGACAAACTCACTACCACTAATTGCAGTTTCTGATAAATCCTTTGAGTCATATCCATGAGGCATCAAAAAATACGACTTGATTGCCCCAGATAACTGATACCCATGCCCCGAAAAATAAACCAACACTGTTGACTCAGCATTAGTTGTACTCGCCAAAGTCTCCAACGCTGTGATGATATTAGCCCTTGATGCTTGCTCACCCGTCAGCACCTGCACTTGACTCTCAGGATAAGCACAGCGCTCAGGATCTTTCAGGATTTTGGCGAAAACCATTGCATCATTTACCGTACTAGGCAGATCGCCACCGACACCAATCACACAAGCATAACCCTGCTCAAACAGATCGCTCATTTAGCCATCCTTCCGCAAAACTGGCAATATATCCGTTATTATGTCATCCCAGAAAGAAAAAACAGCTTCTTATCAACAAATTATCAACAAAATTTTGTAATTGTTATATCACAGCCATGTTTCTCGCTAAACTCAATAACAAATAAATGGTTTCAGTACAGCGATCGCCCAACCATGACTAAAATTCTCTGCTCCAGCCTATTGAGCCTGACCCTATTGACACTAGGATGTCTTACCAGCAACGCCGCGATCGCCCAGACAAAAGTACTTACAAAACCAGATTCCCTAACAATTACAGGAATTCGTGGCGCAGCTACAAATGAAACTCGCAACCTAACTCTGCGATCAACTGATCCTATTAACAATATTCGCATTTATGCCTTTGACCTATACAACAGCAATCGCGATCGTGTCTTCCCCAAAAGCCTAATTACAGTTCCTTCTCAGGTCAAGCTCGTTAATAATGAGAGCCTAGAAACTTTCCCTGTAGAATTCAACTTACAGAACTCCCCTAGTGGAGAATTTCAAGGTGAAATCTTAATCAGTTACGATGGTAGCGAAGTCTCAGTTCCCGTCATTGTTCGAGTTAAAGACCCTTGGTATTTGCCCTTTACACTACTAGTGTTTGGAGTGCTGTTAGGCACAACCGTCTCTAGCTACAGCCGTTCGGGGCGAGTCGCTGATGAAATTGCCGTTAGCATAGAGAGCCTACGCACCCAGTTAAAAAGTGATATAGATATTCCACAATCTTTTGCATCACGCATCTCAACGCATCTCATTGATGCTGAATTTGCCAAGGATGCAAAACAAATAGACTCCGCCCAAAAATCAGTTACCGAAGCCAGAAACTTCTGGAATAAATGGATTCGTCAACGAGCAGACTGGCTAGAAGCTTTAAGAGTAGGTAATATCCTCAAAGATAATCTGACAAAACTGCCTGTACAAGATGCACAAACCCTTTATATTCAGGCAATTCAAAAAGATTTAACCAACATCATCTTAACCATCGCCGATATTCCCAATCCAAGCGAATTAGGTCAAAAAATCAATCAACTCTCTCAGCAACAAGATACTTATCTATCTATTCACCATCAATGTCTGAGTTTACAGAAAGATCTTGATAGATTTAAGCTAACTAATACAGAAGATAGCGATCACGACAAATTACAGGCATTGAAAGAGCAAGTTACTAAACTCAATCACCAATTAGGAGAGATTCTTCCTTCTAATCAAGAAGAAAATACTGAACTGAAAGCGATCGCAACAGAAATCAATCAAGCTTTTGATACGTTCAAAACACTAGAAGATAACAATAAAGTCGAAAATGATCCGCCAACTGACAATATCCCCGAAATAGAAATAGCAGAAAGTAAATCTGTGAAAGACGCAACCACTGAAGTTCCAGTATTATCTGTCCCTGAAATCTCATCTCCCCAAACAGATGATAATTTTATTTTGAAAGTTATCGCTATCCTAATTCGCAACCCGACTCAACGACTACAAATATTTTCCATAGCAGGCTATCTAACCACGATCACATTTTTGGCAGGGACAGGCTTCAATCAACTTTATCTAGAAAGCCCCACCTTTGGCTCCAATGGCATCAAAGATTATTTTGCACTCATTGCTTGGGGATTTGGCGCAGAGGCAACTCGCAATGCCATAACCAATGCCTTGCGAAAAACTGATGTGTCAAAGTAATAATACACTTATTCAAATATTACTTGAAGTTAAAGTAGTTATGAGTAGCTAGCAGTTCATGATTACTGCTTAGGACTGGGCTTAGCCACTTTCTTTTCTTTACCCTTTGAAACCTTACCCAAATTCGGCTTAGCCGCCTCATCCAGATCGCCAAACTTCTTCGACCACCACTTCTCCTGAGAAGACCAGAAAAAGACCACATCCGCATGATCCTTGCGTTGACGTGCCTGAACATCCGCACACTTCAACATCACCTTATCCACACCATCCTTCGCATAGGGAAACTTAGCCAAAGGCTTGCCACAGACAGGACAAGTAAAACTAGTAACCTCCGCCGTCACTGCGTTTTCACCCTTCGGTTGAGGAATCTCCCACTGATTACGGCGATCGCTCCAAAACATCACCAGATTCTCACAGCCATGCTCACACTTGAGAAAATGCCCACCACTCACTTTCTTAGAAGGAATTTTACTGAGCGGATGATTACAAGTAGGACAAGCCACATCCGAAAGCTCATTTTTACGATTACTTGGTTGTAAATCTGCTCCGAGATTTGTATATGCCCTCGCCAGCATCGGCTGAAAATAAGACTGATGCCAACCAATCAAATAGCTTTGCCACTCCAACTTACCCACCGAGATTTCATCTAAAGTTGTCTCCATCCCTGCGGTGAAATCGGCTCTGAGCAGATCGGGAAAAGTTTTATGCAACACGTCATCCGTAGACATTCCTAAAGCCGAAGGTTCGAGAACCTTACCTTTGAGTAATACATAGGTTCTGTCCTTGAGCGTCTTAACGATCGCCGCAAACGTACTCGGTCTACCCACACCCTGACGCTCTAGTACTTGTACTAGCTTCGCCTCGCTATACCTAGCAGGAGGTTGAGTTTGCTTCTGCGTAAACCCCGCATTTGCCAAAGCCAAGGTCTGACTACTTGTTAAAGCAGGAATATGCTTATCCTTACTCAAATCATTCCAATAGCGCGTATAACCCGCAAAGGTAAGAATACTACCCCTAGTCTGCCAGAGCGTCGAACCTGCCTGAATAATCACCCGACTTTTCTGAATCAAAGCATTCGCACATTGAGAAGCAACCGCTCTACGCCAGATTAACTCATAGAGTTGATGTTGTTTGGCACTGAGATGCTCTCTAACCGTTTTGGGAGTAATACTCAAATAGGTAGGACGAATCGCTTCATGGGCGGATTGAGCAGTCGCTTGTTCGCGATGACGAGTAGTTTTCTTAGGAGCATTATCAGGATCATGTTTTGATAGCCATTCCTTCACCTCAGCACAAAACTCAGGAGCGAGACTAGTGCTATCAGTGCGATGGTAGGTAATCAAACCCTTACGACCGTTCGGTAAATCGACACCCTCAAACAACTCTTGAGCCACCTTCATCGTCTCTTCAGGCGATAGCCCTAATCTTACAGAAGCAGCTTGCTGAAGCGAACTGGTGATGAAAGGCGGCAATGGGGATTTTTGAGCAGTGACACCCGTAGCTTCGCGAACGACATGGGGATGATTACGCGCCACTTGAATAATTCTGGTAGCTTCCGCTTCCGACAATACCCGTTTTGACTCCACCGTAGATTCCGTATTCACTTCCGCCGCATCATCGGTGACATCCTGATCGTCAAGCACAGGCTCAATCTCACTGCTACCCGCATAGAAAGCCGTGAAGCCTTCAGCATATTCCGTCCATACCGACCAGTAAGTAATCGGCACAAAAGTATTAATCTCGCGTTCCCTCTGACAGACAATATGCAAAGCCACCGACTGCACCCGACCCGCCGAGCTACCGCCACTTGTACGACGCACGAGCGGTGAAACCTTAAACCCAATCAACCTGTCCAAGCATTGTCTAGCGCGTTGCGCCGAAATCAGGTTCAAATCTAACTGATGAGCATTAGCGATCGCTGCCTTAACCGCCGTAGGCGTAATCTGGTTATAGACAGCACGTTTGGGATTACGCAGATGCAGTTGCTGTTGCAAATGCCAAGCAATTCCCTCACCCTCGCGATCGCCGTCGGTAGCCAGCACCACTTCTGAAGCATTCTTCACCGCAGCGCGGAGTTTAGTGACTACCTGTTGTCCCTTACCTTCGGTCAATTGATAGCGACATTCAATTTTGTTGGTATCTGAATGCATGGTAAAGCCCAAGCTATCTTCACCATCTTTAGCTAGTTCCGTAAAGTGACCAAAGGAAGCTTCTACTTGCCATTCACTACCGAGGATGGCTTGGATGGTTTTGCACTTAGATGGAGATTCAACGAGTAACAGCTTT